>CAYSCS010000048.1:0-8516 GCA_964429695.1 uncultured Eubacteriales bacterium
TTTTTATAGTGACAATGTTTTAAGAATTAGGATCAAAAAACTAAACCCATTTTTTGTTTCGGTTTTTCTCAATTCTTATTATGGGAAGGGTCAATTAGAACAAGTAACGAAAGGTATTGCTCAGCCATTGATAAGTAGAGAAAATTTTGAAAATTTGATAATTCCAGATTTTTCGCAAGATTTCCAAGAAAAAATTAAAAGACTGGTATTAGTTTCATATAATTTGCGGCATCAATCAATCACTATTTACTCTCAAGCCGAAAACCTGTTTTTAGAAGAGCTCGGGCTCAAAGATTTTAAATCAAAATATGAAAAAACTTATACAGCCAATCTTTCTGATGTCTTATCTGCCCATAGAATAGATGCGGAATACTTCCAGCCTGCGTATGAGGAAGTAATTGAAAAGATAAAAAAATATCCAAACGGTTTTTCCAAATTGCTTAAGCATATTGAAAATATTAAACCAGATTTTGACCCCACAAAACATCCAGATAAGATTTTTCCCTATGTTGAATTGGCAGATATAGATTCATCAATTGGAGTAATCAACAGCGTAAATGAAATAAAGGGAGATGAAGCCCCCAGCAGAGCAAGGAGAATTTTAAAAGAAGGAGATGTAATCGTTTCAAGTGTTGAAGGTTCTTTAGAAAAAGTCGCATTGATTGATAAAGAACACGACGGTTGCTTAGCATCCACAGGTTTTTTCCAATTTAGACCTTTAGATATATTACCTGAGGTTTTATTGTTTTTATCAAAAACTATTGTTTTACAATCACAATTAAAGAGAAAGTGTGCTGGTACAATTCTTACTGCTGTTCCTAAAGAATCATTGAGAGATATTATTATCCCCCTTCTCCCACCTTCAACCCAGCAAAAAATCGCCTCATTAGTTCAAAATTCCCATGAAGCAAGGAAGAGGGCGAAGGAATTATTAGAGGTGGCAAAAAGGGCAGTAGAGATTGCCATTGAGAAGAGTGAAAAAGAGGCGTTGGACTATATTTCTAAAGCGACGGGAAAATAAAGAAGCCCTTTATAGAGAAATAGCGATGAATAATTTTATGGAGGTTAACCGATGCCCCGACACCGAAGCCTGAATCTAAAGAAATTTATTGATTCAATCCCTGCGTCTCTGATTGAAGAGTATTTCAAGCAGAAGGTTGAGGGTGGGGCGTCCTTTTCTCTCAAGACTTTCGACTATGACTCCGTCAACAAGTTTCTTGATACCATTCAGGACGAAGACCTAAAAAGCAGTATCCTTGAGGACTTTACCCACATCAACGACATCTGCGAAAAGATGATGAATATCCTGGTCAAGGCTATCCGGCGTTACGGCATTGAGACAACCGGAGAGGAAGAAAGACAGGCTCTTGCGATGGATATCTTCCTTCATCACAAGCAAGCCTTTGACTATGCCTACGATTTCTACTGCCTTTTTAACGCCTCCAGCAAGATGAGCCACCACAACATCACGGCAGATGACTTTGAGATTACCCCTGGGAAGATAGAGAGATTCAAGGAGAAGGTCAAAGAGTTCTATTTCAATTTAGCCAAGGGTCAGGAGTGCCTGGTCAGACACTATGACGAGGAGGATCAGGTGGTCATTGTGGTCATTCATGGCTCTTATAAGCGCTCAGTGGTGATATGGGACGGCCAGCAGATAAGGACGCTCTTTTTCAGGCCCGCTAACGAGGACATTTTGCAGTTCAATAAAAATACCTCTGTCCTTTCAATCAAGGCTCCCTACCAAAAGGACAAGGTCAACTACATCAATGCCTTTAGTGAGGCAATTTTAGGGGATGAGAGCCAGGCAGAGCGTCCCGATAGGGATGTAACCTACACCCTTGAGCCCCTGCAAAAGGGGACATTTAGTTTTGCGGGCAACGAAGTAATCACATCCATAACCCTTTTAGAGGTTAAGCTGGCGATGAGAGGGGTTACCAGTCCAGCGGTGGTGATAAGCTCCTCAGATGTTCTAAGGACGCTCAAGGATGACCTTGATGGCATAAGCCTGAGTTCAGGCGATTTAGTCCACGCCAAGTTTCGGTTCAAACTGGACATAGATGGGAAGCCGAGAAAGGTTACCTTTGAGATCACCCCTCCCAATGTTACCGACCTTACCAAGAAGAAGCACGCCGATATAATAAGCGCTTATCTCAAAGAGCAAGGGGTCAAGCTGGTGTGATTAAGTTTTTGCTACAGGAAATTGAAAGGAGCCCCAACCCGCTCTTTACCAAAAAGGAACTCCTCTCACTATCCCCAAAAGACTTTCAGGACCTCACCAAAAGAAAAATCCTTACCTATTTCAGACCCTCCAAAAGCGATATGGAAGAGGTGAGGCTCCCCCGCTGTCAGCACGGCTGTCCTCTAACCGTAGTCCAGGTTGAGGGGGGTCTTGAAGCAGTATGTCTTGAGCACCCAGAGGAAGACCCCATCCCCATTGAAAGGGATGACCTTAACAGGTATGCCTTCTCCGTGGATATGCTTCTGGTTCAGCTTCGCACTGCTAATCGAATAGACGGCGACCTCCACAGGATGAACGGGGGCTGTTTTTATGTAGGCTTTAAGACCTATAGCGATAATCGGGTAGGGTTTATTTTTATCTCCAAAATCGGCAACGAAAAACTGGTAAAACTTTCAGGCTTAAAGCACCTCTGCAAGGACGATGACATCCTTGTTGTCCTAACCCCTGCCTCTAAGATTGAGGATGTGCCCCTAAAAGGACAACTGCGCCATGAAAAGATTGTCCAGACATCGCTTGTCTCATCCCTTGATCCTCAGACCTTTGAACTGCCTATTGAGAAGCTGGTTTCCGGGCTATTGAAGCCAAAGGCAATTACGGAGCTCTCTAAGAGGCAGAAGACGGACTACGAGAAGTTTGAGTATCAGTGCTACGACAAGGTTTATATCCCCGGCACGATCCCGATGAAGCGGAGCAACCTCATCGTAGTCAACGGGAATGAGATAAAGATGGGGGACTCCCTCTTTACCTTATTCTTGCGGTTTGTGATAGAGCTTAAGAAGAAAAAAGGCGGCTGGGTCAATATTTACACCCTGGAGTCAGAGGGGGTAATTACTGATGTCCTGAAGTATCAGATTTACAGCAACCTCAGGACCGCATTGGAAGGCAGTTTATTGGACAAAGACGGGCAGAAGTTTATCCAGAGCGATGGGTCAAAGAACTACCGCATCTCTACTCACCCCGACTTTATCACTTACGACAAAAAGAAGCTCCTCGCTCACCAAGACCACCACATCAGGGAGCTTGCCAAGAAATTGCCCTAGCGGGCGGAGGCGTAAAGCGGAGCTTCATTTATCGCAATCCTTTGGGGGAGAAGGCTGATCCTGGTATGTCCTTTAGCAATCCGCTTCATTTCAAGCCTCACCCCGTCCCACAAAAGCACGCTTTGGGATACCAATCCGGGGAGCCACTTTTGAGAACATGAAGTGGAGACGTTAGAAAAAGTTTAGCGAAGTTTTTTCATTTTTCTTTTTCCTCCTTCCTAACCCCTCCTGTGAAGAAAAATTTGAATTTTTGTAAGGGGCTAAGCCTCTTATTCGAAAGATTCAAATTATTGTTGATAGAATGCTTGAGTATGGATAATATATAAAATCGAAGAAAATAAGAGAAAATCTTGTTTAAAAAACAACAAAACAAGATTCATCGCAAGAAGGAGTTTTAAATAAATCAATCTGCTAAAAATAAAAATCAAAGTGTTAATGATGCATGACACTTCTAAAAAGAGAATGTTTAACTCTTTCGGGATTAAATATTTTTTATTTTTTATCGCTTTACTCATCTTGATAAGCATAAATTCCTGTAGAGAAGAAGAACGCGAAGTTTTTAAACAAAAAAGAGAAAGAGTTAAGCCGGGAGTTGAAGTCTTCCTCGAAAAACACCTTGCTTCAGTCAAAGGGAAAAGACTTGGGCTCATCACCAACCCCACAGGCGTAGACAGCAACCTTCGCAGCGTGGCCGAGCTTTTTTCTGAGCATGAAGAAATTAAACTCGTCGCCCTCTACGGACCGGAACACGGAGTAAGGGGAAATGCTCAGGCTGGTGAATATGTCCCTTTTTATTTTGATGAAAAATTCGGCATTCCGGTCTTCAGTCTCTACAGGCAGTCGATTAAGCCTCAGCCAGGGATGCTTAAAAACATAGATGAATACATGCGAACCTTCGATACGACTGATGCGGGAAAGATTCCCGATAAGAAAATGATTCAAGATTTAGAAGTAATGGTGTTTGATGTTCAGGATGTGGGAACGAGAATTTATACCTATGTTTCGACCATGGCCTTTGCCATGGAAGCATGTGCGGAAGCAGGAATTGAATTCATTGTCCTTGACAGACCAAATCCCATAAACGGAGTGAGTATGGAAGGGCCAGTCTTGAATCTAGGGGAAAAAAGTGAAGAGGGAAGCGCAGATGAAGCAAGCTCATTTGTAAGCCTTTTTCCTGTCCCAGTAAGGCACGGGATGACAGCAGGAGAACTGGCTAAACTTTATAACGACGTTTTCCTGAAGAATAAAGCCCTCTTGACGGTAATTCCCGTCGAGGGATGGAAGCGCAAGATGTGGTATGATGAGACTGGTCTTCCCTGGGTCATTCCCTCTCCCAACATGCCTACCCTCGAGACTGCCACAGTTTATCCTGGCCAGGTTTTTCTGGAGGGAACTAACCTCTCGGAGGGGAGGGGAACTACGAAGCCCTTTGAGCTTTTCGGGGCACCCTGGATCGACGGTCATGAGCTAACGAAGAGGCTAAATTCGCTAGCTCTTGAGGGAGTTATTTTCAGAGAAGCTTGGTTTACCCCTGTGTTTTCAAAATATCAGGGAGAGCTCTGCAGAGGAGCCCAGCTTCATGTCTTCGACCGTAATAGCTTCAAGCCTTTTGAGACGACTCTCCACATCCTGAAGACGGTGATCGAGATGTATCCTGATAAATTCAGCTTTTATCCTGATTATTTCGATAAAATCATGGGTTCTTCCTCCATCCGCCTTTCCCTTCTCGAAGGGGCTGAAATAAGAGAAATCTTCGCAGGTATAAAGAAGGAACTTGAGGATTTTTCAAAGATGAGAAAAAAATACCTAATCTATTAAAAATTAATTAAAGTGGCTGGGTGGCCTGTAAAATGTCGTTTACTTCACTGGATTGGGTATTAATATTTTTGTACTTTTTACTTGCACTCGTAGCAGGCATCATTTTTTCAAAGAAAGCGGGCAGGGATCTCGAAAGCTTTTTCGCCTCGGGACGGTCTCTTCCCTGGTGGGCGGCAGGCACTTCGATGGTTGCCACAACTTTTGGCGCAGATACCCCTCTTGCAGTGACCGAAATAGTCTCGCACAACGGAATATCAGGAAACTGGCTGTGGTGGAACATGGTGATGGGAGGGATGCTTACCGTCTTCCTTTTCTCAAAATTATGGCGAAGGTCCGGCGTTCTGACTGACGTTGAATTTACAGAGTTAAGATACAGTGGAGGACCTGCGGCATTTCTGAGAGGGTTTCGTGCCCTTTACCTCGGATTACCGATAAATTGCCTAATCATGGCCTGGAGTATCCTTGCCATGTCTTCAATCCTCGGTGTGAGCTTTAATTTTCCCAAAGCACAGGCAATAGCCATCTCGCTTTCGATTGCAGTCACCTATTCAATCTTATCCGGGCTCTGGGGAGTAGTGGCCACTGATATGCTCCAGTTTTTGATAGCCATGGTAGGCTCCATATCTCTTGCTGTCATCTCTGTGCAGCATGTGGGAGGAATCGAAGCCTTGAAATTGAAGGTAGTTGAGCGACACTCCGGAGTTCTCAATTTTTTCCCTGATTTCCATTCTCCAGCCCTTCCTTTTTTAGCCTTTCTGGTGTATGTGGGAGTGCAGTGGTGGGCTTGTTGGTATCCTGGCTCAGAGCCTGGAGGAGGAGGTTATATTGTCCAGAGGATGCTGGCCACAAAAGATGAGAAAAATTCTTTGTTTGCCACTCTCTGGTTTAACATCGCTCACTACGCCTTAAGACCATGGCCCTGGATTCTTGTTGCCCTTGCCTCGCTTGTGGTTTTCCCTGAGCTTCAGGATGCAAAGATGGGCTATCCCCAAATGATGGCGAAATTTATTCCTGCAGGGCTACGAGGATTGATGGTTGCCTCTTTCTTCGGGGCTTTTATGTCAACCATAGATACTCATCTAAACTGGGGAGCTTCCTACCTCATCAATGATTTCTACAGGAGATTTATAAGGAAAGTAGCCTCTCCAAGACACTATGTCTTTGTTTCAAGGATATCTGTGGTGCTGATCATGATTTTCGCCGGACTTGCTGCCTACCGACTGGAAAGCATTAAAGGGGGCTGGGAGCTTCTCCTTTCTATCGGAGCAGGGACTGGCCTCGTCTCTATTTTCCGTTGGTACTGGTGGCGAGTGAATGCCTGGAGTGAAATCTCTGCCATGGGCTGTTCTTTTGCGGTTGCCATGGTTCTTTTAATATCCCCTGCAGGAAGGTCTGGAAATTTGAGCTGGGCTTTGAGGATGCTGATTACAGCCGGCGTTACTTTCTCTGTTTCGTTCCTCGTTACACTTTTAACCGTACCTGTCGAAAAGCGTCATTTATTAAAATTCTATAGAAAAGTAAAACCTGCTGGATTCTGGGGTAAGATAAGAAAGGAGGCAGGGGAAATTGAATTTGAGAGAAATCTTCATCTGGATTTACTCAATTGGCTCCTGGGAGCTGTGTTTGTCTATGGTCTTCTTTTTGGGATAGGGAGCTTAATCCTTAAAGAAATAAAGAGAGGACTCATTTATTTGCTCGTCGCCGTCATTTCTTCTATTTTCCTATGGAGGAATATAACGAAAAAAGAATAAGAGAAAGGAAGAATAAAGATGAGAAAGATAAATTTTCTGAAGCTTATCTTAAGCCTTTTGATCTGTCAGCTTGCGGGTTTTATTGGCTCTCTTTTCACAACCCCATCCATTTCCGAATGGTATAACTATCTTGAAAAACCCTCTTTTACTCCACCAAACTGGATTTTTTCTCCAGTGTGGATTTCATTGTTTGTCCTGATGGGAATATCCCTTTACATGGTGTGGAATAAAGGATGGAAAGAGCCACTCCAGAAAAGAGCACTCTTCTTTTTTGGGACGCAATTTGTGCTCAATATTCTATGGTCAATAATCTTTTTCGGGCTCAGGACTCCTTTTTTTGCTCTCCTTGAAATCATCTTGCTCTGGATTTCCATTCTGGGAACAATAATTACTTTTTCAAGGGTTTCAAAAAAGGCGGCGCTTCTCCTCGTTCCCTATTTTCTCTGGGTGAGCTTTGCCGCTTTCCTCAATTACTCCCTCTGGACCCTCAATGCTTAAGGGAAGAAAAGGTTGCTGATTATTTCATGTTTCTGATGCGCACTTCTATGTCATTTTCATTCTTCAGTAGCTCAACAAGCTTTGAGGTGGCTGTATCTCCAAAATGATAGGGATAGAGGATTCTTGGTCTGAAGGCTTTTGCTGCATCTGCCACCATTTCCGGCGTCATAGTATAGGGAAGATTCATAGGTAAAAAGGCAATATCAATATCCCGGAGGGCTTTCATTTCAGGTGTGTTTTCTGTGTCACCGGCGATATAGATTCTCTTATCTCCAAGAGTGAGAATGTAGCCATTCCCATCTCCCTTTGGATGGAAGGGAAGGCCTTCTCTTCGCATGTGGAGGATGTTATAGGCTGGAATACACTCAATCCTTACTTCCTGGACTGTCATCACATCCCCATTCTTCATCACCGTACCTGGAACCCCTTTTTCCAGACACTTCTCGGTAAGGATCACATCTGTTCCTCTAACTCTTATGGCTTCAATCGCCTTCTCATCGAGATGGTCTCCATGTTCATGGGTGACAAGGATAATGGATGCTTTGGGGAGCTTCGAGTAATCAGCGTATTGACTGACAGGGTCGATGTGGATGACCTTATCAGAGAAAGTTAACATCAGCGTTGCATGCCCGATAAAGGTGATTTTCAAATCTCCTTGGGAAGTAGAGATTATGTCTTCTTCAAATGCCTTTTCTCCGCCAAAAGAAAAAACATAAAGAGTAGAGAGGAAAAACATCGTAAAAATTACTGACTTAAACATCTTCTCTCTCCTTAATTTAATTTTTTTGACGTTAGCCTTTGTTCGGGGAAAAAATCTGTTCTAGATAAACCAGATTTTAGGTTTATGAATTTAGCTTTAGAAGGGTTAAAAGAACAAATCCTTCTCCATTGATTATTCATCATCTTTTCTAATTCTTATCCAACCCTCTCTTCACATTTACTCTGGTTTTAGCTTATTCGTATTTTTTTCTTGAGGAACTGTTTTTTTTATTTTAAATAATGTCTGGGTTTTCTGCAATAGTTGTGGGCTCATCCTTAAAAAGTGTGGTAAAATTTGATTAAAGGGATGAGGGTAAGGGGGACAAAAGAAAGGAGCATTTTCTTTATATACACATCCACATTTTTAAACCCGTAACTCATCCTCTTCATTAATTTCATCTTTGTGTG
>CAYSCS010000049.1:0-21848 GCA_964429695.1 uncultured Eubacteriales bacterium
ACACAAAGATGAAATTAATGAAGAGGATGAGTTACGGGTTTAAAAATGTGGATGTGTATATAAAGAAAATGCTCCTTTCTTTTGTCCCCCTTACCCTCATCCCTTTAATCAAATTTTACCACACTTTTTAAGGATGAGCCAGATTTAAATTTAAATCCGATGACCTAAATAAGCCAAACTAAGCCTCATCTTGTTGAAGGCTCTCGAACCAAAGGAAATAGAAAAGCAATAATCTAAAGAAATTTTTCAAATTGAGGAGTGAAAACATAGCTTTTATTCAACCTGAATTTTAACCTGAAAAGATGGTCCTCAATTCCTCAGCCAGACTTTACTTTTTTCTTCACGATAAGGGAAATGTGATTTACTTCCCAGCCTCTTTTTTCCAGGCTGGAGGCGATAAACCTGCGATGGCACCGCTTGTGGTCTCCTTCGGCGCACATGAAGGCTGTTCTTTTATTTTTTGCAACCATTTCAAGTTTTTCTAAACCTCTAGAAAATTTTTCTGTTTTCATCCATTCTTCGTAACCTTCCTTACGGAAACCACCCAGTTCATCTCCCATCCAGAGGTAGAAGAATTTTTTCTCCAGAAGACTCTTTTGGAGATTATTCTTTTCAAAATGAGGGAATTTCCGGGAGCTAGGAAATCGTCTCACATCCACAACAATTTCTATTCTGTTTTTTTGAAGGAGCGAGATGAAATCTTCTTCGCTTAGAGTAGAATGACCGACGTCCCAGATTTTCATCTAAGGTTTTCGCTTAAGATTAAATCTTCACCCAGACCTTTAATGATTCTTAATCAAAGCCACCATTTCTCTTACGGCTTCAAAGACCCCAAATATTGCTGCTCTGGCAACGATTGAGAATCCGATGCTGAATTCTTCGATTTCAGGTATTTCCGCCACTTCTCGCACATTCTTATAATCCAGGCCGTGGCCAGCATGGACTTCAAGACCAATTTTTTTGGCAAACTCGGCTGCTTTTCTCACTTCTTCGAGTGCCTCTCTTCTTTTTTCTCCAGGTTTTAAGTCAGCATATTTTCCCGTATTTATCTCAATAAGATTAACTCCGACTCTCCTAGAGGCTTCTATCTGCTTGAGGTCAGGATCGACAAAGATGCTGACTTTAATCCCCGCGTTCTCAAGATCCCTGATAAAAGGAGCAAGCTGCGCTTCGTGGCTTAAAACATCAAGACCTCCTTCTGTGGTTATTTCCTGTTCTCGTTCGGGAACGAGAGAGACAACATCGGGCTTTACCTCGAGAGCGATTTTTTTCATCTCATCTGTGGCTGCCATCTCCACGTTGAGCTTTGTCTTTATGGCTTCTCTTAGAAGGCGAAGGTCTCTCTCCTTGATATGACGCCGATCTCCTCTTATATGGCAAACAATTCCTTCTGCTCCTGCCTGCTCGGCAAGAAGAGCAGCAAGCACAGGTTCAGGCTCGCTAGCTCGCCTGGCCTCTCGAATTGTTGCAAAATGGTCAATGTTTACCGCAAGTCTCATCTTTTCCTCCTTTTCTCCTTTTTTCCTCCCGAAATCAAAAGATTCTCTTCGATTGAGGTTAAATCATATTCGGGAATTTTTTGAGCCAAGATTTTTTTCAATCACCGAAGCCAATCTTTGGGCATGGCGTTCAATCTCAGCCCTCTCCTTACCTTCTATCATGATTCTTGCCACATGCTCTGTGCCAGAGTAGCGAAGATTCACACGGCCTGAAACCCCGAGGCTCTTTTTGATTTCTTCAACCGTGCTCGTTATCTCGGGAAAGAGGCTGAAATCAACCTTTCTTGCTACCCTGACATTCATTAATACTTGAGGGAATTCTTCAAAATCCTCCACCAGAGTCGAGAGTGGAGAATTGACGCTTAGCATTGCCTCCAGCATTTTAAGGCTAGTAAGGATGCCGTCACCTGTCTGGCAATCGTCAAGGAAAATTGTGTGTCCAGATTGCTCTCCTCCAAGATTTGTCTTCAAATTCAGCATCTGTTCAAGCACATACTTATCGCCAACTTGGGTCCGGAAGAGTCTCAGGTTGAGCCGTTTGAGAGCCAGCTCAAGGCCGAGGTTACTCATCGTGGTTGCCACCACAAACTCAGACTTCAGGGTTTTTTTCTCTTTCATGAATCGAGAGAGAACAAAGAGAGTGTGGTCTCCATTTAGAATTCTCCCCTTCTCATCTACCCACACCGCTCTATCAGCATCACCATCATAGGCAATGCCAATGTCGGCTTTTTCTTCCACAACCTTTTTCGCTAGAGTCTGGGGGTAGAGTGAACCACAACAGTCATTGATGTTCTTTCCGTTGGGGGTGGCGAAGAGAGCTTTTACTTCGAACCCGAGCTCTCTCAGGACTCTAGGAGCAAAGTTTGAGCCTGCCCCGTTTGAGCAATCAAGAATAACCTTTATTTTCCTAGGAAGGGGAGAGAGAGAAAAATTTTTCTTGAGAAAATCGATATATTCCTGCGAAAACCTAGGGTTAGGAGAGATTTCAATGTTTTTTTTCTCTACTCTTTTCTTTTGGTTGATTATTGCTTCTTCAAGACTCTCTTCCCATTCATCATCAATCTTCATGCCTTTCCTGGAGAATATCTTTATTCCATTATCTTCATAAGGATTATGGGAGGCAGAGATTACGATTCCTGCTCCAAAACCATGTTTTCTGGTGAGTATGGATATGGCGGAAGTGGGTATTACACCTGCTGAATACACCTTCCCTCCTGAGTCACGGAGGCCATGATGAAGAGCCTCTTCAATCCATATTCCTGATTCTCTTGTGTCTCGTCCGATGATAATTTGAGGATCAAGTCTTTCTCTTTTAAGAAGAGAGACGAGAGCCTTCCCCAAGGTATACACAGAGCCATAGTCAAGTGGAAATTCATTGGCTCTTGCCCGAATCCCATCTGTTCCAAAAAGCTTTTTCATTGGCAAATAGGATCAACCTTCAATCTAGAGTCAAGGATAGATTATATAAAAAAATAAAAAGTATTCAAGAAAGAGAACCGCTGTGTTTTTGACTTGAGAAAAATCAGTAAATTTTTTGTTTGTTTAATGTTAAATGTATAATTATTATCCTCACTTATTAATCGAAATGAAAAAGAGTGCTCATCAAACTCTCATTCCTGAAAGCTCCCAACGAAAGATTTCTCTTCTTGCATCCTCTCCTCTTGGAGCTTCACTAAAGTCAGAGACTCTGAGCATAGAAATAAATGATGATTTCCGCCGTGCCCTCAAGATAATGGAGAAGAGCAGGCGCCATCTTTTCCTCACGGGAAAAGCGGGAACGGGAGAATCAACACTTCTTGATTATTTCCAAAAAAAGACTCGCAAAAGGGTTGCTGTGATTGCACCCACCGGTGTTGCAGCCCTCAATGTTAGAGGCCAGACCATTCCTTCTGTAAATTCAAGTCTGACATCACTCTTGATAAGGTCAGAAAGCTCTCTCCCAAGAGTGCCATTCTCTGCAGGAATCTGGATACCGTGGTCATAGATGAAATTTCTATGGTCAGGGCAGATCTTTTGGATTGTGTGGAGAGGTTTCTCCGTCTTAATGGCCCACAGCCTGAAGAATGGTTTGGTGGAGTTCAGATGGTCTTAATCGGCGACCTTTACCAGCTACCTCCAGTTGTTACTTCTGCTGAGCAAGAAATCTTCTCCCTGCGCTATCAGACACCATATTTCTTTTCCTCCGAAATCTTCTCTAAACCAGATTTCGAGATAGAGTTTGTCGAGCTTGAGAAGGTTTACCGCCAGTCGGATGAAAACTTCATTGAACTTCTAAACTCAATCCGCAACAGAAGCATCACCGAGGATGATATTCGGCGCTTAAATTCCCGCTTCGACCCGAATTTTACTCCTCACGATGAAGATTTTTACATTTATCTCACTAGCACCAATGAGCTTGCCTTCCGACGAAATAAGAAGAAGCTTGACTCTCTCCCGGGAGTCATCCATCGCTACAAGGGGTATCTTGAGGGCGAGTTTGACAGGTAATATCTTCCCACAGATGAAATCCTTGAACTAAAGCAAGGTGCCCAAGTAATGCTAGTGAACAATGATTCTCAGGGACGCTGGGTGAACGGTTCGATAGGGCGGATAGTTGCCATCGAAGAAGCGAGTGGTTCAAGCGATGTGCTCATTGTTGAGCTCCAGAATGGAAAGCGAGTTGAGGTTGAACCCTATACCCCTATACCTGGGAGCTCTTCAGGTATGCTTTCGATGAACGCTTTCAAAAAATCGTCACCGAGACCGTGGGCTCCTTTACCCAGTATCCACTCCGTCTTGCCTGGGCCATTACTATTCATAAAAGTCAGGGCAAGACCTTCGATAGAGTCGTAATCGACATCGGCAGAGGCACTTTTGCACACGGTCAGGTTTATGTGGCATTGAGTCGCTGCACGAGTTTTGAAGGGATTGTCCTTAAAAAAGAAATCAAGAAATCTCATATCTTGATGGACTGGAGGGTGATTAAATTTCTGACCCACTTCAAATACCAACAATCAGAGAAAAGGCTCTCCACCAAGAAGAAGCTTATGCTCATCAGAGATGCCATCGAAAAAGGCAGGGAGCTTGAAATAGTCTATCTCAAGCCTGATGACACGATGAGTCGCAGAAGAATAAAACCCTACTCAATCGAAGTTTTGGAATATAAAGGAAAAGAATTTGAGGGCTTATGTGCCTATTGTTATAAAAGAGGGGAGAAGCGTAACTTCCGCATCGACCGTATGCTCGAAATAAAGCTTATTTAAAATCGAGTTCGTCCCTAAATTGTCTTAAGGCTGCGAGTTTAAAATCTATCTTCATTGACCTTTAAAAGAGAAAGACTCCTTGCCTTACCTGGCTCTTGATTTTGGCTGAAAAGAGTATCTGATATTCCTGAAAATTAAGGCGGGTTTATTTCTTCGGCTTTCTTATCTCTTTAGGTTTTTCTTGTTCTTTTTCTTTTTCCTGAATAAGAATTTTGACTTTGACCTTAGTTGTAAGGGATACAAATTTTAAATCCGGTGTTGGAGGGATGAGGTCTGCTTCAAGCTCTATCGGTTGTGTCAGGGATGAAATATCTATGGGGCTTGTTCTAACCTTATAATTTTCTTTAACTTTGCTTTCAGGCCCTTTGACAAGTATCTGGGAAGGGATGACCTCTATTTTTGAGAGCATGAATCCTTCCCTAGGATTTCCGCTCAGCGTGGGAATGACATCAAGAAGAACTTCTTTTGTCCTTTCCAGCTTAAGGTTGACCTGGCTCGGATATATATCCTTTACCTCTGCTCCTTGCGGGATGCTGATCATGTTCTTGTGGAGAGGATATTCCTCCTGTTCAAGACGTGCATTCTGGAGGTTGAGGACTGCATGGACATTCGTGGCTGAAATGTCGTTTATCAGTCGATTAGGTGCTCTTATCTTGACATCCACGGTTGCAGGTGGTTTTTTAACAAGCTCCATATCTGAGGGAATGTTGTGTATTTCTAAGGGAACAGTTAAAGTTTTTTCTGAAAACATCTTCTCCTCTGGGATGAGGACAAGCCAGAGGAGGAGTGCCACAAGAAGAGAGAAGAGTTTCAATCCCCAGTTTTTTAGAAAGATGTTTATCAAGAGCTTATTCACTTTAGCCTCAGATACTGGAAGAGCCTTTCTCTTAGTTGTTCCCTGGTAAGCTCCCTCTCTAGACGTCCTCTAATTGCAAGAGAAACGGTCCCCGATTCTTCAGAGACCACTATCACGGCTGCATCTGTTTCCTGAGATAGGCCTAAAGCGGCAAGATGGCGCGTTCTTGTCAGGAACTCTTCTCCGAGGTTGTGGGTGGCGGGAAGAGGAAGAAGGCATGCCGCCGCCACGATTTTATTTCCTCTGACTATGACTGCTCCATCATGGAGAGGAGACCGAGGAAAGAATATGCTTGCCAGGAGGTCTTTGGAAAGGACTGCATCTATCTTTGTTCCCCCTTCAGCATAGCTTTGCAGGGAGATTTCCCTTTCTATAGCGATCAACGCCCCGATTTTCTTTGAGACAAGATAATCGATGGCTAAAAAAATGTCCTCGACTTTTTCCTTTAATGACCTTAGAGAAATTGGCTTTCTGAAGGAGCGGGAGCCGAGTGTGGTAAGGAACCTTCTTATCTCTCCCTGAAAGAGGACGATGATGGCGATGATCAGATAGGTAGTAAATATTTTTATTATCCAGTGCGAAACTACGAGATTTCCAACCTGGGTGATGAGATACAAGACTCCGACAACCGCAAGCCCGATCGCCATCTGATAGGCTTTGGTATCTTTTATGAGGCGAAAGAAAGAATAAAGGATGATGGTGACGAGGATAATGTCGATAAAGTCAGCCAGGGTAAAGCGAGTGAGGGCATTGATGATGTTATTGAACATAGTTTTTTCCCTCTTCTTTAATTGCAGACTCTGGATAGACTCTTTCTTGGAGAATGGCCTCGGCCACAGCGATGGCTCTCTTTACTTCTTTGAGGTCATGAACCCTGAGGATATGGGCTCCTTTCTGAATGCAGATAACTACCGAGGCAATTGTTCCTTCTAACCTTTGCTCGGGCGGGAGATTGAGGATTTTACCGATGAAAGATTTTCTTGAAACTCCCACAAGAAGCGGTTGATTGAGCTCTTCGAAGACCTCGAGGTTATTCAGAAGCACAAGATTATCCTCGAGCCTCTTTCCGAATCCTATGCCTGGGTCGATGATGATTCTCGGGGTTTCGATTCCGCAAGACTTAGCAAATTCTATTCTTTCCCTTAAAAAAGACTTAACTTCTTCAACAACATCCTGATAGAAGGGAGAAATTTGCATGGTTTTCGGAGTTCCTTTCATATGCATCAGGACACAGGGGACTTTCCTTTCGAAGATGAGTTTGGCCATTTGGGGATCAAAGCGAAGAGCACTTATGTCGTTTATGATATCCGCCCCTTCCTCTAGTGAAGCACGAGCAACTTCTGCTTTTGTGGTGTCCACAGAAATCAAGACATCTGTCCTTTTCCTTAATTCCCGTAGCACAGGAAGGACCCTACGCAGCTCTTCATCCACAGCGATTGGCTCGGCACCTGGCCGGGCGCTTTCCCCCCCTATGTCTATTATCTCCGCTCCTTCAGCAACGAGCTCCAGACCTTTTCTGAGGGCATTTTCTTTCTCAAAGAAGAGCCCTCCATCGGAGAATGAATCTGGGGTGACATTTAAGACCCCCATCAACCAGGTCTTATGTCCCAGTTTATATTTTCTTCCTCTTACTTCTAAGACGAATTCTCTTCTCACCTTTTTATGCTTCTACGATTTTGGGCACTTTTGGAGTCTGGGTTTTTGAACTTTCTTTTATTTTGTCCTTTTCTTCAAGAAGAGGTTTTTCTTGCTTTTTTCTCAAGAGCCTCTTCCCCTTAACGATGAGCTCTATCTCATCCGAGGTTAAGACTTCCTTCTCAAGCAGGGCTTCTGCTATCTTTTTGAGCTTCTTTCTGTTTTTTTCGAGTAATTCTTTTGCTCTATTGAAGTTTTTGGTGATTATCTTTTTTACTTCTTCGTCAATGAGCTCCGCTGTTTTTTCGCTGAAGTTTTTATGCGTGGCTAATTCTCTTCCCAGAAAAATAAGGTCATCTCTTTCGCCAAAGGTTAGAGGTCCGAGGTCAGACATTCCCCATTGACAAACCATTTTGCGGGCTATTTCTGTCGCTTTTTCAAAATCACTGGCGGCACCGGTAGTGGTCTTATTTAGGAAAAGGTTTTCTGCTACCCTCCCTGCAAGAAGCACCGAAAGCTGGGCTTCAAGATAGTCCTTGGAGTAGGTGTATCTATCATCAAGAGGGAGCTGCTGAGTTATACCTAGGGCAAGCCCTCTAGGAATGATGGTAACTTTATGAATCGGGTCTGCCTCCGGGATGAGAGCAGCTACCAGCGCATGTCCTGCTTCGTGGTAGGCGGTGCTCCTTTTCTCTTCCTCACTGATGATCATGCTCTTCCTTTCCACCCCCATCAAGACTTTATCCTTGGCGTTCTCAAAATCTTTCATGGTGACTACATCCTGACCCAGCCGCGCAGCAAGCAAGGCTGCTTCATTGACCATATTCGCTAGGTCAGCACCAGAAAAACCAGGAGTCGAACGAGCCAGAACCTGGAGGTCGACATCCTTGGCGAGCGGAATCTTTCTCACGTGGACTTTGAGGATTTCCTCCCTTCCCTTCACATCGGGCATATTGACCACTATGCGACGGTCGAATCTTCCCGGTCTTAAAAGCGCGCTATCTAGGATATCAGGTCGGTTTGTGGCGGCAATGAGGATTATTCCTTCGTTGGAGTCAAATCCATCCATCTCCACCAGCAGCTGATTCAGTGTCTGCTCTCTCTCATCATGTCCTCCTCCAAGCCCGGCGCCCCGCTGTCTTCCCACTGCATCTATCTCGTCGATAAAGATTAAGCAAGGGGCATGCTTTTTCCCCTGCTCAAAGAGGTCCCTTACTCGGGATGCTCCCACTCCTACAAACATCTCCACAAAATCAGACCCGCTTATGGAGAAAAAGGGAACGTCTGCCTCACCTGCCACTGCCCGGGCAAGAAGAGTCTTCCCTGTTCCCGGTGCTCCAACCAGAAGCACACCCTTGGGGATACGGCCCCCCAGTTTCTGGAATTTTTGGGGATCCTTTAAGAAGCCGATTATTTCCTGTAACTCTTCTTTCGCTTCATCCACCCCTGCCACATCCTTGAAAGTCACCTTCTTTTGTATTCCTGAGAAGAGCTTGGCACGGCTCTTCCCGAAGGAGAGGGCTTTATTTCCTCCTGCCTGCATCTGGCGCATGAAAAATATCCAGAAAAGGATGAGGAGGAGGATGGGGAACCAGGTAAAAATGTAGGAAAGCCAGGGGGTGCGCCCTGTATCTTTGACGTTGATGCTAACTCTGTGTTCGCGAAGGATTTTGACGAGGTCATCAAACTGGGGAGGGGCTATGGTCTTGAAGCTTGACCCATCCGTATATCTTCCTTTTATTTGACTGCCTTCGATGGTCACTTCTTCAACCTTATTTTCTTCTACTTCGTTGAGGAACTCGCTGAAACTTATTTCCTTTTTTGTAACCCCGGGTCCCTGAAGAAGACTCCAGAGGATGATAATCACGATTCCTGCCACAATCCAGAAAAGAGCATTTTTAAAAGATTTAGCTGCTTTTTTACTCCTTGGCATCTTTTATGATCCTTATTTCGAGTGTATTTTAACATGATTTTTTTTATTTGTTAATAAAATCGTGAAAAAATTGCTCTTTCCTATGATTAAAAGTCGAAAATAGTCATTAATTAAAGGGATTTTTAAGTTTAACAGTATTCAAAAGGCTAAGTAAATGAAGATGAAAAACTGAGTAAATAGTTGTGTAGAGGCTTAGGAAAAATATTGATTTAAAAAGTAAAAAATCGCCTAAATTAAAGAAAGATCATCCAAATTCTCTCTATTTATTTACTCAAGAGGAAAGAATCGCTTCTTTTACCTAAGCTTTTGCTTTTCTCAACTCTAGTCATTTTTACACTCCTACTTCTTGGTGAAGACTTAATCATTTATAAATTAGTTTTTCCTGAAAAAGCACGCCCACATTTGCTTGACTCATTTTTTATCTTTCTGTAAGATAAAAAAAGTCGTGGTGGGGCTGTAGCTCAGTTGGGAGAGTGCTTGACTGGCAGTCAAGAGGTCGGGGGTTCAAATCCCCTCAGCTCCACCAAATTGAATTAGTCGCCTCGCTCGGGGTTTCGCCCCTCGCTTCGGCGGGCAGATTTGCGAGGAAATCAAAGGGTTTTTTGAAACCTATAGAGAGTTTTTGCTGGCTAATTTGGCGGTTCGAGCCGATTTTAAGAAAATTTTTCATCTCGGAAAAATTTTCTTGCAAAGCGAGATTTTTGGCTTGGTTGGCTTCAATAATCCAGTTTCGGGTGAGTTCAAGCCAATGATTACCTTTTCGCTCAAAATCAGATAATTTCTCCTCCAAAGTTTTCTTTTTGCTCATCAGGGCGTTTTTCTTTTGCTGAAATTCAGCAAGCTCAAAAACACCATCAAGGTAAGCGTCAGTAAGCCGACTTGCATTTTTATTTTACGTTTCTCAATTTTCTTTTTGAGATTTTAAGCGAAAAGATCTGATGTTTGGCGGTTTTCTTTTTTCCTTTCTTTCAGTTTATTCAAAAATCTATCCCGCCAAACATCGGGCAAAGAAACTTTTTGACACTGCTCTTTTATCTGTTTGGCTGATTTTTCTTCTCCCAAAAAGCTTCTTTGAGAACATTTTTGAGTTTTGCTTTTTGTGGGTGCAATGGTAATAAATAAATTCCAGCCCTCTTTTCTTGACTTGTTTTTCAGCGGTAATCGCATAGCTGCACTCGCCGCATCTTCCAAAACCCAAAAAATTTGAAATCTTTTTGTTTTGACTTTTTGCGAGGCTTGCCTTTGTCTTTCAAAACTTGCTGTATTTTATCAAAAAGTTTCTTTGTAATCATTGGCTTATGGCTTCCTTGATGAAGTTCCCCGCGGTAAAGGAAATGTCCGGAATAAAAAGGATTTTTCAAAATATGTTCAACAGAGGACAAGGACATTTTCTTTCCTCTTTTGGGTCCAGCTAAGCCAAGAGAAAACATTTTATCTCGGATTTGAGACAAGGTGTAATTTCCCGTGGCAAAACCCCTTAAAACTCTTTGGTTTTGCTAAAAGTTTTCTTGTCAGGTTTAATAGTCCGCAATCTTGGTTCGTTAAAATATCCAATCCGGGCTTTTGCCGAAAGTTTACCACGACGTATTTTTTGCCTAATTCCTCGCAAAATGTTTTCTCGCAAATTGTCGGCTTAATATTTCACTTGCCCGAAAGCGACACTCAACATAAATTTTCTTTGCTGCGTCGCTTCAAACCAAAATGTCAGGGATTTTAGCGATTGGATTTTTCTGGTATCAACGAGGTAGATAATTCTTTCGCCCTCTATTAAATTTCTGGCTAACCTGTTAGAGTTCCACGCTAAAATTCCCGAAGCGTTGCCTTTTTCAATTTCGCCAAGCATTTAACTAAAAATTGGTCTGGGGGGTTCTTTGGCTGTTCTGCTTTCGGTATATTCTTTAACAATAAAAGGATTGTTTTGCTTGGCGAAATACTTAAGCTCGGCAACCTGGGCTTCAATAGACAAAATTTGTCTTTCCTCTTCCTCGGTAGATTTCCTATAATAGATAAAGTATTAAATCATAGTTTTTTACTCCTTAATTATTGAAAGGGCCACCTATTACACCGAAAATTTGTAAAATCTTTCTTTGCCTTTCGCCTTCGGCGTAAGAAAAAAATCGGCTCTAGTTTAGTGCCCCTGGCTAACTTAAAGTGGGTAAAATATGTCGTAACCTTACAAATTGCCCCTTCCAAATTGGCTGAGCCCAACTTTTTTTCAACCTTATTTGCAATCGTCTTCAGGTTTCTTAAAATAAAAAGATATAGAGTAAGATTCTAGAGTGAAATCTCATGTCTCAATATCAAAGAACATAAAAAGAAGATTGGATAAGACCGATTATTTATATTGCTTTATTCTTTGCGGTCATTATAATTGGAGCTGTTTTCTTAATGCCTGCCTACTGGTATCTCTGGTTGATTCACATCGTAGGAAGTCTATTTTTGCTTGTGCGATGGCACGCGAAAAATTTTGCTTACCGCTGCCCTAAATGCGGACATTAATTAGAGATACTTGCTTTTACCGATTTCATAAGTTCCCATGGAGTGAGTAAAGAAGGCGGTTGGAAATATTTAAAATGCCCAGAATGCCATGAAAAATCAAGAGCAATTGTGATAAAGAAATTAAAGAAGTGACCGCCCCCCTACGTCCAAAGCGTTCACGTGGTCCACGGTGCATAAAAGCAGATAAAGGGCTTCGTTTCACTCAACTTTAATTCCCTTCGACAATTTTTTTATCCGCAAAAGTTAGCTGAAATGTGTATGCCCATCTTTACAAAAAAGCAATTGAGATTTATTTATGATTTGGTCTTTTTATGTGCCTATTAATTCCATACCTATTGTATATATCGAAAATCTCTTGGCAGAATTTAATCATCTTATTATCCCCTTCCTTTTCAGCTTGCTGGTAAAGCCTTATCAAGAACCTTTTGCCAAATTCTGTTTGAGAATATCTCTTTTTAAGAAGGTTATGTTCTGAACAAAGTGTTTGTCCATTGTCTAAAGTATTTTTACCTCCCTTATCAAGTGGAATTTTATGGTCAGCGTGTATTTCTACACCATTGTCTATCCCTCTTCCGCAGATAATACATTTAAAACCATCTCTTTTGAATATTTTTTCTTTTATCTGAGGTGGAAATTCATATAGCTCTTTCTGCTTCTCGTAATCTGGATCATACTTGTATATACCTTTCTTTACTTTTATTAAAAACCCTTCTTGGTGAAGCCTTCTTATTGCTCTCCATGTATCCCTTGGCTTTTTTCTATACAGTTTTAGATATTTTTCTTCAACGTAATCTACTACGGGTGCATGGCTCATATCCTGTTTGGGGTGGTTTCTGAAAAATTCCATTACTAAATCTGAAATTGATATTTTTACTGACTTCATAAGGGAACTACTTTGAAATTATATTTAATTTGAGCTGGTTAATTTTAGCTTCGTTTATCAGTCTCAGTTTAGCTATCTGGCAATAATGTTTTTCAATTTCGACACCAATCCCTTTTCTTTCAGATAGAGCAGCCGCTATTAGGGTGCTTCCACTTCCCATAAAAGGATCAAGCACAGTATCTCCCACAAAAGTAAAGAGTTTGATACATCTTTTTGGTAATTCTACGGGGAAAGGGGCGGGATGTCCGACTCTTTTTTTACTCTCTCCCATAAAGGTCCAGACTCCATTGGTCCAATCTAAGAATTCTTTTTTTGTTATGTCAGATTTTCTACTTCCGCTTAACTTTTTCCATCTTTTTTTATAAAGAATGACAATCATCTCTACCGGTGCAATTACATAGGGAGCAGCTGCAGAAAGCCATGAACCCCAGGCAGTTCTTCTTGAAATATTTTGTTCGTTCCAGACAATCGTCGAATGGTATTTAAATCCTATATCTTTTGCTATAGCTACTATGTCAGCATAGACGCTTTGCTGACCTCCTTTATTTTTATCCAGAGGAATATTCAGACAAAATCGAGCATCATCTTTTAAAAGCATGTAGGCTTTTTCAAGCCATTTACGAGTGAATTCAAGGTAAACTCTATAAGGAATTTTATCATCATAAGATTTATATCTGATATCCACATTATAAGGAGGAGAGGTAACAATTAAATCTATAGAATTCGACCTGACACATTCAGTAGTTACAAAGTCATCGTTGTATATTTCAATGTCATTTTGCCTGAAATATAGTTTATTATTCATATCGATTTATTAATTTTAGAAATTCCACTCTCTTCAATATACATACTATAATTATAATTATTTAATTTCACATTTATGCTTATATTATATCTAAGTTATTTATTTCTTTAAAATACTTTTGACTTCAATTTTACTCTTAAATTGAGAGGAATCGCAGGAATTTTGGTTTAAAAGATTTTTTCGGCCTATTGAATGAGAAAATTTTTCAAGGGGGATTCTTTTTTTATGAACTTAATATAATGTAACTATTGGTTTCGAGAAAATTAGCCGGAATGGATTGAGCATTTGAATTTATTTCGGCTTATAATTTTTCAGGATTTTTTTAACATCTATGATCATTTCGGGATTTTGCAGGTAAACCTGGAGAATTCGACATGTCAGAGCGTCTGTAAAGAAGCTTTAAATGATGATTTTTTTGTAAAATTGATGATGACTGTTTCGTATCTTATTTATTCAATTTAATTCATTGATTCTCTTTCATTTCGTATGGGTAGAGCATATTTAATCATGGCATGGACACATGGTGGGATTCCAGATGAAGTCTAAGCTGAAAGGAATTATTTGGATGGATGAGTTGACACTTTTTACGATGGCTCTGGGCCTGTGCAAGCCATGGCATGTGGTCGATATTCAGTTTTCCAAGGAAGAGGGTCGGCTGGACCTGAAGATTGATTTTTCCAGGGGGGCGAGGTTTCCTTGTCCGTCGTGCGGGGAGGAAGAAGGCGGCGTTCATGATACGAAGGATCGGAGGTGGCGGCATCTGAACTTCTTTCAGTAAGAGACCTATCTTCACGCCTGCGTCCCTCGGGTACGATGTAGGCAATGCGGGATTTGAGAAGTGGAGGTGCCCTGGGCTCTGCCGGGGATCGGGTTTACCCTGCTATTTGAGATCCTGGTGCTGCAGCTGAGTCGGGAGATGTCGGTGGCCGGGGTGGGGGAGGTCACGGGAGAGCAGGCGAATCGCATTTGGCGGATTCTTGGGCATTATGTGGAACGAGCCAGGCGCTGGGTCGATCTTTCCGGGTTTCGTTTTCTTGGGATGGACGAGTTTTCGCTGCGCAAAGGGCATGTTTATATGATGTCTTTCAGCGATTTGGAAGCCTTTCGGGTGATTTATCTTGGGGAAAGCCGGAGGAAAGAGGTCGTCGAGGAGTTTGTGGGGGACCTGAGGGGACGAGGCGCAGATCTGGGGCAGATAGAGCCTGTCTGTTGCCACATGTGGGATCCCTATTTGCATGGGTTGTGGAACAATGTTTGCCAGGCTCAAGTCGTGTTTGATCGCTTTCCCATCATGCACTAGCTGAACAAGGCTATGGAAAAGGTTCGTTGGCTGGAGCAGAGAGAAAACAAGGCGCTGAAGAAGACACGCAACCTGACACGGGAGCAGGAGGAACAGCTGGAGAAGTTGAGACGTCTGGACTTGAAGACAGCCCGGGCCTATTACCTCGAGCTGGCCTTGGCGAGGTTTTGGGAGTTTATGGATCCGGCTCGCGCAGCCTTTTATTTGAAACGCTGGTATTTTTGGGCGACTTATAGCCGGCTGAAGCCGATCATCGAGGTGGCCAAGGCGATTAAGCGCTATTGGAACGGAGTGGTCAGTTTTACAACGTCTCGGATAAGGAACGGCGTAGTGTAGGGGCTGAACTCGAAGATCAAGACGGCTATGAAAAGGGCTTCCGGCTTCAAGCTTTACGCCTATCTTCGTCCTATCGTGTATCTCGTATCCGGGAAATATGTTTCGATTGACCCACACAAATGAAAGAGAAGCATTTTTATTATAATCATTTTTAAATGATTACAGGCATAAAGATAAATTTAAAGGAGAAAATATTCTTCCTTTTCCTTTTGTATTTACCTTAAAGACCATGTTGCAGTAAAATTTCAAAGAGAGGGAAATGATGGAAGTAAAATTAAAAGAAAATTCAAGGTTTTTCGCTCTCATCTTTCTTTTGCTCATTTTGTGCTTAATTTTAGTCCTCACCTCAAGTTTTTTCTCCTGCAAGGGGAAGGTGAGGAATTATGCTGAGGGTTTCTCGCTCAAGCACCCAAAGGACTGGGAAGCATGCATCATAGAAAAGGAAGAGAAACACATCCTGATAGCTCCTCGCAATGAAGAGCCACGTTCAGGCTTTATCCTTGTTTACCCCTTTTTCCTCAAAGATGCTGTGGGAAGTCGTTTGTGGCTTGAGAAGAATTTATCCCTTTTCAAAGACTATTTCACTCAGTTGAACTTTCAAAAGCTTGAACAGATTCGTTCCTTTCCCGATGAATCTGCGGCTCGTTTTTCTTTCAAGAAAAAAGATATTTTTTATGAAGGAATTGCCCTTTGCTCCATTTACGAAAAGAGTGGAATTCTCTATGTAATTTCATCTGCGAAGGAGAGCTTCCCTTCACGAAAAAATGTGCTCTTATCCTCTCTTAAGAGTTTCCGTTTCGAAAAACCCATAAATAGAAAGGGAGAGAAAAAGGGTGAGCCTAAAAAGAAAAAAATTATCTACACCCTCTGGACTGACCCCAGCGAGCAAGCATTTACTTTAGAGGTGCCACATGGGTGGGAGGTTGACGGAGGCACTTTCAGGCGCGCAGCGGTTGATCTCGTTCATTTCCTTAAGGCAACCTCTCCTGACTCAAGAATTTCAATCCAGTTCAATGATAAGGATATTCCCGTTTTTACCATCCCGAACGACTTGCTCGCAATTTCCGGGTTTAGAAAAGGCTCATGGTATTCTCCTGGCTACGGGGTGAGGATGCTCGTCAGGCGCTATCTACCCGGGCATCTCTTCCTCGTAGATTATCTCCAGAATAATTACAGGAGAGGCTTGAGTGACTTTGAACTCATAGAGCAAAAAGAAAGATCGGATTACACCGCAGAGTTCAATAAGATTTACAGCCACCTCACCTCCTATGGGATATCTTTTACCCTTGATGCGGGTGAAGCATCTTTCCGTTTCAGCAAAGATGGAGAGCCCTTTGTTGGCTATGGACTTTCACTCACTCAGGTTGTCAAAGATGTGGGGGTAAGAGGGGGGAATTGGTCAGTTATTTTGCTGGTCATTTATGCCTGCCCTGAAAAGGCTGCAGAAAAGGTGCGGGAAATAGCCACACACATGTTTGAGAGCGTGAGGATTAATCCTTTCTGGCTTGCCTCTCAACAGTTTCTTACTGCTCAGGTCTCGCGAATTGTCACTCAAACAAGTCGAGAAATATCAAGAATCATTGATCAATCTTACTGGATGCGCCAGAAAACTCTCGATGATATAAATCGCAGATTCTCAAATTATATCCTCGGAGTTACAGATGTGATTGACCCTGAGACAGGAGAAACATGGAGGGTGGAAGCGGGACACAATTACTACTGGAGGAAGGATTACACCAACCTCATCGTGGGCACAAAAACAGCGGACCGTCCCGACATAGATTTTTCTCTCCTTGAAGAATTTTAAATTAGAAATTTTAAGAAATTTTAATACTAAAAAGATTTAGGAGGAGGAAGAAATGATCTTACCTAATTCAAAGAGTTCTAAAATTAATCAATTCCTTGCTCTTGGCTTTACAATTTTTCTTGTGGTTTTTTTGAGCTTCAAGACCTACGCCGCAAAAGCTCCTCTCAAAGAATCGAGCCATCCCTTTTCCCTCGAAGAGGTGTTGAGCGCGCCATATCCGATGAATCTTGTTTCTGCAAAAAAGGCTGACCGAATAGCCTGGATCTTTCACAGTGAAGGAGCACGTAATGTGTGGACTGCTAGTGCGCCCGATTTTTTACCGGTAAACCTCACACGTTACGTTAAAGATGAAGTGTTCGAGATACCAGAGATTGAAATCACAGATGACGGTTCGCTTGTAATTTATGTGAGGGGTGGAAATCCGAACAAAGAGGGCTGGGTCACCAATCCTACAAGCGACCCTGATGGTGTCGAACAGGCAATCTGGGCAGTAAGGACAGATGGCGGGAATCCCTGGCGTGTTTGCGCGGGAAATAATCCCGTTGTCTCCTCCTGCGGGAAATGGATTCTGGTGACAAAGGATAATCTGATCTATCGTGTGGCACTTCGCGACCCGAGCTCCTCGGGTGGAGTACCTCAGCCTGAGTTGCTTTTCAAGGCAAGAGGAAAAAACCGTAGCCCTCGCTTCTCTCCTGATGGGAAAAAGATTGCCTTTGTTTCAGACCGAGATGACCACAGTTTCATTGGAGTATTTGAGCTTAAGACTCGAAGGATTACTTGGCTGGCACCGAGTGTCGACCTGGACAGTGACCCTGTCTGGTCGCCTGATGGGAGGAGTATTGCCTTTTTCCGGTATCCAGGTCGTCAGTATAACGAAGTTATCGATTTCTGGAATCCCCCCACGCCCTCCATCTGGGTTGCTGATGCAGAATCCGGGGAGGCAAAGGAAATCTGGAATCCGCAAGGGGCTCAACCAAAATATTACACGGTTCGAAATCTTATCTGGACAGCCAATAATCGAATTCTTTTCACTGCTGAACACGACAACTGGAACCATTTTTTCTCCCTCTCCCCCAAGGGAGGAGAACCAATTGAGCTAACACCGGGGGAAGGGGAAGTTGAGCATTTTCATCTTTCATCTGAAGGGAAGACTCTCTTTTTCTCCAGTAACCTTGCCGATATTCACGGACGACACATCTTTAAAGTCTCAACCGAAGGAGGGAAAATCGTCCAGTTAACCCAAGGAAAAACCATAGGTTGTTACCCTGTGGCGCTTGCTTCAGGGGATAAAGTAGCCTTTATGTACGCCACTTCACGGCATCCCATGTCAATTGCCCTTGTTCCTTCATCGGGCGGAAAAATAGAGGTGATAGCCCCTCGAAAACTCCCTGAGAAGTTCCCTCTCAATGAGCTTGTAGAACCGGAACTTGTCATCGTTAAGGCACCTGATGGGCTCGATATCCCCTGCCAGTTCTTCCTCCCCAGAGGAGTAAAGCCTGGGGAAAAGCGTCCCGGCATCATCTATGTCCACGGAGGACCGATTCGCCAGATGCTTCTCGGCTGGCATTATATGGAGTTTTACTCTGAAGCATATGGCATCAACCAGTATTTTGCAAGTCGGGGATATGTTGTCCTTTCCATAAACTTTAGATGTGGAATAGGCTACGGTCGTTCCTTCCGCATCCCTCCAAATGCCGGTCGCAAGGGTGCCTCAGAGTATCAAGATGTTGTAGCCGGAGCCAGATACCTCCAGAGCCGAGCCGAGGTTGACGCGGAGAAGATTGGCATCTGGGGGCTTTCCTATGGTGGTTTGCTCACAGCGATGGCGCTTGCCAGAAATTCAGACATCTTCAAGGCAGGAGTCGACCTTGCAGGTGTTCATGACTGGTCAGCAAGAGGCGCAGGCACTATGAGTGCTGAAGAGATGAAGATTGCCTTTGAATCCTCACCAGTTGCGAGTGTTAACAACTGGATCTCACCCGTTCTTTTCATCCATGGCGATGATGACAGGAATGTCGACTTCTCACAGACTGTTGACATAGTTCAGAAATTACGTGCCAAGGGAGATGTTCACATTGAACTCCTGGTGCGTCCGGATGAGCCGCATGAATTCCTGCTGTATAAAAACCGGATGGATGCCTATAACGCTACTTTTGAATTCCTGGATCGCTTCCTCAAGAAAAAATGAAAGATTAAACTCTGCTTTCTCGAGATTTCCCTGAATGTTGAAGATAAGGATAAGGAGGATAAAAAGAACGAGAGTTAAATTCGTTAAAAACTCGAAAGATGCTCTAAAAGAGAGGGGATGAGCTCTTAAAAAATCAATGAAGTAACATCAGGGGAAGGAATAACTAGGTTCTTAAGACAAGGGTTGAATTCTATAATTTAACGCCTTCTGCTTTTGACTTCAGAACAGACGGCGATTTTTCTCCTTTCCATTTCATTTTTCATGTTGCCTATATTTTATTTTTTAAAGGAAAATTGGTTAATCTCCAGATTAGGTAATAAAAATGTTAATCTTCGCCAAGTAATTGAAAGATAGCGTTGAGGAAACCGAAGGAATAAGAGCCTCTCTCTAAGCTGGACTATGAAAGATAGACTTTTTTTTACACTTCTTAATCTAAAACCTAAATATTAAGAGAAATATGAGTTTTTATCACTAATTTGGAGAAGAGCCGAAAAATTTTATTAATCTATATAAAGCCATAAGATCATCATAAAGCCCGGATGCCTTTAACTTAAACATTCTGAAGTTATCATCTTTATCTATGGGGATTCTATTTAGGCAAAAAGAGTCTTTTTCTGGACTATCCTTTAGGTTTAGAACCAGGAGCGCACATCGATAACCTGCCTTTTTAAGCGCTTCTATTGCCTCTTGGTTATAGTGTTTTCTTTGTCCATAGGGGAAGGCAAAGGCTTCTATATTAACACCGAGCTTTTTTTCTAAAATTTCCTTTGCTTCGCCAAATTCCATCCTGAAATGAGTCGAAGGCAGAGAAGAAGCTGCCACATGAGACATGGTGTGAGCACCGATCTCCATGCCTTTATCCTTGAGCTCCTTTAGTTGTTGCCAATTCATTATTCGGGGAAAATTCGTGTTTGAAATTTCATTTACAAACTTAATTTTTATATCTTCGATTATTTTTTGATAAACTTCAAGGGAAGCCGTTTTTAAGACCTCTTTCATATTTTCTTTTAACTCCTCCAGATTATTGAATGTCCTTAATTTCAAGCCATTACTTTCGAAGATATTCATAAACTCAAGATAATTTTTAGCAGTTAACAAATAATCTATGAGATCCCACCAGAAAACTGCCTTCTCTCCTTTTTGAGCCATCTCTATATATTGTGGAGTTACTAGAAAAGTTGAAGTGAAACCATATTTAAGTAGCAAGGGAAGAACATCTCTATAATTGTTTTCATGACCATCATCAAAAGTAATGGTAATACCTTTCGGAGGGAGCAGAGTATTGTTTTTTCTTGATGAAATTAACTGAGATAAAGGGACATTTCTGTAATATTTTCTTAGATAAGCCAGGTGTTGCTCAAAAACCCGTTTCGAAATTATTCCAGAAGACTTTCTCTCCTCGACTTCATCTGAGACTCCATGATATAAAATTATCCTTGTTTTCCTTGGTCGAATTTTTAAATAAAGCCAAAGAATAAAATCAGTCGAAAGCAAATATTTTAAGGCTATTTTAATTATTTATTTGTTTATTTATTCTATATTCTATCTCAAATAAAAAAGATAAAATAAGATTTTCTTAAAAAAATATTGAAATAAACAATTCTTTGAAAAGAGCTGTTTTTTCTCAAGGATAATTCCGAAACTTCCTCTAAAAATACTTGAATCTTATTTTATCCATCTTTTAAGTTGACTCAAGACAATGAGAGAAGCTTATTTCCGGATTTAAAACTAAGTTACGTGAGGATAAAGTTTTCACTGAATTTGCTCTCTGTTTTGAATTTATGCTAAAAACTCAAAGAAGAAGAAATAACAAGAGAGTTGATTAAAGAGATTAAATCCTTTAATGATGCAAAAGCTGAAATCTTTAATAAGGAAAGCGATGGCAGGTATTTACGGATTTCCTCTTTGCTTTGGTGTTAAATCGCAGAGTGAAGATTATGAGGTTCGTTAATTCGCACTTTTTCGATTCTTGAGGGAATGAAAGCCCCCCTCTTTGATTATTTTAACTAAGATTTAATTTTAGCTCTTACGTTCCAGAGAGATTAGGATCAAGGAGTGAGGAAATGTCAACGAGGATTGAGAAGGCAAAAAGGCTTTTCCAGCAAGGCTTCAGCTGTTCTCAAGCTGTGTTTTCTACTTATGCTGTAGAGCAGGGGATAGCTGAAGAAACAGCTTTGAAACTATCTCAGGTTTTTGGTGGAGGCATGTCGCATATGGGATTAACCTGCGGGGCAGTGACTGGTGCGCTTCTTGTCCTGAGTCTTCATTTCGGCAGGAGTCATGTTGAAGATTGGGAAGCCAAAGATTTGACTTACACTCTGGCTCAGGAATTCTGCAGACGCTTCAGCGAGCTTCATGGTTCCATTAACTGCACAGACCTCTTAGGCTGTAGCTTAAAAAGCTCTCATGGTCTTGAGATTGCTACAGAGAAAGGTCTTTTCCAGAAATACTGCAATGGCTTTGTCGAGGATGCCTGCCGTCTTCTGGAAAAGTTAATCAAAGAAGGAAAGAAGAAAAAAAAGATAAGTCACAAAAAAAGTCCTAAATAAAAATCATGAAAGAGCCCTGAGCAAGTAATAAAAGAACTAAGCTCTTTCAGTAAGTTCTTGGTATTAATTTGTATTAAATGGATTTTAAGAAGGAGTAACAATCATCCCCATGCTACTAACGTAGACTCAAAGGATTTAAATTTGGATCCTGTCAATTATTTTGTTGAGGTCTCTCAAAAAGGAGGCAATTTTTGGGGATTTTCCCAGATTTTTCCAGAACACAAAACTTATCACCTTTGGGATTATTCTTTCCTATTTCTTTCTTCTATTTACCCCTGGTCCGCAAACCCGATGCATTTTATGCTCTCCTCATCCT
>CAYSCS010000050.1:0-24923 GCA_964429695.1 uncultured Eubacteriales bacterium
ATGGCAATTCAAGATGATCATCTCCATATGGTGGTGCAGATATTCAAAGGGGGAACGAGTCGGGTATTGGGGAAGGAGTATCCGGAGTTGGAAGAATTTTTGTGGGGAGACAGTTTTTGGGCGGATGGGTATTTTGCCGAAGCAGTTGGCCAGGTAATTGAAGAGATTGTTAAAAAGTACATTCGCGATCAGACAAGAAAGCCATAACCAGATTATGTCAGAGGGCCGATACCCTGGGCTTTAGCCCAGGGTGTGGCTTATTTTTTTTAGAGGATTTCCTAGATAGAAAGGGTTTGTTCTTATTGAAGATTTAAAAACTGTTTAAGGATTAAGGTTTAAACTTGAATACTAGAGTCATTTGAGCCTGAGTTTTGCAGCGATAAACAAAAGAGAGTAACGTTTTTTATATTAAAAAAGATGGAAGACATACATGCTCGATGCACTGAGAAGCGGGACACTGAAGTTATCGTTAACGTTCAGAGGCAATGCCTCTGAGAGGGAAGCAACAAGAGCTCCCAGGAGGTGTATGGGAAGAGGGAAGGAAATGAGTGAACAGAAAAGATAACCAGAGATGAGACAGCCGTTGAAGTGAGCCAGGCTACCTTCGAGAGTCTTCTCAAAGAGCTTCCTCCTTCCGAATTGAATTCCGAAGAATTTACTGAAGAAGTCGCCAAAGATAAGATAAGAAACAGCGAGTAGGGCTATTTCTTTTTCAAAGATTAACACGGTTATAAAACAGGCAAAGAGAAAGATGGTGATTGAAGAAAACTTTTTATATTCTTTCTCTTTATAAATTGACCTCAACTTGTCGAAGAAGAAGACATTGACTCTTCTTGAGAGAAGCCGAGCGAGGTCGAGGGTAAGGAATAAGAGGGCAATGACTCCGATTAGGGTTAAAGTATCTTTCTTATCGCTGCTAAGGTAGTTTATGAGCAGGATTACAGCAAAAGGTCTTAGATAAAGTCTCCAGTTTATTTCTTTTTTTGCCTGGGGTGAGGAGAGTTGAAGGATTTTTTCTTTACGAATGTTAATTACATTTATTAATAGAATATAAGCAATGATAATCAGAATGTGAACTCTGTAGCTCTGGGGAGGGGAGAGGACAAGGATGAATATCCCAAGGATGGGAAGTACTACAGAGCCTACAATTTCACCCTTTTTGGATATTAAAGTAAAGGAGAGGACGCAGAAGGCAAGGAGAAGAAGTGAATCTAGAGGAAGCCATGCGTTCTTGAGAAAGAGAAAAAGATAATAGAGCAACATTCCGGTTGCGGTTGCTACTCCCTGGCCTCCTCTGAAGCCAAGATAAAATGGGAATACGTGACCTCCAATGGCGGCAAACCCAGCGGAGTACACGAGAGTTGGAGAAAATCCAGAAAGTTTAGCAACATGCATGGCAAAGAGACCTTTAGCGCAGTCGAAAATTCCGGTAATCAGAGCAGGCCAGAGTCCTAGCATCCTATAAGCGTTAACCGTCCCTGCATTCCTTGTACCAATCTGGCGAATATCTATTTTCTTAAGCACTCGACCCAGGATGTAACTTGGAGATATAGAACCGAGAAGATAGCCAAGCAATATGATCAGGAAGCTCGAAAGAAGGCTCATCTTCTCTCAATCCTTTTCGATGAGGTGAAATCTAGTCCTCTAAGTTTACTTTGACTTCATGAAGTATAAATAAAGTGGCTCTCATTTTCTCTTAAAGGGAATCTTATAGAGTAGAGATTATTAAGTCAACCTCATTTGTTTCTTGGTTAAGAAGTGCAAAATCAGAAAGTCTCCTGTTGAGTTTTGGCTTTAAGAATCTTCTAATTTGTATAAAACAATCCTTTTAGATAAAATCTTCTAGGCTAGAAAGATGATTTTGTTTAAGGATGAGGGATGAAGATGAAAGTCTTGAGCTCAAGAGAAATGAGAGAAATCGACAGGAAGGCGATTGAAGAGATTGGAATCATCGGGCCAATCTTAATGGAGAATGCCGGGCTTCGAGTTTTCGAGGAAATAAAGAAGAGGTATCCTGACCTTAAGAAGAAAAAGATTGTGATAGTGGCAGGTAAGGGAAATAATGGAGGAGATGGTCTTGTCGTTGCCCGACATCTTTCGAACTCAGGATGTGAAGTCGAAGTCTTACTCCTTGCCTCAAAGAATGAGATAAAAGGAGATGCTGCCTTAAACCTACGAATAGCCGAAAAGATGGGAATTAAAATAGCTGAGATAAAGTCTTCATTCCAATTGAAGAATCATAAGCAGAAGATTTTTCGAGCAGACATTGTTGTTGACGCCATATTCGGCACAGGGCTTTCCATGGCCGTAGGAGGGCTCTACGAAGAAGCCATAAGGGAAATAAACACTTCTTCGGCATATAAAGTGGCAATCGATATCCCCTCAGGTCTTTCCGCTGATACCTTCCAGGTCATCGGTCCTTGTCTTAAAGCAGACCTGACAGTTACCCTCGCTGCGCCTAAGATAGCTCATATCTTTCCTCCTGCAGAAGATTTCATGGGAGAGCTAGTTGTTGGGGATATAGGAATCCCCCCTTTTCTTCTTGAAGATGAGAAGCTCAAGCTTGAGCTCGTAGAGAAAAAGAAAATCCTTCCCTATTTTGCAAAGCGTAAAAAAGATACTCATAAGGGCAGCTACGGGCATCTTCTTATTATTTCCGGTTCCTTGGGAAAGACAGGGGCTGCAATCATGGCAGGGAAGGCAGCTTTAAAAATGGGCGCGGGATTGGTGACGGTTGGCACACCGGCGAGCTGTTTACCCATAGTGGCTAAATCAATGATGGAATTGATGACAGAGCCCCTTGCGGAAACAGAAGAAGGGACTCTGGCAAAAGAGGCAAGAGCAAAGATTCTTGAATTATTAGAAGGGAAAAATGCTCTGATGATCGGACCTGGGATTTCCACTCATCCTTCCACACAAGAACTTGTCTTGAGTCTCGTCTCCGAGATTAAGATTCCTTCTGTCCTGGATGCCGATGCTCTTAATATCCTTTCTAGAAAACCTTCTCTTCTTAGGAATTTGCCCCAACCATCTGTTCTTACCCCTCATCCTGGTGAATTCGCCAGACTCCTGAATGTACCGACTAAAGAAGTTCTCGACAAAAGACTTGAGGTCCTTCCCAAATTTGCTGAAGATTATGGACTGTATGTCGTGCTTAAGGGTTATAGAACTTTGACTGCAACTCCAGAAGGGAAGGTTTATATCAATCCCACAGGAAATCCTGGGATGGCTACAGCAGGTTCGGGCGATGTCTTGAGCGGGATGATTGCTTCTATGATTATGCAGGGAGGAGACTTTCTGGAGTCGGTGCTTGCCGCTGTGTATATCCATGGGCTGAGTGGAGATTTGGCCGCAGAAAGAATTGGAGAGAAGCCACTCACAGCAGGTAACATAATCACGTTTCTTCCTTCTGCGATTAAGAGTCTTAGCCTAAATGGGTGAGGCTCGAGTGTTGACCTGAAATTGAGTCTTGAAAATTCTGAGAGGCTTTTTCAGTGGAAATAAAGAGGAAAAAACCACCTAAATCAATGACCTACATAACCTTCTCTGAGAGAGAGACATTTTTACTTGCCAAGAAATTAGCAAAAGGATTTTCAGGAAGCGAAGTTGTATTTCTCATCGGAGAATTGGGGTCAGGAAAGACTGTGTTTGCCAAAGGGATTGCCGCCGGTTCAGGGGTAAGAGATGTTAACCGCGTCTGTAGCCCCTCCTTTACCCTCGTAAATATCTATGAAGGAAGATACCCCGTCTTTCACATAGACCTCTATAGATTAGAAAGTGAGCAAGAGATCAGAGACCTTGGCTGGGAAGAGTATATTGGCCAGGGCCTAATCATCATCGAATGGGCAGAGAAGATTAAAAATTATTATGATGCCCTGCGGGTGATAATAAAGGTAGAAAGTGAGCGAAGAAGGAAGATAGAAATTTCCCCCTCAACTTGTGAAGGAACTAGGAAGCAAATTGATAGATTGAGAATGAAATAAATAAGAAATGAATCTTACCTTGCTTTTTGCTCTCCGTTTCGGTTTTTTTCTTTTTTAAATTTCTAAGCGAAGAAAAAAAACAGAATCTCAGGGTTGAGTCTTCTTTGCCCTAAGGATGGCATCAAGAAGTTCCTTTGCTGCCTTCCTTATGTCTTCTGAAGCCAAGATGGCTGAGATGACAGCTACTCCATCTGCACCTTTCGAGATTACCTGAGGGGCATTTTGTTTGTTTATTCCTCCAATGGCAATGATGGGGAGCTTTACCCTTTCCCTTATCTTTATCAAGCCCTCCACTCCCAGGACAGGCCTCAGGTCTTCCTTGGTTGGGGTGAAGTAGATTGGTCCCACTCCAAGGTAATCTGCTCCTTCTTGTTCTGCTTTTATTGCCTCCTCGAGATAGTTTACAGATGCTCCTATAATTTTTCCCTCTCCCATTAGCTTTCTCGCATAGCGAAGAGGGAGGTCTTTGGGGCCGAGATGAACTCCATCTGCCTCAATGGCAAGGGCAATATCTAGGCGGTCGTTGATGATGAAGGGGATTTTTCTTTGTTTCAGAAACTGCCGAAGGTTTAGGGAAATTTCCAAGAATTCAAGTGTGTTCAATTTTTTAGCCCTAAGCTGAACTACGCTTACCCCACCTTCTGTAGCTTCCTTGATTAAAGAGAGCATGTTTCTCTCTTTTACCGCTTCGACGTCTGCGATTAAATAAAGACTCCAGTCTATTTTTTTCATGGCCTCAAATTTCATCCGAATTATAGCAGGCGAAAAGGCAAGAGACAAATTTCTTGGCTAGATGAGGAAATTAGGAAAGAAGATATTGAAAAGAAAAGAAGGGAGATTATTTTAGAGGGATGAGGATATAGCGTTGACAAAGGAATCTATTTTGTCTTTAAATTAAATCAGCTCATCTTAAATGAGGTATCAAAAAAATGATTTCACGGGCTAAAGAAAAGATTTGTGAAGTCAAGGATTTTCCTAAACCTGGAATAGGATTCAAAGATATAACCCCGCTTCTGCAGGATGCATCTTGCTACAATTATGTGATAGACAAGATTGTCACCTGGGCAAGACCTAAAAAGCCTCAAGTTGTAGCAGGAATTGAATCACGCGGGTATCTCTTCGCTTCACCCGTTGCACATCGCCTGAAACTGGGAATAATCATAATTCGCAAGAAAGGAAAGTTACCCCGGCAGACCGTTTGTGTCAGAGCTCCCAATGAGTATGCAGTTGAATATTTCGAAATGCATTGTGATAGTGTCTCTCCTGGTCAGAGGGTCATAATCATCGATGATTTAATCGCCACAGGTTCTTCCTCAATAAGTTCTATCGACCTTGTTAAAAAATTAGGGGGAGTTGTGGTTGGTTTTGCTTCAGTTGTGGAGCTGACTTTTCTGAGGGGAGTAGAATCTATTCGAAAAGCCCATCCTGAAGTGGATGTTTTCTCCTTGATTAAGTTCGATGAATGAGAGGGGAAGGATGAAGGATTTTTTAGACAGGTTCTTCGCCCTCAAAGAGAACAAGACCACGGTGAGAAGGGAGATTCTGGGAGGGGTAACGACCTTCATGACCATGTCTTATATCATCTTTGTTCAGCCCGCTATCCTTTCTATTACAGGAATGGAGAAAGGGGCGGTGATGTTTGCCACCTGTATTTCGAGTGCCTTTGCAACCCTTCTCATGGGACTCTTGGCTAAATATCCTATTGCTTTGGCTCCTGCCATGGGACACAACATCTTCTTTGCGGTGATAGTCTGCGGGACTATGGGCTATTCTTGGCAAGTTGCACTTGGCGCAAATTTCATCTCTGGAGTAGTATTTGTTATCTTTTCTCTCCTAAGAGCATGGGGAAAGCTTGTGGCTGCTGTGCCTGATTCTCTTAAGCATGCCATTGCAGTGGGAATAGGTCTTTTGATTGCCCTCATCGGACTTGAGTACGGAGGCATTGTGGTAGATACCCCAGGAGTCTTAATCGGACTCGGAGATTTAACTAGCAAACCTGTACTGCTCGTAATTGCAGGCGTTGTGGTAACTTCAGTGCTCATGGCTTTAAGAGTTCATGGCTCTATCCTGATTGGAATTTTAGTCACGGCTATTCTTGGGATTCCCCTGGGTGTAGTTAAATATAAGGGAATAATCTCTTCTCCTCCAAGCATTGAGGCCACTCTTTTTAAGCTCGATATAATCGGCGCCTTCAAAACAGGACTAGTGACCGTAGTCTTCGTTTTCTTTTTTCTGGACCTTTTTGATACAGTGGGCACCCTGATTGGAGTGAGTGAACCTGCGGGTTTTATAAAAGAAGGCAAACTTCCCCGCGCCAATCGAGCGATGCTCTCTGATGCGCTGGGAACAGTGGGAGGAACTCTTCTCGGCACATCCACTGTCACTTCCTACATTGAAAGCGCAACAGGCATTGCTCAGGGTGCAAGAACAGGACTGGCAAACGTTTGCACTTCCTTACTTTTTGTGGTCGCCCTTTTTTTCAGCCCTCTAGCTGAGATGATAGGCGGTGAATACGTTTACCTCGGCACATCCCTTCATCCTGTCATCGCCCCTCCCTTGATTATCGTTGGCTATCTGATGATGCGCTGTGTGAGCTACATAAAATGGGAGGAGTTAACCGAGGCTCTTCCGGCTTTCTTGACTATAGCCATAATGCCTTTAACAGTAAGTATTACCGAAGGAATTGCCTTCGGTTTCATATCCTACAGCCTTCTGAAATTTATAACCGGAAAGGGGAAAGAGGTCCACTGGCTAATTTATCTTTTTTCAGCGCTTTTCATTCTGCGTTACATTGTGAGATGAGCTTTCTTTTCGAGCACAAATTTTTCGAGTTGATTTCAAGAGAAAATCCGAGAAGGAGTTTCTCTCTCTTCTTGGTGTTAATCGTGATTTTATTTTTCACAGATTGTCTAAGAATCAAAGAGAGAACAATTCTCAAGCCTTCATCTGGAAAGTGGGTGGAGAAGACCCTGGGAAGAATGAGCGCTGAGGAAAAGATTGGACAGATGATAGTCTGCTCATTCTCCGGATATTTTATGAATGAGGAGAGCGAAGAATTCAGGAGGATTTGGAGGCTGGTGAAAGAATTTAAGATAGGTGGCTTGATTCTTTTTGGTGGAAATGTTTTTGAGACTGCCTTTCTCATCAATTCCTTTCAAGAAATGGCCAAGATTCCTCTTTTAATCGCCTCAGACCTTGAGTTTGGGCTTGGCACTCAAGTTGAGGGTGCAACTCAATTTCCGCCTCTTATGGCAATCGGAGCCATAGGAAAAGAAGAGGAGGCATATTTAATGGGAAAGGCGACAGCCCTGGAAGCAAGGGCCATCGGTATTCATCTCGCTTTCGCTCCGGTCGTGGATGTCAACATTAATCCTGAAAATCCGATTATCAACATCCGCTCTTTCGGGGAGCAACCTGAAGAAGTGACTCGTTTAGGGGTGGCATTTATTAGAGGTTGCTCCGATTACGGTTTACTCACGACGGCAAAACATTTCCCGGGTCACGGGGATACAAATCTAGATTCCCATCTTGAGCTTCCCGTAATTGAGGGAGATCGAGAGAGGCTCGAAAAAGTGGAATTATATCCTTTCAAGAAAGCCATCGAGGCCGGGGTTCAGGTGGTGATGAGCTCACATCTCTGGGTTCCTGCTCTTGAACCCACGCCTGGCCTTCCCGCAACTCTTTCTTCAAGGATAATGACTGATTTGTTGAGGAGGGAACTCGGATTCAAGGGGTTGATTGTCACGGATGCCATGGATATGGGAGGGATCACGAATTTATTTGAACCCGAGGAGGCAGCGCTCAGGGCTGTTGAGGCCGGAGTGGACATGATTCTCCTTCCCCCTTCTCCGGAAAGAGTCATCCGCCGTTTGCTTGCCGCGCTTGAAGAGGGAAGAATTTCTGAGGCAAGAATCAATTCCTCAGTAAGAAGAATTCTTGAGGTGAAGGCGAATCTTGGCTTGGACATGAAGAAGGTGATTGACTCAAGAAATCTTTCTAAAATGATTGGCAAGAAGGAACACTTAAGGCTTGCCTCGAGGATGTTCGAAGATTCGCTTACCTTAGTTAAAAATGAGGGCGGGCTTATCCCTCTTTCTGCTCACGCTCAGAAGTTAGCAGTCCTCTCTCTGAGCAGCGATAGAGGAGGCTATGAGGCAGGGAAGACTTTGGCAGAGGAGATAATGAAGAGGTCTCCAGGCGCATTCACCTTTTTTGCCGATTTCGACACGGCGCAGGAATTTTTCACCGAGGCTCTCCTGAATTTAGAAGGATGCGATGCAGTCGTGGTTGGGCTCTTTTCTTTGCGGAAAGCCCGGAAAGGAAGTATCGACCTAATCGAAGAGCATGCCGAATTAGTAAAGAGGATTATTTCCCTCGGTAAGCCAGTCATCGGTGTGTCTTTCGGGAGCCCGTATTTTTTAAAACATTTCCCTGAAATTCCCTGTTATCTCTGTGCCTATGCCTGGTCTTCCCAAGCGCAGGAGAAGGTGGCTGCAGCCCTTTTCGGAGAGATTGAACTAAAAGGTAAACTTCCTGTTACTATCCCTGGCCTTTTTCCACGAGGACATGGATTAGTACTCCCGGCTAAAAAAGAAAAGAAAAGAGTGCGATGAGCTGAAGAAATTTGACTTTTAAGAAGGAGGGTTTGATGTTAAAGAGAAGCAAAGCTTATAAGCTCTGGTTTTTCCTTCTCCCTTTCATTCTGCTTATTTTTTTGAGTCTTAAAGGGATTAAAGAGGAGGAGGGAGAGTTTGATGTTAAAGCCCATTACGAGAAGGCTGAGTACATGATTCCCATGAGAGACGGGGTGAAACTTTTTACCATTGTCTATTCTCCCAAGGATAAGACTCAGAAATATCCTCTTCTTCTCTATCGCACGCCATATTCAGTTGCTCCCTATGGAGTAAACAATTTCCGAAAACAACTCGGTCCTTCTCAGGAATTTGACCATGATGGATATATTTTTGTCTTTCAGGACGTGAGGGGCAAGTTCAAATCGGAGGGAGAGTTTGAGGTGATGAAGCCACCTGTGCTTGAAAGAAGGAGTCTGAAAGATGTGGATGAAAGCACGGATAATTACGATACGATTGAATGGTTGCTCAGAAATATTCCCAATCATAACGGAAGGGTAGGACAGTGGGGAATTTCTTATTCAGGCTGGCAGACGGTGATGGGAATGATTGACGCCCATCCTGCACTGAAAGCTTCCTCCCCTCAAGCCTCCCCCTCTGATATGTTCATCGGCGACGACTGGCATCATAATGGTGCGTTCCGATTGATGTACGCCTTCTCCTGGCTTTCGATGGCAGGGAGGATTCGCAAGGAACAGTCGGAAAGAGGATTGGAGCCATTTGACTACGGCACTCCCTGGGGATACAAATTTTTCCTTGAAATTGGTCCTGTCTCGAGGGTAAATGAGCTCTTTTTTCACGATGAGGTCCCTGCCTGGAATGAATTCATGGAACACGGAGTATATGACGAATACTGGAAGCGCCAGAATGTTTTGCAGTATCTGAAGAATATTAAACATCCCGTGCTGAATGTGGCTGGATGGTTTGACGCCGAGGATTTTTATGGGCCGATGTCGATCTATTACACCCTTGAAAAAGAGAATCCTGAAAATAAAAGCACTCTTGTCGTCGGGCCATGGCTTCATGGAGGATGGTACAGCATGGAAGGAGATTCGCTGGGGTGCGTGGATTTTGGCTCTAAGACTTCAAGGTATTTTCAAAAGGAGATTCAATACCCGTTTTTCAGCTATTATCTTAAAGATAAAGGAGAATGGTCATCTCCTGAAGCTGTTGTTTTTGAGACGGGAAGAAATGTCTGGATGAAACATGATAGGTGGCCTCCTCCGGGTCTGGTCGAAACCCGTCTTTATCTTCGTGAGGGAGGAAGGCTTTCATTCGAACCACCTCTAGAAGAGGGTGAAGAAGCCTTTGATTGCTATCTGAGTGACCCTCAAAAGCCAGTGCCTTTTTCTCCTGAAATTCGAACTACTCAAGGTCACTTATGGATGATAGAAGATCAGAGATTCGCTGCCACTCGTCCCGATGTCCTGGTCTATGAAACCCAACCACTCGAAGAGGAGGTTACAATTGCAGGGCCGATCATTGCCTCTCTTTTTGTCTCTACAAGCGGTACAGATTCAGATTGGGTGGTGAAACTGATCGATGTGTATCCTGGTCGAGCCCCTCAGAGCAAATACTGCAAGATTCCGATGGGAGATTTCCAGATGCTTCTGGCAGGGGAGATAATGAGGGGAAAATTTCGTCATAGCTTTGTTTATCCAGAGCCTATGGTGCCTGGAGAAATAACAAAAATCGAATTTGACTTAAGAGACCGCTATCATACTTTTCTCAAGGGGCATAGAATCATGGTTCAAATCCAGAGCAGCTGGTTTCCTGTTTATGACCGAAATCCGCAGAAATTTGTGGATATTTATCACGCTCGACCATCAGATTTTATAAAGGCAACTCAGAAGGTCTACCGCTCCTCTACTTATCCCTCTTCTCTAATCCTCGGGGTGCTTAAAAGATAAAGGAAAGAGACTCTTATTGGAAAATGTTTTTGAAGATTTCCACAAGTTCAAGGGCATAATCCACTTGAGTGAGGGGGATTCCCTTTTCTTTAGAGATTGTGTCGAATCTTCCATCTTTGTTTGAGTCTCGGGTGACGATGAGATAGTTGGAAAAAGGAGCTACTGCATCTATCATCCTTTCGTTGTCGCTCCCAGGTGCTCCGCGCTTTGAGGCTCCACCCACGTGGACGGCGATGATGAATATTTGATTCTGCTTGCAATACTCTACGATTTTTCTCAGGCGTGCTTCTTCGCTGTCAACTGTTAATCCTGAAGCACCCATTCCTTTTAGGCTGGCGCCAATGGCAAAGATGATTGTCTGGTAAGGAGTTTTTAAGGGGAACTTTTCTAAGTCTGTGTGAATTTCTACATGAAACCCGGGGGCAGATTCTCTGCCTCCCAGTCCCACCCCTTCTTTCAGCATTTCCACAGTTGGCACATCGCAATAGTCATATCCGATGCCAGCCTCTTCAAGGATGATGTTGAGGGTAGTGACATCAGGGCTTTGGCCTGCAGAGGTGCTTAGGACCGGAAGTTTTGCCTTGGGGATTTCTGCTTGCTGAGCCTTTACTCCCTGAGTTAAATAAAGGAGCAAAAAGAAAGATAGGATTGAAAGGAAAAAACCACTTGATTTTTTCAGCATTGATTCCTCTCCTTTTTAAGATCTTTTTTATTTAACTTAAGCTTTCAGAGAAGATTACTTTAATCAAGAAATAAGTATCTTTCCGCTTGAATATTTCGCAGCTCTTGCGCTCGGGAAAAGTCTTTTTTCACTTCTTTAAAAGTTTTTCTATGCGCGCCAGCAAGTCGGCTGGTTTGATAGGCTTGTCGATGTAATCGTCAGGGCCCACCATTCCCTGCTCACTTCCCTTGAATTCGAATCTCGAGCCAGTCATTTCTTTTACAGCAGAAACGAAGATGATGGGTGTGTCTTTGAAATCTTTGAATTCTTTTGATGTTTTTATCGCATGGCAGAGAGAGAATCCATCAAATAGACTGTCCATCATGATGTCGAGCAGGATGAGGTCTGGCTTTTCCTTGAAGATTTTTTCCTTTCCCTCCTTGGGGTTTGTAGCGGTGACTGTCTTGTAGAGTGCGGATTCAAGGATTGGAGTTACCGCATCCAAAAAATCAGGGTCATCGTCGATGATTAAGATTTTTTTTTGTTTTTCCATTTTTACTCCTCATATATATGATGGCTTATTTTAATGATTTTCTCCATATTTTTTCTTCTTTTTCCTCTTGGTTAATAAGATCACTTCAATTTTCATTGAGAAAAGATTTTATCCTATAAACGAAAATGAGGCAAATTTTCTCTTCTTTTAAGATTTAAAGAGATTGCTTTTTTTCCTTCCTGAAGTTTTTTTTGAGCCGCAGCATTTTCTAAATTTTTTTATCTAAGAAGTTTTGATTATAAGAATAATAGCTTGCTTTGTCTACGAGACGAATTTTTCATCCTCTTAATCTGGCTTTGAATTGTTTTCCTCCTTCTTAATCATTATTATTAAAGATGCTTAAAAAATAAAAAGTAGATAAATTTTTTCGTTTCAAAGCTTACGCTTCCCTTAAGAAGTTAATCGGTTATTCATATTTTCAGCGATAAATCAGGATATGAAAAACAAGGAAGCTGGAATTAATTATAAAATATATTTTTCCTATCGACATTATAAGGATTTTTATAATAATGCCCGATGCCATTTCTGAGGATTTCTGCATAGCGAGGGACATTTTTAATTTTGATTCCACGCTCCGGATATTTCATTGAATACTGCTCAACAATCTCCAGAATGACAGAGCAATGTTGTCCCACTCTTTTTTCCATTGGCCATCCATTTTCATCGTAAGGAACGAAGAGTTTTCCTTTTCGGGCAAGGCTAAGAAGGAAGGGGTCTTTTCCTTCCAAAAGGAGGCTCTCTGTTTTTGCTCCTGTGGGTTGGTCGAGGAAAGGAATAGGTGCTTCAAGAAGGAAAGGAAGCGTATTTGAGTAATCGCCAATCTCTCGATGGGAGAGCCCTCTAAAACCAGAGGGAGAGGGCTCAACATGGTTTTCGAAGCCTTCTCTTGCCTTAACGGTCAAAGAAGCCATGGTCGCGATGCGCATAGATTTCTCCGGAGCAACGATACAGTTAGTCACAGGGAACATTGTTTCAGCTCCGTGAAGGTCAAGAGCGATATCTACTTCCTCCTTCCTCATTATTTCCATGGCACCGAAGGTCACTCTTTCCATCAGTGGGCCTTTGTCTCTACCTGGCCAGGTCCTGTTGGTATTCCTGATATCGATGAAGGAGAGGAGCTGACGCTCAGGGTAATGGATGTAGACATCAGGATCAGGCCACTGGTCAAGCGGCGAGGCTTCTCTATTTCCCATCCTGAATTTTTTCTTCCCCCAGTCAGTCTTGATTTCAAAATAGAGTGGGTAGCCATCGCCAGGTCTTGTGGTGCGGCTTGCGCTGTAGTTAAATTGAGGGATGATGATCAGGGTTCCTTTTTCGAGAATCGCATTTTCCAGGAAAATGAGCGAGCTTAGTAAACCTGCAGGCTCATTCGCATGGGTGTTTGAGATGAGAAGAGCCTTTCCCCCTTTTTCTTTTCCCTCCAAAAAGAAGACATAAGTATCGGCTGAGGTGCCCTTCAGCTGAGGGGAGAAGGCGCTGAGCATGGTGACTCGGGTAACACCCGGTCCGGCTACTATGGCGAGTTTGAAATGCCGATGCCGGTAAAGCTGGTAACTTGAAATTGCCATCAACAGGATTATGCCTGAAACTATCGCCAGTTTAATTTTCCACAAATAAGACATCTTTTCCCTTCCCTATTTAATCTTTAAAATCCTGAGCAAAAGAGGGATGAGCACGAGTAAATAGAGAATCATCCTATCCACGCTCTCTTTTTCTCTCAGGAAATTCCAGATGAGCATTGCCGAAATGTAGGCAGAAATGATGAGATAAATAATCATTATCAGAGACATTGACCTTCTCCTCTAATAATCATCTACATACTCCATCTCACCAAGAACTCAAGCCGAGCGCTGAAGACAATCATTAGAATCCCCACCACTGATATTACTATCCAGGGAAGCCACGTGCTTCTGAGGAAGGACCAGTAGGTGCCTCTATATTCAGAAACCATCACACTTAACCTGCCTATGAGGGCTGTGGGAGGGAGTCCATCCCCCAAGGGCCAGAGAAGGCTTAAACCTGCGATAGCCACTGTGGCATGCAAACCAATAGAATCAAGGAACCAGATGAGAGGGATGCCTATGATGGCAGCTGCCCCATAGGTAAGAACACCTTCAGATACAGGAATTATGAGAGCAAAAGCCACATAGAGTAAAAGGAGAGGTGTGCTTATCACGCCAAAAGAAATTAGTCCCCTCACTCCAGTGGCAGTCATCACTTGTTGGAGCATGCCAACCACGACTATTGTTGCCAGAAGCGGGAGGAGGCGTCTTATGGTTTCTCTGGAGAGTGTGAGGACATTAATCTTCTTAGGACTCACCAAAAATGAAACTACGGCTGCGGCTGAAAATTCAAGTGGCAGCCCCAGTATGGGCAAATCAAAGGGCCATACTCTGCTTGCAGCCACCAGGCCGAAAAAGATAAGAAAAGGAAGGCACATCCTCCACCAGCTCATTCCTGGCGGGACCTCGAGACTTTCTTTTGGAATTTCCTCGGGATTGGTGTTTCTTTTTTCCTTCCTTCCGAGGATGAGCACGGTGAAAGCACCCAGAAGAAGAACAGGAATTCCAAGTGGTAATTCAAAACCTACATAGGGAATGGCTGTTCCTGCACAGAGAATCATGGCCCAAATATTTACAGGAGGTGCTGCGGCACTCAGGCCTGCCACAATGAAGAGAATCGAAGCCGCTCTTTTCTGTGAGATTCCTAGATGCTTGAAGGCTAGGGCAACTGGAGCCCCCACGACGAGCAAAGATACGCTTCCCGCTCCCGTTAGGGCGCCAGGGACTAGGATGATTATCATCAACAACAAAAGGGCGAGTGTTCGGCTGTGTCGAAAGTATTTAATCGTGCCCCTTACTAAATAGTTCACTCCTCCTGATTCATTGACTATGGCCATAAAGATGGTGGCAGTAGAAAAGACAAGGATGACATCCAGATAAGTAAAAGAGCCTTCGACAAGATGTCGTGGTAGCTCAATAAGAGGGAGCACTCCGGAGATGGCACCTCCCAGACCTCCTACTACTGCTGAGATAAAAATGCTCAGCTCTACAGAAAGTTTCTTCCACTTTGCGATGGCATAGGCAACCACCATTAACAAAAGTAGAAGACCTGTCTGTAAATAAACACTACTTAAAGATGCGTTCATAAGTTTTCTGGAATTTTACACCCGAAATTTCCCCATAGTCAAGGATATGTGAGAGTGTATGCAAATTGCCTTACTTAAAAAAATCTCTACGAAATTTTTTTTCATTCTGTCGAGTTAGTTTGAGGAATTTCGGGATAAGAAAAACTATTATGATGCCCAAGAGGGAAAAATAATGCCAGAAATTAAAGAACTTTGCATTGGTAATCAATTTCCATTGAAGAAGGATAAGGTTCCTTAAGATTTTTTCTCTCCCGGAATGTAGAACTGAAATCCAAAGAGCGAGAGAGCTTGTTTCTTCTGAAAGATAGAACAAAGTAGCGCTAATTTGGGAAGGAGAGGGAAATAAGGGTGAAAGAGGTAGGCTAATAAAATTGAATTAAAATTTATATAGAACGATTAAAAATTTATGAAATGAAGCTTTAAAAGAGTTTATTTAAAGTCTTTTTCTCTTAGCTTTATAGTGAGTGATTAAACTTGTCGGGAAGAGTTCCAGATTTTTATCTAAGAGGCCAGAAAACCCCAGGCTTTCAAGCCTGGGGATGAATGGTGCCCGAAGCGAAGCGGAGTAATCCGGCGAAGCTGGGGAGCCCAATAGAAACCCTGGACTTTAGTCCAGGGAGTTTCATTATTTAATCTCATAAAGATAGATCAATGCTAATTCTATAGAGTAAAACCACAAATGGATTATATTTCGAATTAAATCGAAAGTTTTTTAATTTGGGAACGTGTAAAAGAGAAACCTTTTCTTTAAATATGAATCTATTCCTCTTTGGTTAAATCTCTATAATCAAAAAGAGGACCAACTCGAATTAATACGCCACCGAAAATTTATTGACTTTATTTAATTTTTTTGTAACTTTTAGTAACAAATTTATAGAGAAGATTTTCAGTAAGGGAACTGGATAGCTTAAAAGCAGAAAAAAGGAGGATAAATTTTAGTTTTATTAAACGACTGGTTGGATTATTGATGGAAAGGGAAAAAACTTATCATTTTTGATCCCTGAATTTACTAAAGGAGTAGAAAATGGCTCAAAGTTTATTTAATAAATGGCCCTATCCAATAAGTTATGGAAAAGAGAACAAGATTGACACCGATGTTCTCATATTAGGAGGAGGTATAGCTGGTTGTCATGCTGCTATCAGTGCATCTAGGAAAGGTGTAAGGGTCGTTCTCGTTGAAAAAGGAGCGACTAAATGGAGCGGAAATGGAGGTGCAGGAGTTGATCATTGGCAGGCTGCTTGTACAAATCCATGTTGTAAAGTTTCCCCTGTTGAGATGACAGAGGCGATAGTCCATAGTCTCGGTGGGTATGAATGTGGAATTAAACGTTACATCCAGTGTGTTGAGGGCTATGAAGTGCTCCTTGATGTTGAAAAGATGGGTGTGAAGATAAGAGATGTAGACGATGAATTTAAAGGTGCTGATTTTAGAGATGAAGAAACTAAGCTTTTGTTTGCCTATGACTATGAAAATAGATATACCATTCGTGTATGGGGTCACAACATGAAGCCTGCTTTATATAATGAACTTAAACGCTTAGGAGTTTCTATATTTGATAGGGTGATGGTTACCGGACTTCTTACTGGGAAAACCAAGGAGGGTGTGAGGGTTTTGGGTGCTACAGGGGTAAATACAAGGACAGGAGAATTTTATATCTTTAAATCAAAAGCTACAATTCTTTGCATACCGGAGGCCGAAGGAATATGGGATTTTTCTGAACCTCATGGATTTGGGAGAAATTTCCATGACCCTAATTGTACAGGGGATGGTTTTGCTATCGGGTGGTCTGCTGGAGCAGAATTTACTCTTTTGGAACACACTATTCCTTCAGATGGTAATTTGGGATATATACCATATGGAGTTGGTAATGCTCATAATACTTGGCATGGATGTACAATAATAGATTCAAAAAATAGGGAATTAAAATGGTATGACAGGGATAGTAAGGAAATTCTATATGAGCAGAGATTTAGACCAAGCCCCTTTCAAAAGTTTTTTATAGATGGAGGGTCAATTGGTGATCCCAGGAGATTTTATGATGTTTATCCACCTGTAATTGAGCCAAATTTACCAGATTTAATAAGAAAAATGCATTACGTTTTGCCCCTTTATGCTGATCTACCAAGTATGCCTGAACGTGAGAGAAAAGCAATATTTGGTATGATGGTTGGCAATGAAGGGAAAACTTTTATCCTCCAAAAAATTTATACTGAAGCAGGATTTGACCCCAATAAACATTTACTTCAAGTCCCGATATTTTCTCCTGAGGGTTATATAAATCCCCCTGTATGGTGGTATTCTCCAGGACTACCTAAATGGAGGCGATTAGGCCGTTGTGGTGGCCTGGTTGTGGATTGGGATCTTCGAACCAATTTGGAAGGTTTATATGCAGCAGGAAGTATAATATTTGGCCACGGAGATCATGCAGGCGCAGCGACAAGTGGGAGATATGCAGGCAGAAAAGCAGCCCAATATGCAATGAATGTCTCACATGGGATAATAGAACAAAATCAAATAGAACAGCAAAAATCTCGCGTTTATGCTCCCATATATAGAAATGATGGGATAAGATGGAAAGAGTTAAAGGCAGGGATCAATAGAGTCATGCAGGATTTCTGTGGTCCCTATAAACATGAAAATACTCTAAAAATAGGATTGAAATTACTTCACAAAATAAAGAATGAAGAAATTCCTTATGCTTATGCCTCAAATCCTCATGAGCTTTCCCGGATTTTGGAATGTATATCCCTATGTACAGTTGCTGAGATGGTCATTCACGCGTCAATGGCAAGGAGGTCGAGTAGTAAAATTTTAGATTTTTTCAGGATAGACTATCCACAAATAGATCCACCGGAATGGAATAAGTTGATAACCATTAGATTCTCTGATGGAGAACTTAAGTTTGAGAGCCTCCCTCTTAATTACTATTTATCTCCACCCTACTTCTCATCTTACGAAGAAAATTACAAGGCCCATTGCAGCCTTTAGGAGAGCAATATGGACAAAGAAGCTTACGCAGTTCCAAACCCTTTAGCTTCTGGAAAGACGATCCAAATTGATTTTGATAAATGTGTGGGATGTAATAAATGTATCGAAGCCTGCCGTCGGGATGTTTTAGCCCCTAATCCAGACCAAGGTAAACCATTGGTCCTTTATCCTGATGAGTGCTGGTATTGTGGCTGCTGCGTGATGGAATGTCAATTTGGAGCTATTCATTTAATCTATCCTCTGTATCAGAGAATATCGGTGATATGGAAGGAAAGAGAAAATGAGGAAATCTTCTACTTAAGAAATAATTTTAGAAAGGAGGAAGAAAAATGTACAAAAAATGGTTGATTCTTTTATTCTTTGTAATTTTGTCAATAGGAATTATTGATATAAACTTTATTAATGCCCAACCCCTCACTCCTTACAAAATAGAGATCTATTCGTTACCCATAGGATATAATGTATACAATATGGGTGTCGCATTATCCGAAGAGATTAATAAGAACACGAAATTGTTGAAAGCCGTTCATTTTGAAGGGAAAGATCCGACGGTTCATATGAAAATGCTTATTGTGGAACCGGAAAGGAAAAAACACTCGATTTTTTTTACAGATTCCTGGGCTACTTGGGCTGGCGAGAAACAACTGGGGGGATTAAAGGGGGTGAAATACGACTTTAGCAAATTTCGTGGCTTATTTGCCTTATCAGCTGGTCCAAATACACTTGTAACAGTTAATCCTAAAATAAAAACATTAGAGGATCTTAAAGGGAAGAGGGTGGTTTTAACCTCAACTCCAGGAGGTGTAGTTGATTTAGTATTAGGAGGTATATTAAAAGAAGCCGGTATTTTTGATCATTTAAAAATTCAATACATTAAGCCAAAAGAAGCGGTAGATGCCCTCAAAGACGGATTAATAGACGCAGCGATGTTCGGGCTAAGTCTTCGCGGATTACCTAATATTTGGGGACCCTCACCATCATTAGTAGAATTAGCGTCAACTAAAGATACATATTTTATTCCCGTATCTGGAAAATACATTAGAGCTTTTGCGGAGAAAACGGGATGTAGTGTAGGTGTTGTTACAATTCCTCCAAAAATGTTAGGCCCTCTTCAAAATGAACCTTTAGAGGTAATCAATAAGCATATATTTTGGGGGGTCCATTTAGAGATGCCTGATGATATAGTGAGAGAGGTTTTAAACATAGTTTATAATCGAGCCCATGTTTTTAAAGAGTACGACCCATTAGGTAAAATACTTTCAAAAGAAACTATGGCAAGAATGGGATTAAAGGAAGAGCAGATCCATCCAGCAGCTTTAAAATTTTATAAAGAAAAGAACATTTCTATAGGTGGATTTGAATAAGAAAAAATCCTAGAGATCTTTTTGAGAGAAATTTTTTGAAAAGAATTGGCTTGTTAGTAAAATTGGTAGCACTTGCGATGGTTTTTTATCAAATGATTTCCACGCAAGTGCTACTCCTACCTACTGTCCCTCATTTAAATACTCATCTTTTTTTTGCTCTATTGTTGATATTTCTCTCAGGGGTTGCAGAAGGGAAGAGTAAGGCTAAAAGCATAAGTTCCTTAATATTTGCTATCCTAACTCTATTTGCTACTGGATATATTCATATATATTGGAAAGAACTTCAAATGCGCGCTTATTTCAATACCCCAATCGATCTGGTCATCGGGGTGGTCTTAATATTTTTAACTTTAGAAGCAACAAGAAGATCGATCGGGCTATTCTTACCCTTACTTATTTTGGGTATTACAATTTATCCTTTTATTGGACACTTTCTTCCAGAACCCTTTTACTGCCATTCTCTGGGAATAGCAAGAACCATTTCAAAGCAGTCCATGGCCTTAGAAAGCGGTCTCTTTCAATTTTTATCCATATCCACTAATTATATATTTTTATTCATTTTATTAGGAGGCTTACTTCAGGCAGTTGGAGGAACTTCTTTCTTTATGGAAGTTTCAAAATTGATAGTCGGCAGGATTCGCGGTGGGCCAGCAATGATGGCGGTGGTAAGTAGTGCGATGGTTGGAATGATTACAGGGAGTGCGGCAGCCAATGTAGCAATAACAGGGACTTTTACGATACCTCTTATGAAAAGAATTGGCTATAAGCCTGAACATGCAGCTGCAATAGAGGCTGCTGCCTCTAATGGAGGTCAAATTATGCCCCCCATTATGGGGATGGTGGCTTTCGCAATGGCAGGAATTACGGGAATCCCTTATGTTGATATATGTATAATGGCCATAATTCCTGCAATCCTTTATTTTTTTAATTGTGGCACATATGTATATTTCCAAACTGGAAAACTAAATATAGGAAAGATAAAAGAGAGTGCAGAGGTTAAAGGATTGGTATTTTCGTCTATGCCATTTATTGTGCCAATCACTATTATTATCGTTTTGTTGATCAAGGGATATAGCGTGATGTATGTGGCTTTTTGGGCTATTATTGGGTTAATCTTAATTGCGATTATTCAAAAAAAGAGTGCAGCTGAAATCTTTAATGGCTTAACCGAAGGGGCTAAAGCAGGAGCTGGGATTGCAGCATCAGTTGCGGCTGTAGGCCTAATTGCTACTACTTTTATTACAAGTGGATTAGGAGTTAAAATTGCTTCTGGAATAGTCACATGGAGCGGGGGTAATCTCTTTTTAGGGCTTTTAATAATATGGGGGGTATGCATACTCTTAGGTTTAGTTGGTTTGTCCCTTACCGCGTATCTTATTGTTGTTATATTTGGAGTTTCTCCGTTAGTAAAGATGGGAATCCCTCCTGAAATAGCGCATTTCTTTGTAATGTATGTATCTGTTTTTGCATTTCTTACTCCTCCTGTGGCTGTCGTGGCCCTAATTGCAGCTCGAATGGCGGGTGCCTCCTATTTAAGAACCGCCATAGAGTCCACAAAAGTAGCCCTTGCTGGTTTTCTATTACCCTTTTTGTTTATCTACTCCCCTGTACTTTTGCTTAAACCTAAACATTCTTTTTGGGAGATGATTGAGGTTTTAGCTATTATATTAATTCTATCTACTTCCCAGATAGGATTAGTGGGATACTTTTTGAAGAAATGTTCTTACTTAGAGAGAATATTGAGTATTATAAGTACATTATCCTTTCTTTTTTATTTAGTTGAAAAGAGTTTTTTATTTTTTATAACCGGAATCATTTTTTTAGGGGCACTGATCTTCTTTGGAAGAAATAAAGAAAATGGTCTTGATAATATATAGGTCGAATTTGGCCATTTAGGCTTTTTATGGAAAAAGTTTTTAACTGAACTTTGTTCAAATCTTCTTTCCGATATATTCATGAAAGCCAAAGCAATATTAAACATAATATGTGATAATTCCATTTCATAAGCACAAACCTTATAAATTGGAAACACTAAAGGGGTAGAGGTAAAACGCATTTTGAAGGAAAAGAAACCGATAGCTGAGATTTGTCGGGAGCAGCAGAGCTAGGAAGGTGGTGAAGAGTTTTTCTAACATAATCAGATCCACCTTTATCGGGAAAAAAGCAAGACTTCAGATTGGAGGAAGGCCTCGGATAGGGCCTTAAATAGAGAATTTCCTTCTGAGGTGAGGGGAGCTGGGCTTAAGGTTGTGAGCGATGATGGAGCTCAGCCTACTTCTCCCTCTTTTATGAGAGATATGAAGGTGCTGGAGATAGAGCAGATATTTCCCTCTTTATGGTAATCCTAACGGGGAATTCGGATACCAAAGGATGATGAGGATGATCAAGAAGGAAGTGATCTGGCCGAATGACTTTTTTTCGGAAAGAATAATCTCTCTCAGAGGTACATCATAATTTTACTAAATACAGCCTTTAGGAAATTCGGAGATTCAATTTCTTCCATCCTCCCATGCCAATCTTTTTAATGTTTTTTGAAAATCTTTAATAGCCTTCCTAATCGGATAAGACTTTGCCGTATCCACGCGTTAATTTAAGTAAGACTTGATTTATTAAACCATCCCATTTATAAAGAGAGAAATTTTAATTTTATTTGAGGAAGGAAAAGGTAACACATCGAATCAAAAAACTGATTACAAATAAATAAATTGTGGCTCATTTTGCTGAGAAATTCGATCTCTCAAGAAAAACGGCTTCATCGATCATTGATGGATATGCAGCCCTTGCTGCCTCTTACACCCAAAAGAATGGGGTTTTGGCCCCCTGAGATTAATAAATTTGTCTTGATCAAGAAAAAACTAAAAAGGGAACCCAATTAAAATTTCCCTAAAGACTGCTGTTAAAATCAGATCTTCAAAAGTTTTTATAAATATATGTTATCCTATCGAGGAAATAACTCATGAAAAAGGCCGTAAAATTTATAAAAGATCTAAAATTCGATGATTTAGATGAAAAGACCATTCAAGGAGCAAAAAACTGTCTTTTAGATTTTATCGGTGCTGTGTTAGGGGGAACGTGCACTAAAACGGGTGAAATTACAATGAGATTCTCAAATTTATTTCCAGGGAGTAAAGAATCCACGTTATGGCCTACTGGTGAGAAAACTTCTATTCTAAATGCAGCTTTTATTCATGGAACAATAGGCTCAGCTTTAAATATTGATGACGGGCATAGAATGGCTGCAGGCCATCCCGGAAGCGTGGTTATACCAGCTGCTTGTGCCGTCGCCGAGCGTAATAGAAGCTCTGGCAGACAGCTCATTGAAGCTCTCGTTTGTGGTTATGAAGTTGCTATTCGTTCTGGGGATCTTCATAGAACTGAGAGTTCTCCTTTTGCTCAATTTCCCGGTTCAGGTCGATGGGGCAGTATTGGTGCTGCAGCCGCCACGGCCAAACTTTTATCCTTAGACTTCGAAAAGACTGAACAGGCGATGGCAATAGCGGAAACTTTTGCTCCTGTTTCTCCAATTATCGATGACCTCAAAATAGGGATTATGCCAATGACTCAGTATTGTAGCGGATGGGGAGCATTGGTAGGAGTAAGTGCAGCTTTTCTCGCACAAGAGGGCTTTACAGGAATCACTTCAACCATTGATTTCACAAAGAGCTCTGTCCCTATGTTCGGAGAATCTTTTGAAATTAAAAATATCTATTTCAAACCTTTTCCTTCTTGTCGCTGGACACATCCCGCAATCGAAGGCGTAATGGAATTGATGAGAAAGTATGAGGAAATAAATAGGAAAACTATTGATAGAATTGCCATTAAAATTTTTTCTATTGGATCTCATTTAGGTGAAAAACGACCAAAAACGATGGAATCGGCTCAGTATAGCCTTCCTTTTGTTATTGGAGCTATAATTGCATACGGAGAATTAATTCCTGACCATTTCACAGAAGAAGGACTCAATGATCCCGAAATTCTAAGAATAGCGGATAAAGTCGATTTGATATATAGCCCTGAATTGGATAGCTTTTTCCCTAAATCTATTCCATCAGAGATAGAAGTAAAGACAATTAATGGAAAAGTCTACTCAACTAGGGTAAATACTCCAAAGGGGGATCCAGCCAACCCATTGAGTCCAGAAGAAATGTTAAATAAATTCCGTAAGTTAGCTTTAAAAAGAATCGATTCAAGGGCTTCAGAAAAAATAATCACCACCGTTAAAAACTTGGATGACCTCCCCTCTGTAGAAGAGCTTTTTACTATTTTTAGTAATCTTCCAAAAAAGTAGATAGAACTTTGATTCTATGATTGATCGATTTCCCAAAATAAAGTTTTTCGGTTGTGGGATTTCTCTCCTTTACTTCTAACCCTTAAAGAAACCCTCCCAATATCTTCTCATTAAAAATGTAGGCCAGTGAGTAAAGCTCGGAACTCTAAAAATAAAACTTGACATGAATTAAAAAATTCATTATAAAAATAAAAAGAATTATCTGATACAAAATAAAGATGGGGATCAAAGATCTTTTTGAAAAGATACAATCCCGTGTTTCGGATTTATCGAAAAGCCAAAAAAGATTGGCTAATTATATCATTTCTCATTATCAGAGTGTTGTGTTTATGACAGCTTCTCAGTTAGCACAAACTCTTGGATTAAGTGAGCCTACGGTGGTCCGATTCGCTCAATCCCTTGGGTACAAAGGATATGGGGAATTTTTAAGAGATTTGGAAGAGATTATCCATAGCGAGCTAAAGGCTACGGATCGTTTTAAACTTTCCATTCATAAGGAACAAGAAGGAGTTTTAGGACCTCAAGAAGTAATCTCTAAAGAAATCGAGAATCTCAGAAATCTTTTAAATAATTTTCCAATAACGGAATTATCCAAAGCAGTAAAAGAGATTGAGATGGCCCAACGTATTTATATTATTGGGCTTAGAGGCTCCACTCACCTGGCCCAATACTTTGGTTACTTCTTGAAAAAAGTCAAACGTCCCGTCCATATTTTGACTTCGGGCTCAACTACCGATTTTGATGAACTCATGGATGTGAATCCAAAAACTTTGGTCATTTCCATTGCTTTTCCTCGATACCCAAAGATGACCGTGGATCTCACCCAATATGCCCGACAAAAGGGAGCAAAAATTATTGCCATCACGGATAACCCGTTGTCCCCTATAGCTGGGCTATCCCATATTGCTCTTCTAGTTCCAGTGGGATTAATCACCCTATTCGACTGTTATTCTGCTCCTCTCTGCTTAATCAATATATTAATCACTGAGGTAAGTCGAAAAAATACCAAGCGAACAAAACAACTTCTCGATGCCTTTGAGAAACTTGCAAAGGAAAAAACAATTTTTTACGCCAGTTAAATATAATAAGTGAATAATATGAATTTGGACGTTACAGCTCTTGGGAAAATTTTTGACGCGAAGAGGATTGAGGAAAGGATTACAGAATTTTCTGTTATCGGGAAAGATCCTAATGAAGGAATTACAAGGCCGGGGTTAAGCCATAAGGAGGTTAAGGCTAAAGAAAAGGCAATCAATATGATGGAAACTTTAGGGCTTAAAATACGAATCGATCCTTTTGGAAATGTGATTGGCCGAAGAGAGGGGAAAAACCCCGGGGCTTCTCCTATTATGACGGGTTCTCATCTTGACACAGTTCAAAATGGAGGGGCATTTGA
>CAYSCS010000051.1:0-2746 GCA_964429695.1 uncultured Eubacteriales bacterium
AGAGCAAGAACAAATTCTAGAAGCTAATTAGATATAAGAAATGGAGAGCTCACGTGGCCATTTTGCGAACAAAATTTGACACGGGCAGAAAATCATTGAAAAATAATGTTATTATTTAATAATTTAATTTGATGAATTAATGAACACTACTTAAATCTGAGAAAAGTATCCAATCAATAAGAAGGGGAAAGATGAAAAAGCAGATTATTTTATTAATAAATTTAATAATCATTTATTCTTGTCTTTCAATTCCAAGTCGTTTCAGTTTTTCAGAGAAAGAATTCCTTTCGTATGTTCGTTATATAATAACTAATGAAGAGAAGCAGGCTTACTTAATTCTAACTACTTCTGAGGAGAAAGAGGAATTTATTCGAGAATTCTGGAAGAAGAGAGATCCGACTCCTGAAACACCACGGAATGAGTTTCGCGAGGTATATTTTCAACGTATTCAACAAGCGAATCGTCTCTTCCGTTCAAGCCGGCCGGGATGGTTGACTGATAGAGGAATGATATATATTCTCTTGGGTCCTCCGGATGATAGAGAGAGTTATCCCATGGGGGTGACATCTGAAGATAAGGCAATTGACATTTGGATCTATAATAGCCTGCCCCAAAAGGCGGAGTTGAGATTAGAATTTGTTGATTATACAGGCTCTAATGATTACAGACTGATTACTGACTTTTCCCGTGAGACGATTAACAGCTTCGTCCCAGGGGGAATGAATCTTCCTTATGGAACCCAATCAGGAGGTTCAGTTGCGGTTAGCGGTCTTTCAGGAGAAATTTCTACACGAAAATCACCCGTTGACCTTGAGTTAGAGAAGATTCAAGAATCAGCAAAAGCCATAGGTAGAAGCCAAGAAAACCCAGAAATTAAAAAAGAAATTGAGTTTTTTCATAAACAGGTTAAAGTACCTCCCGAGATAGGAGAAGAGTTTGAGCGAAACCTTGATCAAAGAATTCCAAAAAAAGATATTGTCCTCAACTATTTGAGAACGCTCTATTTTCCTGCTCAGGGAGATAATGTCCATACGGTCTTTCTTTTCAAGCTCAAGAACAGTGATCTAGGTTTTGAACCCGGAGACCTTATAAAAAATACCTTGGTAGCTGATTTAGATTTCTTTTTAAGGTTTTATCAAATGAAAGGAAAGGAATTAAAAGGAATATTAAAGGAGATATACATTCCATACTCGATTGAGATTGATAAAGACGAATTTTCCTCAGAGCAAGAAGAATTATATTGCATAGCCAACCCCCTTCCTCCGGGAGAATATCTTCTCGCCTTGGCCATAGCTTCAGATGAGCTTTCAAGAATAGGAACTGCTTATGTTGAGATTTCGCTTCCTGATATTCGTTCCTTTCCAAACAGGCTGGGGACGAGTCCAATTTTTTTTGTCAAATCCTTGGAAAAGATCCTGTCTCCGGAGACAGAGGTGAAAGTACATAGAGGGTTTTTTTATTATTCTATTTTAAAGATAGAACCGAAAGCAGAGAATATTTTTTCTCAAGAAGAGATACCCGATATTTTTTATTTTATCTATGGGGCTCGCCCGAATAAGCAAAAACAGTTTAAGATAGAGGTTGACTATAGGGTTAAAAGAGGAGAAGAGGATTTAATTAAGTATGCTACCCAGACCTATCTTTCTCCCTTTATAAGCCACAAGATTCCCTTGGAGCTTGGTGAAGAGAGTTTAGTTCCAGGAGAATATGTACTTCAAGTGGAAATTAGAGACATGATTACAAACCTTAAGACGAAAAAAGAAATTTCTTTTGAAGTAAGGAAATAGTTTTATCTTAAGGTTGAAAGGACTTCCTCTGCAATTTTTCTTCTCTCCCTGTCAAAAGGAGAAGAAAGTCTTAGGAAATTAATAAAACTTTCTTCAGCCTCTTTTTTACGACCCACTTTTTTATAGGCAAAACCAAGATAATAATATATTTCTGGCGATGGTGAAAGCTTGATGGACCTCTCCATAAACATTATTCCTTTTTCAAAGATTCCTCTGTTCATGTAAAAAATCCCGAGACTTGCATGTGCTCTTGCATTTGTTGGATCATTCTTTAAAATATACTCAAATTCTTTGAGAGCTTTTTCGTCTTCTTTCATGAGGTCAAGTGTTTCAGCAAGTTGAAGCCTCAACCTCATATTTTTCTCATTTATTTTAATGGCCTTATGTAAGTATTCTAAAGCTTTTTCAAAATTCCCCTTATCTCTGTAAGCCATAGAGATAAGACCGAGCGACTCGGTATCCAAGGGGATGATTTTTGGAACTTTTTCAAGCTCCTGAATAGCGTTATCTGGCTGATTCAAGTTTAAATAGCACATGGCTAATAAGATTATGGCATCAGTATGTTTGTTATTGACTTCAAGCACCTTTCTCGATTCTTCTATGGCTTCTCTAAATTTAGCTTCTCTAAAATGCAACCTTGCCTGGATGTAATGAATTCCAGGGTTTTGAGGATTGAGAGGATAAATCTTTTTTAATATCTCCTTCGTCTTTTCGGGCTCTCTTTTCCAAAAGAAATCGTACGCTTTTTGGATTTGATTGAAAATAAATATGTTCTCTTTAGGGTCAGGAAGCTCAGAGTTCGAAATGCTTTTATTTTCAAAAAACTCGAGGTAGCCCAAAGTTCTGAGTTTTTCTCTTTCTTCGCTGCTGAGTATTCTCTTTCCTGGGGCTTTCTCTGCTGCATATCTTGTTTCAAGTGTCCTGAGTTTTTTTGCCAGCTGTTGGGAAAGGTCTAGTTT
>CAYSCS010000052.1:0-10392 GCA_964429695.1 uncultured Eubacteriales bacterium
CGCTCCGCAATCTGCATCCCACTCTCCACCAGAGTGGAGTCAATATCTATTATCACCCCCCACACCTTATGAAAGCAAAGAGACCCCACAGTAAATCCCATCACCAAACTCAGCCAGCTTGAAAAGACACTATAACCCTGGCTCAGAACGCAAGAAATTGAGGTCTGGAAGAAAAGAAAGTACTCTGGCTGAGAGCGAATAACCCCGTCCCCCGTACTTCAGAGGAGAAAAGAGATGCTCCAGTTGCTTGAACAAACCAATATATTTGGCAAAGGCTAGAAGAAGCGCCAGACTAGCAGAACCTGTCACCCTGGTCCGCTAAAGAGAACCAAGTTATGAAATTTTCGATGGCAAGATGTATCATAAAAATACCTTTTGGAGTTTCAGCTTGAGGGTGAAACTTCTCGGTTTTTTCATGATGCCTCTATGTTCCCAGTTTCTTGGGGAAAGAGATGCTTCTTTTTTATAAGATGAAAAATATCAGCGCATAAACGAATATTCGGACTTACTATTTGTGAATGAATTCATCGTCTCACCGATGATAAGGAAGAAAAATGCATATAATGTTCAATCCGGCTCTATCGTGGGTAGAAGAGAAATAATTAAGTTTTACCTAAGCATGAATTCATCTCGAAGGGGTTCATTAGGGAGAAGGAAGCGGATAATATCAAGAAGATAAGGGGTATTCATTATAAATCTTGCTCTAAGATACATTATCTAAAAATCTCAAGAGGACTACTGTAATTCTAGAATCTTAAGGGTTAGCCACAAAAAATCCGGAAGGATCATTCTAATTTTTCTTAGTCTTTAAGCTTTATGGAGACATTCACTTTTTGAATATCCTTACTCTGCGCACGCTTCTTGCATCTGCCTCAAGAACCGTAATTTTAAACTCAGCTGTTTCTATCGATTCTCCCGGCTGGGGAATTTTTTCAAGGGCGTAAATTAGATATCCCCCGATTGTGGTGTAATCCCCTTGGGGGATGGATATATCATATAAGATTTTTATTCTCTCCACTTCTGTTTTGCCATTGCATTCAATTATGTTTTTATTGATTTCTTGAATTTCTATTCTCTCCTCCCTATCTTTTTCGTCTCTTATCTCGCCCACAATTTCTTCAATCAGGTCTTCCCTCGTCACCAGACCCACTATTCCTCCATACTCATCCACAACAAAGACCATTGGATTTCTTTTTTGTTTGATCTCTTTTAAAAGAGTAAAGACTCTCTTTGATTTTGGTTCATGGCTTATATCATACCTTATGAAGGGAGATATGTCCCTTGCTTTTTGCTCGGCATAGAGAACATCGAGGATATTAATCACTCCAATGATGTTGTCAATTCTCCCTTCATAGACAGGGATTCGGGAGAATCCGAATTCTGACACTTTTTTGTATAACTCATCTATGCTTGTTTCTTTGGGAAGAGCCACAACGTCAACAAGAGGAGTCATGACATTCTCTATAGTCTTACTTTCTAGCTCAAGAACACTACGGATCATATGAAGCTCGCCTTTCTCAATTGCTCCTTCCTTCTCGCCCATAGTGGCTAAAAGTTTAAGCTCTTCTCGTTTAGCATTTATTTTCCTTGAGTCTTCCTCTCCACCCGCAGCCCGTACAAAGATGTTTGTTATCTTCGTTAGCGATGAAGCTATCGAGCTCAACACCCTTGCACTATTCTTCAAACCCGATGCACTCCACAGGGCTAAATCCTCAGCCCGGGCACGGAAGATTGTTTTGGGCAATATTTCACCAAAAATTAATATAATGAAAGTCATCGCCAAGGTGTTGACGAGCTCTTGGACATTTTCTTTTCCTGGGAAAATAAACTGGGCCAATTTAAGCCCGGCCACTCCTGCCGCTGTTGAAGTAAGATTCGTACCCACTAATACAATCCCCAAAAATCTATCTGGTTTTTGTATTAAACCCTTTATGATTTGGGCTCGTTTATCCTCCTTCTGCGCCTGCACTTCTATCCACGCTTTTGAAGAGGAAATGACTGCTGTTTCTGAGCCGGCAAAGAAAGCAATGAGCAAGATGGAAAGAAGGAGCATTCCAGAAAAGGCAACTATAATGAATAGATTTGGAGAGGCTAAGAATTCTCCCTTGCTCGAGCCTAGAGAAAGAAGGGAGAGGAGAATGAAGATGAAAATTAAGGAATTTTTACTATTTTCTTGTTTATGTTTCTTTTTGCGTAAGGGCTTTAGTCTTATTTGTGAGATTCGAGGTCCGTCCATGCGCAGGATTTCGAATTCGGCATTGCTCTTTTCATCATAGATGACATCCCCAACTTTGGGAATCGAGCCGAGGACATTGACCACATATCCAGCCATTGTATCTGCAAGAGATTCGTCAAGTTTTACTCCCAGGCGCCTTTCCACGCTGCGGAGAGTGGCAAAACCGGGGATTAAGAAGCTGGAATGATCTTCGGGGTGGCGAGTTATTGTTTGCTCTAGAACTATGTCATACTCATCGATTATTTCTCCCAGAACTTCCTCTACGATGTCTTCCATTGTCACTAAACCTGAGACACCGCCGTACTCATCCAGGAGAATTGCCATCTGCTGTTTCTCTCTCATCATTTCTAGCATCAAGGGTCCAATTTTTTTTGTTTTATAAGCAAAGAATGGTTGTCGGATGAGAGTGTTTTTATGTCTGGGATTGAGTGTCTCAAGAAGGCTTCGATGATAAAGAAATTCTTCTATGGTTAGCTCTTGGATCAATCTTTTCCCAAGTTCATCTATCCTTAGTCCTTTCCAGCGAGGCAAATCTTTGACATAGAAAACCCCGCAGATGTTATCGATTTTCCCTCTATAGACTGGTAGTCTCGAGTAGCCAACGTTTTTTGTGAGTTTGAGTGCCTCCTCTATCGTTTTTGAGACTTCGATGCAGACCATTTTTGGTCTTGGAATCATGATTTCCTTCGCCTTTATCTCCTGGAGCTCAAAAATGCTATGGATAATTTCTTCTTCACTTTTCTCAAGAATACCATGTTTTTCTGTAATCTTGACTAATTCTCGCAGCTCTTCCTTAGTAAGAGATCGAAGTGTACTCAGGCTCTTTACTCCAAAGAGGGAGAGGAAGAAGTCGGTGAGAAGAGTAAGGAATTTTCTGAAAGGAAGAATAAGGGTGGAAAAAAACCAGAGTGGTCTGGCCACAGAATAAGAAAATTTTTCGGATTTTATTACTGCGTATGTCTTAGGTGTTATTTCTCCAATAACAAGAAGGATTGATGTCTGTACTATTATAGCCACAAGGTAGGCAAGACCTGCGCGTTTCCCTAAAAAGAGGCTGTTATATATGAGGGAGCCTGTGATGCTCACAAAGGCCATGTTGACGAGGGTGTTTCCAAAAAGAACGGTGATAAAGAGCCTTTTGGGGTCATCATAGAAGTTGACGATGTATGAGCTAGCCTTTTTCCTGCTTTTTCTTAGCCTCTGAACTTGAGCTCTGGTTAGAGCCGAAAAAGCTGTCTCAGACCCGGAGAAAAAGAAAGAAAAAAATAAAAGAACTCCAATGATGAGGATATTGTAGAAAAGAGATAAATTATTCATTAATTATCGATTTAAAAATTAGATGGAGAGGGAAATTTCATATTTTTAATTATTGATAATAAATTATCATATTCTTTAGGGTAACGTCAATCAGACTCAAATCTGCCTCTTAGAATTTAAAGTTACGTGGAAGAGAAAAAATAAAGCCTATGCTTCTGGCTAATAAAAGATTACTGGTTTTTTCAGAGACAATAAGAACAATCTTTTCGGCCAAGATGAGGGATTTGTTTAAGAGAAGACCACTAAGGATAAGAAAAACAGGAGCTCATTTTTCAGGAAGGGAATTTATATTATTTCTCGTAGTTTGGATCTTCTGTCTGAAGCGAAACAGAAAACATATCAATGAGGATTATGATGCTCCATCTTTCATTAAAATAATCAAATCTTCTTTCAGGTTTTAAATTAAAGGTTTAGTTTTTTTCCCTTCTGCCAATTCTTCTTTCCAGGTCTTAAACGAATCAAGGAAGAAGAAAATATTCAGTTCAATTTTTCTTACACCATTGATTCAGCCAGTCAATCACAGTCTCATGCCAGAGGATACTGTTGTGAGGCTTTAACACCCAATGATTTTCATCAGGGAAATAGAGAAACTTGCTTGGTATGCCCAGACGCTGGAGGGCGGTAAAAGTGGCCATTCCCTCGCTTTCTACTACCCTGAAATCAAGGGCTCCATGGATGACAAGCATAGGGGTTTTCCAGTTTTTCAGGTAATTAATGGGATTATGCTTTTCATATCCTTGGGGATTTGTCCACGTGGTTCCTTCATGGTCCCATTCAGGAAACCAGAGTTCTTCGGTTGCAAAGTAGGCGAAACGTTCATCCAGATTTCCATCGTGATTGACAAGACAGCGAAAACGGTCTGGCCAGTTTCCAGCTATCCAGTTAATCATATATCCCCCAAAAGAGGCTCCCAGAGCTGCTACCCGTTCACCGTCCATCCAGGGATAACGATTGAGTGCCGCTTCGAGACCCTTTTTCAAGTCTTCGAGGGGTTTTCCTCCCCAATCGCCGCGAATGGAATCGGTGAATTCCTGGCCGTAACCAACAGAGCCATGAAAGTCAACCATGACCACTGCATATCCTGCTCCAGCATAAGCCTGAGGATTCCAGCGATAGTGAAAGTTATTCCCGAAAGAGCCTTGAGGCCCTCCGTGAATCAGGAAAGCTACTGGATACTTTTTTTGGGCATCAAAATCAACGGGTTTGACAACATAGGTGTAGACTGTTTCATCGTTCCATCCCTTGAAGGTGAATTGTTCGTAATCTCCCATGCGAGCTTCGTCAACCTTTTTTGAATTGATGTGTGTTATTTGTTTCAGGTCGGATCCATCTGTTTTGATTGAGTAAAGCTCTACAGGCGATTTTAAATTATCAAGCCCAAACACGATTCTCTCCCCAGCTCCTGCTGGAAAATGTACTGAGCCATCTCTTAAGATTTCTCTTACTCGGCCATCTTTAATATCTATGGCAAAAAGTGAGACCTGACCAAGGTTTGGTGCAGTGACATAGATTAACTTTCCATCATCAGCCCAGGCGAGAGAAGATGGAGACCTATCCCAGTTTTCAGTGAGAACTTTATCTTCCCCATTAGGCCAGGAACGGATCACTACCCGGAAGCGGTCTGACTCATAACCCGGTCTTTTCATGGCAAGGTAGGCTAATTTTTTCCCATCCGGTGAAAAGAGGGGAGTCGTATCCCAGGCAGTATTTTCTTTTGTCAGGCATTCAGGAGGTTTTGAGCCATCCACGGGAACATAGAAGAGATTAAAATCTGTAGACCAGGCTTCCTCAAAGCCCGCATCTCGGGCGGTGAAGATTAACCCCTTGCTTTCAGGGGTAAAGGTAATCTCTTCTGTTCCCCCGAAGGGTTTGGAAGGTGTATCGGCGTCCATTCCTCCCATCAGGTCTCGACACTCTCCACCTGAAGCCTTCATCACAAACAGATGCGACCTTCTTCCATCCTTCCATGTATCCCAATGACGGAAAAAAAGCTTTTCAAAAATGCGGCCACTGCTTTTACGCTTTTGGTTCTCTTCCATTCTTTTATTTGTTTCCTCTAGAGATTCAAGGTCAGGAAAGACCTCGATGGTAAAGGCAATGTATTTTCCATCAGGAGAGATGAGCAGATTTCCCACATCTAAAGGAAAATTTGTAATCTGCTCTGCCTCTCCACCTTCGACTCGAATCTTCCAGATTTGTGAGGAACCAGAACGTGTGGAGAGAAACCAGACACACTTCCCGCAAGGAGACCAGCGAGCGTTAAAGTCCTGGGCGGGGTGTGTGGTCAGGCGACGGAGGATTTTTCCGTCAAGGCTCACAACCCAGATGTCAGTTCTTCCCCGGTTTGCCTCAAGCTCTGTTGTCCTCAGGGTAAAAGCAACCCACTTTTTATCAGGTGAAAGCTGAGGGTCTGAGATTCTGTCCATGGCTAGCATGTCATGAACAGAGAAAGGATGAGTGTCTTTTATTTGTGCATTTAGGGTAGGAGAGAAAAAAATGAGGAAGACGGCAAAGAGGATAGAGAAAATAGGCATGAGTCCCTCCTTATTTAAATTTTGGCTTTTTATGCCATGAGCGTGCAAAAACTGGCGAGAGGAAAGAGTGAAATCTTGACTCATCGTAAAATTTTTAATCCATAAATCGGATTTCAATTTTTTCGAATTGATCTTGAGATGGTCTTAAGATAATTACTTTTAAAATAAAATTCAACTTTAAAATAATAGATATGAATAAGCTCCTCTTTTAATCTCCTCCTCTTGCCATTTCAACCTGGTATTTGAGGTTGTGGAGGTCTTTTCCCTTATCCCTCAATACTCAGGGTTTTTTCACTTTGATTACTTGTCCCTTTTACTCTCCATCTCCAGGAATATTTAAACTCTAAATAGTTCATCATTGTGATCAAATGAGCTTTCATAGTTTTCTCAGCACAAGGGTTGTGTATTCTTCAAGGAATCTCGTCCTCAAGAGCTGAAACCCTTCCTGGATAAGTTTCTCCTTGAGATCGAAATTGTCCTCGAATAGAATTCCTGAGAGTATGAGAATCCCTTTCTCGATGAGTAGTCCTCTTAGGTAAGATGCAAGATGGATGAGGGTATCTCCATGAAGATTGGCCACAATGAGGTCAAAGAGTTCATTTCTTACTTTATGGATATCTCCCAGGAGTGTATAGACCATTTTTTCAACTTTGTTCAGGCTTACATTCTGCATGGTAAGCTTTATGGCTTCAGGGTCGATGTCTAAGGCAACGACAGCTTCTGCCCCAAGCTTTGCAGCTGCCACTGAAAGTATGCCTGTACCGCAGCCAAGGTCGAGAACTTTTGCATTTTTAAGGGAATCGATTTTCTCCATTTCTTCAAGACAACTCCTCGTAGTCTCATGTTCTCCTGAACCGAAGGCTCTCCCGGGAGCAAGGATGATCAGAATTCTCTCCTTAATTTCCCATGATTCCCCGTCTCGTAAGACTAAAAATTTTTTCCCTATCTTAAGCACTGTTAACTCTCTCTGCCTATTATCTTTTTATCTCTAGGTATTTTTACCTGAAAGTACTCACTCTTGGGATTTAGATTTTTATAACTATTTTTTTCTGTGGGTATTCATAATTAGATTCGTTTCTTAAGCTGTCACGAGTTTTAATTGTGAGCCTCTGTTTTCCTTATTTTTGATAGATTTTTCCCCACTCTTTCCACTTCTCTCCAAACACGCAACAAATTTCCACTCCAGATTTTACCAATTTCTTCTTTTTTATATCCTCTCTTTAAGAGCTCCAGAGTTATGTTCAAAGTCTCGCTGGCATCCCTCCAGCCATTCAAGCTCCAGGTTTCGTCATAGAAGTCCGAACTTATTCCCACATGGTCTATACCTATTAGATTGATGATATACTCAATCTGATCTACGAAATCCTGAATGTTTGCTGAGGGGTATCTCTTTTCAATCTCCTCAAGTCGAAGGTTATAAGCTTTTTGTCTCTGCTGGGGAGCATTCTGAAAGGCAAGGAAGAAGGGCCAATATTCTGAGGGGAAGCCTAACTCCTTTCTCAGGCTTTCTATTTCTTTTATTTTCTCTTCTGGCTCTGGCTTATTTGCTATTTTCAGGCCAACTACATTGAATACACCTCTATTCTTCTTCAGAGCCAAAAGTTGTTCATCATCCCACATCCTCTCTTGGCCAGAGAAGCGGCGGAGGCAAGAATGAGAGGCTATTATAGGAGCTTGGGAGAGGCGGAGCACATCCAGAACCGATTTTTTCCCGATATGAGAAACATCAATTATCATCCCCAGCCTGTTCATCTCTTTAACCACGCTTTCTCCGAAAGAACTCAGCCCGTTGTGGAGAGGTTGTGGCTGGTGTGGATCAAGGTTTGAGTCGCAGATTTGGTTATGGCCGACATGAGAAAGGGTTATGTAGCGCACACCGAGTTCATAGAATTTTTTCACATTTTCAACCTTTGTCCCCAGGGCATACCCGTTTTCTATTCCGATAGTGGCCACAATCTTCCCTTTTTTATGGATGCGGAAAACATCTTCCGGGTGATAGGCAATCTCAACTTCTTCTGGAATCTCTGTTTCCGCAACCCTGTGAATTGTCTTTATCTTTTCCAAAACAGTGTTGGTTGCATTTTCATAACCTTCTTGAGAGAGGGGCCCTTGAAGAACATAGCAGGTGAAGAAGGCAGCATCCAGCATGCCTGCTCTTAAGGCCTGGAGGCTGGCAAGCTTCTGATATCCTATTTCATTTTTTTCAGGAGTGAAAAAGCTTACCTCAATATCTATATGCGTATCGAGAGTCAAGATACTCTGGTGAATCTCCTTTTGTTTTTTAATTGAATCCTTCTCCTGCGCATAATTCTCCTTATCTCGACAAGCATAAAGGATAAAGAGAGTTGCCACAAAGAGCAATATTTCTCTCCATCTAAGGCTATACAGAGAGACTATTAATTTCATTTGATTCTCCTCTCTCATCTATTTTATAGAGAACTTCAGAGCGAAACCTATATTGGCTTTTCCCTATCTTTTTTTCTTGATTTTCCGTCCTTCCTCGTGCATTTCGGGAAGTTTTCTTTTCTAAATGAGAAGATTGTTCGAGAGGCAGGTGATTTTCTGCTCCGTGATTCATGTTTAGAATGGAATGTTTCCTATTCATCTATTTTTTCCCATTTCTTGTTTACCCGGCGGAGGAGATTATCCTTTTTCATTTTTTGCAACGATTTTTTCAAAATCATTTCCGGCACATCTGGGCATATCTTTCTTATCATCTCGAAGGTGAAAGTATGAGGAAGTTTTTCTATTCTCTTTCTTAAATCATAATACACGCCGCCGTAAAAAAGGGATGGTATCCCATAGGCTTTTATTGCCTCTGAAACCGAAGGATGAGGAATATCTTCTTGATGACTCTTAAGGGTGGAGAAGAAACTCAGTGTCCATTCCCGGGCTAACTTTCTATTTCCGGCAAAAACGATTTGAAGATGAGGATGAAGGGCAAACATTTCAGAAAGCGCTTTTAAAGCAAAGGAAGGGGAATAAAATCTCATCTTTTCAGGTTTGAGGAAGTCGGAGAAATTTGCTTCTATGACCAGAGCACTGTGAGGGTAAGCCTCAAGTTCCCCAAGTTGTTGATGAAAGGCTGACATCCGCGAAAATTCGGTAAGCATGTTTTCCAATGTTTTTCTCTCCACTACTGCCTGAATTCCATCTTTATCGAGGAGTGCATAATCACCTGCTGGCAGGTTAACTTTTTTTAGAGTGCATCCGTGGAATTTCCAGGGATACCGCTCTTTGATATCTATGGCGATTTGGAGGATGGGACTTCCTCTGACGGTTAATTTTACCCTAAGTCGCCTTTCTTTCAGCGCCTTTTCAGTGCGCCAAAAGATTTGTTCGTATTTTCCCTGCTTTGTTTTGTAAGGCTTCTCAAGGAAAAGGAAATCACAGCGCTTATTCTGTGCCCTATCAAGGATTATAGCGAGTCTTTTCCCGAAGCGGCGCAGTGAAATTACAGGAACTCGTTCCACTTCATAAAGGGGAGCTGGCCACTCGCGTCCTTCTTCCCGCATGCAGAAAATTTGACCCTTACTTCCTGGCCATCTTTCCTGGACTCTCAAGCGGAGAATGAGATTACCTCCTTTTTCAATGCTAAGGCGATAGGGGAATCTTGGATCAGGCGTAGCCTCTAGCACCCAAAAGACTTCCTGCATTTTGAGGATTTATATATTGAGGAGCTTTTGTTTTTTTGATTTAGAGGTAAGAATGTTAATCATGGAAATAATCTTTATTTTTATTATTTCGATTGGAATATGTTATTTTGAACCCCTCTCATTCATTTTGAAGCATTGTGCGCCAACGTAAATTTTCCTTTTATCAATAAATGAATAAAAGAGAAGAGGAGATTTTTTTTGTAGATGTTTTCAAATTAAGAATAGTTCTTATTTTATCGATAGACATCTCCTTAGCCTCACCCAGCACGAACTCTTTCGTACTTACTCCTTTATTTGGGAATACTGAAAATTCATTTTCTACTCCCCTTAACGAAGAATGATTCTTCAGCGTTAAGAATGAAATATAAGTAAGGTGGATAAAAAATGTCAAGAAGAAGATGGCTCATCCTTAAAAAGTGTGGTAAAATTTGATTAAAGGGATGAGGGTAAGGGGGACAAAAGAAAGGAGCATTTTCTTTATATACACATCCACATTTTTAAATCCGTAACTCATCCTCTTCATTAATTTCATCTTTGTGTGCACACCTTCGGTATAAGCGTTGGTCGTGCGATGGTCAAAATAATTGAGGATGTATTCTCGCCATCTCCTGAGGGTCCTTGCCCAATCATTCATCGCCGCATCTTCAGA
>CAYSCS010000053.1:0-26646 GCA_964429695.1 uncultured Eubacteriales bacterium
CTCCTTGCCTCTAGTGAGAAAAAGAGAGAGGTGTTTTTCGCCTCTTCTACATTTACAATTAGGCTTGCCGCAAACTCGTCCTCTTCCTCCTGACAAATTCTTTGGAGCTGAGATAAGGTTTCAGCCGGGAGCAAGCTTCACGTTCCTTCTTTGTCATTTGTGATCTATACAGGATTTCCTCTCCATTCTGTTATATATTATATTTAGCAGATTAAAGGGAATGTAACTCTTTTCTGAGAATGCGAATTTGCTCAGGGCTTATCTGGCCGAGAAGAGTATTTTTTATTAGAGAAACTTTAATTTGTTAAAAATTAAAGTTTCAGAATCGCTGAAGAGGGGAACTATGCTCTTTTAAAATTTAAAGCTAAACGAGAAACATTTTCCTCTTCTCAGCTCATTCAGGGGGGAAATTTTTTCAGTTGGATTATTCCTTATCAAAAAACTTAAATATTTATGCTTAAAACTGGAAACCTCTTAATTGGTAATATTCCTTTATCATTCGCTGAAACTCGTTTCTATCCAAAATAATTTTGTGTTTCCCTAGAGGTTTTTTGAAGAAATAATCGGGGAGAAAATCATCTTCTGGTTTCATCCCTTCCCTCAAGTTGAACTCGCGTATATTCAGGGCAATTTGAGCCGAAATTTCCCTTAACTCTTTCTCACCATAATCTAGCCCCATGGTTCCCTTTATTATTGTTCCTAGCTCTTTCCAGAAATAAATGTCCCTAAAGAATCTGCAGAGAACCAAGGTATCATAGATAGCGAGTCTGTCTTCGTATTCGAGGAGCATCGCAGCCTTTCCCTCAACCTGTTCGGGAGGAATTAAACCTGTAAGTTCAGGTTTATAAAAAGTTGTCCTCAGATGACATGCTCCCCTATCAGAGACGGCAAAGCCAAGCCCCATCCCCTTCAGGTAACGGGGCTCAAAGGCAGGGAGCTCAAGCCCCTTGACTTGAATTGCTATTTCTTCAAGCCCCAGTTCTTTTGCAGCGAAGCGAACACCTTCTGCAAACAAATCCCCGATTCCTTCCCTGTAAGCTATCATCTTGATAAGTTCTGCAATTCTGTCCACATCTCCATAATCCACCTTGAAATTAATCTTATTCCTCTTCGAAGCCTCAATGGCAAAACCTGTGACGTTGCCTGTCGTGATAGTATCAACCCCTAACCTATCGCAGAGATCATTAAGATATGCAATCTCCTTTATATCACCTATCAAATTCAATCCACCAAAAGCACCGATGGTTTCGTATTCAGGGCCATCGAGCTTCAATCCTCTATGCCTCCCCTTCTTTACAGTCGTCATCCTCGTACAGGAAACGAAGCAGAAGGTGCATGACCTAGGTTTTACCTCACATTCAGAATTTAAAGCCCCCCCATTAATCTTATCCACAAAGGGGACGGTCCCTTCCTGCCAATATTTTGAAGGAAAAGCTTCGACAAAAGTGGTTATATCAACCATCATCGAAGTTCCAAATTTTTTATATCTTTCAAATACGGGATGCTTTATCCCAATTTCAAATTGTTCTTTCCAGAATGATTTTAGAAGCTCGCTCGAATCTGGCTCTTTATTTTGATTCCCGATAAAAACAAGAGCCTTTATTTTCTTACTTCCCATCACCGCACCCAAACCTGTTCTCCCGAGAGACCTTCCCTTATCGTTATTTATATAGGCAAATTTTACAAGATTCTCGCCCGCTGGTCCGATGGTCAAAATTGCTACATTCTGCCCTGGGTAGAGCCTTCTCAGTTCTTCTTCAGTCTGAAGGCTATCTTTACCCACCAAAAAAGAAGCTTCCTTAAAAGAGACGGATTTATTCCTTATTTCAAGATATGTCCAATTTTCTGCTTTACCGTTTATGACTATGGCATCATAACCAGTCTTAGCAATAGGGAGAAAAGCCTTGCCTCCAGAATAAGATTCAGAAAAGATACCAGTTAGCGGAGATTTAGAGAAGGCTGCATAGCGATTCGCTCCCCAGATAGGAAACCCATTTGCAGGACCAACAGCAAAAATTAAATTGTTTTGAGGGGCAAGGGGATCAACTCCTGCTGGATTTTTCTTCAACAGAAGATAAGAAGCGAGGCCCTTCCCTCCTATGTTCTTTTCGTAGATTGAATCATCGAGGTTTTCTTCCTTGAAGGCCCTTACATTTAAATCAATGAGTAAAATTTTCCCGAATACTCCCTTCATTCTCCCCTCCTATACTGATTAAGCCTCATATCGTTGCTTAGATTCATTTATATTCTCCAAGAATCAGATAGGCTCTCTCTTCTTCATTAATATCTTTCTTTGTCTTTCGCCATTTATAACCTATATAACCGGTCAACATCCAAGCCGTCAAGATAAAATATTCAAGAGGCCATTTTAACTGAGCAGATGAACCAGGAAAAACCATCAAAACAATGATCAAAGCTGAAATTCCGGTTCCAAAATAGAGAATACTCTTATGTTTAACCCGATAAGGACGCTTAAGGTCAGGAGAAATTTTCCTCAGCCTTATACATGATAAACAGGTTATAAACCATCCGCAAATGAAGGCAAATGAGGCCACATTAACAATCGGAAGCAGGCTTGACCTTCCTATAAACGGCCCTGCAAGAGCAATTGCACCTACAAAAAAGATAGCGTTTTTTGGAGTCTGATACTTCTCATTCACCTCACTAAACCACGCTGGTAGAAGTCCACCACGACCTGCAGCAAAAACCACTCGAGTTGCAGCGATGAAAAATCCATTAAATGAAGTAATAAGTCCAAAAAAAGCTGCCAAAAGCACCAATCTCGCAGCCCACCTGTAACCAAAAGCCACTTCAAAGACATTTGCGGTGGGCATTTCATACTTGATGCTTTCCTGCCAGGGTAAACATATAGAAAGGTCAAGTATCACAAGAGCATAGAAAATAGCACCAACCAAAATAGAAATAATTACCGCTTTTCCCAAATTTTTGGGATTCAACTTTAAACCTGCTTCCTCTGCACCCTGAGGTATGGTGTCGAAACCAGAATAAAAAAAAGGGACAATTCCAAGTATGGCGACAATTGAACTAACTACTGCTATTCCCGAACCATCTCCGGCAAAAAGGGGAACCATATTAGAAAAATCCCCTCTGATTAAAGCAACGCACGAGAAAAGAGCAGCAAAGATAAAAATGATGGAGGTAGAAATCGTCTGAAAACGGGCGGAATTCTTTACACCAAAATAATTTATAATAATTATTATTAATCCTAAAATTACTCCTGAAATTAGAGAAGCAAGGCTTACGGGATAGTTTCCTACTGTATAAAGGGAGTTTGATTTAAACTCAGGAATTATGTATTCGATGAGCCACCCCAGAGCCACGGCTTCGAAAGGACAGAGAGCAATGTAAGCAAAAGAAAGAAACCATCCTGTAAGAAAAGAAAGTCCTGATCCGAAAGCCTTGAAGGCAAAAGCCACCTCTCCTCCTGCTACGGGAATAGCGGGAGTCAACTCTGCATAGCAAAGCCCGACCATCATCAGCAATATCCCACCTAAAACAAAGCCGAGAATAGCGCCGAGTGGCCCACCTCGAACAAGCCAGTCTCCTGCTACAACCACCCATCCTACGCCAATAATTGACCCAAGCCCTAGCCCAACATAATTCTTAAAAGACATGGCCTTGGCTAAAACCTTACGTTCGTGGTTTAGGTAAGTCCACTTCTTCCTCATTTTCTTCCTCTTTCTTTTGAGAGAGCCTTTTCTTCTCCGAAAGTTAAAAACCTTCCTCTTTTTTAGTTAAAAATATTTTATTCAAACTTTCCTAAAAAACAATCAACTCTGGCTCACTTCTCTCAGGGATTTCTCAAAAATACTTAATCCTTCCTCAAGCTGTGATTCATTTATGATCAAGGGAGGTATCCATCGGATTACATTATCATCTGTTCCGCAGGTGAGGAGAAGAAGCCCATTCTTAATGCATGCTCTTTGGACTGCTTTTGCTTTTTCTTTACTTGGTGTGTGACCATCTTCTCCTACGAATTCTACCCCTGCCATTAATCCTAACCCGCGCACGTCGCCTATAATTGAGAACTCCTTTTTTATTTTTTCAAGGCCTCCAAGAAGAAGCTTCCCTAGATGGTCTGCTCTTTCCGCAAGTCTCTCCTCAAGATAAACCTGGATACTTGCCTCTGCTGCTGCACATGAAATAAGGTTGCCTCCATATGTGCCTCCATGCGAGCCAGGGTCTGCGTTCTTGAAATAATCCTTTCTTGTGGCTATGGCACTGAGAGGCATCCCTGAGGCAAGACCTTTTGCCATCACCAGAATATCAGGGACGATATCAAAATGTTCAAAGGCAAACATTCGTCCTGTTCGAGCAAACCCTGTCTGAATTTCATCCACTACGAGAAGGATACCGAGCTTGTTGCATATTTCTCTCAACCCTTTCAAGAACCTTTTCGGCGGCACAATGTAGCCTCCTTCTCCGACTACTGGCTCAACTATGATTGCCGCTGTCTCTTCTGGGGCAGTTTGACTTTTAAAAAGAAAATCAATTTTTTCAAGTTCCCAGGTACAATCTTTATCAAACCCAAATTTATCAGGATTTGCCTCTGCTTTCGGACATCGATAACAATAGGCATATGGAGCAACAAAAACCCCAGCCATAAGGGGTTGATAGCTTTTTCTGAAAACAATTTTTGAGGCTGTTAAAGACATTGTGCCTATTGTCCGACCATGAAAACCTCTCTCAAAGACGATGAAATTTGTCCTCCCTGTTGCTTGTCGAGCCAATTTAATCGCTCCTTCTATTGCCTCTGCTCCGCTATTAGAGAAATAATACATGTCGAGTTCAGGAGGGATTATTTTATCCAGGGCGTGGATAAGTCTAACTAGAGGCTCATTATAGGCTAGGTTTTGCTGACAATGAATCATAAGGCCAGCTTGTTTTCTAATTGCTTCAACTACACGCGGGTGACTATGACCAGTGTTTGTTACACCTATTCCGCAAGTAAAATCAAGATAACGACGGCCTTCAATATCCCATACATAGGCGCCTTCGCCTCTAACTATCACTGTATCTAAGAGGCGAGGAACTGCATGAGTTAAACGTAGCTTGAATTCTTCAGAACCATTCATTTTTTTATTCCTCCTTTTTAATCTGGATGAAATCAATCATTTTTCGCTTGATATCCTAAGCTTAGTCTCTTCAGATTTATAAACTACCTTCCCCTCAAGGAGAGTCATCTGACACTTCAACTCTTTAATTTCATCAACGGGAATTGAATAAAGGTCTTTATCCCAGATAGCAATATCAGCATATTTGCCAACCTCAAGAGATCCAATCTTATCTTCTAGGAAGAGCTGGTGTGCACTCCAGATGGTATAAGCACGAAGAGCATTGTGGACATCGATAGATTCTTCTTTTCCAAAAGGATTCTTCCCATAAATCCCTAAAAGTGTTTCTCTTGCAATTTGAGCCCAAATTCCATATCTTGCAGGAAAGGGGACAACAAAGAAATCAGAGGTCGCTGCCCATTTTATTCCCTTCTTAAGGAAAGTATTATAGGGCTTCATTCTCAAGCATCTCTCAGGTCCAAAATTACCTGCATAGGTATCCCCTATCCACCACATATGCACTGCCTCTGCTTCAGGATAAGCTGCATCATAATTTCTTTGCATTTCTGCCATCATTTCTAAAGCCTTGTCCGTGGGGATATTACAATGGATTATACTGTGGCGTAATCCATACTGAGGCTTTTCTTTAAGAGAAAGCGCATAGCAGTTGAGAACCCAATCTATCGCCCTATCACCTATGGCATGGATTCCAAGATGAAGCCCAACATCATGGTACATCTTAACCATCTTACAGAATGTCTCAGGTTCGATTACAGGATATCCGTAATTACCTTTATCAATTTCTGTGTAATTTTTGTTCCATTCTTCATATAACCAACCAGTCCGAGCCCCACCACTTCCATCGAGATACAGCTTTACTCCTCCTGAGATGAGCCTGTCATCTCCGGTAGATACATAGGGCTTGGAAAATGGCTCTATGTGTTTAATGACCCTTTCCGCATCTTCAACTGTTCTCCCCCCAATCCAAAGAGCAAAAATTCTAACATTTAATTTCCCTTGAGCAAGAACATTTTGATAGGCATTCCAAGTTTTAAAATCTATGCCCGGGTCTTTAGCTGCAGTCATTCCTTCGCTATTAAAACCTCTCACAAGTTCTATGATTCCCTTTTGAGTCTGTTCATCTGTTATTTCTGGAATGAACTTCATCACTAGATTCATCGCCGATTCCTTGAGAACTCCAGTTGGTGTTCCATCAGGATATCTATCGATGGTCCCTCCAGGAGGGTCGGGTGTATTCTTAGTGATATTAGCCATTTTCAGGGCATAGGTATTTGCAGTCCCATAATGACCCATGGTGTGCATCAACCACACCGGGTTCTTCTCTGAGACTGGGTCAAGGTCAGATGCATATATGTATCTCAATTCTTCAAGTTTCCCTTCATCCCAACCTCTCCCGTAGACCCACTCTCCAGGGTTTAGTGTTTCAACTTTTGCTTTTACCTTTAAGACAATATCTTCTATCTTCCTCACTTGGGGGTAACTAAGGTCTAAGATATAAAGCAACCCTATTCCACCTATGGCAAAGTGACAGTGGGCGTCAATTAGTCCTGGCGTCGCGGTCATTCCTTCGAGGTCAATAATTTGAGTATATCTTCCGACCATTTTTTTTATGAGCTTATTTGAACCAACTGCCACAATCTTACCATCTTTAATGGCCACTGCTTCTGCAATAGAATCATTGGGGTCCATTGTAATTATCTTTCCGTTTACCAATACTAGATCAGGTAAGAGAGCCTTTTCGAACTCTAGGTTCTGTTTTTTGCATTGAGAAAGAAAAATTATTAGCACTATCCCTGTTAGAAAAAGAAATTTTTTCATCAAAAAATAATGATTTCTTCTTCTCATACTTACCTCCTCCTTTGAGCCTAAATAAATTAAAATTTTATTGTAGCTCGCTTTCTTCATGAGAAACGAAGGTAAAAATTGAATTTAAAAACTTTGATCCTCCTCTCAATCTGAAAGCCAAGTTAAAAATTACTTCTCAATAGAATTCATAATATAACTCAACCTGGGAGAAAAATCACTGAAGTACTTCATTGTCACCCACAGTAATTTTCATTAACTTTCAATTCTTCTCTGAATATAAGAAACAATATGCCTCAACTCTATCCTTACAGAAATTTAATGGATTAGAAAGGTAAATCAGCCTTTCTCTCAATCTTGAAGAAACATAATTTAGATAGAAGATTTTTGAAGGGTTTTTGTTTCCCATCGCTTAGTCAAGGAACTTAAGTTATGCATGCGATTTTAAATTTAACAAGAAATACTTTCCTCCTTCTCCTTACAATCTTCCCTGATATCTTGCTTCCATATTTAATCTCCTTTAGCAAAAAATAAACCTCTAAAAGGTTTATTCTTTTAGAATCTGAGAAGAGCTTGAATCTGGACCCATCTTGGGAACTGCCTTCCATAAATTTCGCCAAAAAGTGGAGACCCCTCTCCATCCATATAGGAAATTGGCTTTTGAGAGTTAAATAGGTTTGTGACATTTATTCTTAAACCGAGAACTACGCCGCTTAGAAGAGAAAAATCCTTTTGAAGGGAAAAATCAACATAAGAATGGGCTGGTGTAGTTTCAGTTCCCCTTCCGTGAGGGAAAGCCCAATATTGTCCGTAATCAGGCTGAATCCCTTTTATCGACCAATGATAACCGGAGTACCACTCAAAACTACCTGTTATATTAATCCCATACGGAGCAAGATAGGTAGCAAGAATTTTAACGACATGGTCACAGCTATAGGGAAGAAATCCATAGAAACCTTCATCTCCGTAGTCTTTTCCGCCTAAGCCTACCCCAATATTTTTCAGCCAAGCTAATGGCGAATCAGATGGTCCTGAATAATGGTCCCCAAAGACACCGGTTGTGTTATAAGCCCAGATTCCAGACCAGTTACCCTCTCTTTCAAAGGCTCCTGGAGTGGTTCCTTTTGCTTGTGACCAAACATAGGAGCTATTAAGATAAAACCTCTCAGATATTCTTCCATTTAATTCCAGTTCTATCCCCTTATAGTTCCTCCTCTTCTGATCCCAGTTTTCCAATCGCCAAAATTCATCATCATAGGTAAAATAGGAGAGGTCTTCTAACATATTGCGTCGATTGCTATATACACCTCTTATTTTAAATACCCAATTTGCTCCCAAACGGCGATCATACTCCACTACGACCCTTATCATCTTATCAGGAACTGCATCTTCATGGACAATCATAGCTGGTTCTCCAGTTGGACCCTGCTGATAATAGAATCTCCAGTTCGAAGCATCTTTTAACTGTTCTTCAGATTCCATGGGAGTCGGACCAATCCAGCGATAAAACCTCGCTCTCCATCCGCCTTCTTTATTGATATAACCCAAGAAGTCAAAAAGAACCGTATCAGCGAATTGTCCAACTCCTATCTTAAAAACATTTACACTATCACCAGTAATGTCCCAAGCAAGAGAGAATCGAGGCGAAAAGAAATCTTTAAGTCCCCAATCAATGACTACTTCGTCGACATCATTATAAAGTTTTTCAGTTTCAGACCTGAAGCCAAGCATTACTGTAAACCGACCGATCGAGATAGTGTCTTTTAGATAAACCCCAAATCCGTCTGATTTGTTATGGAAGTTTTGTATCGCATCCTCTCGAGCAAGATAAGGAATTCCAGGTGAGCGAAAGTGAAATCTTATTCCTGCATCAAAGCCATTATTAGGCCATGGGTCCCAATCCTCACCACAGACATCAATTATGTCTTCCCTGTATAAATAATAATAGAGAAATCCAATTCCTATTTCATGGTTACCAAATTTTTCAGTATTCAGATATTGGGTAAATCTGCTCGTAAAATCTGTTCTCTTATCTGTAATATCATATACAGCAACAGGACTATTGGTATACTGGCCAATATCCATAAAATAGAAGGCAGGCTTATTCGTAATCCCACTTAAAGGTTCTATAGTCCAGTTTCTGCTTGATTTCCCCACAACTATTTCAAAAAGGGTGTTAGGGCCAAAGATCCCTTTATAATTCAAACGATATGCATAATCCGTATAATCACGCTTTGTATACATCTCGGGAAGGCCTATCCCGCCTGACTGACTCAAAAATTTGTCATATGTCCCACTCAAAGAAAGCGTATGACTCTGAGCTATGGTGAGGGTTAGCTTGCTCAACAGATTATTTGTGTTAATTCTTCTTTTTCCTGCGGGAATATTCAGCCAGCCAATGGATGCCTCCTGTCCATCATCTGCAGTTCGCCAAAAATTATCAGATATGAAAAACCATAACCTATCCCTAATTATGGGTCCACCTATGTTGCCAAAATAATCATAAGTCGATGTCTCTGGTTCAACCGCATAAGCAAGCTGCTTTTTTCTTGCTGCCCTTAGGTTATTATCTAATATTAAAGCCCCCAACTCGCCATGAAACTCATTTCCGCCTGTTTTGGTGACTATGTTTATAATGCCTCCATAAGTTTGACCTAATTCGGGAGAGAATGGGTCTGAAATAACTTGGACCTCTTCCCAAGCATCATAATTTACTCTTACGCCGCTCTCATGCTCCCACGTTCCTCTCTTAGAAAGACCATCAACAAACCAATTGTTTGAAGTTTCTCCTTCTCCCCTGAAGCTTGGGCCTCCATAGGTCGTTCCTCCTCCTCCAATTCCTCTCGTGGTGTCGGTCCTCACCGAAGTCACACCGGGAGTGTAATTTACAATTTCTTGAATTGTCCTTCCTTGGATAGGTGCACTAGCGAGTTCCCTCTCGCCAACATGAAAACTTGTATCAGCTTTTGTTTTATCTATCAGTGCTGCCTCTGCAACTACTGTAACTTGCTCTTCAATTGTGGCTACTTTCATGATTACATTAACACTCGTCACCATCCCCAATTTTACTTCAACATTTTCCTGTATAACTTTGGTAAAGCCTTGTAGCGTAAAAGTAAGGGAGTACTTCCCTATAGGCAATAAAGGGAACCTAAATGAACCATCAATTCCACTGATTGCATTTCTTTGTCCTTGAAGCTTGGGGCTTTCTGCAGTAATTGAAACTCCAGGAAGAGGAGCCCCCTCCTCATCAAGCACCTTCCCTCCTATTTCACCTGTTTCCTGAGAAAAGAGAAGTGCTGTGGAGATGAAAATGGTTAACAAAGTAAAGCTTAATGAAATTATTTTTTTCATTTAACCCTCCTTATTTCATTATTTCATTATTTCATTCATGGATTAATTCTCAAATTAATCTTAAGTACTGCCTTTTTCTCTTATGGAAGTTATGAAAATATAAAAAATAAATTAGCATTTTATTTAATCTTATATTAAGATTATATGTTTTTTTCAAATTGTCAAGAATTAAAATTTAAATTTTTTTGTTTTTATTTTTATGCTAATATAGACAAAAATTCTTTTTGAGTCTAAAGGAGGAAGATAAATGATTAAAAGAAATTATTTAAGTAGAAGGCAATTTCTTAAATTATCAGGCATGATTACCTCCAGTCTTTTTTTAAAATTCGAGGAGAAGGAGTCAAGTCTTGATGACTACATTCAGGAGAGAATGAATAGCGTTCGTATACTAGGACTTTCGGCCTGTCTCTTTATAGAAAATAGAATTGCTTGGTCAAATAGCTATGGATATGCAAATCTTGAAGAAAGAACGAAAATGAGCTCTAACCATATAGAAAACATAGGTTCTATCTCAAAAACTTTTGTCACTACTGCCTTGATGCAACTCTGGGAAAAAGGAGGATTTGGCCTCGATGAAGATATTAATCGTTATCTACCATTTAAGGTAAGAAATCCAAAATATCCAGAGGAAAAAATTACTATCGAACACTTACTTACTCATACTTCCTCCCTTGCTGATGGCTCAATTTATGGTAGGGCATATGCTTGCGGGGATCCAAAAGAAACTCTAAAGGAATGGCACAGCGCCTATTTTACTCCAGGAAAAGCATACTATAATCCAGAGGAAAATTTTCATGAGTGGAAACCAGGAACAAGCATGCCTTTAAGCGACAGTTACTGTAATGTTGCTTTTGGGCTACTTGCCCTCATCGTAGAGAATATTTCAAAGATGGACTTTGAAGAGTATTGCCAGATGAACATATTTAAACCCCTGGAAATGAATAATACCTCCTGGTATATAAAAAATATTGATATTTCTACCCATGCCATTCCTTATACCTGGGTAGAAAAGGGAAGGCCTAGAGGCCCTTCCTGGGGAGGAAAACCATTGGGAGTGATCAGGGAGGAAGGACCAACTTGGGAAAAAGTAGATATGCCAGATGGACATATTCCTAATTGCTTTTATAATCATCCAAACTTCCCTGACGGCTTTTTACGCTCCAGCGTTAACCAACTCAGTCGATATTTAGAATGCTATATTAATAAAGGCTGGTATAAAGGAAAAAGAATCCTGAAAGAAGAGACTATAGAAATGATGTTAAAAAAACGTAATCTAAACTGTGGACTCTGCTGGCAAGAACATACGTTAACAGACGGGGAGACGGTCTGGGGTCATTTAGGAAGTGACCCGGGTATCAACAACTTATTCTTTTTTCAACCTCAAAAAAGAATAGGTACAATCATCTTAACAAACACTAATCTGGGCGAAAAAAGAGGATTTTTAACAGACTTAGCAACCCGCCTCTTTGAGGAAGCAAAATCTTTAATTTAGCCAGTATTATTGATAATCTTCAGAGCTTTAACCCTAAAGGAAAGTCCCTAAGTTTAATTATTAAAAATTAAAAACTCACTCAATAAGCTAAAATTTAAGGCGAAAATAAGCTTCTATACACAATTTAAACTAAAGGAATGAGCAATCATAAACTCTCTTTAAGAAAATCAGCTTTAAGAAAAGAGATTTTTTCTTCCCCTGGCTCAAAGAGACTTTAGGGTACTTTTGGCTATGATTAACCTCAATTCTAAAATAAGCTAAGGAATTTATCTAGTACTTTTTAAAACCATATTTGCTAAGTTTATTTAGATTATTATATTCCGTCAGAACTTAATCTTAAATTTTATATAATCAAGGCATGAATCTATTTTTATGAGAGCTTTATGAGCATGAAAGAAAATGTCTGAATTTCCTTGCCTCATCTCACTTAATCTACTAAAGAATCTAAAACAAAGGTCAAAAACTCAACTTCAATCCACTCATCATTATAAGGGTCGGCGTCATTTCCCAGCCTTACAATCACCAAATCTTTTTCAGGAATGACGAAAATTTGTTGAGTGTAGATTCCCCAAGCCAAGAATGTTCCCCGAGGAATGTTTGAATTTTCATATCCTTTTAGAGCAGGAAGAAGCCACCATTGATAACCATAATGGTTTATTTTCTCAGAAACAGGGGATAGAGATTCTTCAATCCATTTTTCTGGGATTATTTGTTTGTTTTGCCATTTTCCTTTCTTTAAGTACAAGTATCCAAACTTAGCAAATTCTCTTAACGTAGCTTGAATTCCCCAAGCAGTAATAGTGTGATTGGCTGGGTCTTTAAGCCAGATTATGTTCTCAAGCCCAAGAGGTTTGAATAAATATCTTGAGGCAAATTCGAAAACATCCATTTTTGTGCTTTTTTCGATAACTCCTGAAAGTAACATTGAATCTCCACTAGAATAGTACCAGCGTGAACCAGGCTCATAAGTTACAGGTTTTTCTAATACATATTGAAGATAATCCTCAGAGGATTCTATCATCTTGTAGACATCATTCTGACTTCTATCCTTATAATAATCTTCTTCATTCCATTCTAGCCCCGAGGTCATAGTCAACAAATGTCTGATAGTAACCCTCTTTTTTGCTTCTTGAGTTTCAGGCTTCTGCCATTCGGGATAAAACTTTGAAACCTTTTCTTCCACACCCTTTAAAAAACCCTTTTCAATGGCAATACCTATGAGGGCACTCGTGAAACTCTTGGCTATTGAAAAACTCTCATGCCTCGAATCCCTAGTAAAATCTCCAAAATAGGCTTCGCCCACAATATAACCTTTTCTGATGATTACCAATCCCTGGGTATTGATCCTAGGGTTAGCTGCATATTTAAAGACCTCTAGCAATCTATCTGATCTAATGCCAACTTCTTCAGGCTGGCATATCCTCCATTCTTTTGTGGGCCAGTACTCTCCTGAGTATTTACCTTTGCCTAAAAAATCTTCTGTTTTGCAGAATGGAGAAACACTCTGGTTGTATGTCAGAAAGAGAATAACAACTAATGACCTAAAAAACTTTTGCATTGACTTCCTCTTTTATAAAATTATTTTAATCAAGATTCCCAAAAGGGGAATTTTTTATGGTCAAAACTTTTGTTAGTCTAATCCTTGATTTTGTTTCTTATTCATTTAACTCTACATCTTCAATTTATACAGAGTTTAAAAGTTTAAAATTTAATTTTATCCTTTTCAAGGAAAAAGTCCCCTTACTGCCAATCTCTCGATAAATTTTTTAGACGCCTCAAACTCTCTTCATGGTTTGGGTTGATCTGGAGAACGCGACGGTATTTTTCTTTTGCTTCTTCTTGTTTTCCCTGTAATTCAAGGGCATAACCAAGGTTATAATAAGCCTCTGTGTAATCAGGCTTAATTTCTGTAGCCTCATAAAAATGCATCGTTGCCTCTCCAATTTGTCCCTTATTGGCCAGGGCTATGCCAAGATTGTTATGAACTTCAGGATTATCAGGTTCCAGATTTAAAGCCGCTCTAAAATAAAAAATAGATTCATCAACGTCGCCCATCTTAAATAAAATCAAAGCTAAATTAATATAACCCTCAACCCAATCTGGTCTTATTTGAATCACCTTTTGAAGATGCTCTTTCGCTTCTTCGTGCCTTTTTTGTTCTGCCAAAGATAGACCAAGATTAAAATGGGCATAAGGGTTTGTCTCTTCTTGCTCAAGAACTTTTTTCCATTGTTTAATAGCTTCATCAACTCTACCTTTCTCCTTAAGTGCAGCACCGAAATTGGTGCGTATTTCAACAGAGGAAGGTTTAATTTGAAGGGACTTATGGTAGTGAGTGATTGCCTCCTCGAGAAATCCCTGGAATTTGAGTATATTGGCTAGATTATAGTGAGCTTCTGCATAATCTTCTCTCAACTCAATGGCTTTAAGATACGCTAACTTCGCCTCTTCAACCCTTCCCCACTCGTCAAACGTAGTGCCTAGCCCATAATACAACTCAGCCTCATAATTAATCTTCTCCTCTAAGAATGGACCTGGAATAGTACAGATTAAAAACAAACAACCCATAGTTACACTCGCTATTGCTAACTTCTTCACCTCTTTTTCTTTCAGAAAACTCCAGATTTTTTTCACTCCTGCAGAACCCAAGATAATAAAAAGCGGCACAATTGGCATGCGATACCTGCTGGAAACGAAAACTGCAATCACAGATGCAGGGTAAAGCGTTAAAGAAAGCCATAAAGGGCTGGGTATCTTTTTCCAGTAAAATCCTATCCCTAAAAATGCTAATGGTAATATCAAACCAAACGGAAAACCAAATTTCCCCATCTTCCACAGAAAAATAGTTAATAACCAGGACCACTTCCTGAATACATAAATGTTAATGTTTCGGGGTATCTCCCGCGAATTCAGGAATTGCGCACTCTTATACATAAGGCCTTTCAAAAAACTCAAAGGCTCGCTGAGTAAGTAATCTATCGTCTTTCTCTGGAAAAACTTTTCCATCCCTGCAGCATCAAATATCCCGTATCGAGTAGGAGTGGCGGTAAGTTCTCTCCATCCTAAACCTGGCCGAATAGTTATGGTCTCTTTGTAATTTGGGTTATTTCCAATGTAAAAATTTATTCCCCCTGAAAAAGGTAACACTCTAACCCTATTCATTACCTGATGACTCAAAATTAATGCTGGACTTATACCTAACAAAAACCCAAAAGAAAGGCTAAATATCTCCTTAATTAGCCTTGCCTTATTTAATTTTTCTCTAAACCAGGTAAAAATGAGCCATATCCCTGATGCTCCAAAAAAAGGCAATATCTCAGGCCTGGTCAGGGTGCCCAGTGCTCCGCTTATTCCGAAAAAGAAAACATCCCTCATCCTCATTTTTTCTTTTATTTTTAATAGAGTTAACATCATGATTAAAATCCAAAATGTGGCCCATCCGACAGACAAGAGTTCTGTCTCAAAAAAAATCATCGGCATATATACAGCCATGATTAAAGCTGCCAATAAAGCTATCGCGTTATCAAAAATCCTCTCTCCCAATCTATAAACCAAGACAACCGATATGGTTCCTAAGAAGACTTGAAAAACTTTCACAAAAAGAATCGAAAAATTACTCAATTTATAGAGTAAAGCTAAAAATAAAGGATAAAAAATAGATTGCCAAAAGAAGTCACTCGTCATTGGTTTTCCTGAGGCAAGTGCCCTCGCTAGCCCATCATAGGTCTGGGAATCTACTATCGGAATCTTAAATGTTGGATTGTCACTACTCTCATATAAATAAATTCCCCGCACTATTAGAGCGAGAAAAAATATCACTAAAATATTCAAGCGCCTTGATGATAGGAAAATACTCTCTTTAACCTTATGTTTCTTATATCTTTTGTTCATCTCTTTGATTTATCATCAATCATGCATCAGCAAAACCATAAATATAAATAAAAAGCATTAAAACAGAAAATTCTGTTTAATTTTTTATCATTAATCTGAATAAATCTCCTCTCGTAATTTTTATTAAGCTGAAATTAAATGGAAATTTTTTAGGAAGAAAGAGAGGGGGGAATAAATCCCCCCTTAAGAATACAACCGCTCTAGAAGGTGTATCTTACAGTGAACAGGAACGATCGAACTCCTTCAGCGCTGTTTATTTTCCCATAAGTAGGATATACAGAAAAGCTCCCATCCCGAAAGATATACCCACCATTGTTGAGGTTGACAAATAATCTCTTAAATCCAAGGATATTGAAAGCATCCACATACACACCTAATTTCCCTTTAAAGGGTAAGTTAAAGACCTTTTCTAACCGCATATCCAAAATATCCTCAGAGGGACCTCTTAGTGTTCCCGGTGGTTCAGCTCTCACCACCGCAGTCGCATTTCGATTTGGCACACCGTTTATTGTAGAAGGCAAATAAACAGTAAGAGTTCTGTTGGTGGGAGCACCGTCTATATGCCTGAAATACCCGCTTAAGACGAAATCCAAGGGAAGGACTACCGTACCCATAAGTTTAATCATTAACGGTCTATCAAAATCTGTTCTTCCCCAGCGATTAACAAGATCATTCTTATCCAGAAAACCTCCGCGATCTCCCCGCCAGATTCCCCATGAGCCACCAAGATTCCCGTAGGTTTTGGAATATGTTATGTTACCAGAGAATTGCCAGCCATTGGACATCCTCTTATTTAGTGTCAATTCTACGCCTTGATATTTCCTTTTGACAAAATCAATATTAGTTCTCAATCTTTGCGTGTAGGGTGCATTTGCATTCATCCCATAAACCGTGATCTTTGAGTCATCTCCCGTTCCTAACTTTGCATCAGGGCCAGGGTCTGTAACTTCATAAGGAAGCCAATTAGGACTATCCAGTGGATTGTTAGTATCCAGGGTATCGGCAATATTCTTATTTTCCCTGTAAACATAGCTCACTCCAAAGCTCACATCTCTTGCTAACTCTCTTTGAACTCCGACAGTAATTTCATCTACATAAGGAGCAGTCATGTTAGGATCAAGAACTTTTGAAAGTTCATCAGGGTCGGTGACAAATCCTGCTGACCTTTCTGCTACATAATAGAAATCGATAGGTGGTAAATCGAAACGACCATTTCTATTGTTATCCCACCAGTAGGCAAACAAGCCATTCTCCCAAGGATCAAAGGGGTGAAGACCTGCAGTCATATCACCCACAATATCATCAGTCATACGTGCCCAGTGAGCTCTCAAGGCTGTTTTTCCATCACCAAAAGGATCGAAAGTAAACCCAATTCGGGGCTGCAGCTTAGCCCAGATCATAGCATTTTTAATTTCTGGAGCTTCGAGGTCTTCGAGTGGGAAAAGGTCCGGGGCTAAGATATTGGCAAGGCCATTGCCATACTCATCGAACCATCCTGGTCTTACTTCCTTCGGTCTAGAGAGGGCAACTCTGTCATAGCGTACTCCTAGATTTAAGGTTATCCGATCTCCAATACTTACAACATCTTGGAAAAATAGCCCAATTCTTTTTGCTTCAGCGAGCTGAGGTCCGATAGAATCTCTTTGCTCATTACAATTTTCTATATAAACATAACCCATATAGGGGACGACGTGATGAAGTGCCCAGGGAGTTCCTTTGTACCAGTAGGTAAAATAATTTGCTGCACTATAATAAGAGGTTCTTGTCCACCACCAAGTATACCCTGCACCAAGCTTCACTTCATGATTTGCCCCTAAGAAATTGTCAAGAAACCTGGTTATGCTCCAGTCGATATCGAACTTTTTCCTTCCGTAATCTTCATTCCAGGGAATAAGACCCCACTCAGTGTCATAGTATGCGTCGTAGGCATACATCTCTAAGGGACGCTCTCCAAGTTCATATAAGTCAAGACTAACTTGGTCAATCTTAACGTAGCCGATCCTAAGGTCAGAAAATGTATTCTGATCAATGATATAACTTATCACATTGCTCAAAGTCCATGGTCTATAGTCAAGCTGTTGAGTATATGTTGGAGCTCTCCGAGGAGCATTCCACCAGGAATAAGGCTTTTCTTTTCCCGAATAATAATGAAACATGGTCATTAATTTAAGATGATCGCTAACTTGAGCTGTTAACTTTGCAAAGCCGAGCCAGTTTCTGCGCTTATTTGTGAAAGGTCCAAAATATTCTCCACTTCCTGCCGTGAAAGGGATAAAATTAGCTTGCCTCTCCCAAGTATTATATCTTGGGTTAAGAAAGAACCATAACCGATCTTTTATAACTGGCCCACCTAAAGTAACAGAGAAATCGTAATTATACTTATCAAAAACAGGAACCCCCAGCCCCAGCGCTTTAAGAGTTTCTTTAGAAAATGTGGATTGGAATAAACTTTCTGAGGTATATACCGTAGTAAGCCCCCCAGATAAAGTATTCCCTCCGCTTTTGGTGACTACATTTATAAAACCTGCACTTGATTTTGCATTTTCTGCACTCTGTCCTCCAAGTACCATTTCCACTTCTTCCACAGCATCATAAGTCAACCAGGTTGACCTGTATCCTCGAAGAGGGTCAGTTATATCTACTCCATCAAGAACATATCTGCTCTGCATAAGAACGGAACCATGAACAGAAACCATTGCCGATACACTACCTATTACGCTTGGAGCAGTCTGGATTACTCCAAAAACATCCCTTCCTACTGGAATGTTAGTCATGAATTCTGATGAATAAACGCTAGTGAGTTTTGATGATTTTACGTCGATTGCTGGAGATGGTGCGGTGACTACGAGTTCAACTTCTTCAGTGGCTGGTTTAATCTCGAAATTCAAATGAACATTCGCTCCTACACTAACAATGACATCTCTCCTTTCTAATGGCTGAAATCCGGAGAGTTTAATCCTTACTGTATACCTTCCAGGAGGAAGGGCTGGAAAACGAAAGCTACCATCAGCCCTAGTAATAAATGATTGAGTTCCCATCAATGATGGAGACTCCACTGTAACTTCGGCTCCAGGGAGGGGTGTTCCTTCTTCATCTGTCACTACTCCTGTCATAGAACCTGTCTGTCTTTGCGAAAAAACGAACGTGGAAAGAGTGAAAATCAAACCGAGAAAGATTAAAAATTGGATTGATTTTAATTTTGACATTGCTTACCTCCTTCTCTTTGTTTCTTCAAGATAGAAATCTTTTTCTGAATTTTCCCCTTTTTTTCACCTCCTTTCACTTCTTATTATTAATTTTATTAATTTATTGTATTAAATATTTTTTTTGTCAAGTTTAAATATATAATTTTTTTTATTATTTTATTTCGTTATTTAGAAAATATTTTTATGTCTTAAGTGTTTTAAAATTTCCTTTACTTCACCATTTTCTGGATCAAGTTCTAAGACCCTTCTGTAGCTCTCAATTGCTTTCTGTTCATTTCCAAGTTTGAGGTAGATATCTCCGAGCCTTTTATGCCCGCTTAAAGAATTCGGAAATTCTTGCGTGTACAACTTGGATATTTCTATAGTTTCTCTTATTCTTCCTTTAAGACTTAAGGAAAAAATCAGGTTTTCCAATTCACTGGCCATAAAAGATGCTTCAGCTTTAGATTGATTATATTTCTCAATCGCAGCCTCAATCCCCTCCTCTAGAATAGTTTTAAGGAGTATATGGGAAAGCTTTTTTTCTTGAACCTCTTCGAAGCTTTTCTGAGCGTGAGTCTTCCGAGGAAATAAGGATGAAATTTCATAAGAATGTTCGCCCTTTCTAAACTCTTCCTCAAGATTAAATTTTGCTACTTCCTCAAAATTGTGAAAATTGTAAAGATAGATCTCCTTATGAGTGAGGTCGCAAATATTTGAATAAACTGTGGGATTTGCGCCTTCCTGATGAACTGCAGCGAGAATTTTCCTAAAGTAATCGACTGTCAGCTCTTTCATATTTTTCAGCATTTCATTAGCTATTTCATATCGATAACAGGGATAAGAAATTGCCCCGAATTCAGGATTGGCAAGACTGAAATTCGTAGAAACTTGATATTCGCCTTCCTTTCTGACAATTGACAATTTGCCCGTCTTATCGGCTCCAATGACTGCTGATTCGCCTTTTGCATCTACAAACATCACCTGATTTGAGCCCCACCATCCTAAATTATATTGATTAAGAAGATTGATTAAATCTTCTACGCTAGAGCATTCTGCCATGATTTTATCTATGAACCACCTCCAACTTTTAATACTCAACTTTCCTGGGCTCGACTCCATCTTAGAGAATTTAAGTGCATTATAATCGAAGAACAAACCTTGATCGTTCATTCCTCCTTGAATGCCATAAGAATGAAAACCTACATAGCAGTATCCATATTTTCCATTAACAGGAGGATAAAACCAGATTACAGAGTCAGTCGAATTTAAGTCCTCATTATTTCCCACAAGAACCAACCCATTCCTGGAAGCATTAAAAATTGTACATGAAAACGCTCCGATTTTTCCCAAATAAAAGAGAGCTAAGAGAATTATAAACAATGATTTTTTCATTCGGACCTCTTTATTATTTTTAAAGAAGTCATGCTCACTTATTTAGGTCCCCTTGCTTGAATTTATATTCAACTCCAATTTCTCATTAATTCATATTTGACTAAATAATTATTAGGAAAAAATAACTATTTCAATTTTTAATACTGTTTGATTTTAGGATATATTTATTAAAATTGTCAAGAAATAATTATTTATTTTTTTATAATATATTGACAACAGCGAAATAAGAATATTAAATTAAGAATGAATTTAAAGGAGGTGGATGTTCATGAAAAAAGCTAAGGTTGGTGTTGTGGGATATGGTGTAATTGGCCAGAGGCTGGCAGACGGTGTGGCAAGACAAGAAGATATGGAACTCGTAGGAATTTCCGATATCTTTCCTACTCTATCTATAAGAGCCCTTAGGGACAGTGGAATGGAATATCCTTTCTTTGTAGCAGATGATAAAAATAGGTCAGCCTTTGAAGAAGAAAATATTCCCATCACAGGTAACTTATCAGACCTTCTTGCAAAAGTAGATATAATCCTCGACGCAACCCCTGCTGGAGTAGGAATGAAAAATAAAGAAATTTATAAGGAACACAAAGTAAAGGCAATTTTCCAGGGAGGAGAGAAGAATGAAGTTGCGGATGTTTTTTTCCATGGCTACGCCAATTATGAAAAAGGATTAGGAAAAGACTATCTCAAACTTACTTCTTGTAATACCACGGGTTTCATCAGAGCCGTTGATTGTATCGACAAAGCGGTTGGTGTAGAAAGAGTGGTAATTACTATCATCAGAAGGTCAGCTGACCCGGGAGATACTCACAGGGGATTAGTAGATACTGCTTTAGTGGAAAAAGTCCCTAATCACCAAGCGAAAGATCTAATGCTCATTATGCCTCATGTAGAAGCAACAGGAGCCTTAATTCACGTTCCCACCACTCATGGTCATATCATAACGATTTTAATAACCCCCAAAAAAAGAATTTCTGTGGAGAACGCTCTTTCTCTCTTCGCACAACATCCTAGAATTAAAGTAGTTGAAATAGAAAAAGGTTTCAATTCAAACACTGCTCTCTTCCGTTACGCTAGAGAGAAGGGAAACAAAAGAGCCGATATGTATGAGATCGCTGTGTTCAAAGAAACTGTGGCCTTGAGCGGAAATAACTTATTCTTCACCATAAATGTCCCTCAAGAAGCTGTAGTGACTCCAGAAACGATAGATGGGGTAAGAGCCTCTCTTGTCATGCAGAAAGACTGGAGAGAAGCAGTTTCTCTTACCAACAGATATTTAGGTCTTGAATAAAATGAGAAAGAGAAAATTTAATGAAATACGGAATTCATACCTTAGATGATTTTGATTTTCGGTCTAAAATAGTTCTGTGTAGACTTGACCTAAACTCTCCCTTTGATGCCAAGTCAGGCCATCTCAAAGATATAAGCAGGATAAAAGCTGCAATCCCAACCATTAAGGAGCTAACCGAAAAAGGAGCAAGGCTCGTTCTCCTCACACATCAAGGTGGGGACCTTGAATATCACAATTTTATCTCTACTGAACTTCATGCTAAAGAAATTACAAAATTATTAGGGAAAGAAGTAAAGTTCATTGAAGATGTCTGCGGTCCCTACGCAAGAGAAGCAATAAAAAACCTCAAGGATGGGGAGATAATTCTTCTTGAGAACGTTAGATTTATGGCCGAAGAATTGACTCTATTTGAGACAAAGCTTAAGCTCTCTCCCGAAGAACAGGCTAAAACTCAGGTAGTAAAAAAACTTGCGCCACTAGCCGATATTTATGTCTGCGATGCTTTTGCAGCCGCTCATAGAGACCAGCCCACGCTGGTTGCTTTCGAAGAACTCCTTCCTTCGGCCATGGGCAGGCTTTTCGAAAAAGAATATGAAGTCCTTACAAAAATCATGACCTCTCCCGAAAGGCCATGTATTTTTGTTCTTGGGGGAGCAAAGGTAGAAGATACTTTTATCATGATGCCCACTGTGTTGAGTAATAAAATTGCGGATAAAATCCTATGCTCTGGTTTGGTGGCACAAATCTTCATGGTTGCTTCTGAAATTGATATAGGTAAACCTTCCTTAGACCTTTTGTTTTCCAGGAAACTCGATTCTTATATTGGAAAGGCAAAAGAAATCTGGGAAAAGCATTCTGAAAAAATTATCCTGCCTCAAGATTACGCTTTCATTGTGGAAACAAGAAAAGAAATAGATGCCCGCCATTTACCCATAAACCATCTTATTGAAGATATCGGGAGAAAGACCATTTCCACTTATAAGGATGAAATATCAAGAGCTAGGACGATTTTCTTAAATGGACCTCCAGGAGTATTTGAAAAACCAGAGACTGAATTGGGAACAAAGGAAATCTGGAATCACATCGCAAGGGCAAAGAAATTTTCTGTGATTGGGGGAGGAGATAGCATAGCTGTTGCTAATAAATATAACCTTCTCGATAAATTCTCCTATGTCTGTACTGGAGGAGGAGCCATGGTCAGATTCCTCTCAGGGGAAGAGCTTCCTGTAGTGAGAGCCTTAAAGAAAGCGGCGACGAGATTCAAGGGATGAAAATTGAGCTTGCCTATAGCAAAGAGAAAATAGAAATTGAAATTCCTGAAAAAAATATAATTGAAATTGTAGGGTCAACTCCTCCAAGGAAAAAACCCGAAGAAAAAGAAATCATTTCTCATGCCCTCACAAACCCTGTGGCTTCACCAAGTCTTGGCGATGCTGTTAGAGGGAAGAAAAGTGCCACAATCTTAGTTAGCGATGTCACCCGACCTTGTCCATCTTATAAATTTCTTCCTTTTATTCTTGAAGAACTTGAAAAAGCAAAAATAAAAGACATTCGAATAATTTTTGGCCTTGGTTCTCATCGAAAGCACACAGAAGAAGAAAAGCGGAAGCTAGTGGGAGAGGGGATTTTAAAAAAAGTTCAAAAACTAATAGACCATGATCCTGAGAAATGTGAACTGATAGGTTATACAAAGCAAGGTACTCCTTTAGAAATATATCCAGAAGCTAAGGCTTCAGACTTTTTAATTACCACAGGGAATATTGAGTATCATTATTTTGCAGGATACAGTGGAGGAGCAAAAGCTGCGATTCCTGGAATATGCTCGAGAAGAACTATCCAGAAAAATCACAGCCTTATGCTCCAAGAGAATGCAACGGCAGGTCGCTTTGAAGATAACCCTGTGAGAAAGGATATTGAGGAAGCAGGGAAGATTTTAGGAATTGATTTCATTTTTAATGTCATCCTCAATGATAATAAAAATATAATCTCTGCAGTGGCTGGAAAAAATAATGAGGCCTTCGTTGTAGGCATTAAAAAATACGATGAAATTTTCGCGCTTAGAGTAAAAGAAAAGGCAGACCTAGTCATTACCTCTGCAGGAGGATACCCAAAAGATATCAATCTCTATCAAGCCCAAAAAGCTCTGGATAATGTTAAACAAATTGTAAAAGAAGGAGGGGAAATATTACTTCTTGCCTCTTGTGAAGAGGGATTCGGTGAGAAAACGTTTGAAAGCTGGATGGCATATGCCCATGATTTTGAATGGATATCCTCGAAGATTAGTAAAGAATTTACCCTTGGAGGGCATAAAGCATATGCAATTTCTAAGCTTCTCACCAGAACAAAAATCTCGCTTTATTCAAAATTGAGTGCAAAGATGGTGAAAAAGATAGGCTTTAAAAAGATTTCCAACCTTCAAAATTATTTGGATGAAAAGATTTCCTCCAACCCACGTATAAAAATAACCATAGTCCCTAGTGGTAGGTTTGTTCGGTTTGAAGGATGATGAAAAATAGGTTTAAAAGGCGGCTTTTTACTTTACTCTGATAATAAAATATAGATTAAAGAACAAGAAGCACAGTCAAGATCTTATTCAGGCCTAAATTAAAACTCAGTTAAAATTTCAGTCATCTTTTAGAGTTAATTTTCTGAAGTCTCAGAGGGCTCTTCTAAAAATGATCTATTCTTAGAGAAAGAAAAGGGATCTAATCCCTTGGGTCATTAAGACTTTATACTCATTTCCACAATTTATATCCTTCTATTCCGTGTAGGAAAAAGTGTAGAATCTAGAATATCAGAAAGCCTATAGAACGGATTACAATTTATAATTAGTTCTCTCCTCTTTAAAAAGAGAAGTCCAGAATGCCTCTTCGAGTACAATCTCTACAACATAAAACATTTAAGAAGAAGAATGAATGTTTGCCAAAGACTAAAGAAATGTTTAAGTTATTAAAGCAATCAAAACAATTATCCTCTCTCCTACCAATCTCCTAAATATTTCCCTCAAAGAATCATAAGTATTTTCAAACCTGATCGCTTTCTTTTCTACAACGATACGCTGATTAGATCTCCAAAAAGAAGTCTGGATTAAGTTGCGCTGCCCTAAGCAACATATCTCCTAAATTCTTCATTTCATCTTCAGGCCTCTTTTAATTCTCACTACTCCTCATTTTAAATCGGTTCATCAGACTTTCTTGTGGGTAAAAACAAGAGATTTTCAGGCACCTAATAGCGAATTCAGCTCCTGCAATTTTATTGCTCATGAGACTAATTAAGTGAACATAAATAAGATAAGAGGACGATAGAATATCTGGAGTTCATCGCTAGGCTCATCTCGCATATTCCTGACAAGGGTCAGGTCACTGTCCGGTGCTTTGGCATCTACGCCAACAAAATGCGCAAGGTTGAAGAAGGAGAGCATAAGCTTCTGGTCATCGATGAGGAATGCCCAAGAATTCCACGCCGTGGCTGGGCGGAGATGATTCGGAAATTCTTCTATGATGATGTGATGCAAAAACTTTCTTTATAGCCTCCTTTCTTTTTCTTCTTCTTTCCTTCTTCCCAGCTCTTGTGAACCAGCCTTCTCTCCGTGCCCTTAACCCTAAGGTTAAGTCCGCACACACGCTAACCTCAGCTCTCGGTCCCTTAACCTACGAGCGAGCGCGAAATAAAATTTCCGCTAAGACTTTCACCAAGCAACCGATTCCTTTTTTGTTTTGAGCTTATATGGTATATAAACACGCTCTTCTTTTAAGACTCGATAAATGATCGTTAAGAGCCGCCTGGCCGTAGCCACTTTAGCCACGTTGGCTCCTTTCTTGCGGGCTAACCGCTCATAAAAGAGTCTGATGTCAAAATCCGCACGGCAGGCAGGCGTCACAGCTTCCATGGCCGCCCAGCGTAGCCAGCGATTCCCTTGCTTGACGATCTCCCCATGATAAATCCTTTCCCCAGAGCTGTGAAGGGAAGGGATGACCCCTGCATAGGATGAAGCCTAGCGGCATCTTCAAACCTCGAGATATCAGCTATCTCTGTCGTTACAAGCACAGAAAAAAATTCCCAAAACCCGGGTACTGTCTTCACCCGCTGGGCTTCCTTCATCTGACAATAAAACCCTTTCACCAGCCTATCCGATTCTTTGATCTTTTCCTCTAGATGATCGTAACTGGCCAAAAGAGAGGAAAGGTGCCTCTGCGTCGATTCCCCTAACCTAAGCCCTTTTCCCCTTCCTCGTCAAAAGCTCCTTGACCTAGGCTCTTCTCTTGCGGACTTCCTCTCCCTGCTGCGCCAGAAGCATCCAGATCCGATTCTTCACCCTAGCCAGCATTCCGGACCGAAAAAACTATGGCGCCAAACCTGCTGGCTCTCCCGAGTCTCCTTCCCCCGCCAGTAAACCTCATGAATGAACCCCGTCCCTAACAGATAAGCCGATATCCGAGAGCCCAGGTTGTCTCTCTAGATGCGAGCTTTGGCAATCGCTTTCACATCCTTCAGCCCTTCTAAAAACCTCATCACTTCGCTCTTGGTGTTGAATACCCCTCCAGCCTTTACCTCTCGGCCCTCTTCGTCCAGACCATGTGATCGGAGAGTACGGCGTATGATGGTCAATACCCATCCCACACATTCGTGCACCTCTTTAATTTAAAATTTCGTTTCCAAGGGCAATCTAGCACACAATAGACTCCCCGCTGGAAGTGCATCACATCTTCATCTTACCTATGAAGTTGACCCACTCCTCTGGCCTCAATTCGATGGGACAATGATGGTCATTGCCTTCCTCAGGGACTTCTCCTGGTAGACAGGATCATCGACCCCCTCCAGCTGACCTTTGTGGCCAAGAGCCCTCCTCCGCTTCAAGTCGCCTCCCAAGAGTTTCTTTTAGACGCCGAGAGCTCGACTGAATAATTTTTATGACCTTCTCTTTTCCCAGGAGGAGAGGTTGGGGCGATTCGCGGAGCTCTTGGTGCCTCGGGAGATTTCGCCGATCTACTCGCGCGTTTGACCCAAAATTGCCGTTAGAGATTTTTAGAGCCCCCCATTTTGCGGTCAGAGAGCAACAATCTACGGAGATTGTGCTCTTAAGGTCAACGCACAGCCCCATCTCATTATCTTCGGTTCAGTTTCACCGCTCTGATTGTATTT
>CAYSCS010000054.1:0-2578 GCA_964429695.1 uncultured Eubacteriales bacterium
ACATCGTTCTCTCTGCTTATGTTGCCTCCCTCGCCGCTCACGGATTTGGCTAACTGAGGATTCTTCAGTTCTTTAACAGAGGAAAGAGGAGGATAAAAAGGAGTAATCTCTTCTAAATGACAATCAGAAGGAGATAAATAAGATTCTCCAAGGAAAGGAGATTCATATTCTAACTTGTTCATCGTTCTAATAGATTGATTTTGCTTTCCCTGTTTCTTTTTCATTAAAATCCATCATTTTTAAACAGCCTCTCTTGACTCTAATTAGCATACTCAATTCCTTTCGCTTTTTAAACTTCAAAAAAATTCCTGGCTCCTTGTCTTTTGATTTAAGAAGCTAAATTGAAGAAAAACATTCTTCTTGAAGCGAGACTATATATTTTCTGGGAAGTCACAAGTTGACCTTTGTCGCGGAAAGACCTTCTCCGTTGCTCTGGCTTTTCGGGAACTTTAGCTCGCCTCCGAGTCAGGGACTGAATATCTTTCTTGAGCCTCTCTTTTCCCTAAAGAAAGGAAAAAGCTAACTGATTTCCTGTTCATTTTTGCTTGAATTCAATGGTCCAAACGCTCTCTGCTGGATTCAGATCAACTTGAGATGCCTCAGCGCCACTATTTATTATCTCAAAGGATGAGCAGAAGGAAAATTTGTCACAAAGAGTTTCACTCAACTCGAAGATACAAAAACGAGACTTTTATCTTCCAACCCAGTAACCCAGTAAAACTTTTATCCCCGTCAGGGTACTTAAAGAATTATTAAGAATTATTTTAAAGGCAAGATTTTGCCTCAAGCTACGGATTTTGCTTATTTTCTTTCTGGCGGGAGTTTTTAAGTAACTCTGGTTTTATGAATCGACCCAGGTGAGCTATGAAAAGCTCCTTAGAGAATATCCCGATTTTTAAGACCGAGTTGATAAAAGATAAGCCTGAAAAGCTTAGTCGAAAGACGGACAAATAAGGCTGATCCTCTTTTTGTTAAATAACCCTACTAGTCAGAGTCGAAAAATCTCGGCAGTTTTCAGGCTTATTTTGATCCTAGTTTATCAAACTAGCCTCCGCATAAATCAAACTTCTTCCAGAAGAAATGATCGCCCGCCCAAATCATAAGAGAGCTTTTATTTCAGGATCAAAAGGGAATAAGTATCTGCTACAAGAATAAGAAATTTAAAGGCAAACACAGCCACCGATTCACCAGGCGTGTCAAAGCTTCCCTCAAGCCTCGGAAAAAAAGGGTTTTTAATGTTTATTTTTTAAGACCACAAAAGCTCTCCAAAAAATATCTTTCATCTTGAATTTCTGTCAATAAGCTTGATAACCCAACCTTCAGGCATTAGGAGCGCTCGTTAACGAAATCCAAGTTTAATCAGAAAAATTTTTACTTTCGATTTAAAATAAAATATTGTCTCTCTTAACAAGTCAGGTAGAAAGCCGAAATTAAGTCCCTATCAACAGTGTATCCTCCCCCTAAAAATTAATTTAAAGGAGGAATACAAATTGCCCCAAAAAGCATTAAGTGAATTAACATTATCAGGGTTGTGGAAGAAAATTAAGCTTATAGAGGAGGAAATCCGGTGAAATTTGAAGATGGAAGCCCGGGTGTTTCTCGAACGAATCCTTGGGGGAGCCATGGAAGAAGAGGTTATAGGCTACCTTGGGATTTTCCGCAGGTAGGAGCGGAGTAAGGGTAAAGAGAGTCAGCGGAATGGGTATTATAAGAGGGATGAGGAGAGGGAATTGGGGTTAGTCGGGGAGCTTAAAGTTCCTCGCAGTGGGGGGCTATAGACCGAAGACTTTCAGACGATATCAGAGGCGCCTGGAAGCTGTCAATGGCTCGATAAGGGATAATTTTTTTAGCTGGTTTATCGACGAGGAGAGTGGGAGAAGTTCTTAAAGCCCTGATCGGCGCGAATCCTTCTGCCTCCACTTTTTCTGAGGTAGTTAAGGGTCTGGATAAAAAAGTTAAGGCCTTTCATTGTGGTCTGCTTTGGGGAAGGTACAGATATCTTTTTTTGATGGTTTGAGGGTGAGGTTAGAGAGAGTCTTTGGGGTGGGCAAGAGGCTCTTATTGATTGCCTATGGGGTAAGGGAGGATGGGCGGAAAGAGCTGATGGATTTTCGTAAGTCCAGGTCTGAGGATGAGGAGGAGTGGCCATCATTTTTGAATGATCTTTACAGGTGGGGTTTAGAGGGGGTAAGTCTGGGATTGATCATCACGGATGGGACTGCAGGTCTTCATGCGGCCCTTGAGATGGTTTATCCTTACACACCTCGCCCGAGGTTTTGGGAGTATAAATTAAGAGACGTGTCTTTGAAGCTCTCGTGCAAAGTCCAGGAGGAGTGTTTGAGGGGAGCGAAGCTCATCTCTCTAGCTTCGAACCGCAGAGAAGCGATAAAGTTTTACTATAATGGGGAAGGGAGATTTATTTTTAGATTTTCCTGAAGAGCATCGGAGCATGCTTGGGACCACTAATGCGATAGAGAGAGCGTTCAGGGAGATTGGGAGGAGAATTCATCCGATGAGCTTCATTACGAATGAAAAAAGCGGTGAAAGGATAATCTATGCTCTATTCCATGACCATAAT
>CAYSCS010000055.1:0-28961 GCA_964429695.1 uncultured Eubacteriales bacterium
ACATCGTTCTCTCTGCTTATGTTGCCTCCCTCGCCGCTCACGGATTTGGCTAACTGAGGATTCTTCAGTTCTTTAACAGAGGAAAGAGGAGGATAAAAAGGAGTAATCTCTTCTAAATGACAATCAGAAGGAGATAAATAAAATTCTCCAAGGAAAGGAGATTCATATTCTAACTTGTTCATCGTTCTAATAGATTGATTTTGCTTTCCCTGTTTCTTTTTCATTAAAATCCATCATTTTTGAACAGCATCAAAGAAAGGAAATTACTTACTTAAACATAGTTTAAAAATTTATCTATCATTTTAGCTTAAATAATTGAGTTAGGAGTAAATATTCTCCATTTCATTGAGAGATACCAAAACAGGAGATTTCAGATTTTATTAAGTAAAGGAATATCTTTTTTCGTGGCCTTTTACTTTTTTTGAATTCTTGTTTTTGTTAGAATATTTTGATTAAAAGTCAAAGGGGATGTTTTTATAGATAACTTCTTGAAAGAGGAGGAACATGAAAAAGAAAGCTAAAGTTAAGCGAGTGATTGTTCTTTTCTTTTTCTCCCTTTTTCTACTCTTGAGTTTCTCTGAGGCACGCGTTCTTCCTGTTTATGCGGTTGTCAACTGTAAAATCTTTCCTGTTTCAGGTCCTCCTATAGAAAAGGGTGTAATCGTAATTCGAAATGGACTCATAGAGTCAATTGGAGAAGAGGGAAAAATCGTAATCCCTGAAGATGCGGAGATAATAGAAGGTGAAGGTTGCTTTGCTTACCCAGGGTTGATTGATGCCCATGGCTCATTTTTCTTAGAGACAAAGAAAGAAGAAGAGCCCTCTTCTGAAAGGGAAAGATTACCAGCGCTCTCCCCACAGGAGAAGTTTAAGCCACATCCCGAATTTCAAGTTTTTAAATCCCTGAAGCCCAAGAAATCAGTACTCGAGAGTCTTCACAGGATAGGGTTCACGACCGTTCTTGTTGTTCCCGAGGAAGAAATTTTTGCGGGTCAGAGTGTTCTCCTCAACCTCAATGGAGAAGAAGCTCAAGCGATGGTCGTAAAGAATCCTTTTGCTCTCCACATAAATTTTGTTACCAACAGAAATACTTACCCTACGAGCCTGATGGGAACCATGGCTTTCTTGCGTCAGTCATTCCTTGATACAGAGCACTACGCTCTTCATAGCGCTTTTTTTTCTCGACACTCAAAAGGTTTAAGAAGACCTGAATATGATCCGTTTCTGGAGTCCCTCATTCCCTTTGTCGCAGAAAAGAAGCCTGTGGTCTTCAATTGTGCAAACTTAGAGGATATCAAGCGAGCCCTTATTCTCATCGATGAATTCAAGCTGAATGGATACATCGCAGGAGCTAATGAAGCATGGAGAGTGGTTGGGCATTTAGAAAGGGCAAAAGTGCCGCTTTTTATTTCCCTCGATTATAAGCCCCCTTTAAACAGTATCTATGCTACCCAAGGGGAGGAGTTAAGGGAGAAAGCTGAAAAGGAAATCTATCCTGAAAACCCGGCGATTCTCTCCAAGAAAGGATTGAGGTTTGCTCTCTGCTCCCACACCCTGAAAAAATCCGAGGACATTCTAAAAAATGTTCAAAAGGCAATAGAAAGAGGATTGCCCAGGGAAGAAGCGCTCAAGGCTATGACCATTATTCCTGCAAGATTTTTGGGCGTGGATAATCTCCTGGGAAGCCTTGAGCAGGGAAAGATTGCCAATATCATTTTCACTTCTGGAGAGATTTTTAAGGAGGGAACTAGGGTGAAGAGAGTCTTTGTTGATGGTCTCTCTTTTGAAGTCAAAGAGCCGCCAAAGGCAGAGGCGCCCGCTTTATTTAACATCTCAGGGAGGTGGCTGGCAAAAATTACAAGTCCCATGGGAGATATGGAGATGACTCTGGAAATTGAACAGGAAGGTAACTCTATCTTAGGAAAAATACTCTCTGAATTCGGACAATGGGAGATTACAGACGGCTTGATAACAGGAAAGGAGCTTAGTTTTACTATTTCTGCCATGATCATGGGAGAGACGGTAGAGTTAACCTTCAAAGGGGAAGCTGAGATGGATTCCCTTGTAGGGACATTTTCCTTCATGGGTATCACGGCAGCCATGAGAGCAACCAGAATTCCAGGAGAAAACTTCAAAAGAGGAGGGATAAGATGAGAGAGAAAATAATCTCCTTTATGATTGTGCTCAATATTATTACTTGTTTCGCTGTTTTTTCATTTGCGCAGGATTTGCTGATAAAAAATGGAACAATTTTAACCATAACTCAAGGAAAGATTCCCAAAGGTGACATCCTCATTATGGGTGGAGTGATAAGAAGAATTGCAGACAACATAGAACCTCCGCCTGGGGTCAAGGTCATTGATGCCATAGGGAAATTTGTGATGCCTGGAATCATCGATTCCCATACTCATATTGCCTTAGCAGGGGTAAACGAAAGCGGAGAGACCATTTCCTCTGAAGTGAAGATGATGGATGTCCTCAACGCCGAGGACCCTGCCATCTTTACCGCCCTGACGGGAGGTGTGACTATGGTTCACACCATGCACGGGAGCGGCAACCCCATTGGAGGCGAGAACGTCGTGCTCAAAATGAAGTGGGGAAAGCCTTCGGAGGAGATGATTGTCCATGAGGCTCTTCGCACTCTCAAATTCGCCCTCGGAGAAAATCCGAAACAGGCAAATATATTTTCCCTTGGAGAGCCGCGTTATCCACAGACGAGGATGGGCGTTAATGCTATCATAAGACGCGAGTTTCTGAAGGCAAAGGATTATCTAGAGCAGTGGGAGAGGTATGATGAAGCAAAAAGGTCAAAAAACCCCCCAAAAAATCTTCTTCCTCCAAGAAAAGACCTGAAGCTTGAACCTTTGGTTGATATGCTTCGCGGCAAAATGGTTGCTCGTTGTCATAGTTACAGAGCCGATGAGACTCTCGAGTTCATAGAGCTCTCAAAAGAATTCGGGTTCAAAATAGCAGCCTTCGAGCACGCCTCCGAAGCCTTCAAGATAGCCGACAAGCTTGTAGAGGAGAAAATCGGGATTTCCATCTTTCTTGATAACTGGGCCTATAAGGTAGAGGCATCAGAAGGAATTGCCTATAATGCAGCTTATTGTGCGAAAAAAGGGGTTCTGGTTTCTATAAATTCTGATTCCAATGAAAGGATAAGACGCCTCTTCAATGATGCCGCTAAGGCCATGAAATATGGCGATCTGAGTGAGGAAGAAGCCCTGAAGCTCATCACCATCAACCCTGCCATTCAACTTGGCGTAGAGAAGATTGCAGGAAGCCTTGAGGTTGGAAAACATGGGGATATAGCAATTTTTTCTGAACATCCGCTGAGCGCTTACACCTGTTGCGAGATAACCATCATTGAGGGCGAAGTTTATTTTGATCGTGCTCAATATCTTAAGCAGAGAGAAGAGGAAAAGAAGAAAGAAGAAGTTAAGAAAGGGTTAAATTGAGCTGGAGGGAGAAAATGAGGGAAAAAATAGTAATTATTTTAGCAATGCTCAGTCTTTTTATTCCTTTATTTTCAGAGCAAGAAAAGAAAACTGAGTTAATCGCAATTCAAGGAGGGAAGATAATCCCAGTAGGAGGAGAGGAGATCGAAGGAGGAACTGTGCTGATCAGAGGGAGGTTGATTGAAGCCTTAGGGAAGGAGATAGAAATTCCTCAGGGCGCAAAAATAATCTCTGCCAAAGGGCTCTTTGTGTATCCAGGTATGATAGATGGGCAGTGTTATTTGGGGCTTCAAGAGATAGGCTCCATAAGAGCTACCGTTGATTCCACGGAGACAGGAATCATCAACCCCCAGCTTCAGGCAGTTGAAGCTCTGAGGCCTGACTCAATCCATATTCCGATTGCTCGCGCCAACGGCATAACGGCGGCTCTTGTGGTTCCCACAGGAGGCTTAGTTGCTGGGCAGAGTGGATTGATAAGGCTTTATGGAATGACGCCGCAGGAGATGGTGATAAAGTCGCCTATGGCCATGCACATCAACCTTCCTTCTTTACCCTCAAGTTCAAGACAACAAAGGAGAGGAGATCAACCCGAAGAGGCGTCCAAGAGAATCAAGGAATTGAAGGAACTTTTTGCCAAAGTACGTCATTATCAGAAGCAGAGACAATTTGCCAGAAAGAATAAAATTCTTCCTCTACCAGAATTTGATGAAAAGCTTGAATTCCTGTTACCTGTTATTGACGGTACTATGCCACTCTTTATTTCAGTCCACGCTGAAAAAGATATCCGAGAGGCAATGAAATTTGTGGAAGAAGAGAAACTAAAGGCGATCTTTTTTGGAGTCGAAGAAGGATGGAAAGTAGCTGAGGAACTAGCTAAATCTGGCATTCCTGTTATCTTTGACTCCCTCTACGAATTGCCTTCAAAATGGGAGGATGGCTACGATGCTCTCTATAGAAATCCTGGTATTCTGAGGAAAGCTGGAGTGAAGATTGCCTTTTCCTCTTCAAGCGCGAGTCTAGCCAAGGATTTGCCCTATCACGCTTCAAAGGCCGCAGCTTTTGGGCTCGACAGAAGCGAAGCACTTAAGGCTGTTACCCTCTATCCTGCTGAGATTTTCGGAGTAGATAACCTCATGGGAAGCCTTGAGAGCGGGAAGCTAGCCAATATTGTTGTCTCCGATGGAGACATCCTCGAACTTGCTACCCATGTAAAGCATGTGTTCATCGAAGGGAAAGAGATGGATTTAAAGACCCGATATGAAGAACTCCTCGATAAATACAAGAAGTGAGCCCAATCAAAATAATACATGCTTGAATTTGAAATTGAAGAAGGAGATTAGCGCAAGGAAGAAGGAATTTCAGAGATACGAGAGAAAGTTTGGGTTAAAGTTAAAAAAGCGCATCCTCTAGAGCTTGAAAAAAAATTAGAGAGATCAAAATAAGCATTTGGGGCGTATTATAAAGATAAAGAGGGAGATATTCAGAAGAACTTTTTCCAGAATCATTTTAGAGAGAAATTTTAAAGAGAAGGATGGTTTATAAAACCAAGCCGACGATCTGCCTAATGGAAACATTCGGGGAATCAAACGCTGGAGATGATATTATGCTCCTTTCTCTAATCTTCGACCTCCAGTTGCGTCTTCCTGGCTGCCGAATAATCATTTTCACCGGGAGTCGGGATAAAACCTTCAGACTTCTTTTGAGAGAGGGAATCTCACTTGATTCCATCGAGCTAGTTTACACGGGAAGGTGGGGGCTTTGTGAACCAGAGACTGGGTTTTTCCGCTCCCAGGCATGGGTCTGGAAGAACATTCGCTGGACAAGAAGAAGTGATATTTTCTTGATTGGGCCAGGGACACAATTCAAGGATGTAACCAGGAGGTTCAGGCCTTTGTTTTTTCTAAGCTGGGCTATCCTTGCCTTGGTCTTGGGAACTCCCAATGCTTTTATCGGCATGGGTTACTGGAAGATAGAAGGATGTTTGTGTCAGAAAGAGCTCAAGCTCATTGCCAATCGTTCGGCTTTTATCTCCACCCGCGATGAAGCTTCAGCACAAAAGTTAGCTATCCTCGGGGTCCTGGGCTCAAGAATCTTCTCTCTTACCAACTTACCAACGTGAGTTTTTGCAACGCCCTGAATCATGACCAGAACTTAAGATGAGCAAAGATGTCCCTTTAATTGGCTGCACAGCACGTTGCTTTTCTAGAGAAGATTTCCAGAGGCAATGGATTAAGAATTATGAAAGGTTCTTAGCTTTCCTTTTGGGATGAATAAAGAACAAGTACGGAGGACGTCTTTTATTTTTCACTTTTTATAAAGAGAGTGCCTGGCCAGACTTAAGAGCTTTTGAAAGCATATACCGTCTAATTCAAATTCAGGATTTTAAAGGAGAGATTTGCCACTGGAAAATGCTTGGAGAACTCAGAACTCAAATAGCTGCCTGCGACGGTTTTATAGGCACTAGACTTCATTCCGTTTTCCTTGCTGTGTATGCTAATGTTCCTATGTTAGCTATCTCCCAGGGGAGCAAGGCCTGGAATTTCATGAGCGAAAATGCCTGGGTAGGTTCGTCATTCATATATAAGAGAGGGCCGGGATCTTCTTTAGAAATAAAGGCGGTCAAGAAAACTCTCGCTGGTATTTGCGAGGCAGAAACAAAAAAGGCTCGCTTTCATTTCGACCTCGTCTTTCAGATCATTGAGAGGAAAAAGAGCGGTAAGCTGGGTTAAGAAGGATAAGAGCCGTGAGCTTAAGGCAGAGTTTTTTTGCTGTAAAAAAATTCTGGTGTCTTGAGTTTAATCTTCAGTCGAAGCTCGCTCGTAAAGAACACTTATCTTTTTTTGAGTTTTTCGCTTTTTTTAAGAACTGAGAGCCTTTTCTAATCAGTCAAAAGACCCGGCAGAGATTAAAATCAAAGGAAATGGATATAGAGATCTGAAACTATTTGAGATAATTAAAATGCTGAATTTTATTTTTTTCTCTCGCTTGCTAAAAATTGGTTAAAAATAATGACAATTTTTATGAAAATAAAGGGAGGAAAAGCTTTTATAAGAAGCGCTGTTATTTTTTTATTTTACCTTGTGCTCGTTTTTTTTCCTTTTCAGGAGAATAATGACACGAATTTGATCAAGGAAGAGGTTTCTGACCTAAATGGGGATGTTAAGAAAGAGATGGTTAAATTGTATGCGCCTGGAGAGCCGGAATGCACTAAAAGTGATTTTCTGCTTCAGGTTAATGAGCTAATGTACAGGGGCTCTTTGATTGATTGCGTGGATTAGTTTTCGGTGATGGATATTAATCCTGATGATAAATATAAAGAGATATTTATTCATACTCCGGGACCAAGTAGCGACGATAATTATCTGGTGCTTTATTTTGATGGCAGAAACATAAAAAAATCAGGAGAGATTGAGAGATGGATTCGGTATGTTGGAAAAGGGACTGTGATCATTGATAACTGGGCGGGATTCTGGGTCTCAACTGAAAAATATATCCTGGATAAGAACCATCTGCTCAAGCCTGTTCCCCAGAAAATTTATTATGTTGATGTGAAGGTAACCCCGGTAAGAGATTTTATAATTTATAATGACCCCTTTTCCCAGAAAGAAATAGGAAAAATCAATGCAGGTGAAAACATCACCGTTCTCTCTTATGAGTCAAGAAAAAGAAGAGAAAAACCTTATGATCCGAATGCCTGGTATTTGATTCTCTCAGAGAAGAGGATTCTTGGGTGGGCTTAATTAGAGAAATTTCAAGATTGCCTCCCTTGGGCGGATTAAGAGATTTTGGCATGTCTCTCAGTTTTTTCTTGGACATTGGCTAACCATATGACTTTGCAGCAATTTCAAGCTTTTTCGCTGCGAGATAAAAAAGATAATTTTCTTTCCAATTTGCTAATTTAGGATTTATAGAAGGCAATTTCCTGAAAAAGAGTTTGACTTCTTCCTTGGCTCATTGAAATTGTAGATTAAGCCTCCTGAGTAAGATTCATGATTATCGATTCTTCGCTTGTGAAGATGCGTTTCGGGTTAAAACAGAAAGGGCATTAAATTTCCTCCAGAGTTCCAGAGAAACAAACTTCCACTCTCTAATTTTTCTCGCTCGAGAGCAAAATTTGAAATTGATAAAAGATAAAAAAGGTAAAGGACAAAAGTTTATTCCCTTTCTTCATCGAGTGATAAATTCCGCAATCTAGCTGACGAGAAATTCATTACGACCATCTTTAAGGAGAGGGAAGGAGTGAAAGATAAGCTCTATTGATGGAATGAGGACAAAATTAAGTCGAGCTTTAGAAACATAACTTTTAAGGGGATTACAAACAGAAAATCTAGAAAAGAGGAACTATTTTTATAAATGAACCTATTCCTTTAAAAGCAAGATAAAAAGGATTAATTTAGGGATGAAAAGATGATAAAAAAGAAAGGAAAATTCTGTGAAGGCATTTAAAGGCCTTTTTAGTCTGTTATCAAGGAGGTCTGATATGGATTGTAAGCCTATCCTAAAGCTCATATTTAAATTTTCTTTATTCTCTTTCTTGGTGCTTTCAGTTTCTTTCCATTTACAGGGTGATCAAACTGTAGATGGGGAGTATACCGCTCAGATAAGGAAATACACTACAGAAGACGTTTTCTTAATAAAGCATGTGGATTATCTTCCTTATTCAAAAGATGTGCCAACACCGCTTGATGTTTTTGGTCATATTGCAGGGGCAGCGGATAAATTGAGCTATTCACATGAGGTCCATAGATACATGCGTGCCCTAGCAGATAGCTCTCCCCGCATCAAAGTTTTTCCAAATGGTATCTCTGAAGAAGGAAGAGAGATGATTCTGGTGGTGATTTCGGATGAAAATACAATTGATAATCTTGAACACTATAAAAAAATAAATGCAAGGCTGGCTGACCCACGTTCCCTCAGAGACGAGGAGGCAGCACGCTTGATACATGAAGCGAAACCGATATACTGGATGACAGGCGGTTTGCATCCAAATGAGACGAGTGCTCCAGAAATGCTCATGGAACTTGCCTATCGTCTAGCTGTAGATGAAGCTGAATACATAAAAACTATTCGTGAGAACGTAATTGTCATGATTACTCCTGTGCTTGAAGTAGACGGTCGGGATAAGCAGGTTGATTTGTACATGGCAAGGCATAAGGACCCCAAGGCCAATGTATCTGAGAGGCTTGTTTATTCAGGGAAATATATCGGGCATGATAATAAGAGGGATAATCTTTCTTTATCCTTAAGCCTGACAAGAAACACGCTTAAGACTTTTTTAGAATATCACCCTCAAGTTTTACACGACTTGCATGAATCAGTTGCCTATCTTTGGACAGCCTCTGCTTCAGGCCCGAGTAATGCTTGGCTGGACCCGATAATGATTGATGAATGGAATGAGTTTGCCCAACAGGAAGTAGCCGAACTTACTAGAGAAGGTATTCCGGGTGTCTGGACGGGGGGATATCCTTTTGGCTGGTCTCCAAATTTTTTATTTGAAATCGCAACAGCACATAATGCCATTGCTAGGCTCTATGAAGTCCAGACCACGAAAGATGGAAGCACGCGCGTTGTCAAAGCCGATGGCAACCGTAAACTTTATTGTCCAAATCCTCCCTTGAAAAGTGTTTTATGGTCCCTGCGGAATAGCGTCAACCTCCAGCAGAGGGCTGCTCTCGTTGCTCTTAACTATCTTGCGAGAAACAAAGAGAAGTACATGGAGAATTTCTATCTTAAAAGCAAAAGAGCTGTAGCCAAGGCGGTTACTGAAGGTCCTGCCGCCTATGTATTTCCAGCTGATGAGCCGAGAGCTGGAAATGTTGCCAGGCTATTCAAGTTATTACAGGCTCATGGGGTTGAGATTCATCAAGCCCTTAAAGATTTTGCTGTGGAAGGTCACAACTACAAAAGAGGAAGCTACATCATTCGTATGGACCAGCCTTATTCACGCTTTGCTGATATGGTTCTTGACATCCAGCATTATAGCCTTGAAGACCCTAGACCATACGATGATGCCGGATGGACGCTAGGTGTTCTTTACAATATCCAGTGCATTTGTATTGAAGACCCATCGATTCTTTCGCTTCCGATGAAGCTAGTGGATGGGAATTTCAAAATAGCTGGGGGAGTAAAAAAGCTGGAAAGAGGCCAAGCTAAATCATATCTAATTAACCACAATGCTTGTAACTTGCTTATTACCTTCAGGTTTAAGTATCCCAATCTTAAAATGCATGCTGCAGAAAGAGAATTTGAAGTCGAAGGAAGAATTTTCCGGCCGGGAACATTTATTATTAAAACCGAGGAAAACAAGGAAAATCTTGAAAGTATCTTACAGGAAGCGGGTGAAAAGTATGGGTTTATTGTCTATTCTGTTTCAGAGGTGCCGGAGGTTTCAACTCATGAGGTTGCTGTTGCGCGGGTAGCGCTGCTGCACACCTGGACCTCGACGCAGAACGAAGGATGGATTCGTATCGCTCTCGATGAACTTGAAGTTCCCTATGATTACATTTCAGTGCATGATGCGCGAGATTATTCTGACCTGCGCAGTAAGTATAACGTGATTATTTTAGGAACAGTCGGGGATGGTGCGCTAGGTATTCTGCGGGGTGTAACCGCTAGGAAACCAATTCCCTGGAAAAAAACCGAAATTATTCCCAATATCGGAAGTCAGGCTTCTTCGGATGATATCCGGGGTGGTCTGGAGTATGAAGGATTAGCACACCTTCGTGATTTTGTTAAGCAGGGAGGAGTTTTTATCACCATTGGAGATAGTTGTCTTCTCCCTATTCAATTTGGCATGATGGAGGGTGTTTTCCTCAAGGAAGCGCCGGGTTTAGTTGCCATGGGTGGAGTTTACAGGATTGAGGTTGTTGAAAAGGCCAGTCCGATTGTTTATGGATATGACGAGGAACTTAACGTATATTTCAAAAGCTCTTCTGTTCATCCCTGGCAATATATGTCACCTGTTTTTTCCCTTACTGAGTTCCAGAGGAGAGGTGAGTTTGGGGAGGTGTATGAAGGCGGTGTGTCTTGCAGAGGAAGAAAGAGTGATCCCGATATAGTTCAGGGGCGACCAAGAGATCTGGGGAAGAAAAAATAGAGGCTTTTTTGAAAGAGATTAAAAATGAAAAGTTAGAAAAAGAGGAGAAAGAAGTGAGTTTTCCGCGAGCTATACTCAATTTTTCCAAGGAGCTTAATGAACTTCTAGTAAGTGGAGGATTGCAAAACGGCGAAGAGCTTGCTGGTACACCCGCAATTGTCGATTGTCCGCTTGGTAATGGACATATCGTCATGTTTGCTTGTAATCCTTTCTGGCGACATATAACCCATGGCTCATTCTTCTTGGTATTTAATATTCTCCTCCATTATGACCATCTTGATAGTGGTAAAGAGTCAAAGGATTAAAAATCTCTTTAAAAATCTTGGTCAATTTATCTTTTTAGATGGTGATCAAGCCTCGAAATTTGGGTGCCAGTGTGATGAAGAAAAGGCTTAGCTCAAGGATTATGAGAGAGTTCCTCCCAGAAAGGTGTCCATGAAGAAAGGTAGAAGTCGTTAAATTAAGTTTATTCGCTCTTTGCTGACCAAGCTCGAGTGGAAATTTCTCCCCTAGGGGTGAAGCTATGAAGCAAGGAGGTGAAGGCTTTCTGAGTGAAGAAGAGAGATGCCGAGTTTAAGGCTTTAATCAGAGGGCTTTAGAATTGGTGATTCTTGGAGTAGAACATGAAAAAGGTTGACTAGGGATTTCCCAAAACTCCATGTACTCTTGTTAAGCACAAAAAGAGCTAGATTTATTTGCAAGCTTTGGCGATTAAAGCTAAACAAAAAATGGGAAATTTTTCTTTGATTTTTTCCTCAAGATAATGTCCCGGGAGCAATCACAGGCCAGAGGGTGGGGTTAACAATTAACCTGAAGAGGGAGTCAGAAAAAACTATTCTTCGCCACTTAATAATATCTTTCTCAAGCAGAATTTTCAGGGTTATTTTCGAGTAAAATTTGCAAGATTTCTAGCTCATCGGCTTCAAACCAGAAATTTCCGCAGGATAAGCATTTATCCACAGGAACAAAATACTGATAGCTGTAAGGCCGGGTAATCATTTTGTAACCGCATTGAGGACAGTAAATTTCGGCTGAGAATTTTTCTTTATCTTTGAGCATCTTCACCGGGTTTAGCAAGAATCGCTTCCTGAATTCAGCTGCTTTCTGAAAGAGTCCTTCGGAGAAAGCGACTTCACGACGGCAGAGGATGCGCTCTATAAGGGGAAAAGCAATGAGCTTCCCCTGGCAATGGGGGCAGAGCTTTATCTTCACTCCTTCGTAAAAGGTATCTTGAAGAGGCGCACGGCACCTTGGGCATCTATTCTTTTGCCAGGGTGAAGGGTGACTTTTGGAATGAAATATCCTCAGCGCCTCTCGAATAGTCCTGAACTCCCGAGCCCTTCCCTCCACATTTTCCTGGATATTCTTGAGTGTGATGAGGGGAGAAAAAAAGGGAAGGGAAAAAAGCTCTTCGAGAGTATATGGCCCTTCCCATTTGCCTTCACGATTTCTTATGAGCCAGATTTTACTTTCTTTCCCCTCTTCCCCTATTTCTTCCGGAAAGAGGGAAGGAAGAAATTCCCGTTCTTCGGCACTTTTGAGCATAACTCTAGCCTTTTCTCTTTCTTTCGTAATCCTCCATACTTCATCCACGATTTTAGCCACGTTCAGGTTTGCCATCCTAGCCAGGAGTCCTATTCTTTTCATCAGGGGTGGATGAGAGTTGAAGAGGTTACTGAAGAAATTTTCGGATTCTGAGGGAGGCTCAGGGGAGACAATAAAAATAGGGCTGTAAGTAAGTGCAAAGTCACCCACAAAGGAGTTTTTGATTTGAGCCCTATAGATGGCGCGAGCAAGGGCGGCTGGATTTCGACAGAGCTCCACTGCCTGGGCATCGGCCAGAAGCTCTCTTTCGCGGCTGAGGAACATACTCAAAAAGTGCATAAGAAAAGATGAGACCCCAAGGGCGAGAGATAATATAGTTTGAGGGGCCCTGCTTCTTTGTTTTTTTCCTGATTTAAGTTCATATGCCTCCTCCGCTTCTAGGCTCTCCCTAACTCTCTCAAAAAAATTTACTAGAGAACAGACAAGGGTCACATACAGAGCGTCTCCGCTCGAAACATGGGCGAGCTCATGAGCCGCTATAGCCTCGAGCTCCTCTCTCGTTGCTTCGGCGAGAAGTCCCTCGGTTACCGCAACGTAGGGAACCTGATGGGAATCAACAACAGTCAAAGAATTGATGGCAAATGAGGGGATGAGGAGAGGCTCGGCTCTGGGCAAACCGCTTGCGATTCTCATCTCTTCCAGTGAATTGACGAATTTCTGGTGATACCGGTCTTCTGGGTCTGGACTTTGACAACCAAGTCTACGAAGAATGAACCTAGCCCCATTTTTCCTTGCATCATGAAAGTGAAAGAAGGCGATTAGGGAAGAAACAAAAATATTTATAAGGAGAAATTTAGTCCGGAAACCCTCGAAAGAAAGAGGCGAGAAAGGGAAAAATAGACCAAGACTAAGAAAAAGGCTCAGGATGATAACCCCAACGGCCATGAAATAAAAAATGGTCAGGATAAGAAAAAGAAAGATGCTTTTTCTGCAATAGATGCGTTTTATCTCATAAAAATCTTTTCTAATAATTTTTTTATTCATACAAATAAAAGTCTAAGACTAAATTCATGAAGCTGATTATATTTAATGATGCTTTTCATCTTTTCGAGCTTAAATTTTAAAATTTCCGACACTTAGACCTTATCTTGTATCAAATTGATAAGCCTTTTTCTCTTCTTACCGCTTTATTTTATCATTTAATAATTTTTCTTTTTTAATTATTGTTATTATTAAGCAATTAGTCAACTCTGCGGGTGAGCAGGTGAAGTTCTTCCTCTAAAGCCATTAAGATTTTATTTGCGCTTGAGAGCGCACAAAGCGTTGAAGACTACTTACCAAAACATGATGCTTTGAATAATTTTTTGGAGAGATTTTGAGAACGAAGGCTTGCCTTATGTTTGTGAAAAGCTCTATTTTCCTCCTTAGATTAAATCCCAAAATGATCGAAAAGCAGAAGAAAAACTCAATTTTGATTGATATCAGAGGGAATTACATTTATAATAAAATTGAATTTGTAGACAGAGTATTTCAAGATAAATTGATATCTTGGTGAGGATAAAAGTTAAAGCAGAGAAGAGAGGCTCCCTTAAGAATCACTCCTTGAAAAAACCTAAACCGAGATGATTTTCAAATCCCCTTAGAGGAGAAGAAAATGAAGTTCCATACGGCGCTCCGCCCTTGGGCAAATCGAAGGCTGGAAAAGATTGACCATGCAGATCTTGTAGTGGGAATTCCATGCTTCAATAACGAATCCACTATAGAACATGTAATCGATATGGTCAGCGAGGGAATAGCCAAGTATTATCCTGATTTAAGGAGCGTAATCATTGTCTCTGATGGGGGGTCTACCGACGATTCGCGCGAATTGGCTCGGGATAAGACTGTTTACCCCTTCATCGAAAAAATAGTTACCATATATCGGGGCATTCCTGGCAAAGGGAGTGCTTTGAGGATGATATTCGAAGCTGCCTCGTTTCTTGAGGCTGAGGTGTGTCTTCTTTTTGATTCAGATTTAAGAAGCATCACCCCTGAATGGGTAAGGGCTCTTGCGGAACCAGTGATCAAGCATGGACATGATTTTGTGGCTCCTGTTTATTCAAGATATAAATATGATGCCACAATCACCAACAACATCGCCTATAACCTGATCAGGGCCCTCTATGGAAAACGTGTTCGCCAGCCTATAGGAGGAGATTTTGGTCTTTCCAGAAGCATGGTAGATTTTTACTTCCGCTGCAAAAAGGATATCTGGATGACGGATATTGCAAAATTCGGGATTGATATCTGGATGACGACAACAGCCATCCTCGAGGAAACGAGCATCTGTCAAGCTCATTTAGGAGTCAAGATTCATGAGGCCAAGGACCCTCTAGAGAACCTGGGGCCGATGTTCAGGCAGGTTGTCTATCCTTTTTTTCAGCTCATGGAGGAACACTCAGAAAAATGGAAATCTGTGAGAGGAAGTCAGCCCATTCCCACTTACGGGGATTTCCTTGGAGGAGAACCTCAGGCTTTTCAAATCGACCTTGAAGGTTTGATAAATAATTTCAAAGAGGGATTTAAGAATCTTTCAGCCTTATGGGAAACAATCATAAATCCCCGAAGTTTTTCGATTCTCAGAAGCTTGACCTTAAAAGGGAAAGATGAGAATTTTTCCATGGCCATCGAAGATTGGGCAAAAATAGTGTATGATTTTGCCGCCACCTTTCATAAGTGGAAGAGAGATAAGGGGAAGCTGGTAGAGATAATGAGACCACTTTATTACGCACGGGTGGCATCATTTATCAACGATACGAGGGAAATGAATTCTCAGGAGGCAGAGAGATTCGTGGAAGAACAGGCAGAGAATTTTGAAGCCCTGAAGCCCTACCTCTTAGAAAAGTGGGGAGAATAAAGGTTCTTTTTTTATTTTTTAGAGGAATAAGAGTTGAATCACTTAAAAATCTTGTTTACTTCTTCAGAAGTTACTCCTTTTGCTAAGACTGGTGGACTCGCAGATGTTTCGGCCGCTTTACCTAATTCGTTAAAAAAGCTGGGGCACGAGGTTATAGTGGTCATGCCTATGTATCGCTCAGTCATGGAAGGTGGATTTGAACTAACTGAGATGCGGGACTCTGTCGAGCTCGTCTGGGAGGGGAGGAAGATTAGGAGCAAAGTGTTTTATACGGATTCAGGCTCTAATCTCAGAGTATATTTTATCAGGCGAGATGAATTTTTCGACAGAAGCATGCTCTATGGAACATCGGAAGGTGATTATTTTGACAATGCAGAAAGATTTATCTTTTTCACTCAAGCCGTGATTCTCCTTGCAAAGATGATTAAATTCAAGCCTCATATCATCCACCTCAATGACTGGCAGACTAGTTTGGTTTCTGTTTATTTAAAGACAATTTATAAAAATGATGATTTTTTTAAAACCACAGCCACTGTTTTCACCATCCATAACCTTGCCTATCAAGGAATTTTTCCCAGCGAATATATGCTTTTGAGTGGATTGCCATCCGAGCTATTTTCCATAGAAGGGCTTGAATATTATGGCAAAATGAATTTCATGAAAGGGGGGATTCTCTTCTCTGATGTCATAACCACTGTAAGCGAGAAGTATTCTCATGAGATTCAAACAGCAGAGTTCGGCTATGGGCTGGAAGGTGTGCTAAGAAAGCGCAGGAACTTTCTTTTTGGAGTCCTGAATGGGGCGGATTATAAAGAGTGGAATCCAGAGAATGACCCCTACCTTGTCGCTAATTACGGCCTTCATGATTTATCTGGCAAGATAAAGTGTAAGAAAGATTTGATAAAAATTTTTAATCTAAATCCTGAGGAAGATGCCCCCATAATAGGAATGGTTTCACGCCTTGCTGACCAGAAAGGGTTAGACCTTCTTGTCTCAGGAGTGGAGAAGGTGCTGAGGCTTGGAGTCTCACTTGTCATCTTAGGCAAGGGTGATGAAAGGTACGAGAAGAAATTAAGTGACCTCGAGAAAAAATATGGGTCTTCGTTTGGAGTCAAGATTGCTTTTGATAACCAGCTTGCCCATAAGATAGAAGCAGGCGCAGATTTTTTCCTCATGCCCTCAAGATATGAACCATGCGGCCTAAATCAGATGTACAGCATGAAGTATGGTACGATTCCTATCGGAAGGGCAACAGGAGGACTGGATGATACTATAAGAGAATTCAATCCTGAAACGGGCGAGGGAAATGGTTTTAAATTTGTAGATTATTCTGTAGAGGCATTGATTGAGGCAGTGAAAAGAGCACTAAAAGTCTATCAAGATAAGAATCTCTGGCTGAAGTTGATGAGAAATGCGATGAAAGATGATTTTTCCTGGGAAAAATCGGCAAAGAAATATGAAAATATATACTCCCAGGCCTTAAAAAGAAAATTAGAAAATAAGAATTTTCAATCCTAGAGCTAAAAATTTAACCTTGAACTGAAAAGGAGCTTATTTTCTAACTGAAAGAAAAAAATGAGTCAATTTCTGAAAAAAGCTAAGGCGGGAGAGATCCTCCATGGCCCAACTCTTTTCAATGAGTACGATATTTATCTATTCAAGGAAGGGAATCTCTTCCTTCTCTATGAGAAATTCGGTGCCCATCAAATGAAAGTAGATGGTAGGGAAGGGACTTATTTTTCGCTCTGGGCTCCCAACGCCCAAAGCGTTTCGGTCATTGGCGATTTCAACGACTGGAATCCTGAAAGACACAGGCTTGAGGTGAGGTGGGATGAGTCTGGAATATGGGAGGGTTTTATTCCCGGGATCAAGAAAGGGGCATTATACAAATATCAAATAATCTCCAACCAAAAAGGCTACAAGCTCATTAAAGGCGACCCTTTCAGTTTCTACTGGGAACCTGCTCCAGAGGGGGCTTGTGTGGTCTGGGACCTGAATTATGAATGGAAAGATTCAGAATGGATGAGGAATCGTCATTTACACAACAACCTTAATTCTCCTTTTTCCATCTATGAAGTTCATCTTGGTTCATGGAGAAGGGTCCCTGAAGAGCAAAATCGATTCCTGACTTATAGAGAAATCGCCCCATTTCTCATCGAATATGTAAAAGAAATGGGATTTACCCATGTTGAATTTTTGCCTGTTATGGAACATCCCTTCTATGGCTCATGGGGTTATCAGGTTTTAGGATATTTCGCACCCACCAGTCGCTGGGGGACTCCCCAAGATTTAATGCATCTTATAGATGAGCTTCATCAGCAAGGAATCGGTGTCATTTTAGACTGGGTGCCGTCTCATTTTCCTTCGGATGAGCGGGGACTTGCTTTCTTTGATGGTACGCACCTTTATGAACATAGGGATCCCCGTAAAGGTTTCCATCCAGACTGGAGGAGCTCAATCTTTAATTATGGCCGCAATGAAGTGCGCAGTTTTCTGATAAGCAGTGCCCTCTTCTGGCTGGATAAATACCATGCTGATGGGTTGAGGATTGATGCCGTGGCTTCGATGCTTTACCTTGATTATTCCCGGAAAGAAGGCGAATGGATTCCCAATGAGTTCGGAGGGAGAGAGAACCTGGAGGCGATTTCTTTTCTTAAAAAATTGAACGAAGTAATCTACACCAAATTACATGCTGTCCAGACTATAGCTGAGGAGTCAACAGCCTGGCCTATGGTCACCAGACCCGGCCATCTGGGAGGGCTTGGATTCGGGATGAAGTGGAACATGGGATGGATGCATGATACGCTTGATTATTTCTCAAAGGACCCTGTTTATAGAAAACATTGTCATCAGCAGCTGACGTTTAGTTTCTGGTATGCTTTCTTTGAAAATTTTGTGCTTTCTCTTTCTCACGATGAGGTTGTCCACCAAAAAGGGTCTCTGTTTGAGAGAATGCCAGGAGATGAGTGGCAGAAGTTTGCTAATCTCAGATTGCTCTTTGGCTTTATGTATACTCATCCAGGAAAGAAGCTCCTTTTCATGGGCAATGAGTTCGGCCAGAAGAGGGAATGGAGTCATGAGGAAAGCCTCGATTGGCATTTGCTTGGAGAGGATAGACATAAGGGCCTTCAGAGATGGGTGAAGAATTTGAATGATTTTTACAGAAATGAATCATCTCTCCATGAACTCGACTTTGAGCGTGATGGTTTCGAGTGGATAGATTTCAGCGACTGGGAAAAGAGTATCATCAGCTTTATTCGCCGTGGCAGAAAATCCAAAAATCTCATCCTCGTTGTCTGTAATTTTACGCCAGTCACTCGTTTTGAGTATAGAATAGGAGTCCCTTTACCTGGATTCTGGAAAGAGGTCCTGAATAGTGATGCTGAGGAGTATGGGGGAAGAGGACAGGGTAACCTGGGTGGTTTAGAAGCTGATTCAATTCCTTTCCACGGGAAAGAATATTCTCTTTCTTTGACTCTTCCTCCCTTGAGTATTCTCATCTTTGAAAAAGAAGAAGGAGGAGATTAGGGAGTCTCAAATTAGAATATGTGAACTAAAACATCGAAAAAGGAGGAGTGATGAAAAATAGAATTGGAGAAACAGCAGGAGAAATCTGGAAAGTTCTGAAACAAAAGGAAGAAGTCAATCTCAATTTTCTGCCGCGGATGTTGGGAGAAAAAGCTCAGATTGTCCATCAGGCTGTGGGTTGGCTTGCCAGAGAAGATAAAATTGAATATCGTACTCGGGGAGGAAAAACATTCATTTCGCTTACGCCTTCAGAAAAAATCAAATAACCAGATTTTTACAAAAGCTTATTAGCATCAAAATGAAATGAAGCGTTATATCTGCATTCATGGCCATTTCTATCAGCCGCCGAGGGAAAATCCATGGCTTGAGAAAATAGAGAGGCAAGATTCGGCCTACCCATTCCATGACTGGAATGAAAAAATTACCGCTGAGTGTTATGCTCCTAATGCGCAAGCTCGTATCCTTGACTCTGAAGGGAAAATAAGAGACATTGTAAACAATTATTCTAAGATAAGCTTCAATTTTGGCCCTACGCTCCTCTCTTGGCTTAAGGAAAAAAGTCCTGAGGTTTATCAGTCTATAATCGAAGCTGACAAAGAAAGCCAGAGGACTCATTCAGGGCATGGAGCAGCAATTGCGCAAGCTTTTAACCATTTGATTATGCCCCTTTCGAATTCCCGCGATAAACAGACTCAGGTTATCTGGGGTGCAAGAGATTTTGAACTCCACTTCCAGAGAAAACCCTCGGGGATGTGGCTTCCTGAGACTGCGGTCGATTTAGAGACTCTTGACCTCCTAGCAAAGCAAGGAATTAAGTTTACCATCCTTTCTCCCCATCAGGCTCGAAGGATACGTAAGGAAAATGAAAAGAACTGGATGGACGTTGAAGAGGGAAAGCTGAATACTAAGAAACCCTATTTTTGTGAGCTACCTTCAGGAAGAAGGATAGTCATTTTCTTTTTTAATAAAGAGATTTCTGGTGAGGTTGCTTTTGGAAACCTTCTCAATGACGGGGGTCTTTTTGTTCGAAGATTGATTGATGCCTTTCAGGAAGAAAAAGAAGAGCCAGAAATTGTTAACATCGCCACAGATGGAGAATCGTACGGTCATCATCATCGCTTTGGAGAGATGGCGCTTGCCTATTGTCTTCATGAAATAGAATCCAAAGAGCTTGCCTATTTCACTTTCTACAGCGAATATCTGGAGATGTTCCCACCTGAGTTTGAAGTAGAAATTTCTCCCCTAACCTCCTGGAGCTGTGCCCATGGAGTAGAAAGATGGAGAGCAGACTGTGGGTGTCGTGTAGATAATCAGAAAGGATATTCTCAACAATGGAGAAGACCTCTTAGGGAGGCGATGGATTGGTTGAGGGAAAGGCTCATCCAAATTTACGAAAGCAGACTGAAGGGGGTTTTCCTCGATCCCTGGAAGGCAAGGGATGATTACATTGAAGTTATTCATAATAGATCAAAAAGGAATATTGAGTCATTTCTCAAAAAAAACGTAATCTATGACCTTTCTCCGGAGCAAAAGACAGAAGTACTCAAACTTCTTGAGATGGAGAGAAATGCAATGTTGATGTATACAAGCTGCGGATGGTTTTTCGATGAAATAACACGGATCGAGACGATTCAGGTAATGCAATATGCAGCTCGAGCCATGCAACTGGCGCGGGAGGTAGCAGGCATCGACCTTGAAGACTCTTACCTTGCCATTCTTGAAAAAGCTAAAAGCAGCCTTCCTCAGCTTGAAGATGGAGCCAAGGTTTATCAACAGTTTGTCAAACCCGCGATGGTCGATCTCTTCAGAGCCGGAGCTCATTTTGCCCTTTTGTCTTTGGTTGAGGATTTTTGGGAGAGTACTGAGGTTGGAATCTATTTCATAGAGAATGATGCCTGCGACTTAACTCAAAGAGGCGGACAGAAATTAGCCTTGGGTAAAGCACGCATTCATTCGAGAATCGATTTAGAAAAAGAAGAAATAGCCTTTGCCGCTTTGTATTTAGATGACCCGAATCTCTTGGCAGGGGTGAAGTCAAAGGTTGATGAGGGTTCCTTCAGCCTCGTCCAGAGTCAGCTCAAAGAATACTTTATGAGAGACAATATTGAAGGATTGATCTCCCTGATGCATAGAAATTTCGGCGAAAAACTATTTACCCTTTCTGATCTTGGCCGGGATGAGAAACATAAGGTTATCTCGAGAATTCTGGAGCCTAAGTTACGAGAAGTCAAAGATTTTTTCCGTAAAATATTCGAAAAAAATTACCCTCTCCTCCATCTCTTGAGAGAAAGCAAGATTCCATGGCCAAAAGTTTTTACTACCATTCTTGAGTTTAACTTGAATGATGAATTTCAAAGGTTGATGGAAGAAGATGGGCTCGATATAGAGAGAGTGAAGAAATTAATCCAAGAATTTAATAAATTCTCTCTCAAGCCAGAAGGTAGGAAGTTGAGTTTTTTCGTCAGGGATAAAATCAACTCTCTTTTGAAAGAATTAGAAAAAAACCCAGAAGAGATTAAACTCCTTCAAGATGTGACTCATTTCCTTTCTCTCTTGGAAGGTTTCCTTATTGATTTAAATCTCTGGGAAGCTCAAAACCATTATTTCAGGGTTTGTAAGAGGCTTGGGGAGATGAAGAATAAAAAAGCCATGAACGGGGACCAAGAAGCAAGGCAATGGATTGAGCTAATGAAAAAATTAGGAGCTTGTCTGAGGATTAGATGTCTTTGAAAGTTAGCTTAACTGAGATTGAGAATGAACACTTTCTCTCCAAAAGGAGAAGTGGTATCCTGCTTCATATCACTTCTCTGCCCTCACCCTACGGAATCGGGGACCTTGGTCCTTCAGCCTACAGGTTCGCGGATTTTCTTTCGCAGGCTAAGCAGAGATTTTGGCAGATACTTCCCTTAAATCCCACTGATCCTGCCTTTGGCAACTCCCCCTACCACAGCCTCTCAGCCTTTGCCGCAAACACTCTGCTCATAAGTCCTGAACTCCTTTTCGAAGATGGTCTTCTTGAAAAGGAAGAACTTAATTCCTGGGTCATGCCCCTCTCCAGTAGAGTTTATTTCGAGCCGGTGAGGAAAATGAAAGAGTCAATTTTAGAGCGAGCATGGGAACGGTACAAGAAAAAAGGAGAAGATTCTGCCTTTGAAGAATTCTCAATGAAAAATATGATCTGGCTTGATGATTACGCGCTCTTTGTTGCTTTGAAGGAAAATTTCAGAGGGAAGCAATGGAGTGAGTGGCCGAAGGCATTCCTTGAAAAGGAAAAAGGGGAGATGGAGAAGGCAAGAAGAGAGCTACAGGGAAGGATCGAGAAGGAGAAATTTCTTCAATATATTTTCTGGAAACAATGGCATGGCCTCAAGACTTACTGTAATCAGAGGGGCATAAAAATAATAGGGGATATCCCTATCTATGTAATTTATGATAGCGTCGATGTCTGGAAGAACGCGGAACTTTTCAAGCTGGGCGAGGATAAGAAACCGAAGTTTATAGCAGGAGTCCCCCCTGATTACTTCAGCAAGAAAGGACAGCTCTGGGGGACTCCGGTTTATGATTGGGAGAAGCTTAGAGAAAGGGGATATGAGTGGTGGTTTCAAAGGATAGAACACAATCTCAGAATGTATGATGTTCTGAGAATAGACCATTTTCGAGGTTTTGTGGCCTACTGGGAAGTTCAGGCTCCTGCAGTTTCAGCAGTCTCAGGGAAATGGGCTGAAGCTCCTGCTCTAGATTTCTTCAGCAGGATGAAAGCGAAATTCAATTTTCTCCCCTTCATTGCCGAAGACTTAGGGATAATTACCCAAGAGGTCATAGAAGTCATGAATCGATTCAATTTTCCGGGGATGAAGGTGCTGCTTTTTGCTTTTGGAAAAGATGACCCGCATCATCCTTATCTCCCCCATAACTATGGAAGAAACTCTGTTGTCTATACAGGAACACATGATAATAACACTGTCAGGGGATGGTTCAGAAGTGAAGCGCAGATTGAGGAGAAGAAAAGACTTTTTCGTTATCTTGGGAGAGAGGTTTCAGAGGAGGAGGTTCACTGGGAATTTATAAGACTGGCTATGATGTCAGTTTCAAATTTAGCCATAATTCCCATGCAGGACGTTCTTGGATTAGGGGAGGAGGCAAGGATGAATCGTCCTTCGACAAAGACTAATAACTGGGAATGGCGCCTTTTTCAGGCAGAAGTTCCTGCCTTTTTAATTCAAAAACTTTCTGAAATGATCAATGTCTATGGAAGAGCTTGATCATTCAACCTTCTTCTCTCTCAAGTACTTGGCCGCAATCTCTGGGACACTGGGGTTGATGTAGAATCCACTTCCCCACTCAAAGCCTGCTATTCTTACTAGACGAGGTATAATATCGATATGCCAGTGATAATCGTATCTTAGGGTTGCCCACTGACCGGGGAGCTTTGGTTGAGCTTCTATATTAGGGGAGGTGTTGAGGACATAGTTATACGGAGGGTCGTTGAGGACTATTTTCAATCGCGTGAGTATATCCTTAAGAAAATAACCCAGTCTTTCAAGGTCTTGGTCGCTTGTATCTCCGAAGCTAAAATTATGTTCTATCGGGGCTATAAAAACTTCGAATGGAAAACGGGAAGCATAAGGAGCAAGGGCAACAAACCCATTCTCCACTGAAATTACTCTCGACTGGGTGTTTATTTCCTGTTGAATTAGGTCACAGATAAGGCATCTTTCCTTACTGGCGTAATGCTTTTTTGCGGCCTCAAGCTTAATTGAGACATTGCGAGGCACAATCGGGGTGGCGATGAGCTGTGAATGGGGATGGGCAAGCGAGGCGCCTGCTCTTTTCCCGTGGTTTTTAAAAATAAGAACATACCTGAATCGAGTGTCTTTGTAGAGGTCTTTAAGTCTTTCTCTATAGGAAAGGAGGACTAGTCGAACGTGTTCGGGGGGAAGGTCGGCAAGGCTTACATCATGGAGAGGAGTTTCTATGATTACTTCGTGAGCTCCGATTCCCTCTATCATATCATAGTATCCAACCCCTATCTTTTTTCCTTCAGATTCAATTCGCAAGGCAGGGTATTTGTTGGGGACGACTCTCACTTTCCAGCCCGGAGAATTGGCGGAAGTGCAAGGTTCTCTGATAGCCCAGATTTCAGGAGGAGTGGATGATTCCTGACCTTCACAGAAGGGGCAAGTCTTCACTTGGTTATATTTTGTGGTATCTGCCAGGTCTGAGGGACGAGCTGCTCTTTCTGTTGAAATTATTACCCATCTATGTTCAAGAGGATCGTAGCGCAGTTCAGGCATTGAGGCCTCCTTTTTAGATTCAGATTACCGTCCCATCTGGAATAAGGGCGTTCTTCGGAATCACAATTATCCCGTCTCGAATTACATACTCATCTTTGGTCTCGTTATTTATATTACGCGCATTTATGAGCTTTACCGCATTTCCGATTCGAGCGTTTTTGTCGATGATTGCGTTTCTAATTTCGCAATCACTTCCCACTCCGATCCGGGGAATTCCTTTTTTCATATTCCTTTCGATTTCTTCAAAAGACTCAAAGAAATCGGCACCCATCATTACTGTCCTTTCGATGAGGCAGTTATCGCCAATTCGAGAACGAATGCCGATGATGCTCTTTGTGATTCTCGAACGATTGATGATGCTTCCTTCACAGAGAATTGAGTTATTGACTTCAGAGGAGAGAATCTTTGAACCTGGAAGATAGCGGGCGTGGCTAAAGATAGGCTTTTCTTCATCATAAAAATTGAATTTCGGGAGAGGCTCGGTGAGCTGCATATGAACTTCAAAGAAGTTGCGAATTGTCCCGATATCTTGCCAGAAGCCGTCAAAAAAATAACCAAACACTTTTTTTTGTTTGATGGCAAAGGGGATGACTTCTCTTCCGAAATCTTCGAATTCTGTCTTTTCTAAAAGTTCCTGGAGCACTTCCCAGTTAAAAAGATAAATACCCATAGAAGCAAGATGAGTTTTTCCTTCTTTAACTAAACCGAAATTCTTAAAAGCATCCTCTGGGACCCTCATTTTTTCGAGAATTTCTGCGTCTCTGGGCTTCTCAAAAAAGTCTATTACTCTTCCTCTCTCATCAACCTTCATCACCCCAAATTCTGGGGCTTCCTCCTGGGTAATAGGGTAAACCGAAATGCTTATCTCTGCTTTTTTTTCTAGATGATAATCGATAAATTTTCTGTAGTCCATGCGATAGAGATGGTCACCGGAGAGAATGAGGACCAACCCTCCCCCTTCAATCAAGAAGCGGAGGTTTTGTCTTACTGCATCTGCTGTGCCTTGATACCATTCAAGGTGTTCCCATGTCTGTTGTGCCGAGAGTATGGTCAAGAAATCTTTGGAAAAATTGTCGAAGCGATAGGTAAGGAAGATGTGCCTGTGAAGGGATTCAGAGGCAAATTGAGTCAAGATAAAGATCTTCCTTAACCCAGAATGAAGGCAGTTGCTTATCGGGATATCGATTAAACGAAATTTTCCAGCAATAGGAACTGCGGGTTTACTTCTTTTCTTAGTCAAAGGATAGAGCCTCTTGCCTTGTCCTCCGGCAAGAATTGCAGTCACCACATTCGCCATTTATCTCTCATCTTACCTTAAATTAGATGAAATTATACATGAAAATCATCAGAAATGCAGTATTCTCTTCTTGAATATATTAAAAAGCATATCCCTAAAAAAAGAATTCATTCCATCTATCTTTCAAAGCCGAGATGCTTTTTCTACTATTTTTACTCCTTTATGAAATTTACTGGGAGAAGAGATATTACTTTCTTTAAGTTAAAAAAATGGTTCTTTAGAATCTTGTGGCGAAGAAGGGAGAATTCAAAATATAAAATATAAGAAGGTCTATAGAGAACCTTAAGAGAGGAAGTTTTTAGAGCAAAATTTGAATAATCATTACCTCTTTTCTTATTGATGGTTAGTCAATTAGTCCCAAAAATAATAAACTCCATGGGGCTGAATTCCTTTATCAAGCTCCCTACATATCTCTTTTCCTCAAGAAAGATGGAAGTACCAAGAAAATAGAAAGATTAAGCCTGTCCCAAAATTCCAGATTTTTTAGATTATTGAATCAATTTATTGAACTTTTTGGGAGGAAAAGATTTTTAAGAAGTGGAGTCATTGAAGCGAACAAGGCTTTAGGAAGATTTTCGGGAGACTATTCTGCAGGAGACCTACTTCATAAGAGATCATTTATCCCCAATTCTTTCGCTTATCTACATAACTAGAAAAGAGAGGTCTCGATGAGGATAAGGTAGAGATTGAGTTCTTTGGAAGGTATACTTTTTCAAGGTTAGTTTGGCTTGTTTAAGAGAGACTCTTCTGCTATAAATTGTTTTAAACCATAATGAAAAAGGTTTTTTTAATTGTGGCAGCTCTGATTTTAGTTTTTTTTATCTTTTACCTCTTTTTTATCAAGGAATTTGAGAAACCGAAGGGAAAGCCAGCAACAGAGGCTTTAAAATCCATCCCTTACTTAACTTGGGTTCATGCTGGAGATGAAGTCAAGAAATCAGGAGTCACAAAATTTTTTAAAAAGTATACATCGGAGGGACTGAATCTCTACTGTTCGAGAAATCTCTCTATGGCTCATCTCATTGATATGGAGGGGAAAATTTTACATACCTGGCAGGTAAAAGCGAGCTTAAATGAGTCATGGCAGCATGTTGAAGCTTGTAAGAATGGCGACATCCTATCTATAGTTAAAGATAGAATGCTCATAAGGTTAGACTGGGATTCGCAAATTAAATGGAAGAAAGAGATGCGTTTCCACCATGACCTTGCAGAGGGAGAAGATGGAGATATTTACGCCTTAGTGAGGGAAGAAGAATTGGTTTCCTTTTCTTTTTTCTCTCTTCCTCTGCTTAACGATTACATTTTGGTGATGACACCTGAGGGAAAAGTAAAAAGTAAGATATCGCTTTTTAAAATCCTTAAGGGAGAAGTTCCTGTCAAAAGCTATGTTGAGATTCTTCGCTGGGCAAATGAGCCCCTAAATCTTCAAAAAATTCAGGAGAGAAAAGAGAGAATTGGATTTTCGTTAACCGAGCAAGACCCTTTTAATATTCTCCATACCAACACGATTGAAATTATTGACCGAAATATCGAGGGTTTGTGCAGAAAGGGCGACTTTCTTATCTGTTCCCTTAAATTAGACCTCATAGGAATAATTGATCATGAAAACGAGAAGCTCCTCTGGAAATGGGGACAAGGTGAGCTTGATAAACCCCACCATCCAACCCTTCTGGATAACGGAAACATCCTTATTTTTGACAACGGTGCACTGAGAGGATATTCCCGAATTTTGGAACTTGACCCAAGGAGAAAAAAAATTATCTGGGAATATGAGGCAAATCCTCGAGAGAAATTTTTTTCAATTTCAAGAGGCTCATGTCAGAGGCTTCCCAATGGAAACACACTCATCACAGAAAGCGACAGAGGGCATGTTTTTGAGATAAATCCCGAAGGAAAAATTGTGTGGGAGTTTTTCAACCCAGAAACAATCCCTGAGGAAGGGAAAAGGGCAGCCATCTACCGCATGATGAGGATTTATGTTTCAGATAAACATCCCTGGATAAATCGGCTAAATCATTAAGATAGGAGGGAAAGAGATGATGGCAATGGAAAAATATTTTAAAAAAAGAGGGGAAAAGGCAGGTCTTCCTCCAGGTACCCCTGTGTTTGTGGGAGTGAAAAAAATGGAACAGACTAAGATTAAAATCATCGCTTACGATGAGTCCAAGTTTGAAGAGAAAGTAATAGAAAATGTAGGAGAATTTTTCTTTTCCCAGGATTCAAAAGGTGTGACCTGGATCAATGTCGATGGTATTCACCAGGTGGAGATAATAGAAGAGATAGGGAAAAAATTTGAATTGCATCCCCTGGTCGTAGAAGATATCGTTAACACAGAGCAAAGACCTAAGATAGAGGATTTCGGAAATTATGCTTTCATAGTTTTGAAAATGTTAATCTATGAGGATGAAAAAAAGGATATTAGAGGAGAGCAAGTAAGTCTGATTCTTGGCAAGAATTTCGTCATTTCCTTCAAAGAGAAGGAGGAAGACATATTTGAGCCAGTAAGAGAGAGAATCAGGAATGGGAAGGGCAGGATAAGAAAGATGGGTGCTGATTATCTCTTTTATGTTTTGATAGATTCTATTGTTGATTATTACTTTATTATTTTAGAAAAAATTGGAGATTACCTTGAGGAAGTGGAAGAAAAGGTAGTCACCCAGCCAGAAAAAGAAACTTTTAACGAGCTCAATAAGCTTAAAAGAGAATTGATATTCCTGAGGAAATCAGTCTGGCCTCTTAGAGAAGTTATCAGCGGGCTTGAAAGAGGTGATTCATCTCTCATAGAAAGAGGAACGCGGATTTTCCTCCGCGATGTCTATGACCACACCATTCAGGTCATTGACACAGTTGAAACTTTTCGCGATATTGTCTCTGGTATGCATGATACATATCTTACAAGCATCACTAACAGAACTAATGAAATCATGAAGGTACTCACCATAATCGCCACCCTCTTTATCCCTCTTAGCTTCATTACTGGTATTTACGGGATGAATTTTGAATATATGCCAGAGCTCAAAATGCGTTGGGCATATTTCACAGTTTGGGGAGTTTTTGTGGGCATTTCTGTTTTGATGCTAGGATTCTTTAAGAAGAAAAAATGGCTATAATGAGGTTTTAAATTGCGAGGTGGGAAAAAAAGATGTAGCTCGGTATCAACTTATGACTCAGTTAAAATAGAATCTCTTTCATTTCACAAGGATGAAAAGTGATTTTTCTCTTCAAGATCCGTAGGAAGATAAAGGCCTCCTCAAATTTTTTCAAGAATTCTGATGTTTTTTGGGAAGAGTCTTACCTCTTAAATTTTTTTGGAGTCATTAAGCTTAATAAAATATCTACCAAGGAGGTTGTCGATGAAACCAAAGGCTGTGATTTTAGTGATTCTGGCCATAATTATTTTCATCTTCATGGTTCAAAATACCCATGTCATTGATGTTAAATTCTTTTTCTGGAAATTGAGCATGTCGCGCATCATCCTCATTGCCCTCATTCTGCTCATCGGTTTCATAGCTGGATTCGTTGTGGCTGAAAAAGGAGGGAAGCGAAAATAATGATTTTTAAAGATAGTTGAAACCTCTGAAGAACTTTATTTGTGTTTTTTTTCTTTTAGTTTGGTTCCTGTGGAATTTGTGAGAATAAACTTGCTTAGTCAAGGAGATTTGAAAGCTTAGAGAGAGGCTTTAGATGGAGTTTTTTGTGCAAAGTGAGGTACTGTGCCAAAGTTGCTAGATGATGTTTGAGAGAGGCATAAAAGAGAGCCTCCAACCTATAAAAAACATACAAGTTTAAAAAGGAGGTCGTAGCCCCATAGACAAACTGGAAATTTCTTTCCTCCTGCGATATAGCC
>CAYSCS010000056.1:0-60512 GCA_964429695.1 uncultured Eubacteriales bacterium
CTCCTTGCCTCTAGTGAGAAAAAGAGAGAGGTGTTTTTCGCCTCTTCTACATTTACAATTAGGCTTGCCGCAAACTCGTCCTCTTCCTCCTGACAAATTCTTTGGAGCTGAGATAAGGTTTCAGCCGGGAGCAAGCTTCACATTCCTTCTTTGTCATTTGTGATCTATACAGGATTTCCTCTCCATTCTGTTATATATTATATTTAGCAGATTAATTTGCTCAGGGCTTATCTGGCCGAGAAGAATATTTTTTATTAGAGAAACTTTAATTTGTTAAAAATTAAAGTTTCAGAATCGCTGAAGAAGAGACATTTTTTTGAGAGAAGAGAGATTTTTCTTGCTAAGGATTGAGAGCTTCTCCGTTGAGGCTATAGGGACCGCAGGAAGTTATTTTTACTTCCACAAATTCTCCTATGACATCCTTTCGTGAGACAAAATTTATCACTTGATAGCTCTCATTTCTCCCTGAATACATCCCATCACCTTTTTTGCTTTTTCCTGAGCAGAGAACCTTCATTTTCTTTCCAATTAAGCCATTATGTAGCTCGAGCTGTATTCTTTTTTGGAGGTCTTGGAGCTCAATCAATCTCCGTCTTTTCTCTGGAAGAGAGACAGTTTCTTTTCTTTTAGAAGCAGAAGTGAGAGGCCGGGGAGAATAGCGAAAGGAAAAAATGTTGCTGAAGCGAATCTCCTCAACCAAAGAAAGGGTTTCTTGGAAATCCTCATCTGTTTCCCCAGGAAAGCCAACGATGATATCCGTGCTAAGGCTAATTTCAGGTACCATCTCTCTAAGAAGCGAAACAATTTTGAGATAATCCTCTCGGGTATAACCTCTGTTCATATTCTTCAGAACAGAATTCGACCCAGATTGAAGGGGAAGATGGAGCTGGCGACAGACCTTTTCTTCTTCTGCTATTACCTTGGCTATTTCCTCAGTGAAGTTTTTAGGGTGAGAAGTAAGAAAACGAATCCACTCAATGCCCTCAATCGAATTTATCTCTCTTAAAAGCTGGGGGAGGCCTTTACCTGAACGAGGGTCTAGATAAGAGTTTACATTTTGTCCGAGGAGGATGACCTCTTTATAGCCTCTTTGTGCTACGTCTTTGATTTCTGTGAGTATGTCTTCAAATGGTCTGTATTTTTCTCTTCCTCTTGTAAAGGGGACGATGCAGTACGAACAGAAATTATTACAGCCTTCCATGATGGTTACATAGGCAGAAATTTTACTTTGTCTAAACTTTAAGGGATGATATTCCTTACTCCAATTCTTGTTCCACTCTGTTGAGATTACTTTTTGTTGTTGAGAAAGAGGGATTAAACTTGGAAGATTTTGATAACAATCAGGACCTGCTACAAAATCGACGAATGGTTTTTTCTCCACAAGCTGGGAGCCGTAGAGCTGAGCAACACAGCCTGTGATACCGACGGTCAATTTTTTCTTTCTTTTTAAGCCCTGCAAACGTCCAAGGAGAGAAAAAACTTTTTCTTCTGACTTTTCTCTTACGGCGCAGGTGTTAATGATGACTATTTCAGCCTCCTCCATCTCTCCACTCGGCACTGCTCCTGCAGCGATTAGAATGCTTGCTATATGCTCAGAGTCGTTCTCATTCATCTGACAGCCAAAGGTATGAATGTAGAATTTCTTGCCTTTCATGTTTTTCTCGTTCTGGGTCAGCCTTGAGTAAAGTAGCATAAAAAATGAGCTATCAAGTTTTGCTTTTTTATTCTTGAGCGAGTTCAAGATTATGGATGAGCATCTCTCTTGCCGTCTTCAATGTTGCCTCTGTTATTCTTATTCCTGAAAGAAGATGTGATATTTCCTGGATTCTTTCCTCAAAATCCAGCTTCTTAACTGTTGTGTAGGTCCTTTCCTTCTCGACTTTTTTATCAATCCGATAATGATGGGTCGCGGATGAAGCAATTTGAGGCAAGTGGGTGATGCAGATCACTTGATTCTTTTTAGCCAGATTTCTAAGTTTTTGCGCGACGAACTCTGCCGTTTTTCCTCCTATTCCTGAGTCAATCTCATCAAAAATCAATGTCTTGTGTCTTTCCTCTTCCTTGCTAATGGATCTAAGAGCGAGCATGATTCTGGATAGTTCTCCTCCTGAAGCAATCCTGCGCAACGGTCTTAATTCTTCTCCCGGGTTCGGGCTAATGAGGAATTCGACCTCATCTACACCGGTATCCCTCACTTTTTCTAGTTCATTAGAGTCAAGAGGAGTGGTTAAGATTTTAATCTTAAAGAGAGCTCTCTTCATTCCCAGTTGAAAGATTTCTTTTTCAACGAGCTTCTCGAGCTCTGAAGCTGAGTTTCTTCTCAGGGCAGAAAGTTCTTCTGCTTTTTTTGTATAAGATTCAAATACTTCCTCAATTTCCTGGTTTATCTTGCTCAATTTTTCACTTTTCAAGCTGAGTTCTGTGTATTCCTTCTTGGCTTCTTCTAAATATGCGAGTATTTCCTCTATATTTCCTCCATATTTTCTTTTCCATTTCTCTATTTGACTCAGACGCTCCTCGACTTGTTCGAGTCTTTCCTCGGAAACATCCTGTTTTTCTAAAAATTTGATTAAAAAATTGGAAAATTCTTTTATGGCTATCCTAAAATCTTCTATAGTTTTTGAAATTTCTTGGCAAAAGGGTTCGAATTGGGAAAGCTCATCGACTATGGTTTGAAGCTTTGAAAGTCTTTGGATCAGGGAATCTTCTTCGCCATAGGATATTTCTAAGGCGCATGCAACGAGAGAACGAATTTTTTCAGCATTTTTAAGCACATTCCTTTCCTGACGAAGTATTTCTTCTTCACCTTCCTTGAGGGCTGCTTTTTCAATTTCATCAATCTGGAAAGAAAGGAAATCGAGACGTCTTTCTCTTTCTTTTTCTTTCATCTCGAGCTCTTTCTTTTCCCTTAAAAGTTTTCTGAGTCTTTGTGCTAAAGAGGCAATTTCTTCCCGGAGAGGAAGAGCGTTGGCAAAATGGTCTAGATAATTTAGTTGATATTCGGTCTCACGGAGGAAGACGTGGTCATTCTGCCCATAAATGTCCACCAATGTGTTACCCATTTCCTTAAGATTTTTTAGAGGGACGAGTATTCCATCCAAATAGCTTTTACTAGTCCCGCTTTCAGAAATTATCCTCTGGGCAATTAATTCTTTTCCCTGATCGGTCTTTTCTTTTCTTGATGGAAGCTTGAAGATTGCTTCTATGGAAGTTTCCTTTTTCCCTGTGCGAATTACATCCGATGACCCTTTCTCTCCAAGGACAAGCTTTATTCCTTCTATGATTATTGACTTTCCTGCTCCTGTTTCTCCTGTGAGGATAGAAAATCCTTCTTCGAATTCTATTTCGATATCTTCTATGGTAGCAAGGTTGGTTATGCGCAAAGATTTAATCATGGAGAACTATTTTCCTTTGTCTCTCAATTTTGAAGAGAAAGCCTTATCTTTATGGGGACAAGTCCTTTCTCCATGTTAATTCTTCCATAGCCTGCAAAGTCATCTTTACCCGGGTGAAAGGAGGAGTTGATATCGTCTGCGGAATAGCGAATGACGCTCATAATTTCTCTGGCAGAAAGCCAGGGCTTTATGCTCTTTATTAAGGCTGCAAAACCAGAGACATGGGGTGTAGAAGCAGAAGTCCCATTTCCCCATACATAAGGAAGATATCCTGATGGTGTCAGGTTTTCTGGCCAAAGGCTGAGTATCCAAACCCCAGGAGCTGAGACATCTACTTCAGGTCCGTAATTCGACCAGTCAGGTGTTGAGTCATCATAATCTGACGCAGCAACAGCCAAGCAATAAGCATCATATGCAGCAGGATAAAGAACCGATGAGCCTTCATTTCCTGCTGCGGCTGCGATTAAGACATCTTTCTCGTAAGCATACTTCACCGCTTCTTCAAGGCTAAAAGAGGAAGCTTCACCTCCAATGCTAAAGTTTATTACCTCGGCTCCCTGGTCAACTGCCCAAATAAGTCCATCCACAATCCAGCTGTAGTAGCCTTCCCCATCTTCATTCATCACCTTCACAGGAAGAATCTTGCAGTTCCAGGCTACACCAGCAATTCCCTCTGAATTGTTCGTCTCAGCAGCGGCTATCCCAGCCACATAAGTTCCATGTCCGTTATCGTCTGAGGCATCAAAATCCTCATTCACGAAATCACGTCCGCTTGAGAAAATCTTATTCTTCAGGTCAGGGTGGGTGAGCTCTACTCCTGTGTCGAGGATAGCTATGACAATATCATCATCTCCTTTTGTCTCTTCCCACGCAGCTGTGGCTTTAATATCGGCTCGCTCTTTTCCGCTCGGAGCTCCTGGAACCCCAGGAGGAGCCACCCTTTGACCTGAATTGTAGAGGTTATACTGGTACTTAAAAAAAGTATCATTTGGAGTTACTAAGATATAGGCTACATAGTCAGGTTCCGCATATTCAACGTCAGGGTTTTGATTCAGGAGGTAAATCATCTCTTCCACCGTCTTATCTTCAGGTATTTCAAGCACTGATATCCCCAGATGTTCAATTTTTCTCAGTTTTCTAATTTCATAATTTTTGATGATTTCTTCAATCTTGAAAACAGGAAGAAAAGGTTTGAATTTAACCAAAATTCTCTTATCAGCAAATCTTTTTTCCTTCAAGCGGGGAATTTGAGTCCTAACCAAAACGTTTGAATCACTTAAAACAGTTTCTCCTCTCTTATTTATATTTTTATCTAGCCTCTGTTTTTCGTATTTTGCAGAAAATAATAAAGCCGAGATGACGAAAATCAAGAGGGCAAAGATTTTTTTTCTCATTTTTTATCTCCCTTAAAATGAATAGATAAATCTCATTAGAAAGCCTGGGTCGATTCCTTTTTCTCGGGGAATGAGACTAGCTTCGGCTTTAAAACCTATCTTTCCTGTTATACGGTAAAAGAGACCAGGTCGGAAATCGAGTATACCTTTCCCTGAGATTTTTTTCTCCTCTTTTCCCTCTAATTCCTGCACTTTCTCTTCAAGCTTAAATTTACCCCACAATTTATTATAATATATGCCCAAAGAAGGAGTTAAGCTTTCAAGAGCTTTGTATTCAATTTGAGGTCCGACAAGAATTCTCATCCAGAAGGGTTTCCCTTCAACACTCCCCTCAACAGCAAGCCCCGGAATCTGCCACTCTTCCTTTTTTCCAAGGTAAGAGACGAATTGCCCCCAAGCAGCTATCTCAATTTCTTTAAACTTGAATATTTTTTTGGTGAGTTCGGCTCCCGCTAGATAGCCTCCAATCTTTCCCACATCCAGTTCAACAGAAAATGGAAGATTTCTGAATGTCATTGCATCAAAATTGGAAAATGAATAGCCGATGAGAACTCCTAATCTAAAACCCTCCTCGATTTCAAGCTCTGCTCCTAGATGGATGAGGTATGCTTTGAGCTTGGAATTTGATTCTCCTTGATCAGGATTTATCATCCGAGTTAGATACTCAAAGCCAAGAATAGGCCTTATTTGATAGGAGTTAAAAGAATTTCCGGCTTGGGCTAGAGGGTAGAAAATGAGGAATAAGATGGCTGAGAGGGATACTGATGAAAGTGTCTTTTTTTTCATTTCTTAGCACCTCCCTAATTCTGAGTTACCATGATTCCTTGGTTTGCTATTTTTTCATCTTTTCTTCAATTTCTTTCAATCTTTTCTGGGCTTTTTTAACGAACTTGCTTTGGGGATAGTCGCTGATGAGCTTGGTGAAGAAGGGAACAGATTGGTCTATCTGTTTCCCTTTAAAATAAGAGTCTGCGAGATAAAAATAGACTTTGTCCATCTTAGAATAGTTCGGATAATTAGTAAGAATTTCTGTCAGCCTATTTATAGAGGCTTTATAGGCTTTCCTTTTGTAATAATGTTCTCCTATACTCAAAGTGTGCTCAGCCAGCCTTTCCTCACACTCTTTTATTTTTTCTTGAGCCATTTTTGCTTCTTCACTTAGAGGATAGTTGGTGATTACCTTTTTAAACTCTGCCAGAGCTTGAACAGTCTTTGTCTGATCGCGTCCTGGTTTTAGGGCCTTTTTGTAAAAGGTCATGGCAATCTTGTATTGAGCATAGGCTGAAGAGGGACTAAAAGGATAGAGGGAAATGAACTCTCTGTACTCTGCAGCAGCGATAATCAAGCTTCCTTCATCCCCTTTTTCAAAATATGAATCAGCGATGGCTAATTTTGCTCTTTGAGCGTAAAAGCTTTTGGGGAAGGAATCAATAACCTGCCTTAAATAGAGACGTGCTTTTTCCTGGTCTTTTTTTATATATGCCATCCCAAGGTTATAGAGTTCTTCATCAGATGAAGTTATTTCTGGCGAGAGCTCTATTTTCTTTCCCTTACAGCCAAATCCCAGCAAGAGGATTAGGGCTAGAATGATTCCGAGCGAAGAAATTTTTTTTCCCATATTTTTTCCTTGTTTATTAAATTTAATATCTATTTTTGTGAATACAATCTTCGGATCCACTTCCACTCTTCTTTGAGTCCATCCGCAAGCTGAGTCTGGGGAACAAAGCCCAAATCCCTCTTTGATTTTGTTATCTCAGCCTGAGTGTGGAGGACATCACCTTTTTGGGCGGCTCTCCATTCCACGCTGATTTTCGTGCGGCTTATTTCTTCGAGCAAAGGCAGAATATTTTTCAGAGTTTCCTGATTTCCTCCGCCTATATTATAGATCTCTCCCACTTTTCCTTTTTTAAGCGAAAGGAGGTTTGCTTCGATTATATCATCGATATATGTAAAATCTCTCGTTTGTTGACCATCCCCAAAAATATGGATTGGCTTTCTTTCTAAGATATGGCAGAAAAATCTATGAAAGGCCATATCGGGTCTCTGTCCTGGGCCATAGACGGTGAAGAACCTCAAGGAAATGATGGGGACTCCATAATTTTTGGAGTAAAGATGACAGAGGTGTTCGGCAGCAAGTTTTGTTACTCCATAAGGTGAAAAAGGAAGAAGCGGGCTCGATTCTCTCATAGGAAGCTCAGGGCACATTCCATAAACCGATGAGGATGAAGCAAAGATAAATTTTTTTACTCTGCTCTTTTTTGTCGCCTCCAACAATCTTTGGGTAGCCTCGATATTGTTTTTCGTATAGAGATGGAAATCATCGCCCCAGCTCGACCTTACTCCTGGTTGTGCAGCGAGATGGAAAATTATTTCTGTATCCTTGAGGAATCTGTCCAGGTCAGAGTTATTCAAATCCTCCGCAAAGAAACGAAACCTTTTCTTGGTTAAGAGGGGAGCAATGTTTTTTTCTTTCATCCATTTTGGGTAGAAGTCTGTGAAGGAATCGATGCCCACTACATCAAAGCCTTCTTCAAGTAGCCTGGAGCAAAGATGTGAACCAATGAAACCAGCTGCCCCTGTAACGATACAATTCATGGGTAATATTTATCCTCAATTATTTTAAAATCCACTTTAACCACAAATTTTAAAATGAAAAAGTGAACCATCATTTACTTACTTCGAGAGTAATCATGTTTCTCTTCAATATCCGATAACCGAGAGGAGGAGATTGTTTGATGATTATTCCTGGTTCAAGTCCAGGGTAATAAGAATAGCGAATATCACCGATCTTGAATCCCATTTTTTTGAGTTTTTTAATCACCACATCAGCGCGTTTACCGATGAGGTCGGGCATGAGATACTTTTTTTCCCTTTCCCCCTCGCTCACAAGCAAGCTTATTTGAGTGTTTTTCGGGACTTCTTTAAGTTCAAGAGGAAACTGGGCCATTATTCTCCCGGCTGCATATTTGGCGGTGTGTGTATGGGCTACATGGCCGCGGCGTAGCCCTGCCTCATGGAGGATAGAGTTTATAGCCTGAAGGTTTTTCCCTTTAAGAGAAGGCACGATGACTTTTTCACTTCCTGCACTTAGGGTTACCTTGACCACTCTATTAACTTCCATTTTTGATTTCGGAGGCGGATCCTGGCTTATTATTCTCCCTGGTTCCCATTCGTTGTTGAAGTCTGTGCCTTTTTTAACAAGGGAAAGCCTCAATAAATGAAGTTCTTTTCTTGCTTCTTCGAAAGTCTTTCCAGTTAGGTCAGGAAGAGTCACCATGTCCCCTTTTTGAAACACCTGGTAGGAGATGTTGGCACTGAGAAAGAAGATTATTAAGAGGATTAGAATATAAAAGATATAATTAAAACTTTTTTTCTTCATATTTAAGATAAAAAAAGAAAAACATGAATATCTATACCATACATTTTTAACCGTGTAAACTCGTAAAAAGTTCCATGATTAGCAAATATTCACGATTACACTTAAGAATCTTTTTTAAGGTTCAAAAATAATAAGAATAGATTTGCTCCAAGGGGTTGAAGTAAATATAATAGAAAAATAAAAAAAGTAAGGAGATCAGGGTGATGAATGATTTTTCTGATTTTAGAAGCGATACTGTAACCAGACCAACGCCCAAGATGAGAAAGGCAATGGCAGAAGCAGAAGTAGGAGATGATGTGCTTGGAGATGATCCCACAGTTCAGACTCTTGAGCAGCTTGCGGCCGAGATAATGGGGAAGGAAGCTTCGCTCTTTGTTCCCTCTGGGACGATGGGGAACGCAATTGCCCTTAAAGTTTGGACAAAAGAGCTGGAAGAGGTCATCGTCGAAGCTCGCTCTCATATCTACAACATGGAATCGACTCACATGACCTTCATCTCAAGAGTAACTCCAAGGCCTCTTCAATCTCAACGAGGAGCAATGGACCCCAAAGAAGTTGAAGAAAACATAAGGAAACCTTCCGTTCATATCCCCCGTACTTCTTTAATCTGTGTAGAAAATACACACAATAATTGGGGAGGTGCAGTAGTTCCCATCGAGAATCTAAAAGCGCTGAGGGCGATTGCAGATTCCCAGGGAATAAAGATTCATCTTGATGGTGCTCGTATCTTCAATGCTAGCCTTGCCTCGGGCGTTTCTGTAAAAGATTATGCTTCAATAGCAGATTCCCTCATGTTCTGTCTTTCTAAAGGGCTCTCTGCTCCTGTGGGATCAATGCTCACCGGGTCAAGGGAATTTATTGACCAAGCCAGGAGGGTGAGAAAAGCTCTGGGAGGAGGAATGAGGCAGGTGGGAATTCTTGCTGCAGCGGGGATTGTTGCACTCACAGAGATGGTTGAGAGGCTTATAGAAGACCATAGGAGAGCAAAAAGGCTTGCTCTTGCTATCTGTGAAATGTCTGGAGTCTTGTTGAATCCTGAGCATGTAGAAACCAACATCATCATCTTCGGCTTCAACCATCAAAGATTGACAATTCCTCAATTTCTCGAGGAGCTTAAAAAAAATGGTGTCTTAGCCTTGGCCACTAGAGGTGGGATTCGCCTTGTGACCCATAAAGATATAGATGATGAAGACATAGAAAGAGCAATTTCCGCATTTCATAAAATTTTGGTTTCCCCAAGAGTCTAAAAATTTTGGGGAATGAATTAAGGAGCTTATTCTTTTTCAGAAATTGCCCTTTCCAAAACTTCCACTATATCCAAAACTTTTAGTTCATCTTCCAGATTCTTCTCTTTGACTGCATCGCTCAACATGGTCACACAGAAAGGACAGGTAGTGGCAATCCATTCTGGCTTAACCTTTAAGGCATCTTCAAGGCGGGCGGTATTTATTCTCTTACCCGTCCTCTCTTCCATCCACATCCATCCTCCCCCTGCACCGCAGCAGAAAGAGTCTTTTCTTGACCTTTTCATTTCTTTAATTCTTAAGGAAAGAACCGAATTCAAGATTTTCCTTGGTTCCTCATAGATTCCATTGTACCTACCAAGATAGCAGGGGTCATGATAAGTCAGAATTTTATCAAGGGGCTTCTCAAATTTGAGTTTACCATTTTTAATTTGTTCCAAGAGAAATTGGGCGTGATGAATGATTTCTCCTTTAAAGCCGAGCTGGGGATATTCGTTCTTCAAGGTGTTGTAGCAATGGGGGCAGGTTGTTAAGATTTTTTTTATTTTGTAACGATTGAAGGTTTCGATGTTTGCTTGAGCAAGTAGCTGATAGAGATACTCATTCCCAACTCGTCGAGCTGGGTCACCACAACAGCCTTCTTCTTTTCCAAGAATGGCGAATTTTATTTTCAGGAAATTGAGGATTTTAACCATGGCAAGCATAACTTTTTTATTCCGCTCATCATAAGACCGAAGGCAGCCCACAAAAAAGAGGTAATCAAGATTATTTCCCTCAACTTGAGAGAGAAGGGGAAGATTTAACTCCTTAGCCCAGTCTTCGCGAGAATCTCTGCTTATTCCCCAGGGGTTGGAATTCCTTTCCAGGCCTTTGAAAGTCAACATCAATTCCTCAGGAAAATTGCTTTCCATGAGAACTTGGTAGCGCCTCATCTCCACTATCTTCTCCACATGTTCAACGTATACTGGACAATGTTCCATACAAGAGCCACAGGTTGTGCATGCCCAGAGAGAATCTTTATCTATTACCTTCCCTACTAAGGGAGGAGATTCTTCTGATTTAATTTCCTTTGATTTGGACTTCCGTAGTCGAGAAACGTGGAGGCGCATGTGGTCCCGCAAATTAATTATGATTCTCTTGGGAGAAAGGGGTTTTTGCGTGAGATGAGCAGGACAGTTATCCTCACATCTTCCGCAGCGGGTACAGGCATCGAGGTCAAGAAGTGCTTTCCAGGTAAATTCTTGTATCTTGGAGACCCCGAAACTTTCTGCTCTTTCATCTTCTAGGTTAAGGTAAGGAAGGGCGCCCCTGTGTCTGAGCGAACGAAAAATTATGTTTGTGCTTGAACTCACAATGTGGAAAAGCTTGGAGTAGGGGATGAGGGAAAGGCTTAAAAAAACGAGGAAAAGATGGATTCTGAACATTATTAGAGCAAATGTTGAAAGGCTAGTGCTTTTTTTAATAATCAAATTCAGGATAATTGCTACTCCATTCCCAACCGGTGTCCAGGCACGAGCTACGTCCTTTACGACTGAAAGCCTTGCTCCTTCGAGCATGAAGCCGCTCAGAATAATCAGCGTGGGAAGAAGGAGGGCAATTAGGTCTTCTCTCCGATTGTCCAGTCGAGGTGGATGAGTTACATAGCGACGATGAAAAGCAAGAAGGAGGGCAAGCAGTGCGGTAAACCCCAAAAGGTCGAGAAATAATGATAAGCCCCTTGCCAGAAAAAGGGGAAGAGAGAAGACAAACTGGACGGCGAAAATGATTCCCAGGGGGATAAGGAAGCCGTAGAAAAGGAAAAGATGAATCAGCCCCGGATAGAGTTCGCGAAGGATTCTCCTATGAAAGATTATGTCGATGAGAAAGGATTTAAGTCCGGGAAAAAATTTATTTATGTTTTTATCCTCTTTTCCTATTTTCCAAACTTCCACCCTCCTCCTTAGCCCCCAAGAAAAAATTAAAATAAAGATTAGAATAAGACAGATGTCAAAGGCCTTGATCATCCTTGTCTAACCTTCCTGAAGAGAAACAATTGATTCTCTACTCATTCCTTATTACTTTATTATTTTTTCTCTAGGCGAAGGCACAAATTCTTTTTCAAGAGTGGCCCATATCTTTCCGGGAATGAGAATCGTCTCATGACAATTTAGGCACTTTTGATTCATCGGCATTCCTTGAAATTCTTTGAAATGGCAGCCAAGGCAATCTTCAATCGTGGGACGGTTTGTGCTTCCCTCTAAGTAATCATGGCTGCTGTTACGGTGGCAACTCACACAACTCAAGTTTTCTTGGGCATGTATTCTGTGATTGAATTTAACGGTTTTTTTCTTGGGATTGTAGCCATGCTCCATGAGCTGCGGGTGACAATCAAGACATCTCTGGGAAACGAGTTCATCATCGGCAAGATAACCGGGTGGCACAAGCTGATCGCGGAAGTGGAGAAGTAGATTCCAGTTTTCGGGAATAAGCTTGAATCGAGACGAGTGACAAGCCGAGCAACTTGCCTCCTGAGAAGGATGGCCCTTTGAATTTTTCCAGAGAGGGTGGAGCTCAGGATGGCATTTTCTGCAGGCTTTTTCGGAAGTGGCTGAGTAACGGATAAGGAAGGCCACGAGATATCCGCAACCTGAGAGAAGGGCTACTAAAAGAACGAGGATCAGGAATTTTCTTTTTTTCCTTTTACCTCTCACTTCCACTTGCTCACTCCCTTTATTCTTGTAGGCTGAGGAGGTAAAATTCAGGAGTATTTCTTCCTGCGGGAATTCCAGAGAGAATTAGTTTTTTACCCTTAAAATCCAGAACTTTGGGTGTCCAGAAAGAGGGCACTTGAGGAAAATCGAGAAGAGAAATTCTTTTTTCATCAGGTGAGGCTTCTTCATCGAAAATAATCGTCTCTTTACCTGAGCCTAGGTCTAACATCACCCCTCTGTAGATGTGTTTAAAAATTAGGCGTTTCCCATTTCCCGAGAAATCAAAAAATTCGATTTGAGATGAAATCTTTGACTCTAAAAGCCTTAATCCTTCGTCATCAGAGTTGATGAGATAAGTTCCCATCCCTTCTTTTTTATTTCCATTGTAAAAGAAGATGATTGATTTCCCGTCGAAACTCATCTCTGCTTGAGTGAACCAGCGATCGTGGAAATCTGTTATTCTTTTTAGAGATTGACCTTCCCAATCTGTTAAGAATAAGTCATAATCGTTTTCGACCTCTGAAGCCTGCGCACCAAAAATGACCAGTTCTCCGTTTCCGCTTATCGCAAAAGACCATCCTCCGCCCGTCAGGGGATTGCGGGGAAAGGAAGACCAGACCCACTCCTTTTCCTTAAAATCAGGAGCCAGTATGGTTCTCTGCCTTTCTTCGGCAAGGTCCAGGAACAATAAACAGCTTGCGTTTCCATAGCGTCTCGGTCCGAGATGCCCCTTAAGCACAAGGGCAATCCTCTTTCCTTCATGGTCCAAAGCGTAGGTAGAGATTCTTTCCCAGGAATCACTCTTGAAACCTAATTTTTCAAACTTCATTTCGCTCAATGCTTTTATAGGAAAGGAGATTAGTTTTAATTGAGTGCCATCAGTTTTCAGGACGGCAAGATAATGATCGAGGATGTGGTAAGGCGCGCCGATGCTGAGGGAAAGAATGGCGATTTTTCCGTCTCCACTTAAAACAGGAGGCTTTGAGCCTATTTTAAGGCTTGCTTCCTCGAAAGGTGGAAGTGCCTGGAGCCTATCCTCAACAAACAGCTCTCTTTCCTTAGCTTGAGCGATATCAATTACTCTAAGAGCCCTGATGGATTTCCCCTCCTTCTGAGTTTCCAGGGTATATATCATAGTATTTCCATCATCGCTCAGGCAAGGGAAAAAAACCTTATCATTTCCCGAATAGGTTAGCCTCAGGATACTGGTTTTTGTCTCTTTACTTAAAGCGCTCTCCATGGTCCCCAAGGATGATAAAAAGAGGATGTAAAAGATACAGATGAGTTTATTCTTCATGAGGTTCTTACCTCCAAGCCTTCAATTTTCCTTTGAAGCTATTCTTTCTATCCTAACTATGGTATCTTTCAGACCATAGCCTTCTCCTCTCAAATCAATTCTCTTTTCGATTAGCTGCATAGGATTCACACCCTTTCCTTCATCTCCCCACCAGATAAGATTAGTGTCTTGATCTTCGCTCTTGAATTTTTCTCCCTTTGCCAACTTTGTATCCCCTTTATGACCAAAACCCTCGGCTAAGGCCACTGAGTGAGGGTGAATAAGGTTTGTGCTCATGACTTGAACCAGGAGAGAGCCTACAGGAGAGGTTAGTCTCACTTTTTCTCCGTCTTTAATTCCCATCTTTCTCGTAACATTTTTATTCATCCAGAGAAGGTTCTTGTGTTTTATTTCTTTTAGCCACTTCGAGTTTAGGAGTTGGGGAGAGAAAAGGTTTGTTTTAAAAGTGGTAAGGATGAATTCCCCAGGGCCGAGCCTCTTAGAGGACGGAGGGGGAAGATATTCAGGGAGAAGGGGAAAGGCCTTGGGTTGAGTCTTTGATAATTTGGTAGAGATTAAGTTAACTTCTTTAACCTCAATACTTTTCAAGAATTGAATTTTTTTCTTCAATTTTAAAAAACCTGAAGACTTCAATTGAGTAAAATCTAGCTTTTCTTCAGACCAGGGAGGGGAGGAAAGGTATTGTCTGATGAAGTCCTGGAAAGTCTTATAAGGTAACCTCTCCAGCAGCTTATTTCCTATCCTCTTGCTCAGCTCAAGGCAAATTTCTGCCAAGCCTTTGGCTTCTCCTCTTGGTTTGAAGGAAGGCTGAATCATCTTCCCTTCCTTGAATTCTGGGGACCTTAAAATTTCAGAAGTGCTTAAAAGCGAAACAACAGGTTGACGCAGGCTTAATACTGGTTCTAATTGAGGAGAAAATGTCTTTCGTATTCCCCAGGTCTCAAGATATGAGGCTGCGGGAAGGAAAAGATCTGCATGGATTGCTGTCTCTGTCAAGTGTGTATCCATCACCACGAGAAAAGGTATTCTCTTCTCATCTCTGAGCAGTTCTTCACTTGAGAGGCACTCAGGGTCTTCATAGGCTGGATTGGAGTGGATTACAAAGTAGGTATCAATTTTTTCACTGTATTCTGTTATTCCCCTTATGACTGAAGAAAAACTCTGCCTGATTTTATCTTGAGAGAATAGGGGTGATTTTAAGATATCTTCTTTTATAAGATAAAGCCCACCTTCTCTTGAAATGTTACCAGCGATAATATTCAGGAGGAGAATTGCCCTTGCATTTTCAAAGCCATTTTGATGATCAAACAACCCTCCACCTCCAATGGCTAAGGAAGGCTTCAACGTCGAAAACTCGATTGCCAATTTTTCTATTAGAAAGGCATCTATTCCAGTTTCAGCTTCGGCTTCCTTGAGCGTATAGCGCTTAAGGTGATTGTTTAATTCCGAAAGAGGCACGCTCAAGTAGTTCTGGATAGATTCTCTATCCTCAAGTCCATTCTCTAAGATAAGGCGAGACATCGCCAGAGCAACAATGCCATCTGTTCCTGATTTAATGGGGTACCAGGCATTGCTCATTGAAGCTGTTTCTGACATCCTGACATCAAAAGTAATAATCTTTGCCCCCTTCTCAGTCTGGGCCTTGAGCAGGCTATGGGCAATGTTTATGAACTGGTCATGATTGGCATAAGGATTTGCCCCGAAATTGAGGATGAATCTACAATTTTCAAGGTCTTCGAAATACGTTGTGGTTCCTGTCATAGAAAATAGGGCACGGTCGCGGTTTAGATTCTTCAAAGCCCTTCTCTCTATCATTCGGGTAGCATTTATTTCCTTTAGAAATAGTTCAAAAAGGAAATCATCCTCTCCTTTATCAACCACAAATTCATCTATTCTTTTCTCCTCTATCATCCTTTTTAATCTGGAGGCAAGGAGGTTATAAGCCTCATCCCAGGTGATTCTTTCCCACTTGCCGCTTCCCCTGGGTCCAGTCCTCTTTAGAGGAAAAAGGATTCTTTCAGGATCATTTGCCAGATTTATTCCGGCTATCCCTTTGGCGCAGATTCTGCCTTTATTCAGAGGATGGTGGGGATTACCCAGGATTTGAACCAATCTTCCTTGGTTGAGGAAGGCTATTATCCCACAGCCTGCAGGGCAGAGCTCACAGGTTGTGGGAATCGAGGCTAGCTTCTTCAGAGAAGTTCTAGAAACGCTACTCACTTTTTCCTGAAACTCGCCCTTCTTGAGGGCGGAAAAACCCATCGCCGCTTGAGCAAGAAGGATTCCTGACTTGAGGAATTGACGCCTTGAGATTTCTTTTCTTTTCATGCGTTTTTTTCTTTCATAGCAGGGGTAAAAATTCACCGCCCACGACTACCACATATCTCATGAAGAAGATCCCGATGACTACAAGCAGAGAAGCAAGCGCCATGGTGAAGGATGACCTTAATCTTGGTGTTGTGAGGATGATGAAGGGAATTATCTTTCCCAGGAGGTTTTCTAAGCCGATGAACAGAAGACTGAATTTTCCAGTCAAAAGAATATGAGCTACTTCCTGGGCATCTGAATGGGAGATGGAAAGGACCGCGAGCTCGCAACCTGTGAGGAAAAGGTCAAAAACAATCATCCAGGCCAGCAACTTTCCCAGATTGAAGATTAGAGCAGTGTTGACTTTCCTTTCTCGGGAAAAGAGAAGATCCCTGATGATGCTTATCAGAATCATCAAGGCTATCCCTGAAACAACGGCAGAAACCAAGAAGAGAATAGGCATCAATGCTGTGTTCCAGAGTGCCCTTGCCTTCCCAAAGGCGAGGATGAATCCCGTATAGCCATGAACAGCGATGGCTAAGGGAATCCCGATTAGGCCAAAGATTCTGGCGAACCTGAGGTTTTCTCTGAACATGTAATATCCATAGATGATGCAATTTACAGGATAGAGGATGAGCAAAAATGAACCCCAGGTGATGGGGGAAGACATGTTTAGATAAAAGAAGAGGTGCCAGCTACGGGTGGGCATTCCGATGTGAAGGAGAAGAAAAAGAGGAGCAATCACGAGGACTAAAGTAGCCACAACGACTCCTATTTTCCCTAAAGGCTTATATTGATTAAGACCGAAACCATAAGCCAGAGTGGAGAGAATGAAAGAGCCTGCGCTCAAGCCTGTAAGATAAAAATAGATGGCGATGAAGAGGCCGAAGGCTTCCTGGTGATTGATGTTATACAATACTTGAGGTTCCATCTCTTTTCCTTAGAGCTCCTTACCCTGGTCGATGGTTTTATATCCAGATTTATTGTCTTTCATCTCTTGCTTAATTTTTTTGCCTCGACGACTGAGTCGTCTAGCCCAATATAGAAAACGCAGGGTTTGGTCCCAAACTCTGGCTTTATCACTTGGGTTGGGTTTTTTGCAAGTGCCTTGGAGATTTCGCTTTCAGGGTCGTTTAAGTCTCCGAAGCAAATGGCTCCTGTAGGGCAGGCAAGGACACAGGCTGGTTTGAGTCCTGCATCGACTCGATGGTGACAGAAGAAGCATTTCTCTACTATCTTTTTAGTGGGATGAACATACCTTACACCATAGGGGCAGGCTGCCATACAATATCGACAGCCTATGCAACGGTGCGGGTCTATATACACGATTCCATCGGGTCGCTTGAAAGACGCCCATACTGGACAGACTGTGACACAAATTGGGTTTTCACAATTGTTACACACTATGGGAAGAAAGTGTTGTCTTGCATGAGGATAGTTTCCTATTTCTACAACCTTAACCCAGGACCTCCAGACACCAAGAGGAACGTTGTTTTCGCTCTTACAGACAACAGAGCAAGTGTGGCAACCGATGCAGAGCCGAAGGTCGATCAGCATCCCGTATCTCTTTTTTTTATCTTCCATAGTAAATAACTTTTTTTATTCCTTGAGCCATGATTTAATTTCAGAAATGATTTTCATCCTTGATTTATAACCGAAAAAAGCGAAGATACCGATTATTATCAATAAGATCAAGGCGCTGCTTACAAAGTTCAAAGGAGCCCATTTTCTAGAATCAAGATGGATGGGTCCGATGATTATGCTTGGTTTTTGGAGAGGGTTATGGCAGGAAGAACAGTATTCTTTATAAACTCTCTTTGCGCCATGAGCCGCATCTTCATAGTGACAGTTGATGCATATTTTCATCTGAAACTTTTCAGATATATCCCCTTTGCGATGACCCGAGAGTTTACCCAAGGATGAACCTTTAAGAATTCCCTTGACCATAGTTTCCTGATGACAACTACCGCATGTATCGCCAATATTTTTCTCATGCACAGAAGAGAGTGGGTCATCATGGCGAAGCACATGGTGTTTTGTGTGACAGTGATGGCATGCGGGGAGTTCTTTTCCTGGTGATGGTGAGCTGAATGTAAGGTGGATGTTCTTCTGGTATTCCTCAGCTTCTTCAGGATGACAACGAGCGCAGTCAACATCAGGATATCCTTCTCTGAAATGAAAATAAGGATGAGCGCTCTTGTGACAGGTGATGCATGTCATCTGGCTCTTCCTGTGGATATCGCGTTCCCATTCTTCAGGATTCACGTATAAAGTTCGCACCTCTCCTTTTGGGGTTAACTGAAAAATATTCTTCTTTCCATGACAGGAAAGACAATCTTCATCTTTGAATGTTTTTTCAAGAGGTGTGAGAGTCGAAACGCCGAGAAGGGATAAGAAAACTATGATTAACAGGCTTTTCCTTCTTGACATTACCTTAAAGCTAAATCATTGGCTCAAGTAACCTAAGCCCAGAAATATTATTTAATCCCGTAAGTTAAATCCTGGCTCATAGTTATCTTGGGTAGATATTACTTTTGCCTTTTTTCCCAAGTTTGAAGCTTAAATAAATTGGATTTGAACAGAGAAAATTCTTGGTACCACAAGCCTTTCATGTTGTCAAGGAAAAAGCGAATCTCAAAATTCAAGCCTCAACCCAAGCCTGAAGACCCGAGGGGATTGAACTTCAGTAGCAAAACGCAAGGGGAACTCAGGTCCAGTCCATTCGTTTTCTTCGGTAGCGAGGGCCCTGTTCAGAACATTAAATCCATCCACAATGATTTTAATCTTTCTTTTTTCCAGGAGAAAAGTCTTTTCCATGCGCACATCAAAGGTCATGTTGTATTCATATCTTGCCACTCCTCTAGGAAATGCTTGGATGTAAAAAGGGCCTTGATTCATGCCCCGGACAATTATCTTTCGAGTGAATGGCTGACCATCATAATATTTGAGGATGAAGCCTGCCTTTATTCCTAAAGGAAGTGAAAATTCTAACCCCGACCTAAAGGTATAAGCCCTATCAAAACGCAACCTTCCTTTTGAATTTATAAGCGTGTTAGGGTTATCAAAGAGAGCTCCTATTACCCCATCATCATTTTCCCACTCAGTGTTTCCAGGACTTGTCTTACCCACTGCTTTTGTGGCGGTGAAAGAGAGGAAGAAATTGAACTTTTCGCTATATTTTTTGACAAGCGTAAGGTCAGCCCCGTGGTATCTGGTAACTCTTCCTTCTTCTCCATCATTGGTGAGCAGGAAAAAGTCCTTTCCCAAGGTCTCTTCTTTTTGGTTAAAGACTGTGAAGGTGAGGTCGTCGTGAGTTCCAGGAACCATATCATCCCCAATATCGAAGATTTCGACTTCAGAGAAGGAAGAAGGAGTGAGGCCAATGTTTACTGTTTCTATAAGATTTCTCGTCTCCCGCATGAAAAAACCCAACATCAAATGCCATTGTGGTCCAAAGTTGTGATGAAAGGAGATTGCAAGCTCATCTACACGAGGGCTTCTCAAACTTTTATCTATTTTGGCAAAGAATGGACCTTCTCTTCTTATCAATTTTCCTCTTTCATTCTCTTGAAAAAGGTTGTCCTTGTTTTCGTCATTCCAGAGATAAACCAGTCCCCCAATGGCACCGGGGTTACCAAAAGAAAGATAGCTTAAGGGGAGGTTGAAGAAATACCTCGCAAGAGAGAGTTTCATCGCCCATTGTTTAGAGCTTCCGAAGGGCCATAAAATCCCCAGGCGGGGGGAAAGATTATGCCAGATGATTCTCGTTTTTTCCTGTGATAATAATTCGAAACCCTCAGTTTGAGTTTCATGGCTTCCTTCTTCCGGAATCCAACCCTGGCTTGCTCTGAAATGGAGGTCGAAAGAAATAGATAAGAGGCTTGGGAAGCTAAGAGTATCCTGAGCATAGAGGTTTAGATGAAAGGCTGACTCTTGGTGTTGGGAAGGGCTGTTGAACTTCACTACCTCGAGTGGTTTTCCTTCAAAAAATCGTAGATGGAGATTTTGGATGATTTTCTCCTCTATGCGAGAATCACAGTAACGGAGGCTTAATCCGTAATGGAAAAGATGATTCAGATTCGAAGAAGCTAGAAAGAAGGTTTTTCCAGCGATTAGGAAGGAAAGATTCTCTCTCTTTGATTCCGATGCCAAGGGGGCTGGGCCAGAAGGAAGATTCTTTAATATTTCAAGAGAATGGAGTGAAGAGATTCCTTCCTGAAAATCACAGATTGTCCTTCCCTGATTATATAAGAAACCCAGCTTGAGCTGATGAGCTTGGCTTAAATTTAACTCCCAGATTGCTTGGAAGATATGGTAGAGGTCTTTGCGATCCAAGGTTGAGGAGAAAGGGATTTTCCTTCCGGCTCCATAAGAGGGATGAGAAATCGATTGTCCTGTCCAAATCAGGCGAAGATTATTCTGAGCGAAACTATAGGAAAGACTGAGGAAACCGGAGACGAAAAAAGCCTTATCTTCTTCAGGGAATTCTGCAATATCTCTTGAGAGACTGAAGGATGAGAGGGAAGTGAAGAAGAAGAACTTGCGGCTTAAGAGAGGACCTGAGAGCGAAAAATTTCCTTCTAAAAAATGATTGAAGGAATGGGTGTCTTTCAGGCCTTCTTTCTCTAAGTGAGGAGTTATGTTTTTGCTTTGAAGGACTCGGTGAGTGAGAAAAAAAGAGGCAGTGCCATGATATTCAGTGGCCCCCTCCTTGGTGATGAGATTTAGGTATGCTCCCGGTGATTGAGTTTGGGGAGGAAGGTCAGCGTTTATCAACTGAGTAAAGCTCAGGGTATTAAGCTCAGGATAAAAAAGTGGCAATCCTCCAAAGTAGGGGTCTGTGACTTCCATTCCGTTGAGATAATAATTGTTCTGTGTCCAGGAACAGGCTCCTCTTGAACTGAAGAGAGCCGGGACACTTGCCCACAGGCCACCGACATCTATTCTGTTTGTGGTCGATGAGAGGTCCTGGTTTTCTATTAGAGACCAGACATTATGGGGAGTTGGCATGGCCCGGAGCCTTTCGCTGCCTAGAGTAGTCTGGTATTCGTAGTCCAAAGAATAAAGGGTGATTAGTTCAATTTTTGGAGAATCTTTTACTGTCCCAGGAACGAAAATCACATTCAGATAAACGGTTTGAGAAGGTTCGAATGAAATGAGCCTGGGGTGAGGTATTTTTTTGCTTTGGTATTCAAAGGAGAGGGAGTAGTGACCGAGGGGAATACTGCAAGAGATGAAATGTCCGTTTTCATCGCTTGAAAGGACAAATTTTTCCTCTCCTCCAATTTTCGAAAGAGAAACTTTTACTCCTAGAAGAGGTTTTCTATCACTATCGACGACCAACCCCCAAAGGTTTGCCCTTTCTTGCGCAAAAGCGGGGTAGAAGCCGAGGAAGAGAGAAAGGGAAGAAAGAAAAAGCTCTTTTATAAAGAAAAATCTTTTCAATTTCTCTCTTCTCATTCAAATTTCAGTTATTTTTGCCTTTTATGCGCCATCTGTCAAGGAGTTTCATAGTAAAATCAAGACTGGTTCTTAAATCTTAAAATTCGTTCTTTTTCGATTAATCTATTTTTAGTTAGCAGGGGAAAGAATAAAGAAGCCAGGAGATAATCATTTCAAGAATTTTGGACGATGAAATGAGGAAGAATGGGCAAATCTTATCCACCTGAATTAAAACTCTTAAGGGCCAAGAAAATCATAGTCAATTTTAGTAGGCGCAGAGAGTTATTTCTCAGAACTCAATCTGAGTTTATTGAACAGCCAGAATTCAGAGATTCATTCAAGGATAAAAGATTGAACCAGAGATTTAATTAATCATTTTTTGATATCTTCCCTAGGTTGTTAAGAAAGACTATAATAGCCTGAGATTAGAGGAAAAAAGAAAAAAATGGAAAAAAAGTATCAAATTGCGGTGGTAGGAGGAGGCCCTGGAGGGTATGTAGCGGCTTTGAGGGCTTCTCAGTTAAGAAAGAAAGTGGTTCTTATTGAGAAAGAGAAGATCGGTGGGACATGCATGAACTGGGGCTGCATTCCCACTAAGTATCTTCTTCAGCAGACAAAGATTCTTGAAGAAATTAAAAAAAACACAAAACTTGAAGGCCCTCTGGATAAAATTCATCTCAATTGGGAAAAGGTTCAGAAAGGCAAGGAACTTTTGGTAGAAAGGCTGGTGAAAGGGGTTGAATTTCTGCTCCAAAGAAATGGAGTCGATGTGATTAAGGGGAAAGCTAGGCTCACTCAGGAGAAGAGGTTGATTGTAGAGGTTAAGGGGGAAAAGATGAGTTTAGATGCAGAGAAGGTCATTCTTGCCCTGGGAAGTAGGCCTGCAGAGCTTCCCTTCCTTAAACCGGAAGGTAGAATGGTGCTTACAAGTCGTGAGGCGCTCGAACTTGAAGAGATTCCTCGCTCTCTCCTCGTTGTCGGAGCCGGCGCGATTGGGCTTGAACTGGGAACAATCTTCAGCAGATTAGGAACAGAGGTGACGGTGCTTGAGATTATGCCCACAATCCTTCCTGGATCAGACAGGGAGATGGTGACTCGCTTGGAGAGAATCCTCAAGAGACAGGGGCTAAAGATATTCACCGAGATGAAAATTGAAGAATGTTTTAAGGCAGAGCAAAAGGTTTTTCTCAGAGGTGTTTGTTCCAAGAGTGAGGAAAAGTTTGAATTTGAAGCAGAGAAGGTTCTCCTTGCCGTGGGAAGGAAGCCTAATTCAGAAGAAATTTTAGAAGAAATTTCTAGAGATGAAAGAGGCTTTATCAAAGTCAACGAGAAGCTTGAGACCTCATATTCAGGTGTCTATGCTGTGGGGGATCTAATTGGAAAGGGTCTCCTTGCTCATAAGGCATCTCATGAAGGAGTGATAGCTGCAGAGAACGCTTGTGGCTTAAGAGGGTCGATGGAATATAACGCCATTCCCATGGCTGTTTACACCGAACCTGAGTTTTCTTCTGTCGGTCTCTCTGAAGAAGAAGCACTTGAAAAGGGAGTGAAGATAAAGACAGGAATTTTTTCCCTCCAAGCCAACGGAAGAGCCTTGACCATGGAGAAGAGCGAAGGGATAGTCAAAGTTGTTGCCGATGAAAAAGATAGAATATTGGGTGCCCAAATCCTCTCTCCGCTTGCGAGTGAACTAATCTCTGAGCTCACTCTAGCCATAAAGAACCGACTTCGTCTTAAAGACATCTTTTCAACAGTGCATGTCCACCCCACGCTTGCGGAAGCAGTGATGGAGGCTTCGATGAGTGCCAATAAAAGAGCCCTCCACATCCTCAACGAATGAGGTTTTAAATTTTCACAAGCTTTGTCAGTAAAATTGACTTCCCACGAATTTAAGGAATATAATCAAAAAAAGGAAAAGATGAAAAAGTTCAGCATAAATTTTGGAAAAGGATGGTATGGGGAAGAAAAAGATGACTTCTCTTCCTTTCGCTGGACATCTAGAGAAGCCTCTTGCTGGCTAAGAGGAGAGCTGGGCTCAGGGAAGAAGTATCTCCGTCTCGAGGCAGGTCATTCTTTTTTAAGGGAAGAGTCTCCGCTTCTTGAGGTCTTTTTTAATGGAAAAAAAATTGGAGAAAGGTTGATAGAGAGTGCTTTTAGTCTCTATGCCTTTCCCTTTGATGAAGAAGGAGAGGGAGAGCTTTGTTTTAGAGTGAACAAGGTCCATCGAGTCTTCGGTGATCCCAGAGAGCTCGGAATCATGGTTAGAAGAATAGAAGTTTTAACTCCGCCTTATGAAGGAGTCTTTCTCGATGGATGGTACAGCGAAAGAGCTAAAGACTTTTCTTTCCCGCTTAAGGATTTAGTGTGGATGAAAAAGGAAGCGTTGTGTGTCTTACCCTGTTTAAGGGAAGAGAGAGGAAAATTGATCCTCATCGAAGCCGGCCATCCATTTAAAATCTCTCAAGACCCAGTACTAACGGTTTTTGTGGAGGGAGAGGAAATCGGAAGCAGAGAAATTTCCCAGGGAATGAATCAATACTTTTTCCCTTTTAAATTTAGCTCAGAGTTTGTTGAGGTCTTGCTTAAACTGAACAGGACTTTTAGCGCCTCTCTCACAGGTGATTCAAGAAGCCTGGGAGTGAACATCAAGGATATCAGGGTTATCTCACCCGACATAGAAACGATTCTTTACGGTTCAGGCTGGTACGAATGGGAGAAAGATGAGCTTTTCTCTTTTCGCTGGATGAAAAAAAAAGCAAGGGTTTTCATTCCTTCGCGGAAGATAAATAATAAAAGATACATCTCATTTTATCTTAAATCTGAATTCAACGATTTAAGCCAGAAGCTAACCCTGAGCAGGTCACAAACTAAGCTTGCGGAAATAACTTTACTAAATCGATGGAATTACTATTATTTACCTCTAAGTATCTCTCCTGAGCAGGAAAGGGCTCATAGAGAAGAGGAAGGGAAAGGGGAAGAAGAGTTTGTGGAACTTACTTTTTCAGTGAACAAAGAATTCCCTGAAATTTATCATCCAGATGATTCAAGGGAGCTTGGGGCTAGAATCTCGAGCCTTGAATTCCACGATGATGAAGAAGATTATGAAGATTTTCTCTGGTTTCACAAAAACGCGCTCCTCAACTATCAAGAAATGAAAGAGGGTAAAACAAGACTCAAATCCTACCCGCTCAACCTTGGGATTGATATTTACGGTAAGTGCAACATAAAACCACCCTGTGTTTACTGTACCTGGGAGGTGATGAAGAAGGAGGAGGGTGAATTTGCCAATGCTCCTTTTGATGAAAAGACGCTAGAAGGCTATGGGCCTTTTTTTCGCTCTGCTCGTCAGCTGACAAACTGCAGTATTGGAGAGCCTCTCCTTCATCCTCGAATCGCCGAGATTCTTGAATTCATAGGCAGGAAAAGAAAATTTCTTGAAATATCAACAAATGGCCAAGCTTTCACCACAAGAACAATAAAGGCTCTCGCCGGAAAAAATATCGTGCTTTATGTCTCCTTGGATGCGGCCACAAAGGAAACCTACGCCAAGATTCGAAATGACCGCTGGGATTCAATAATTCCCAATCTTATCTTACTGAGTGAGGAGAGGAAAAGGCACAACAACTTGCCAAAGCTCTACATGGTTTTTATGCCCATGAAGGTAAATAAGGATGATCTTGAAGAATACTTCAAACTATGTCAGAAGATTGAGGCAGATGCCCTTGTGCTCAGACCTTTATTCTACATAGAGAACCCCAAGATAGAGGTTGATAGGGGAGGTTATCATTTTGATTACAAGAAGGAATTCCTTTCAGAAGAGGAAATCAATGAGGTTTTTCATAGGTGTGATGAATTTTCAGAGAAATATGGAATCCCTGTGGCTAACCAGTTTAACTTTGGAATAATCGAGAAACTTGAGCGAGGGGTAAAGAAGAGAATATCTTTTGAACTTCCCCGCTTTTAGAGAAAGTGACACGGATGAAAAAGAATGCTGAGGGTTTAGATAAGGTTGAAATACCGCTCTGTAGAGAACCCTGGGAGAGCTTTTACATCCTTCGCCGAGGGATAATTCCCTGCTGTTTCGGAAATCCTATAGAAACTTCTTGGACAAAATGGGAGGATGCCTGGAATTCACAAGAACTTCAGGAGATTCGCAGTTATTTAAGTCGAGGGAAATTAAGTCCCTATTGTTTGAAAACCCTTTCCTGTCCTATTGTCCAGAGGCATTTGAGGAATGAGAGAGGGCAGAAATATGGGCTTTTTTACTCGCCTCAAGAAAGACATCCTCTCTTACGCCTCATAAACAGGATGTTTTTCAGGATTCCTGGAAAGATTTATCGTTTTCTATCCAGTTTAAGAAGAGTTCGGCTTCTTTCTTAATGTTTTAAGGTTTATTATCAATATAAGGCGTGGAGGACTCCCCTCATCACGAAAAAGGTAGGCTCCCTCCCCCTCATTCAGGTCTCTAAGGTAATGCCTATCGAGGGAAGGTCAAGAAAGTAAACCTAGAGGTTTCACTTTCCAAATTTGAGAGGAGGAGCATGAACGCACTCGCTCCAAGGCTGGGTTGAGACAGGACGTGTTCTTAATTCTCTAGAATTCGGTATGTTACCCTGGTTATTTTTCCCTCGCTCTCTCCTCAATGGGGAAGCCAGATGAGGATTGTTCCCTTTATAACTGACTCTGCCGGGGAGGATTGCGCTATTAATCATCTCAACCTCTCCCTTATTCCAGACAGACTCCCTTCACCCTTCTTGCTCCTCGTCAACTTTTAACACGCGCAGATCGAGAGGACGAGTACTTTTCATGATGCTCAAATTGATATCCATGCCCAATATTTTTTATCATTCATGACAAAGGGAGGAAAAAACGGGCCACGAATGCCAATTAAGTCAGGAGCCTCCAAAAAACTAAATTCCTATAAGAAGGCTTGCTAGAGAAAGAATCAAGTCTTCCCCAATTACTTTTTTTATTCAATTGTCATTCTCCAACCTAACTCATACGCCTAGATAGCTCAAGATGGTGAGAGAAGTTATCAAAAATTGGATATAGAAAGTGCTTCAAGAGCCAGCAGGGTAGGGAAGAAAGAGGCGGAGCATCATCGGATTAGTGCCAAGAAGCTTGGTAACTGCAGAGTCTAAAAGCGATACTTTCCGGGGTGGACTATTTTTTAAACTCAGGGTTGGGTGCTAATTGATGATGAGGGGGGAATCGATGCAGTAAGGGCATGGGGTCCGAAAGCATGGCACTATAGAAATGGATGAAGATTCCTTCAAGTTCGAGGGGGAAATGGCTGAATACGAATTCCTCATTAAAAAGTTATTTTAAGAATGATGTTTTGCTTCATCAATCTTATTCTGCAGGTGATAAAGGATTGTTCCATGGGCAAAACCCAGCTGCCTTTGGGGAAGATTTGGGTTTGGAAGGGGTCACTGGTCTAAGAGCATTTAATCGGGCTTAAATAGACTTAGGACTAATCACAGTCGGCAAGGATGCCTTCAGATAAGGTTATAACATTGAGTAGTACTTAAGGTCGGTTTAAGGGGAAGAAATGGGTCTAGGTTGCCAGAAATATGAGCTATAATAATCTTTAATCAAAAGAATTTTAAGCCGGAGCCTGCCATCGGGAATCGAATTTGAGCCCTTTCTCAGTGCAATCTTAAGATGCGCCGATCAAAGAGAAAGATGCTGGCTGCGTATGTCAGCGAAATGCTTGCGCCAGCCAGAATAGGAATCTTTTCTCCTATGTGGTGAGCCACTGCTCCAACCCAGAGGGCGGCAAAGGGCATCAGGCCGAAAAAGACAAAACTGTAAATGCTCATCACTCGACCGCGGATGTTTTCTGGCGTCTGGAGCTGAACTAGGGCATTGCAGAGATTATAAATCATAATCAGATTTATTCCGGAAATTAATAAAAGGCCAAGAGACAAGGGAAAAAACCTAGAGAGGGCAAAGAGCATTATAGAAGTCGGAAAGAAAAAGGTCCCTAGGGTGAGAAGCTTGCCCCGCGAAAGATGATGACTGAAAGAAGCAATGAATAGAGCGCCGATCAAAGCCCCAAGACCTGAGGCAGTCTGTAAAAATCCATTAGTTCGGGCATCACCGTGAAAGGTCTGAACTGCCCAGGCTGGAAGAAGAGTGATGAAAGCCCGCCCAAATAGAGTGGTTATGGCTACAGTCAGAACCAAGATGCGAATAGTGCCGTGGTTAAAGACATAGTTCAAACCTTCTTTGAGGTCCTGGAAGAGGGAATTATTGGACCGGCGTGGAACAAAGGGAGGGAGGTTCATCAAGGCTAGCGCGATAAGGACTGCAATGAAACTTACCCCGTTTATGGTGAAACACCAGGCTGGACCTAGCGCAGCATAGATGATCCCACCCGCGGCTGGTCCCAAAGCCTGAGCCGTGTTGAATATGGCTGAGTTAAGGGCTATGGCGTTCGTCAGTGCATCTGGTTCTATCATTTCCATGACAAAGGCCTGGCGGGCCGGGGCGTCAAAGGCATTAACTATGCCCCCGCAGAAGGCTAGAATGATGATATGCCAGGGCTGAACGAGATGGAGAAACACAAGGGCCGCCAGAATAAAAGCCAGAATCATCATCGTCGTCTGGGTTATGATAAGAATCATCCGCCTTGAGATGCGGTCAGCTACCACGCCACCATAAAGCATGAAGAGCCAGGTGGGCAGTCCAGCAGCAAAGCCAGCATAGCCCAGAAAGGCGGGTGAGTGGGTAATTTCATAGATGAGAAAAGCCTGAGCAGTCATTTGCATCCAGGAACCGAATACAGATATCATCTGCCCCCTGAACCAGAGCCGATAATTAGGGTATTTAAGCGCATAGAATGTCTGTTTCCATGAAAATTTTTTGCTCAAAGCCAGGAGGCGAGTGAGCAACTGAGTTGAGGTTCCGTTAATTTCCTGGTCCATAGGCTCTTTTAAAGGTTCAGCTCGAATGACTTCATCTTCGCCTTAGATATCATTCAGTGTTTCTTTCGGGAATTTTTCATTTGCCTTCTAGATAGATATTTTTCCTGAACGCTATTGGATGTCCCTGTTCAAACCATATCTAGGGTTTAACAACATCTTCAGATCTCTTATCCAAGGAATTAAAAGCCTCAGCTAAAGGGAAAAAATTATACGCCTCAAGACAAGGGTTTTCAACAAGACAAATAGAGGTAATTTGCTAGTTCTGGAGATTTAAGCCCGAGAAAAATATGTTCCAAGAAAAAATAAAAAATAGATGAAAAATCCAAAGAGCCCTCCTTCTCCCGGGAAAAAGGGAAAGGCTTGCTCCTAGTTGTCCCTCATGGGCAAGGGGAGAGTGTCATTAATATCTGGGGAGCCTTTACTTAAATTAAATTTTTTCCCATCATCAAGGAAATAATCAGCTTCCTCTCTCTTTTTAACATAGCTTATTAGGAATTGAGCCTGGATTTTTATAAGGAAAGCTTTCCCGATCCTAAATATTAGTTTTTTCCTCTATACTAATGCAAAATTTCAAGAAATTCTAAGGCATACCTTGAGTTAAAATAGAAGATCGGGTTTAAAATGTTTGAGTAGCCTCGAGCTTTACTCTTGTTTTTCCATTATCCCCTGAATTAATATGTTTATTTTTCGGTTCAGCTCATGGTCGACAGATTCAAGCCTTATTAGTTCCGCCAAAGTCACCATATACTGTTTCCCCGTAATCAAGACCAACGGGGCAGAAATTAAGACCAGCGGACTGAAACAAACAACAGCAGACTAAGGATGCCCCACAATCACAAGTGTATAAACCTACATCTTCGCACCTTTGAAGTTCAAGCTTTTCCCTAAGTCTAGAAGCTGTTCTGAATTCTAAGATTCTTAGGCAAGATTCATGCCCATCTTTCCTCCAATATCTGAAATCGGCCTGGATTAGGGCGTCTTTAGTTTTATCCTCCTAATCAGAAGCAGTAATTTCTCTTTCTTCTTCCTCAAGTTCGATCTGGTAATTTGAATGTCTTAGTAAAATATTTTTTACTCTTAGAGGAAGACGGGATATGCAACCCAGAGGAAGAGTGAATTTCAGGTTTAGTTACGCTCATGGATTAATTTTTCGAGCCTTATTCTTTCACCTTTAGCGAACTCGGCTTTTCAGTGTCAGGGTAAGTTTAAAGAGGCGCCAATTTTAGTCACGAATTTATTTCATTTTCAAAAAATTTAGCTGAGATTTGCTTTTTAAAACGCTTACTCTCTTGAAAGCCAGGCTAAATTTTACCTTTCCTTCTTCTCTTTGAATCCCTCCTTAAAGCTCTGGGCCAAGATGATCCTTTATTTCTTCACGCGTCTTCAAAAAGATTCAAAAAGATTTCTAGTTAAACCAAGCTTCTAATCTTTTAAACTCTTCTCTTCTATAATCTGCGGGGTGGTTTTTTCTAATGTTTCTCTTTAGTTTCTTAACCTTTCTAAAATTTCTTTAACAATGAAAGGTTCATCGAATGTTGGATAGCCAAGATAAATTTCTTTTCTGGCTTTCGTTTAAAGTTAGCCTCTCCTCGCTGTCACTCGATTTCAAGGCTAATATTTTCAATAAACCAGGGAACGTTGGATTAGTAAACAAAAATTTTTCCTTTTCATCTTCTTTTGTGAGGGTGACAATTTTTAATAATCCAAGCGAGGTCAGATAAAGAAAATTTATTCTCCTCAAGGCTTGACTAATGGATATAGCCAAGAGCGCGAAGCTTTTCTTTTAGCCTTTCATCAAGCTTAATGCGCTCTGTTTGCCTCTTGATTTTTTTCTTTGCCTGATAGTAATTCTCGAGCCTCTCGATTTTATCATTCCCCCATTCATAAAACTTCGTTATCAGGTTGTTTTTTTCCTGGGGGTCTTTCTTAAGGTCGAAGACTTCTATATTTTTTATCCCCTCTTTTGCCATTTCAACGATTAGCTTCATCTCCCCTTCGTTAGTTGCAATCAGGGCAGGACAGGGATCAGGAACATCTTTTCTTGCCAGGTCAGAGATAAAAGTTCTGTCCTTTTTTTCTTTTCCTCTTATCAAATCGAGGAGGCTTTTTCCATCAAGAGATTTTTTTGGATAATTCAAGGAATAATATTCCAGAATGGTAGGCATGACGTCTATCAGACGGCATTTTTCTTTGATGCGTATTCCTTTGAATTCTCCTTTAGGAAATTTCATGAGCAGAGGAACACGAATCTGCTCTTCATAAAGCTTTTGACCATGAAGCCAGCCTCCATGGTCGAGGAATTCCTCACCGTGGTCAGAAGTGATAATGAGCAGAGTGTCGTTGTATATCTCAAGTTTCTTAAGAAGATTGATTAGAGGCCCTATTAAAGCCTCATCTGTATACCTAATTTCAGCATCATAAAGGTCTACAACATTCTTGACTTCCTCTTCGCTGAAGGAGTATCCCTCGGGATTAGATTCAAGGAAATTCCTCATGGCCATCCTTTTCCACTTTGCCTTCTCCGAGGCAAAATACGTGATCCAGGGAGAAGGACAATCATAAGGGTCATGGATCTGGAAGGTGTGGAGAAAGAGAAAGAAAGGTTTATCCCTGTTTTCCTTTATCCAGCCTGAAGCAATGTGCTGGAGTTTTTCGGCTTCCCTTATGGAGAGAGGGGCATATCTTCCTCCCCGCGGTTCTTCATACCAGTGGAATCCTTTGGCAAAACCGTAAAGATTGCTCACATAGCCTCCGCCCGTGAAGGCAACGGGGAAAAAACCACCTTTTCTTAAAAGAAATGAGAGAGAAGGTAGAGAAGGATCAATGCGTTGATCGTGGTAGTAAACCTTATGATTGATTGAATTGAGTGAATAAAGAAGGGAGACGTGAGAAGGGAGGGTCCAGGGACTTTGAGCGTACACGTTTTCTAAGAGTACACTTTCTTTACTCAAAAGGTCGAGATTAGGGCTTGTTTCTCTCTTGTAGCCGTAGCAGCCGAGATGATCAGCACGAAGAGTGTCTAAAGAAATGAGGATTACCTTGGGAGATTCTCTGACTTTCCTGTAGAGCACCGGGTTATACCAGAAAGAATAAATGGCATTTTTGGAGAGGGAGTTTCTATTTCCTTCGGTGATGAAGCTTATCTTTACTTTTTTCCCGGCATATTCTTCAAGATCTATCTTTTCCAAATGGATTGTCTCTCTCTTTTTTTTGGTATTTTGGGGCATTCTTATTTCAAATAGATTCGTTATTTTCTTTCCCTCACTTATTAAGACCTTAAAAAGGACAGAATCATTTATCTCAAGAGGCTGGTTATCATAGCGAAAAATGCCTGTTCCGAATTCCAGATAAGCTCCTTGTGGGATTTTAACCACAAACTCAAACTCACTCCTGGGTGGTGCGATGAGAGCATCCAAAGAGGTGTCCTCAAGAATTATTTTTTTCTTGATGTTTTCAGGATTTCGAGCTTGCTCTGAAGGGGAGAGGGTAAACTCTTGCTTAATTCGGTAGAGTTGGGAATAGGGATTTTCTTCTCTTGATTCGTCTTGAGAACTCAGATAGCGAGTTTTGAGCTCTTTTTCTTCAAAATCTTCTTGGGATGAGGAAGGCAGGTGAAGGAGAAGGTAGTCGTTTTTAGCCTTTATCCAGATTCCAAAGATGAAAATGCGGGAGACATTTTTCCCTTTTAATTCTTTTCGCTCTTCTCCATCTTCTCCTCCCCTCGTCTTCAAAGATATTTTGTGAAATCCAGATGAGGTACTATTCTCAAGTGTAATTTTTCTTTTTTTGATTTGAAGCGACTCCTTGCTGATAAGCTTTTCATCGAGATAAATTTCAAGCTCGGAAGGGATACGATTTCTCCTCGCCACTATTTCTAAGGAAAAAGGGGTGGAAGGAAGAAAGGTATCGAAAGAAAAGTATTCAGACTCTTCTAAGATTAGACAGCGGAGGTGTCGGCTGAAACTCTTGTCTTCTTCCAGAGGGATTTTTTTTGATATCTTGATAAATTGCCAGCGGATTTTATCCCCTTGAGCCTCATCAAAGTAGGGAAGAGGTTTATTTTTATGGAAGACTTCTATTTCCTTTGGTTTTTTCTGGAGTTGATAATTTTGATAATGGAGAACGGGTGCTGAAGTTGAAAAACCATATACCTTCTCGTCTGGGGTAGAAAGAGTTGGTAAGTATTCAAGATGGGATGAAAGAGATTCTTCTTGGAGATGGAATCTTTCCTCAAGTTTCAAAAGAGGAGATTCTTTGATGTTTTTCTTTTCCATAAGGTCGATAAATTTGAGAGAGGCTTTTTTCAATTCTCTTCCTCGATTTTCACATGAGGAAGTGGTGAAGATGAGAAGGAGAGTAATTAGGAAATAATATAATGATTTTATTTTAGGCATAACTAAAAGATTATTTACTTCCTGCTTTCATTTGTCAACCTGCCGGAGGCTCATTCTTAAAAAGTGTGGTAAAAATTGATTAAAGGGATAAGGGTAAGGGGGAAAAAAGAAAGGAGCATTTTCTTTTTATAAACCTCCACATTTTTAAACCCGTAACTCATCCTCTTCATTAATTTCATCTTTGTATGAACCCCTTCTGTAGAGGCATTCGGAGTGTAATGATCAAAATAATTGAGGATGTATTCTCGCCTTCTCCTGAGGGTCCTCCCCAATCATTCAGCGTTGCCTCTTCAGAATGCTCCATCGACAGAATTAGGCTCTCAAGAAGGCCCCGAGCCTGCTGTTTATTAGGCGCTTTATAGATGCGGCGAAGCTACCCTTTGGCCCAATACCATTCCCGAAGCAAAGGATATGCCTCTAAATAAGCGCTGAGCTGCCTCCTTTCCCCTTCATTCAAGCGCTCCGAGGCCTTCAAGAAAAGGTGTTTCTTAATCACCTTACGACTGGCCTCCTGTTCCAGGCGCCTCGTCTCATCCAATCTCCGGTTAGCATCCTGAATGACGTGAAAATGGTCAATGACTATCTTGGCTTGAGGCAAAACCTCTTTATTGGCCAAATAAACCTCCTCTAATTTCCCTTAACTACCTCTGGAATCCCCTCAAGAAAATCTCGAAAGGTCTGCTGACGATCATCACCTAAAATAGTAAAAACCTTTCCCCTCCTCAGGTTGGGTACTGTAACGACGAGGTTTCGACCCCGAAAACTGTGTTCATCTCCGCCTAGCCTCACTTCCCTCTGTCGTTTCTCCTCCTCCCAGCTCGGCCCTAACTCTATCTTCTTAACTAACCCTCTGGCCACCTCAGCGCTTATACCCCAGCGCTCCTCCAACCGCTTAAAACTATTGTCCCTTATTAACCTCAAAATTTCTTCCTCCGCTCTCATCGTTCGCTGCGCCCAGCGCCTCTTCCTGCCCACTAAATAAAGCTTCTTTCCAGCTAAAAACCGATGCCGAAGTCGTAGCTCCTTCCTGTACTGATGAAGATGTTTTGTCCTTTTCCCACACCAGGGACATGTGCCCGTCTTCCTTGTCCTCTCCACTCTCAGCATTATCCCTTCCTCTTCTATCTCAACCCTTGTTACTTTGAACCCTTGAAGCCCTAAGAAAATTAGCATAAAATTTTGAAGCGTCATTTGTGGTAGGTTAACTCCTTTCTTTTCTCCTTTATTTTCAAGGAGTTCCTACCACATTTCTTGCTAAAATTCACCACACTCTTTACGGAAGAGCCCTTGCCGCATTCACTCTGTTCCGTGAAAATCAAAAGGATAAATTTTGAGAAAATCAAAAGTAGACAAGGGGATAATTTTAGATTGAAAACGGGCCAACTTTTTAACTTCCCAGAAAACAATAATATTTTTCTGAGGGATAAGACAAACAGTGACTCTTCTCTCAGCACAGTGTCGAAGTTTATATTCTTTTCCCTGGAAGCTGAATGTTCCGTGCATTCTTTCGGTTCTTGGATAATGGAGAGAAAAAATAAAGTCTAAGTCAAGGGAAATCTCTAAAGACCTCATAAACCCTCTGCTTGCCTTCAGAGCTTCCTTCCAGCGTCGAAGGGGTATCTTGTCTTCTTAAAATGAACCCTTTGCCTATGCTAATAATCATAGACTTAATCTCTTATCTTTTGGCCAATAATAGATGCTGTTTGGAGAGAAGGTCGAAAAATTTTTATAAAAGCCTAGCTCAAGAACTTGAAATTCAAGATGAATTAAGTCATTAAATTTATTCTAAAAAATTATGAAGTTTGAAATACTTTTCTATACCAAGAGTGGATTTCAGAAGTTAATTTCTCCTTCGAAAAAAAGTGAAAAAAAAAGTTTAAAAATATTTGCATCTTTAAATTTATTTTTATAAAATTTATGCCTTTATTGAGGGCTTAGAGATGATTGAACTCTTTTTGGTTTTCTTCGTCTTCGGGTTCTTAGGGGTTCTCCTCGTGGTAATGAATAAGTTTCTCGGTCCCAAGAGGTCTAACCCCTTAAAGGAAATGCCTTTTGAATGCGGGAGCCCCTATCTCCAGGAGGAGATAAATCCCGTTCCCATCAAATTCTACATTGTCGCCTTTTTGTTCTTGCTTTTTGATGTCGAAGTAGTTTTCTTTTTTCCCTGGGCTTTAATCTTCAAAGAAATGGGACTTGTTGCTTTAGTGGTCATGTTTGCTTATCTCTTCATTCTCGTCATCGGATTTGTTTATGCCTTAAAAAAGGGCGGATTTGAATGGGAGAGATGAGGCAGAAGATGGAAGGAAGATTCATCACCACCAAATTCAATTACATCCTGGGGTGGGCTCGGAAGTTTTCTCTATTTCATTATCCCTATGTCACAGCCTGCTGTGGAATGGAATACATGTCTGCAGCCTGTGCTCATTTTGACTTGGACAGATTCGGTGCAGGCTGGACAAGGTTTTCCCCCCGACAATCAGATATGCTTCTAGTGGTGGGAACTATTACCCAGAAGCTTGCTCCAGTGCTTAAGACAGTTTATGAACAAATGACAGAGCCAAAATGGGTGGTAGCCTTTGGAGCCTGTGCCGTAAGCGGGGGAATATATGATAATTATGCTGTGGTTCAGGGCATAGATAGTATAATCCCTGTTGATGTCTACATTCCTGGCTGCCCGCCAAGACCTGAAACCGTACTAAATGCCCTTATCAAGCTCCAGGAAAAAATCCAGAATCAGGAACAAGAATGGAGATGGAAAAAGAGAAAATTTTAGAAGAAGTTAAAGCTAAATTTGGTGAGAAAATCAAAGATGTCATTTCTCAGTTTGGTGCTGAGAGCATCATCATCGAGAAAGATGCCCTGCATGAGATAGTAAGTTTCCTCAAGAATAAATCCTTCTCTTTTACCATGCTCCTCGACTTAACCTGCGTCGATTGGAAAGGAGATGAGGAAAGGTTCGAGATGGTCTATCATCTTTTCTCTCTTTCCCATAACCTCCGCCTGAGGATTAAGGCCCGTCTTCATGAACGAGACCCTCATATTCTTTCCCTGACTCCGTTCTGGAAGAACGCTAACTGGCTCGAGAGAGAAGTGTATGATATGTTCGGGATTTATTTTGATGGGCATCCTGACCTCCGAAGACTCTTCATGTACGATGGGTTTGAAGGGCATCCCTTGAGAAAAGATTACCCTTTGCGGAAGAGACAACCCAGGATTCCGATGAGAAAGTAAGATGACAACAAGAATTCAGAGAGAAGCACGAAAGGAAAGCATGCTCCTCAACATGGGGCCTTCCCATCCAGCGATGCATGGCACAATCCGCGTCATGGTAGAGGTTGATGGAGAGAGAATACTCAATTCTGAAGTCGAAGTTGGGTATTTACACAGAGGATTTGAGAAGATATGTGAAAACAGAACCTACTTTAACCTCCTTCCTTATACTGACAGACTGAATTATGTTTCTCCCCTTATCAACAACCTTGCCTACGTAATGACGATGGAAAAGATGCTTGGTCTTGAAGTTCCTGAACGTGCCCAGCTGATTAGAGTCATCATGAGCGAGCTTTCTAGAATCTCGGACCATTTGACATGTCTGGCAGCCATGGCAATGGAATGCGGTGCCTTTACTGTGTTTTTATACAAGATCAAGGCTCGTGAGTTCATCTGGGACGTAATCGAACAGACCACGGGCGCGAGGATGACCACATCATATATCCGTATCGGAGGAGTGAGGGCTGACCTTCATCCTGATTATGAAAATGGATTAAAAACAGCCATAGTAGAGACTCGCAAGGTGTTGAAAGATGTTCACGGTCTTTTGGATAAGAATAAGATATTTTTAAATAGAACAAGGAATATTGCCGTAGTCTCCCCTGAGATGGCAATAAACTACGGCTGGACGGGTCCCTGCCTGCGTTCAACCGGAGTTTATTACGATGTGCGCAAGGCACATCCTTATTCGATGTATGATAGATTCGATTTTGAAGTTCCCCTTGGTGAAAGGGGAGATAACTTCGATAGATACATGGTGAGAATGAAGGAAATGGAGCAAAGCCTGCGCATAATTGAACAGGTTCTAAGGATACTCCCCTCCTCTTCCTCCCAGAGTTTGATGGCAGAGGGCATTGAGCCTGCCGAAGCAATCAAAGCCTCAAGGAAAAAGAGGGTGGATAAACACATAAGACTTTCTCCAAATCTTGATGGTTCAGAGAAAGAGAGGCTTAAAAATATCCTTGCCCCGAAACATACCCCCCCTCCCAAAGAAGATACTTATACTACCATAGAGGGCCTAATCAGGCATTTTAAATTCTTCATGAGAGAACATGGGATAAGGCCGCCAAAAGGCGAAATTTATTTTTCAGTGGAGGGGGGAAACGGAGAATTAGGCTTTTATATTGTCTCTAACGGAACGGATAAACCTTACCGAATACACCTTAGAGCACCTTGTTTTCATGTAGTCTCAGCCATGGAAGAAATGATTAAGGGTCATTATATAGCCGACATTATTCCCACCTTCGGCTCACTGAACATGATTGGAGGAGAACTGGATAGATGAGTCCTGAATCAACGGCTTCTTTAAAAGAGAAAATGCTGAGAATTATCTCGCGGTATCCTCGAAAAGAGGCGGCTCTTCTGCCTCTCCTGCATCTTGCCCAGAGAGAATTCGGGTATATTTCCACCTTAGAAGAGAAGATGATAGCCGACATTTTAGGGATTAAACCCATAAGAGTCAGGGAGGCTGTCACATTCTACACCATGCTCAATCGTAAACCGCTGGGCAAATATCATATCCAGGTATGCACGAACATTACTTGTTCTTTACTTGGTGCAGAAAGGCTCATAGATTATCTAAAAGAAAGACTCAAGATTGAAGTGGGGGAGACAACGCCCGATAAAAAATTCACTCTCTCCGAAGTTGAATGTTTGGGCGCCTGCGAGCAGGCCCCCTCGATGATGATTAATTTCGATTATTACGGTAATCTCGATAAGAAAAAAATTGACGATATCTTGAAGAGCTTGGAATAAAAAAGTGGAAGAGAGATACTTGACGAAGCTTTTTGGCCTGGAAAATGCTTACCGCATAGATATCTACCTCAATTCTGGGGGTTATGAGGCTACGAGGAAGGCGCTTAAGGAAATGAAGCCCGAGGAGATTCTGAATGAGGTGAAGAGGGCGAACTTGAGAGGCCGAGGGGGAGCAGGCTTTCCCGCTGGAGTGAAATGGGGATTCGTGCCCAAAAATGTGGACAAACCAAAATATCTCTGTGTAAACGCAGATGAAGGAGAACCGGGAACATTCAAGGATAGATATATCATGAGCCATGATCCTCATCTCCTCCTTGAAGGAATAATAATTACTTCCTACTGCGTGGGCATCCATCAAGCCTTTATTTATATTAGAGGAGAGTATGAACGGATCGCTCAGAGGCTTGAAGAGGCGATTACTGAAGCATATGAGATGGGTTTCCTGGGAAAAAATATTCTTGAGACTGGATTCGACTTAGAAGTCATAGTCCATAGAGGTGCAGGGGCTTATATCTGCGGAGAGGAAACTGCCCTTTTAGAATCTCTGGAAGGGAAGAGGGGACATCCTCGTTTGAAACCACCTTTTCCCGCGTCAGTTGGTCTTTTCCAGTGTCCAACAGTCATCAACAATGTGGAGACTTTGTCAAACGTACCGCTCATCATTCTAAACGGTGCAGAGTGGTTCCAGAAGAGAGGGCTCCCTAAAGATGGGGGGACGAGGATATTTGGGGTAAGCGGGATGGTAGAGAGGCCAGGTGCTTATGAACTTCCTCTGGGGACAAGCCTGAAGGAAATCATTTTCAATCATGCGGGAGGGATGAAAGAAGGGAAGAAACTCAAGGCGGTCATACCCGGAGGATTGTCAGCTCCAATCCTTACTGCGGAGGAGATTGACCTTCCTATGGATTTTGATTCTCTTGTGGAAGCCAAATCTATGCTTGGCTCAGCAGCCATTATTGTCATTGATGAGGAAACATCGATGCTCGATGTTCTTAAAGTCGTCACAAAATTCTACTCCCATGAATCCTGCGGACAGTGTACCCCTTGTCGAGTTGGAAATTCCTGGATAAACAAGATTGTTAAGCGCATGGTCAGGGGGGAGGGGACAAGAGAAGACCTTGATAATATAGCTCGCCTGGCTTCCAATATTCTGGCAAAGACTCTTTGTCCCCTCGGGGATGCTGCGGCAATGCCCATTCTTTCTATTGTCAAAAAATTCAGAAAGGAGCTTGAGTCTCATCTCAGAGAGTAATGTGAGGGAAAATGGTAAAGATTTTCATAGATGGAAAGCAGGTTGAGGCCAAAGATGGCTCAACAATTCTTAAGGCAGCCGAAGAGGCTGGCATCCAGATCCCTCACCTCTGCTATCATCCTGCGTTTGCTCCTGAGGGAAGCTGTAGAATGTGCATGGTGGAAATTGAAGGCCTTCCCAAGCTTGAACTTTCCTGCTCCACTCTGGTAAGAGAGGGTCTAAAGATATCCACCACAAGCCCGAGAGTCATCGAAGCCCGCAAGAGCGTGCTTGAATTTCTTCTTGCCGAACATCCCCTGGATTGTCCTATTTGCGATAAAGCCGGAGAATGTAAGCTTCAGGACTATTATGAAGAGTACGGTTTTTTTGAGAGCCAGTTCAAGGAAGAAAAGGAAAAGAAGTCTAAGAAAGTGAGAATAGGGAAAAACCTAATCCTTGATCAGGAGCGATGTGTGCTCTGCACACGCTGTGTGAGATTCTTGAGGGAAATAACAAAGTCTGAGGAGCTTGGTGTTTTCGAAAGAGGAGTGCGCTCGGTAGTGGACATTTATGAAAAAGATTTAATCGAGAATAATTATTCAGGCAATCTCGTTGACCTTTGCCCCGGGGGAGCAATTACAGACGTGGATTTCAGGTTTAAGACGCGGACCTGGTTCCTTAGAAGTAAGGAATCAATCTGCCCCCTCTGTAGCAGAGGTTGCAACATCTTTATTCAATACCATCCTGGTTTTCCTCGTTTTGAGTTACCTAAGAGGGTTTACAGAATAAAACCAAGAGAAAATCCTGAGGTGAATGGATTCTGGATATGTGACCAAGGACGCTACGGGTATTCTTATCTGGATGAAAATAGGCTTTTTGAAATAGTTCAGAATGGAGAAAGAAAGCAAGAAGAGCAAGGAATAGTTAAAGAAATAGCAGAAAAGATAAGAAGAATGAGATATGCAAATAGGCTCAAGAGGGTTGCCGTAATTCTTAATTGCTGGCTTTCAAACGAAGAACTCTTCCTTGCGAAGAAGATTTTCTGTGAGAGCCTCAAGCTTGAGAAAGTCTTCTTTGTCGACCCTCCCTTGGGTAAAGGAGATGATTACCTGCTTACCGAAGATCGCTCTCCGAACAGGCGAGGAGCCAAAGAGATTGGGTTTAGCTATAAACCCCTTGATTTTAATGCTCTTCAAACTGAAGTAGAGCTTCTTGTTGTCTTTGGTCCCTTTCTTACAGAAAATTTTATCCTAGCTGAGATAAAATCCGTCTTGGATAAGATCGAAACCAAGATTCTTTTCACATTCAAGAAGAATGACTTTCTTCGTTTTTTTGAGACAGTCCTCCCCACTGCTCACATCGCAGAGAAAGAAGGCTCATTGGTTAACGTCGAGGGGAAAGTTCAAATCTTTAATCAGGCTCTTGAGCCCCGAGGAAAAAGTCTTCCAGAATGGAAGATACTTTTAGACCTAGCTAAAGAGATGAGTATAGACTTTAATTATTATCGCCAATTCTCTTCTCCCCAGGATATCCGGAGAGAGATGGCGAAAGAAATCCCATTTTTTGAGAATATGAAGTGATAGAAGCCCTGATTGTTTTTATTAAGATTATTTTAGCCTTAATCTGGTTTCTAACCCTGACTCTTTACCTGACTTGGGTCGAAAGGAAGGAGAGTGCAGTTATTCAAGACAGAATAGGAGCAAACAGAGCTTCAATTTTTGGCCTTCGTCTCTTCGGTCTTTTTCAACCCTTTGCCGATGCCATTAAGATGATTTTCAAGGAAGATTTCACTCCTACATTTTCAAGAAGGTTCCTCCATAACCTTGCTCCCTTTATTTCCTTCTTTTTTGTCTCGATAACCATTTGTGCCATTCCTTTCGGAGATTTCATCAATCTTGGGGGAAGGAAGATAAACCTTCAGATTTTGGACATGAATGTCAGTCTTCTTTTCGTACTTGCCATGCTCTCCCTTGGAATTTATGGCATCCTTCTCAGCGGTTGGTCATCGAATAACAGGTTCACTCTCATCGGAAGCCTGAGGGGTGCGGCTCAGCTGATTTCATATGAAGTGGCTCTGGGGCTATCTTTAATCGGGCTAATTATGGTCTATCCCTCACTGAAGCTTTCCTGTATCGTCCAGCATCAGGGAGGATTGATTTTTGGATTTATACCTAAATGGGGCATATTTCTTCAACCCCTTGGTTTTCTGGTCTTCTTTTTTGCTGCACTGGCAGAGACAAAGAGAGTCCCTTTTGACCTTCCTGAAGGAGAATCAGAAATAATTGGGTTTTTTACCGAATACAGTGGACTAAAGTGGGGACTTTTTATGATGACTGACTTCATGGAAATAATCATCGTTTCTTCACTCCTCACCACACTCTTTTTTGGAGGCTGGCAGTTCCCCTGGCTTTCTTCTGATGGTTTCCATTTCCCCTGGGGAGCAACATGTGCCTTGCCTCACTGGGTTGTAGTTATAATCCAGGTTGGGTCGTTCAACCTAAAGGTTTTCTTTTTTTGCTGGCTGCAGGTTCTCATTCGCTGGACCTACCCTCGCTTTAGATATGACCAGCTCATGAATATGGGATGGAAACTTCTCGTTCCCTTGAGTCTTTTGAATATCGTTGGTACAGGAATTTTGATGAGAATCTGAGATGAAAAAAGAACTGGAATATTTTATTGAACTCATAAGAGGAAGCCTTATCACCGCACGCCATTTTGTGGTAAACATGTGGTTCCATACCTTAAACTTATTGGGAGTGAAAACAAAGAGAAAGGGTGCGGTTACCATTCAATATCCTGAACAGAGAAAAGAGATTGCCTATCGTCATAGAAGCCTCCACCGCCTCCTAAAAAGAGGGGATGGAAAGCCCCGCTGTGTGGTGTGCATGTTGTGTGTTACTGTTTGCCCTTCAGAGTGCATCTATGTCGAAGCTAAAGAAGATGAAGACCCTGAAATTCAGAAATATCCTGCAAAATTTATCATTGATCTTAGCCGCTGTTGCTTTTGTGGTTTCTGTGTGGAAGCCTGTCCTGAAGATGCTCTGCGCATGGACACAGGAGAAATCGAGCTTGCCGCATATTCACGCGAGAATTTAGTCTATGAGCTGGACGATCTCCTGAAATGACTCGGAGGAAGATTCTCATCGGGGAATTTGAAGCCTATGGTCTCCGAGATGGCTTTTTCTATCTCGATGGGGGCTCGATGTTTGGGGTTGTTCCCAAAACAATATGGGAAAAAAAGGCTCCCCCAGATGAAAAAAACAGAATTAAGATGGGGTTAAATTCACTTCTCATCAAATCCAAAGATGCTCTTATTCTGGTGGAGACAGGAGCTGGAGAGAACCTGGAGAAAAAATTCATAGATTTTTATTCGATTGAAAGAGAGCCAGACCTCTTATCCAGCCTGAAAGCAGAGGGTTTTAAGCCAGAAGAGATAGACTTTGTGGTTAACACCCACCTCCATTTTGACCATTGCGGAGGGAACACAAGAAAAGATGAAGAGGGAGAATTTATTCCTACTTATAAGAACGCAAAATATATAATCCAGAAAGAGGAATGGAACTACGCACTCCACCCTTCAGAAAGGGACAAACCCAGTTATTTCCCCGAGAGGTTTTTGCCACTTGAAAAATTCAATCAGGTTCATCTTGCAGAGGGCGATGAAGAAATTGTCCCCGGAGTCGAGGTGGTCCTTACTCCAGGCCATACCGCTTCCCATCAATGTCTCAAGGTGAGTTCCAAAGGGAAGACGCTTTTTTTTCTGGGTGACATGGTACCCACTTCTGCTCATGTGGGATTATCCTACATAATGAGCTATGACCTTTTTCCTCTCCAAACACTCGAAAATAAAAAGAAATTTTTTGAGTTAGCAATAGAAGAAGACTGGATACTCTCTTTTGTTCATGACCCTCATCATTTTTTTGGGAAAGTAATTAAAGAAAAAGATAAGTACCTTTTCCGGGCTATCTGAGTGAAGAAATTTAGACTCTTCTTTCCTTCACAAAATCAAGGCTCAAGAAGGTGGTTGATTTGCATTCTCCTGGGACAAGTGATATAAACAGGGGGGCTAGATTTGGCTTAAGAGTTAAAAGATTGAATACTCAACTTCCATGAGTCTCAAGGAATACAGAAGGAAAAGGGATTTCAAGAAGACCCCCGAACCAGAAAAATCAAGGCTTAAAAAGAAGAATAAGCTCATCTATGCCATCCAGCGTCATGATGCCTCTCACCTCCATTTTGACCTTCGTTTAGAAGAGGAAGGAGTCCTTCGAAGTTGGGCAATACCCAAGGAACCCCCTCTTGAAGAAGGGGTAAAAAGGCTTGCTGTGGAAACAGAAGACCATCCCTTAGGATATGATGAATTTGAAGGTTTGATCCCTGAAGGTCAGTATGGAGCAGGAAGGGTAGAGATATGGGATAAAGGCTACTATGAGATCTTGGAATCAGGCCCTGAGAAGAAAATAATCAAAATTCAGGGCAAAAAATTAAGGGGAAGATATGCCCTGATTAAAATAAGAAATGGACAGAAAGGAGAGAAAAACTGGCTTTTTTTTAAACTCAAAGAAGGAGATAAAAAATAGAGTCAAAGGAGTAAAAAGATGGGAGAAAAAGAAGAGAAGATAGCCTGTCATGTTTGCAAAAAAGAAATCCCCAAGGCAGCGGCGCTCCATTCTGAAGGAAGGGAATATGTGTTTTATTTTTGCAACATCGATTGCCTTGACTATTGGAAGAAAAAAGAAAAGGAGAAAAAAGACTGATTGCCATCTTTCACTTCAGCTTAGGTTACCTTAAGCTTAACCAAACCCTAAAAATGAGGGAGGGTAAAGAGTAGTATTATCTCCTCTTTAAGACAGCGATTCGAATGATGAATCTTTTCCTCTCAAACTTTAAAGAGAGAAGGAAAAAAGCGCATTCTCAGAAGGATGAGCCTCTTTTCTTGCTCTTAAAGGGAAACAGCGAAAAGCGTTTCTGGTTTCCTGCATTTTTTATTTCTCCCTCTCCCTAGATAGGTTGGAAATTAAGCTAAGATTTTTTAGGGATGATTAAACCTTGAAAGAGGAGGCGAAATGAGAAGAAAAAGACCGAAAAGATTATTAATTCTCCTTATGGGGCTTTTAGCTTCAAACTTCCTCATCCTTTCGAGTCTGAGTGCAGCCGAGAATTTAAAATATGAGATATGGGTAAAGCTCGATAATCAGGAGAAAATGCTTCATGGAAAAGAAAGGCTATTCTGGTCGAATAAGACCTCGGATGAGATAAAGGAAATCTGGTTTCATCTCTATTACAATGCCTTCAAGAATGAAAAAAGCACTTTGATGCAGGAAGCAAGGGAGCAGGGTAGATTCTTAGGATTAGAAGTAGGAGATGGAGAGTGGGGGTGGATAGAGGTCACGGAAATAAAGCTTGCTGATGGCAGGGATTTAAAACCCAGCATGGAATTTATTACTCCAGACGAACCCCTTCATCCCGATGATCAGACTGTGATGAGGGTTATTCTACCCGAGCCATTGATGCCAGGTAAGGGGGTAGAGCTTGAGCTTGAGTTTCAGGCTAAGATACCAAAAGGCATTCTCCGTAGCGGTTATTATAAGGATTCATATTTCATTTCTCAGTGGTTTCCCAAACCAGGAGTGTATGAAGAGGGAAAGGGATGGAATTGCCACGAATATCACTTGAATTCTGAGTTTTATGCTGATTTTGCAGATTTTACCGTCCACATTACCGTCCCTGAAAATTTTGTGGTGGGCGCCTCGGGCAAGATGATTGAAGCTGCGAGGAATAAAGAAGAAAAAGCCATGACCTATACCTTTTATCAAGAAAATATCCATGACTTTGCCTGGACTGCGGACCCACGCTTCCTAAAGATCGAGAGGGATTTCATTGCCTCAAAGGAGATAACAGAGGAAGAGTATACAGAAATTGCTCATCGGCTCGGTTTGCCCGTTGCAGAAGTCAGACTCAATGATGTGAGGATGATTCTCCTCATTGAACCAGAGCATAAAGTTCAGATAGAGAGACACTTTAAGGCTCTTAAGGCAGCCATCAAATATTACGGTCTGTGGTATGGACCGTATCCTTATGAAACCATAACCATGGTTGACCCTCCCTTCCGCACAGGAAGCGGGGGGATGGAATATCCAACCCTGTTTACAGCAGGGACAGGAATTATTCGCAACGAGAGAGTCCTTTCACCCGAGGGTGTCATCGTCCATGAATATGGACACGGCTACTGGTATGGTCTTTGTGCCAATAATGAATTTGAGGAAGCATGGCTTGATGAGGGCATTAATTCCTACAGTGAGTCAAAGGTTCTGGAAAAGGCATACGGGAAAGATGTTTTATCTTTTTCAATTAATAGAATTCCGCTTGCCTGCTTCTTGAGGCTTCCTGAATATTTTGGCTACGAACTTGATAGAGCGCTTGCCATTCACGTGGTGAAAATCGATCCCATCATGACTGAGAGCTGGAAATTCATGAATCGAGCCAGCTATACCTTGAATGTCTACATGCGCGCTGAAACTTGTCTGCACACGCTGGAGAGAGTGGTAGGAGAAGATATGATGCTTCGTATCTTGAGAACCTTCCAAACAAGATTTCGCTTCAAACATCCCCGCACAGAAGATTTCATCGCCGTGGTAAATGAAGTAACCGGAAGAGATTTTACCTGGTTTTTTGATGAACTTTTCTTTCGGACCCTTGATTTTGACTATGGATTATCCTCTCTTGTTTGTGAAAAGAAACCAACCCATTGGCGCGGAGTTTTTGATTTTGAGGGAAGAAAAGAGGAGCTCACGAAGAAGGAAATAAGGGACATGGAGAAAAAAGAGAGAAAGGAGAAAAGGGGGGAAAAAGAAAAGGACCTCTACATTACCCGCCTCATGGCTCGAAGGTTCGGGGAAGCCAGAATTGGTCAAGACCTCCGACTCAAGCTGAAGGTGGTTTTTGAGGATGGAAGTGAGGAGATCCGAGAATGGGATGGCCAGGAAAGATGGGAGCTATTTGTGTTTGAAAAGAATTCCCCGGTTCTCTATGCCCAGCTTGACCCTGAGACTATCTGGCTCATTGACTCCAACCTCACCAACAACAGCATCAGGAGAAATCCCTCAAGAGGCGGGATTTTGAAGCTTACTTCGAGAGTTTTCTTCTGGATTCAAAACTTGCTCCAGACAATTTCGGGCTGGAGTTAAGGAAGGGAGAAAGGAATGAAAATGATGAAAATTTTTATAAAAGGTCTGGGGACGACAAACAGGAAAATTATGATTGCCGTGTATTTGTGGTTAATAAATTCTGCGTTTTCAGCCTTGATTGTGGCTCCTTTATATTTCATGTTCAAGGGTGACTTTTCTCGCTCTTTGATGGGGGAGAAGCTTCTAAAGGGCTCGGACTTGTTGTGGCTCGGGGATTTGCTTTACAAACATAGAAACAACTGGCCCTCCTTGCTGGGGAGTTTGATTGTCACTTCATTTCTTTTCCTTCTTCTCTATATTTTCCTCAATGGAGGGATTTTAGGAAGCATTACCTCTCAGGAAAAAAAGGTTTGCTTTTCGAGTTTTTTTTCCGATTGTGGAAAATATTTTTGGAGGTTCCTGAGAGTTTTCTTGATCTCGATTGTGAGCTACGCGATAATCTTTTTGCTCTTGGGGAAAGCCATATCTTCCCTGCTAAAAATCTGGACAAAATCTGCCTCTACAGAGTGGCCTCTTATCCTTTCTTCAAATTTGAAATTCTTGCTCTTCATTCTTCTTTTTTCTCTGGTGAGGATGTTTTTTGATTATGTGAGAATTAGGCTCGTGGTCGAAAAGAGCAGAAAAGCCATCAGAGCCACTCTTTTGACATTTTCTTTTTTAAAGAAAAGATTCTGGAAGGCATGGTCTCTTTATCTTACAATAGCCCTGATCTCTATCTTTTTCTTGGTTATATTCCTTGCTGTTTCCAGCCACTTTCCAGGAGTGATGAATCTATTTCTGTTTTCAATCCTCTGGCAACAGGTATATGTTTTCTCCCGAATGTGGACTAAAGTTCTCTTTTTCTCCACAGAGTTTCATTTGTTTATCTCCTGAAAAGTAAGAGTTTTTTTTCTCTTAGGGCATTATCTTCGTCTTTAAATTTTAATTTGAAGAGAGAAGACAAATGATTTATAAAAAGAAAGAAGAAAGGAGCGATTAACATGCATAAAAAAGAGACCTTGAAGGATGGTAAAGAAGTTTTAATCCGAGAGTTGACTCTTGAAGACCTAGATAGGTTGATGAAGTTTTATCGAGAGCTTCCCCTCGAAGACAGAAAATATTTGAGAGTGGATGTCACCAACAGAGATGTAGTTAAAGAGAGAATCGCGATGAGCAAGACGGGAAAGGTGTTTCGGATCGTGGCACTTGATGGAGATGAGATTGTAGCCGATGGGGCGCTCGAGCTTTCGCCAGAAGAATGGAGCAAACATCTTGGCGAGCTAAGGGTGATTGTGGCTAAGGCATATCAGAGAAAAGGACTGGGAATGATTATGATGAGAGAACTTTATCATCTGGCTGCAGAGAAAAAAGTGGAGAAGCTCGTGGTGAGGATGATGAGACCTCAAATTGCAGCGCGCAACATATGCAGAAAATTAGGGTTCCACGAAGAGCATCTTTTCCCTGACTATGTTAAAGATATGGAAGGCAAGCCACAGGATCTAATCGTCATGACCTGCAACATGAATGAATTCTGGAAGGAGCTCGAGCGCTTTTACCTAGATTCAGATTGGCAACGTTGCCGATGAGGAAAAAAATGGTCGATATTCATAAAAGGCTTGCCCAAAGGGCAAAATACCGTACCCCTTCTCCCATAAGAGAACTCTACAGGTTCATGCAGATTGAAGGCATGATCTCTCTTGGAGGGGGATACCCAAATCCCAAAACTTTTGTTTTCGACAGAATGAACCTTGAATTTAAAGGTGGTAAGAGGATTTCTCTAGAGAGGAGTGAACTCGAGGCAGCCTCCCAATATGGTCCTTCAGATGCTCACCCCATGCTCCGAAAGGAGCTCGTCGCCTGGCATTACTGGAAAGACAAAGTCAAATTGAATGATTCGCAGCTTGTAGTCCTCAATGGCTCCCAAGAAGGACTTTTCATAATGGCCTACCTTTTTCTCGAAAAGGAAGATAGTGTTGTCGTTTCAGAGCCAACTTATCCTGGAGCTATTTCAGCCTTCAAGGCGTTTACCAATAACTTCATCTCAGTCTCAATCGATGAGAAAGGAATGGTCACTGAAGAACTGGAAGAAGTGCTCCATAAAATCAGAAGAGATTCGGGAAGACTGCCTAAATTCATCTATGAAATTCCAAACGGACACAACCCCGCAGGTGTCTCTCTTTATGAGGAGAGAAGAAGACATTTACTCGAGATAGCCCGCGAGTTTGACCTTCTTGTGCTTGAAGATGACCCTTATCAACTGATAAGCCTTGAGGATAAGCCTCGCCTAAAAACTATACAGAGTCTGGATGAGGAGGGAAGGGTTGTGCGCCTTGATAGCTTCTCAAAAATTTTTGCACCTGGTTTAAGGCTTGGCTATGTTTCAGGCTCAGAAGAGATCATCAGGCAATTTGTTATCTTCAAGCAATCCTCAAACCTCCATACAAGCATCTTCATTCAGGAAATTCTCTACAGGTATCTGAGGTCTCACGGGTACCAAACTTTCGCCGAGCATATCCATCAAAATTGCAAACTCTACCGAAGAAATAGAGAGGCGATGGTCGAGGCAGCGAAGAAGTATCTTCCCCCTGAAGTCAAGTATAATGTCCCGAGGGAAGGGATGTTTATCTGGTTTGAGCTCCCCCCAAAGTTTCAGGCAAAAAAGATGATAGAGAAATATTCTCAAGAGTTAAAGGTTCTTCTCGTTCCGGGTGAGGCTTTTTCTACAAGAGATGGATGCAAAAATTGTATGCGCGCAAGCTTCAGCCTCGTCACCCCTTCTCAGATTGAAGAAGGCATCAAGCGCTTTGGGGAGATGATTCGCCTTGAGAGGGATAGCGCCTCACCCCAGATATAAAATAAATAAGGGAGGCAGTTTTTCATTTTCTGTATAAAATCTTGCCTCCTACAATGGTATAAACAACTTCTGTTTGGAGAATCTCCTCTTCGGGAATAATCATGATGTCTTTAGAGAGCACGGTGATATCGGCGAGTTTCCCTTTACTCAAAGAGCCAAGGAGGTCTTCTTGGAAGGAGGCATAAGCCCCGTTTAAGGTATAGGTACGGAGAGCTTCTTCCCTTGTCATTTTTTGTTCTTCAAAAAAAGGCATCCCATCTTTCATCTTCCTCGTCACCGAGGCATAGAAACAGGCAAGAGGGTCCACATCTTCAACGGGGGCATCTGTTCCATTTGAAATGATTGCCTTTGTTTTCATCAATTTCTGCCAGACATAAGCTCCTTCTTCTGCCCTTTTTTCTCCCAGACGCTTGATTACCCATGGCCCATCGGATGAGCAATGGATTCCCTGCATCGAAGCTATGACTCGAAGTTGGCCGAAGCGCGGTATGTCTGAGGGATGAAGATGCTGGGCGTGTTCTATTCTCCAGCGCAGGTCCTTTTTCTCTGGATAGGCTTTGAAAGTTTCTTCATAGATGTTGAGTGTTTCTCTATTTGCCCTATCCCCTATGGCATGAGTGCAGAGCTGAAAATCATTTTCGATTGCCAGGCGAGCGGTCTCTTTAATTTCTTCGACTGAAGTTATGTTCAAGCCGTAACTTGAGGGGAGGTCCTGATAGGGTTCAAGGAGCCAGGCACCATGAGCTCCAAGTGCCCCATCTATCAAGCACTTTATGGAACGCACCGTGAGATGGTTATTCCCGAAGCCAAGAATCTTGTATTCTGAAAGTCGCTTCTTGAGTTCTTCGTTTTTTTCTCTCACCATGACATAGAGCCTGAGGCCAATCCTTCCCTCAGCAACCACTTCTTTATAGAGATCTATTGTTTCAAAAGAAACGCCGGCATCATGGAGGCTCGTTATTCCTTTGGAGAGGCATTCTTTATCAGCAAGTTCTATCGTCTTTATTCGAGAGGCCTTGATTTCTTCGGGGGTTCGCTTTTCAAGATATGATTGGAAGGCAGCCTCAAGAAGGTTCTGAGCTGTTTCTCGGAAAACACCGATAGGGTTTCCCTTTGAATCCTTGAGAATCTCACCCCCTTTTGGGTCTGGTGTGTGTTTTGTAATTCCGGCAAGTTCCATGGCTTTTGCATTTGCGAGAGATGAATGACCGCTGGCATGGGTGAGAAGGACAGGATTTCGAGGAGAGACTTTGCTTAGCTCATCATGATAGGGGAGACCCTCAAAGTTAGGCTCGGGTGTTCTCTCCCATTTCTCCTGGTGCCAGCCTCTTCCGATTATCCATTCACCTTCCTTTGCTTTTTGGACCGCCTCTTTCACCATTTGAACTATTTCCTCCCAGTCTTTTGCTTTCCCAAGATCAAGTGATAACTTTGCTTCGCCGATTGCCATAAAATGAGCATGAGAGTCTATGAATCCAGGTAGAGCAAGCTTACCTTCGAGGTCAATTACTTCAGTTTTTTCTCCTATGTATCCCATTATCTCCTTGTTTTTCCCGACATGAACGATTCTATCTCCCCGAATCGCAAGCGCCTCTGCTTCTTCGAGCTTAGGGTCGACGGTCACAATCTTTCCCTTGATTAAAACTAAGTCAGCTGGCTCTTTTTTCTGTTGACAGCCTGAGAAAATGCAGATGATAAGAAAGAAAATGATTAATTTTTTATGCATCGCTACTCTCCTTATTAGCTTAAGAATTAATTTTTATTTAAAATCAATTTTCTCCTAAATTATAAATTAATCGGCTTTCCCCGGTGAAGGATTGAATATCCTGCCCTCTCTACTTCTTCTGCAAAAGGCTCGTAATCTTTCTCAAAGAACTCGTTGAGGAAAGAAATTTCTTTTTTGACTATTTCTTCCAGTCGCTTGAACTCCTGCAGCTGTCCCTCTGTGGGTGAATCAAGCGCTGACTGGAGCCTTGAATCAAGAGAGAGAAGCAGACTTTGAACCTCGGTTTCTTTAAATATTCCAGACCTATCTCGGGGAGGGGAGAGGCGATTGGCAATCTCTTTCAACCTTTCTTTCATGGTTTGACATTTTTTCTCTATTCCCTCCCTCTTCATCTCCTCGCCTTCATCGATTCTCTTTAAAAGAGTTTCTAAAGACTCCAAGGATTTTTCGATTTTCTTGTAAGCCTCTGTTATGGCCTCTATGTACTTTCCGTTTTTCATGATGAGCTCGTATTTTTCCTTTCTTTCCTTTTCCGGGAGAGGATAGCGGGGATCGGGATGGACTTCAAAGGATTGCTCTACGCTTTCATTTTCTAATTGAATTCTTACTTTATATTTCCCCGGCAGGACAAGGGGCCCTATCTGGGGAAAGAATCCTTCAAATGGGTCGAAAAGAGTCTTAAATGGTTCATGGCGAAGGTCCCAGTTTATTCTGTTCATTCCGTATTTTTTCTCACCTTTCAAGGTCCGGACGAGCTTTCCCTCGGAATCAAAGATTTCGATCTTAATCGACTCTTTTTGAGCCTCATTTTCTGAGGTTTTCTTGAGTGCTTCTTCGCTTAGAGAGTAGGTAATGAGGGCACCATATTTTCGGTTTTCACCCTGAAACTCAGCATCTCCAGGGGCTAGATACCCCATCGTCATCCAGCCCGTACGGAATTGATAAACATCGTTTACCTTGAAGAGATGTAATTTTCGATTTTTTATTTCTTCCTTAAGCTCTCGCAAAGGAGTGATGTCATCCAGAATGTAGAGCGAACGTCCGTGTGTTCCCACTACAAGGTCATGATCTCGGGGATGGATTACAATGTCATTAACAGGGACAGTGGGGAAGCCGTGAGTCCATTTCATCCAGCTTTTTCCCCTATCTAGGCTCACGAACAGCCCGAACTCTGTGCCTAGGAAGAGGAGGTTTCTTTCCCCTGGGTCTTCTCTTATGACATGGATAAATCCATCTATTTCAGGTGTTACTAGGCTTGTCCAGGTTTCCCCATAGTCCTCGGTCATGAAGAGGTAAGGTTTCCAGTTTGAGCGGCGATGGTCGTCGAAGGCAACATAGGCAGTCCCTGGGTCGTGATGGGAAGCTTCGATACAGGGAATCCATGTCCCAGGAGGCGGTGCCGAACCTTTTTTTCCTAAAATTTTAGGAGAGAGGTCTTTCCAGGTAGCCCCATCATCTTGGGTGAGCTGGACCTTACCATCATCAGTTCCGACCCAGATCATCCCTCTTTTGAGTGGAGAAGGAGCAATGGTCAAAATAGTACAGTGGTTTTCAGCATGAGTCACGTCCCTTGTCAACCCACCACTTTCAGCCTGTTTTTGTTTCTCAGGGTCATTTGAAGTGAGGTCAGGGCTTATTATCTTCCAGGTCCTCCCTTCATCTGTGCTCTTATGCAGGAATTGGCTTCCGTAATAAAGAATATGGGGATCGAAGGGGTCTACGGCGATGGCTGCGTTCCAGTTGAAACGAAGCTCGACTCCCTCAGGAGAAGGAGGCCGAATGTCTTTTTGTTCACCAGTTTCTGTGTTAAAGCGCATGAGATAGCCCCCTTGAGACATACAGTAGCCAAGTTTCGTGTCTTTCGGGTGAGCAAGAGTCCCGAATCCATCCCCAAACCCTACAGGTTGCCAGTGAAAATTAAATATTGCTGGGCCGTTGAGAACCCAGCTTGGCCCACGCCAGGAGCCATTGTCTTGGAGACCTCCATAGATGTTGTAAGGTCTTTCAAGGTCAACGCTGACATGGTAGTACTGACCTAGAGGGAGATTCTGGACAAAGTCCCAGCTCTTCCCCCCATTAAAGGTAAAGGCAATCCCACCATCTCCTCCCACGATCATCCTCTCCCCGTCTTCGGGATGAATCCAGAGTTCATGAAAGTCCCCATGAACAGCGAAGAAAGACATGAGAGGCTTAAAAGACTTTCCTCCATCTATGCTGATATCAAGATTGCCTCCAAGTCTGTACACCGTGTTTTCCTTTGCAGGGTGGACTCGAATGTCAGAATAATAGAAAGGCCTGGGGCTTACGCCTGGGCTATCGTTAACGATTTTCCAGGTTCTGCCACCGTCTTCTGAGCGACAGAGGGCACTTCTTTCAGCCTCGACGAGAGCATAGACTATCTCCGGATTGCTTCTTGAGAATGAAATGCCTATGCGCCCGAGGTTTCCTTTAGGAAGGCCATCCTTCTCGGTAATTTTCTTCCAGGTTTCCCCTCCATCTGTGCTTAAGTATAAGCCACTGCTAGGTCCTCCTGAATTGAAAAACCATGGCCACCTTCGATGTTCCCACATGGCAGCGAGCAAGCGATTCGGGTTTCGAGGGTCTATGGCAAGGTCTGCTGCTCCTGTTTTTTCATCCACATAGAGAACTTTCCTCCATGTCTTACCCCCATCTTCTGTCTTGAATATCCCTCTTTCGGGATTCTCTCCCCAGGTTGTCCCCATGGCAGCCACAAAAGCTGTCTCAGTTCTGGTAGGGTCAAGAAGCACCCTGCTTATCCTCTCCGTCTTTTCTAATCCCAGAAACTGCCAGGTCTCTCCTCCATCGAGACTCTTAAACACCCCTCTCCCCACTCCCGCGCTATTTCGCGGATTTGCCTCTCCCGTGCCTACCCAAATTACTTCTGGTCTCTGTTGGTCTATGGTCACATCTCCGATTGAAGAGGTGGGCTCGCTGTCAAAGATTGGTTTCCAGGTAACACCACCATCCACAGATTTCCAGATTCCGCCAGTTGCGGTTCCCACATAGATTATTCTTGGGTCAGAGAGGACAACATCGACTGCAGCAATTCTGCCGCTCATTCCGGCAGGTCCTATGGAGCGGGCTTTTAGACCTGCAAAATAATCGCTCCCGTATCTTTTTGCGGCTTGAGAAAGGCCTGGAGGAAAAACAAAGAAAATGAGTCCGATAATTGTTGATAAATACTTACCCACATTCTTTTTCATTCACTTCCTCCTTCCATTTTTTTAATTTATCTTAAATCTTATTAAAACCCAATTCATGAGCAGGAAAAAGAGGTTCTTGAGAGCCTAGAGATTTTTCTTCCAGAAATCAAGCATCAGGGTGTAGAGATGAATTCTAGCCGCAGTGTCGCTTATACCATGCATTCTCCAGGGATAAATCATCATCTGAAATTGAATGTTGTTGGCTATGAGCTGGTTTACGAAGGCATACGTGTTTTGGGGGTGAACGTTGTCGTCGTAAGTGCCATGAACGATGAGGAGCTTGCCTTTCAGTTTCTGGGCAGCGAGCACAGCCGAGGTTTCTTTATAGCCTTCAGGATTTTCTTGGGGTGTGCCTTGATAGCGTTCGGTGTAGATGGTGTCATAATAATGCCAGTCAGAAACAGGCGCTACTGCAATCGCAGCCTTGAAAACGTCGGTGTGAGTCATGGTGTAAAGGGTTGTGCATCCTCCTCCGCTCCAGCCCCAGAGACCAAGCCTTTCCTCGTCGATAAAAGGCAATGATTTTAGCCAGCGTACTCCATCTAGAATATCCTTCACGTTCTGCATTCCATATGCTCTTTTGTAGACCGATGTCTCCAGCTCCTTGTTCTTTCCCATTCCTGCTCTTACTTCGAAGACAAAGACAAAAAAGCCCTCCTGAGAAAGGAGATTATTCCAGAGGTCTCTCCAGCGGTCAAGAACTTGTTGGGCGCCCGGACCACCATAAACATAGACTATGGCAGGGTATTTCTTCTCTGGGGAAAAATCCTGAGGTTTAAACATCATCGTAGGTAGTTCGAGACCATCCTCGGTTTTAAAGGTGTGGAATTCTGGTGCACGGAGGTTATACTTTTCGATGATGCTTTTAGCCGAAGATGTAAGAGCAAGAATTTCTCTTCCGTCTGCAGCATGAAGAGTAAGGGAGGGAGGTTGAGAGCTTGAGGAAAAAGAATCGAGGTAGAATCTGAGACAGGGAGAAAATTCCACGCCGTGTACACCTTCTTCCTTGCTCAAACGCCTCAGCCCCGAAGAATCAAGGTTTATGCGGTAGAGATGCCTTTCTTTCAAGGCATCTCGGTTCGAAGTAAAATATACCCATCCTTTTTTCTCATCCACTCCCACAAGTCCTCCATTTCGGCTGACGAGGGCTCCTTGTGAGGGACAGACCATGTATTCTCCCTTGGTAAGCTGGCGAATTAACTTTCCTTCTTTGCTATAGAGATAGAGGTGCTGGTATCCATCTCTTTCAGACATCCAGATAAAATTTCCATTTTTTAAGAAATACAGGCTGTCATTGAGGTTGATCCAGGCTGGCTGTCTTTCGACCAGGATTACCTTGGATTCTCCATTCTCTCTTTTTGCCAACAAAAGCCTCAGCTCAGATTGAGCACGATTCAGAGTTTGAAGAGCAATCTCATCTCCCTGAGGAAGCCAGTTGAATCTCACGATGTATTCATATTCTCCGCAATCTATCCAGGTGATTTCGGCAGTAGAAACCTCGACTATTCCCAGCCTGACCACAGGATTTTTCTGGCCTGCTTTTGGATAGCGCTGGTAGACAACTGCCTGTGTGGCGGGCTCAAAATTGACGAAAGTTGAAACCGAGACCTGTGATTCATCTGTCTGGAGGAAGGCTATTGCCCTGGAATCAGGTGACCAGACATAGGGAACTTCTGTATGGTCAAAGATTTCCTCCCAGTAGACCCAGGAAAGAGCGCCGTTAAGGAGGGTATCCGTGGCTCCCTGCGTCAGGCGTTTCTCTTCCCCGCTCAGCAGGTCGAGCACATAGAGCTCATTATCCCTTATGAAGCTTATCTTTTTCCCATCGGGCGAGAAGGCAGGAGATTTTTCAACACTTTCCGTTTCAGTCAGACGCTTGAATTTCTTTGTTTTTAGGTCGAGCAAGAAGAGGTCACTTTCGATGACATAGAGCATGCCTTTCCCGTTTAAATCCACAGCCTCTGGCCATCTTATTTCGGGAATTTTTTCTTTTTTCAAGAGATTGCTCAAGCCTTCCCGGAATTCTTCTGTATTCAAGACCTCTACCCTCATTTTTGTTTCTGGGTCAAGAATCTCCACAGCCCTTGCTTCTCTTTCTCTTCTTGAATCAAGGAGAAGAATTTTGCCCTCGTTTAGCCAGACTAATTGAGGCGTGGAGAAATTTTCCTGAAAACTGCGATCAAAAAGGAGCTCAACGGTGAGTCTCTCTGAACTTTCGGCAAAAGTAAGGAAAGTAAGCGCAAGAAAAAATGCCACAAGAAAGAAAGAACTGATCCTTTTCATCCTATTCTTCCTCCTTTCCATCAAAAGCTTATTATATTTTATTAATTCAACTTAAATTTTGAAATCAAAAAAATAAATAAATCAAGATGGATTTAGGAGATAAGCTCTAGGTCTAGAGAAACGATTAGGTGCTTTTTTTCTCTAAACAAGGTTTAAACTTTTTTACTCTTCTCTGCTTTAGCCCATAAAATACGGTTGTGTACTTCTTAGGGCTACACTTACCCCTTTTATACCTTTCATTTTCGCCATCGCTTCTTTCCATTTTTCTTGACTAATCTTAAGATAATCTCTTTTTGGGATTTGTTGAGAAGAATAAAAGTGGTCTTATGGTTCTCAAATCATCATTTTTTTACCCAAAAAGATGGGGCCGAAAGGGTTTGATAAGGCTGAGCCTTGGTTTTAAATAATTTGGTTTTAAATAATTAAAAGAAGGAGAGAATCTCTTCATTTCTTGTCTCCTAAATCCTTGAGTCATCTTTTGGTCTCCTCAGAATTAATTTTTAACTTTGGTTGATCACAATAATAATGAGTACCTGGATAAGTGGAGATTATAGATTTTGAGCTTAAAATACTCCACTTCTCTGTGACCATAAGCCTTTCTCTTCATGACTTTAATCTCGTTATTAATCCCTTCGACCATTAGAGGGGATAGAGAAAATAATTCAGGATGCCATCGGCATGTCTCTGAAAAAGAGTGTCAAACTTCATAAGCTTCCTAATCCCAGATTCAGCACCTTTTTACTCCAAGCGATAAAAAACCTCCCGGCATCTTCTCTAGATTCAAATCCCCAGAGTCTGCGGAGTTCTTCTTTAAGCACATAAGCTATGAAGGAGAGATTCCTGTTAATCTGCAGAAGCTTTTGGAGTTTCTCTTTGGTCGGGATGCCTCTCTTGCCCTCGAAAAAGCAAGAATCGAGTCCCCTTAATGAGCTTTCTCATCGGGCCTGGGAGCTTGTGATACTCATGGGTCCGAAAAGCATCTAGCATCCTGGAGTAAGCGGCGAGAATAGGGAAGGTATCAAAGACCAACGCACTTTGAGGAAAACGTGCTCTTATCGTCCTCAGAGAGGGCCGCCATATATCAAGAGTTAAAGCCTTAAGGGAAACTTTATATCTCAGAAGTCTCTTGAAAAAAGAAGAAAGACTTCTCTTTCCTTCTTCTCCCCCATAGACTACCCATACACAGCTCAACCCCTGGAGTAAGAGATCGATTTCTTTCCTTCAAACTGAGCTCATTTTGTCCCAGAGCACCTTCCTCAGACAAGAAGCAGAGGGTAGATTCTTCCTCATCCTCTGCTGATCAATGGTTGTGGCTCAGTGAAGCCCGGGGTGGGGTGAAACATCACGAATACTCATCATCAAGCACAGAGGCCTCAGGTAATGCTTCCTCCTTTCCCAAATCCTCAAACCCTCTCCTGTGGCCTTGCTCAAAGGAGAAACGTCTCAATTTGACCCCTACAAACACTCTTTTCCTTTCAATGGGGAGAGTGTGAAGTGTTCTCACCCTAAAACCCTTGTGGATGAGTTGGGAAGAATGAAAGAACAACGGTTTGGTGAGCGAAGCAGATGAAAATAGATGAGGCCTTCTTTGAGTTGAGTCTGAAGATGTTGGTAGTCTCTAATTCTAACAGCATGATCCAGTATCGTTCGATGGCTCTTGAGTTCTTCTTTTTCTTGATTTTTTGGAATCAAGAGGGACCTATTCTGATACCCTCTTTATCTCAACTCAGGTATTCATTATTGTGATGAACGAAAAATTTTTATTAGAATGTTTTTTGGTTTTTGAGGCCTTGAACTTGATAGAAATGTTAATCATTATAAGGCAAATTTAATGTGTTAAGATAGTTATCAGAGACTTTTTCTTTAATTTTTTACGACACAATTAGCCGTGCTAATGTGGTATAATTTAAAAAAAACAAGAGAGAGGCTTGAAGAGAAGAAAGTTAAAAGTAGAAAAGAAATGGAGTGTAGAGAGAAAAGCCTGAATAAAGGAAGAGAGAAATGAAACTTTCTGAAAAAGTCATAGAGCATTTTCAGAATCCTCGCAATGTGGGAGTCATCGAAGAGTCTGAAGGAATGGGAACCATGATCAACCCTGTCTGTGGAGATGTTACGGAGATATATCTGCGGATAAGAAATGGAATTATCGAAGATGCCAAATTCAAGTCTCTGGGCTGTGCGGTGACCATTGCCTCTGCCTCTATTTTTACCGAGAAAATAAAAGGAATTAGCATCTCAAAACTTTTTGAGCTTGAGGATACTGCGATTATCAAAAAACTTATTGGCTTTATAGAAGATGAGCTGGGTGAATTGCCTAAAGAAAAGCTTCATTGTCCGCCAGGCACTGTCCATGCCTTTCTGGACGGTCTTCTGAAGCATATGCAAAAGAAGGGTGAGTCTAATTATGCAGAGAGAATAAAAGAGCTGATGCCAAAGATTTACGAGTATTATAAAAGAGGAAAAAAACATGAGGGAGATGGGAATTGATAAAGAAGAATCAACCATCATTCCTCTATTCATGATAAAATAAAAAAAGAACCATAAAAGTGATTGAGGTTGAGGCGATGGATTTTAGAATCCGTCAATCATTCAGGGGATTGAAGATTAGAATCAAGTGAGTTCACCGTATCAATTCACCAATCATCTCCTGAACTTGAGTTAAAATAGATAGACCTTAAAAGGAGGGGAAAGTGAAAAAATTTATCTTAATAGCTACCGTTTCTTTTTTCATCGTGATTCCCTCCTGTAAATTCTACACTTTAGAGGGGAAGCTATCTCCTGAAAATGCTGAATTTCTTTCCAAGGTAAGGTATATCATAACTTCTGAAGAAAGGAAGACTTTTCTGGGCTTATCTGATTCAGATAAAGAAATATTCAAGGATGAATTCTGGAAAAGACGTGACCCTTTTCCTGAAACAGAAGAGAATGAGTTGAAGATTGAGTATTTTAAAAGAATTGATATAGCCAATAAACTTTTTCTTGGAGAGGGGAAGGAAGGGTGGCTGACCGACAGAGGAAGAATCTACATCCTTTTTGGACCTCCCACAGATAGAGTCACCTCCCCTATGGCTGATTACTGTGAAGAGGTCTGGCATTATGGAAATTTTCCTGTGGTTTTTCTTGACCGTTACTGTAATGGCTCTTTTCAGCTCGTGAGCATAAATCTTAGCCATCTTCAAGATCTAAACATCGCTCAGGCTCAGGCGTCGAGGGCTTTCTCCACGGGAGGAAGAGAGAAGGTATCTTTTAATTTTAAACTTGGCTACAGGCGACTCACTCTCGAAGAAGCTGGGTTTTCTCTTTATATCGTGATTGCCATTCCTTATTCGGCCATTTGGTTTAAGGCAGAAGAAGGGAGGTTTACCACAGTCTTTGACCTTAGCCTTGAGTTGAAGGACCAGAAAGAGAGTGTCCTCTGGAATTTTAAAAATGCCTTTAAAGTTGAAATGGAGGAAGAAGAATTCAAGGAAAATTATCAGAAAGATTTCATCATTCAGGTTCCATTCTCCTGGGATGAAAATTTAGAAAAATTCAATTCCGAAAAGAATAGACTCATGATTCACATTAAAAACAGAAGCGGGGGCGAAGAGTCACATAAGTCTGTGGAATTTGTGCTTCATCCCAAGTAATCACAAAGAAGAATTCTCTTTTTTTAGCTTAAAGCTATAAGATAGGTTTCTTCTTAAAATGTATACATTAGCGTAGGGAAAATAGGAAAGATTTAAGATAGGGAATGAGAAGAGTAGTCGACTTTATGGTCCTCCGCAATGTGTGCTATATTCGGCTAAAGCTTTCTCTTAATATGATAAGCAAGTTGAGTCTTCTCTTTCTATGATAATTCTATTCTTCCCCATTCACCTGGTAGAAAACTAGAAAAATCTAAAAAGATAATCCTCTTAGTCTGAGCATAAGATTGGATCCGACTTGGAAGAGAATAACCGCCAACTGGAGCAGTACTCTCAACTATTTTGGGTAAATTCATTTAAAGCTCTTAGTTGGGGATAAAACAGAGCTCGAAGCACTTCTCCCCTTTGGAGCCTTTCCCCAATGTAATCCCATTTTTAAACACAGATAAAGGCCCATAACCTTCGCTTCTTCTCTCTCTGCATGGAGCATAGAAGATGGCCCGCAGAGATGAGGCCACCTCTTTCTTCTCTCTCCTCTCCACTTTGGCTCACACCTTCTTCCTCCCAAGGACACTAAAGCCTTTAACCTCAGCCTTTAAAAAACTCCCGCCGGATTGAAACCTAATCCTCACCGGCACCCATCCTCCCCCAACTCCTCCTAAAATAAAAACATTCTCCACACCCTCACTCACCCCCATCTTGAGGTATACTCCATCAATAAAAAGATATTTCACCCCCTCCTTCGACCGGCTAACTTCTCCCCCCGAAATCTCCCAACCTTGAAACCTCTCTGAGAGCATCGATAATGTCCCCATCCTTATCCCCCTCAGATACATAACCCAGATCTTATGAGGAACCTCATCTCCATACCTCTTGCTACGAGAAACAACCAGGCTCTCAATCTCT
>CAYSCS010000057.1:0-24413 GCA_964429695.1 uncultured Eubacteriales bacterium
ATACGAGGCACATATTCGCGAAAAGGCATGTCCTGCGCTTCAATGTAAAGAGCTAATCGTTTATTACATCCTTCCTGAGAAATGTGTGGGTTGTTTGCTTTGTCTCAAGAATTGCCCCGTGAATGCCATAAGCGGAGAGAGAAAGAAGCCTCATTTCATAGACCAGGAGAGTTGTATAAAGTGTGGCTCATGCCTTGAAGTCTGTCCTCCCAAGGTTGCAGCGGTAAGGAGGTTTACAGGAAGGGAAAAAGAAGAAGTAATTAAAGGCGCATATAGAGAAAGAGCAAAATCATGAAAATTACGCTCAATGGAAAAAAGATCGAGGTGGAGGGCAAGAGGACAATCCTCGATATTGTTCGAGATAACGGGATTTTCATCCCTTCTCTTTGTGATCATTCACGTCTGACTCCCTTTGCGGGTTGCAGATTGTGCCTTGCGGAAATAAAAGGTAAGAAAGGCTACTCTCCTTCATGTGCGACATATGCTGAAGACGGGATGGAAATTTTGACTGAAACTCCCCAAATCCAGAAGATGAGGAAACAGATTCTGGAGCTCATTCTCTCTGAACATCCACATTCATGTCTAATCTGCAGTGAGAAGAAGAGTTGCGATAATCGGTGGAGGAAATGCTGCTATAGATGCTTCACACCTTTCTTTAAGAAACAAAGAGTCAGAAGAATTATTTTATTATGCAGAAGAACCCGAAAAGAAATGCCAGCTTTCCCTAAAGATATTGATGCTGCGATAGAAGAAGGAATTGAAATCCAATTTCTAGTGGCACCGACAAGAATCATTGGAGAAAAAGGGAAATTAAGAGCGATCGAGTGTATCAGAATGAAACTTGGTGATTTAGACGAAAGTGGCAGAAGGAAACCAATTCCTATCGAAAGCTCTGAATTTACAATAGAAATAGACACCCTGATTCCTGCCATAGGCGAAAGACCAGATCTCTCCTGGATGAAAGAAAAGGATAAATTGCTCATTTCAAAATGGGAAACTTTAGTCGTAAATCCCGAATCATTTCTAACTTCAAGAGAAGGAGTATTTGCAGGAGGAGATGTAGTCTCAGGACCGGCTACTGTTATAGAAGCAATAGCAGCAGGAAAATCTGTGGCTGATTCTATAGATAAATTCATCGAAGGAAAACCCTTAAAAAAAGGATACAAATTAATTAGACCATCTATGTATATTAAACCCATAAAGCTTACAGCAGAAGAAATGAAAAGAACAAAAAGGCCTAAGATGCCAAAGTTGAGCCTCAAGGAAAGGAAAAAGGATTGGAGAGAAGTTGAACTTGGTTTTAATCAGGAAATGGCCATAAGAGAAGCAAAAAGATGCTTAAGATGTGAATTAGAGACTGAGGATGGGAAAAGAGCCTTGGAGTAAAAAATGATAAATTTAATCATCAATAATTTAGAGGTTAAGGCAGAGGAGGGCTGGTCTATACTAGACACAGCCCGCTTTTATGGACTCGAAATCCCGACTCTCTGTTACCATGAAGGCTTGAGCGTCTATGGAGGATGTCGGCTTTGCCTAGTGGAAATAGGCAAAGGTCCAAAGGCAAGGCTTGTTTCTTCCTGCACATATCCCGTGGAAGAAGGTCTCGTGGTGAGAACAGATACAAAAAGAGTAATAGAAACTCGAAAAATGATGATTGAACTCATGCTTTCTGTGGCTCCTAACTCCAAGGTCATCCAGGACCTTGCTTCGAAATTCGGAGTGACACAGGTGAGGTTTAAGGTACGCAACGAAGAATGCATCCTTTGCGGTCTTTGCGTCAGAATGTGTAAAGAGCAGATGGACGCAAGAGCGATAGGCTTTCAATATCGTGGTTACAAAAGAAAAATCTCGACTCCCTTCGATATCCGTTCGGAAGAATGTAGACTCTGCGGAGGCTGCATTTATATCTGTCCTGCCTGTCAGCTGAGATGTCAGGGACCAGAGGCAGAGCATGCCGTCTGCAATGCCTGCTTAAGCATGGACCCCACTTGTCTCGATTTCTACGAGGAGCTTCAGTGTTGGATGTATGATGCAGGGCGTTGCGGAACATGTGTGAGAGAGAAAGTCAGTTTTCCCGAGAAATAAAAAAATAAAAATGATAACGATCATGATTAACTTGATTAAAGAGGAAAAGGCTTATTAATTATGCCCATAAAAAGGCATCAAGGAGGTAATCATCATGGCTTATACAAAGCTCAATAGAAGCGCTGCCACATTAACCAAAAACAGGACAGAAGGTTCCATAAGTCCCTTCAGCGGCATGTGCGTAACATGCGTAGATGGTTGCATTGGAATGTGTGAAATAGGAAAATCGGCCTATAGAGGCCCAGAAGTTCTCTATCCTCAACCCTTTGGGATAATCACTTCAGCCTCAGAGAAAGAGTACCCTATCGACCTTTCTCATTTCAGTATCATGGGAACCGCGGTAGGAGCTTATGGAATAGAACCTGACCCTGATAAGGCGACATTTCCAAAGGTTTCGCTGGAAACAGCAATAGGTAGAGATAAAGGTATCAAACTTAAAGTTCCCTTCATAATCTCGGGGATGGGGTCGACAAATGTGGCAAAACAGAACTGGGAAGGATTAGCTATAGGAGCAGCTTTAAGTGGAACAATCCTCACCATAGGGGAAAACGTTTGTGCCATGGACGATGGTTCTGAAATCAAGAACGGAAAAATAATCCGCTCTCCTGAGATGGAAACTAGAGTAAGGCTTTATCAGAACTGGCAGCAAGAAGGATATGGAACGGTTGTGGTTCAGGCAAATGTAGAAGACACAAGACTCGGTGTTCATGAATATGTCATTCAAAAATTGGGAGTGGAAGCTGTAGAAATAAAATGGGGACAGGGAGCCAAAGACATAGGGGGTGAAGTTAAGATAAAAGACCTCAAAAAGGCTCAAGAACTAAAAAGAAGGGGCTACATAGTTCTTCCTGATCCTGAAGACCCTGAGGTTATAAAATCCTTTGAGAAAGGAAGCTTTAAAGAATTTGAGAGGCACTCAAGGCTGGGGATGGTAGAGGAAGAAAGCTTTATGAAGAGGGTGGAAGAGCTGAGGAAGGCAGGTGCGAAGTATGTCTTTTTGAAAACAGGAGCTTACCGCCCGGCTGACCTTGCTCGCGCCGTCAAATATGCCTCAAAAGCCCAAATTGACCTTCTGACGGTAGATGGGGCTGGAGGAGGAACAGGAATGAGCCCCTGGAGAATGATGAATGAATGGGGAATTCCAAGCGTTGAAATCTGGTCCTTGCTCTACCAATTCCTCAAGAAACTGGATGAGAAAGGCAAATACATTCCTGATGTAGCGGTGGCAGGGGGAATAACGTTTGAAGACCAAATCTTTAAAGCCCTTGCCTTAGGTGCTCCCTATTTTAAGGTGGTGGGAATGGCTAGAGGCCCCTTGGCCGCAGCCATGGTAGGAAAGACCATAGGGAAAAGAATTCAAGAAGGAATGATCCCCGTGTACGTAGAACGCTTCGGAAATACAGCAGAAGAAATATTTGTCACAGCTCCTGAACTCAAGACCATATTTAAAGAAAGATTCAAAGAGATTCCCACAGGAGCAATGGGACTTTACAGCTACTTCAAAAGATTGAGCCAGGGTCTACGACAGTTAATGGCAGGAAACAGAAAGTTTGCTCTAAAATATATCTCAAGAGACGACATTGCCTCCTTGACTAAAGAGGCGGCAGAGATAAGTGGTATTCCCTATGTTGCTGATATAGATAAAAAGGAAGTAGAGGAAATTCTCAATAGCTGAGTGAATAAGACAAAAAAAATTCTGAGATTTTTTAGTTTTTTTCACCAAAATTACCCATCTCCAATTTACTTTATTTCCTCTAAAGAAGCTTTACGCCCGGAGCACATTATGTTATAAATGAAATCTTGATGAACGTAATATCGATTATAATTAGCCTTTTTGTTCTCCTCTTCGCCATCACCATTCATGAAGCTTCACACGGCTGGGCCGCACTGAAAATGGGAGACCCAACTGCCTACAGCTTGGGAAGGGTGACCCTCAATCCTTTAGCACACATCGACCTTCTGGGAACGGTGCTTTTCCCTTTGATTCTGGTCCTGATAGGAGCTCCACCTTTCGGTTGGGCGAGACCTGTTCCTGTAAACCCCTTTAATCTCAAAAACCCTCGTCGCGATAACCTCTGGATTTCTGCTGCTGGACCTCTCTCAAACCTTACTGTGGCTGCGGTTTCGCTGCTGGGAATCGTGTGCATCAAAGCCTTGAACCCCAAGGCTGGCTTTTTCCTCAAGAGCTTTCTCTTCGGATACAGTCTCCCTCCGGGTGGATTTTACCCTCTTGAAGGACTAACTCTCATTTTGTTTTATGCAGTTTTGGTTAACACCTATCTCGCTGTTTTCAACCTCATCCCCATCCCTCCGCTGGATGGAAGTGGTGTTTTGATGGGCCTTCTTTCTGATGAATCAGCCTCTAAATACGAAAGGCTTCGTCCTTTTGGGTTCATTCTCATCCTGGGACTAATTTATCTTGGTATCCTTGAGACAATCATCAAACCAATCAAAATCTTCATCTATGCCGTAATTTTCACCTAAAATGATGGGGATTGGGCAGACTCTAAGTAACGAGAAGGTCTTAAACGTTTCCTTAATCAAAAAATAAGGAAGAAAATCTATGGAACCTTCACAATCATATCAAGTTAAACTGGATATCTTTGAAGGTCCGCTTGATCTTCTCCTTTTTTTGATTAAAAGGAAGAAAATCTCCATTCATGAAATTCCCATCTCAACGATAACCAGGGAATATCTTGAGTATCTCAACCAGAAAAACAAGATAAACTTAGAGAGAGAAGCTGAGTTTCTATTGATGGCTGCGCTTCTCATCTACATAAAGTCAAGAATGCTTCTTCCCCGAGAAAGTGACACGGAGGATGAAGAAGACCCTCGCCACATCCTCATTGAAAGCCTCATGGAACATAAAAAAATTAAAGCTGCCTGTGGCCTATTAAGAAAGCTGGAGGAAGGACAAGCAGAGAGTTGGGAGAGGAGCTTCTTACCCTCGTTCACTCTCCCTTCAGAAGAATTAACACTGGGTGAAGTTTCTCTCTTTGACCTGGCTGAGGCTTTTTTTACTCTCATGAAAAAGAGAGAGGACCAAGAAGTAAAGACCATGGCCACAAGAGAGATTTCAATCGAAGAAAAAATGGAAGAAATCCTTCAGATCTTGAGGGAGAAGGCATTTATTGATTTTCTGGATTATTTCCATAGCCAGACTTCGATCGAAGAGGCTCTAATTTCCTTTTTCAGCCTTTTAGAACTTATCAAGGCCGGGATGGTCATTGCTTTTCAAGAAAGCTCTTTTCAGGCAATAAGAGTCTATCTTGTCAATAAAAAGGTGACAGATGGGAAAAGAGCTTAAAGACATTATTGAAGCACTCATCTTTATTTCTTGCAAACCTGTTTCTCTAGAAAAAATTAAAGAAGTCCTTAAAGAATTTCCTCAAGAGGAAATAGAGCAAGCTCTAAGGGATCTTCTCATAACTTACTCTTCAAATGAAAGAGGAATTCAGATTATCCAAAAAGCAGGTGGCTTTATATTCACCACAAAACCTAAACATGCGCCTTGGATTAAGAGGCTCCTTGGCCTGGAGAAAAAGAATAAACTCTCGCAGGCCGCTTTAGAAACTCTTTCGGTAATAGCCTATCACCAGCCTGTTACTCTCTCTGAAATATCAGCAATGAGACAGGTAGACTCTTCTCATTCCCTTAAGACTCTTCTTGAGAAAAAGCTGGTAAAAATTGTGGGGAGGAAGAAGAGCCCTGGAAAACCTTTGATCTACAGGACAACAGAAAATTTCCTAAGCTACTTCGGATTGAATACACTCGAGGACCTGCCCTCTCTTGAAGAAATGGAGAAAATCATGGAAGAGGGAGGGGAAGGCGAATGATAACCAATTTTCCGCTGCAAAGACCTTGGAACCAGAAAAAAGTATGGCTCCTAAGTCAAAATTCTTATTCTTCGAATCTAAAAATTTTAGTGGATCCAAGGCAATGCTGATTTTACATGATGCTGATTTTATATCTTAAAGAGCCGGGGCCTTTCTTAATAACCCCTCTCAAAGATGGCGAGAGCATTCTTTGGTCATCAACTTAGGCATAATTTATCGAAGTAAAAAGCAAGAATTTTAAATTAAATCGAGAGTATTTAAGAAGGAATGAAAGATTTCTTATAAAAATTTATTTTACCTGGATTTCAAGGATTCACTCCATAAATCATCTTAAATTTTTGCCTAAAGTCAATTCGCCGGGGATAGAAAATCTCCTTCAATCCACAAACAAAAGCTAAGTTAATATTTTATCAATATTTAAGTTGACAAGGAGGTCTAACTGATATAGTATAATTCATCATTCTTTTTTCCGAAATGGAAATCAAAATTGCAAAGAATTCAGGGTTCTGTTACGGAGTTAAAAGAGCTTTGAAGATAGCTGAAGAAACTAGGTCTCGCGAAAGGGGAAAAGTCTATACTTTAGGCTCTCTAATCCATAATCCTCAAGTTATAGCAGACCTGGAGAAAAAGGGAATTTTGTCTATTGATGACCCCGAACAACTCGAAAAAGGGACTGTCATCATTCGAAGCCACGGCATATCCCCTTCCATCTATCACTCACTCCAGAAAAAGAAACTCAGAATCATCGATGCGACGTGTCCCATAGTTAAAAAAATTCAGAAGTTAGTCAAGAGACTCGCCGAGGAAAAACAGGAGATCATCATCGTCGGAAACAGAGAACACCCTGAAATTAAAGCTCTGATCGGTTTCAGCGAAAAAAGGGGAATCATCGTAGAAAAAGTAAGTGAAGCTAAACGCCTGCCACACAGGAAGAAAAGAGCCGTAATCGCCCAATCGACGCAAGACCTTTATCTTTTTGAAAAAGTAGTCTCGGCATTAATCGAGAAAACAGATGAATTGAGTATCTACAATACAATCTGCAGTTCAACTCAAACGCGGCAAAAATCCACCTCTGCCCTGGCCTCGCAGGTTGACACTCTCTTTATCATCGGAGGTAAGAATAGCTCTAACACTAATAAACTTTACCAGATATCAAAAAGAATCCTGCCCAAAACATATTTTATCGAGAGAGTGGATCAAATAACACCAGAGATGTTGAAGGGAGCAAAAAAAATAGGTCTTTCTGGAGGAGCTTCAACTCCTCCCGAAGTCCTTCATGAAGCCGTAATGAGGATAAAAACAAGTTGCCAACATTTTCCTCGAAGGGAGAAAATAGCCCCATGACCACCAAGATTAAGAAAGAATCAAAAGATGAGGAGATAATTTCATCAAAAGACTATGAGAGCTTGCTCGAAAGATATCAATTCCAAGCAAAAGAAATCTCTCCAGGAAAAATAATTAAAGGGAGGGTGATAAAAATAGCTCCTCCTCATATGCTCGTCGATATAGGGTTCAAATCTGAAGGCGTGATTCCTCTCGAAGAATTCAAAGACAAAGAAGAGCTTAAAAAAGTCAGGCCTGGAGATGAGATTGAAGCAATTCTCGAAAAAAGCGATTTCAAAGAGGGATATCTTCTCCTCAGTCGAAAAAAAGCAATTGCCCTTAAAGCACTCCATAATTTGGAAAGAGCCTATCATCAAAATAGCTGGATAATGGGAAAAATAAGCGAAAGAGTAAAAAATGGTTACACAGTGGATGTAGGAATCAGTTGTTTTCTACCCGATTCCCACGCAGACATAAGGCCTTTAAAAGAGCCGGAGAAACTCCTTGGAAATACTTTCAAGTTTAAAGTTATTAAATTCGATAGAAAATCTGAAAATGCAGTCCTCTCCCGAAAACTCTTCCTTCAGGATGAAAGAGAAAAAAGGAAAAAGCGGGTCTTCGGGAGCCTGGAGCGCGGGAAAAAGGTTAAGGCGCAAATCAAGTCGATAACCAATTTCGGGGCCTTTCTTGACCTAGGAGGAGTGGAAGGACTTCTTCATATCTCAGATATGTCGTGGGGAAAAATAAATCACCCTTCAGAATTATTCGAAGTGGGCCAGACTATAGAGGTAATTATCTTAGATTTTGACGAAAAAGAAGAAAAAATCTCCCTTGGTTATAAGCAACTCTTCCCCAATCCATGGGAGAACATAGAAAAGAAGTATAGAGTTGGTCAAAAGGTAGAAGGGAAGGTAGTGAGTCTTACAGATTTTGGCGCTTTTGTAGAGATTGAAAAAGGGGTAGAAGGCTTGATCCATGTCTCAGACCTTACCTGGTCAAGAAAAACCATTCATCCGAAGAAAATACTCAGAGAAGGAGAAAGTGTGACCGTGAGCATTCTGGAAATTAATCCTGCGACAAAGAGAATATCATTGGGGTTGAAACAGGCGACTCCCCACCCCTTAGAGCTTCTGAAAAAGAATTATAGCCCTGGCTCTCGTATCAAGGGAAAGATAACAAGCATTACTGATTTTGGTGCCTTTATGGAAGTTGAGAAAGGTGTAGAAGGCCTCATTCATATCTCAGACATAAGCTGGGAAAAGATCAAACATCCTTCACAAAAACTAAAGGTCGGTGAAGAAGTCGAAGCCGTTATTCTCAACATCGATGTAGAAAAGCAAAAACTTTCTCTGGGAATAAAACAACTCGCAGGTGATATTTGGGAAGATTTCTTCTCACGCATAAAACTTGGAGATTTGGTCAAGGTTAAAGTTGCGCGTATCACAAATTTTGGAGTATTCGTAGAGATAATGCCAGGAATCGAAGGAGTTGTTTTTCTCTCAGAACTGGACGAAAAAAGGATAGAAAATCCTGAAGAAAGCTTCTCTGTGGGAGAAGAAAGAATCGCTAAGATTATTAAAATAAACAAGGAAGACAAGAAAGTCTCCCTTAGCTTTAAGCAGGCACAATTTGAAATGCAAAAACTCGAATATCAAAAATACATGCAACGTCAAAACAACAGGCTTACTTTAGGTGAGCTCATGAAGGATCAATTCAAGAAAATCGGCTCTACAAAAAAGCCATAAAAAAGGAGGTTATAGATGATTAAGGCCGATTTAATCGAGAGGATTTCTCGAGAGATGAATATTTCCAAACAGGATGCAGAACTCAGCGTAAACCTCTTCTTTCAAACGATTAAGGATGCGCTTAAAAGAGGCGAAGAGATAGAACTCAGAGGCTTCGGGAGCTTCCGTTTCCGCAAAAGAGGTGCTCGTTCAGGAAGAAATCCCCGCACAGGGAAAAAAGTGGATGTGCCTCCTAAGAATGTCGTCTATTTTAAGCCAAGCAAAATATTGAAGAATATGATTAATAAACAATGAGATACATCCCCACTCCCTGGCGTGAAGAATACGTAAAAAATGTGTTTAAAATGAGAAAATGCATCTTCTGTCTTGCCTTGCGGAAAAAAAATGAAAAGAAAGCTTATATTCTTTTTAAAGGCAAACACAATTTCATCATGTTGAATAAGTATCCCTACACACCCGGACACCTGATGATAGCACCTTATGAGCACCTAGCTTCTATAGAAGAGGCTAATAAAGAAATTACGGATGAAATGACAGATTTGGTAAAAATGAGCCTTAAAATACTCAGAAAGAAGTATAAGCCTCAGGGCTTCAACATGGGTATGAACTTAGGCCAAAGCGCAGGTGCAGGGGTCACCGACCATTATCACCTCCATATAATACCTCGCTGGAGCGGTGATGCCAATTTCATGCCCATCGTGAGTAAAACTCGAGTGATCATTGAAAGCCTGGAAAGAACTTTTGAAAAGCTTTACGCACCTTTCCAGAAAATGAAAATTGCCACCCAGAATGAATCGATTAAGAAGAAAATTGGGCAAGCCAAAGGGAGAAAAAATGAACTTTGAGCTTTCACAAGATCAACTCTTGCTGAAAGAGATGGTTAGAGATTTTGCTCTCAAAGAAATTGCTCCTAAGGCAAGGGAGCTAGAAGATAAGCATGAATTTCCCCGAGAAATTCTGAATAAACTAGGTGAAATTGGAATTCTGGGAATGACAGTCCCCCCTGAATATGAGGGAATTAAAACAGATACCCTTTCTCTTATCATTGCCATTGAGGAAGTAAGCCGCATATCACCTTCAGTAGGAGTGATCGTTAGTGTTCATTGTTCCCTCTTCTGCAACGCAATCTTCAAATTTGGAAACAAAAAACAGAAAGAAAAATACCTTCCGCCTGCAGCCAAGGGAAAAATAATAGGCGCTTTCAGCTTAACTGAACCAGAAGCCGGCTCAGATGCGACAAACCTCAAGACAAAAGCTGAAAGAGAGGGAGATTATTTCATCCTCAATGGAACAAAATCATGGGTCACAACGGGCAATGATGCCGAGGCAATCATAATCTTTGCGGTGACAGGGTTAGAAGGAGCTAGAAAGAGATTGAGCGCCTTCATAGTAGAGAAAAATTTTCCCGGCCTTCACATCTCTAAAATAGAAGAAAAAATGGGCCTCCATTCTTCAGTTACAGCCGAGCTTGTGCTCGAGGATTGTCGAGTTCCGTCCGAGAATCTCCTGGGAGAAGAAGGGAAAGGAGCCACTATTGCCTTCCATTGTCTTGATTGTTCAAGAATAGGAATTGCTGCTCAATCCGTAGGTGTTGCTGAGAGGGCATTAGAAGAGTCAATAAAATACTCTCTTCAGAGACAGGCCTTCGGCAAAAAAATCTCAGAATTTCAGTCGATTCAATTCATGATCGCTGATATGGCCACAGAAATCGAAGCTGCAAGGTTGCTCACTTACAGAGCAGCAGATCTCTATGATAGGAGAAAAAAAATCTCTAAAGAAGCTTCTATGGCTAAACTCTTTGCTTCAGAGGTGGCCAATAGAGTGGTCTATCGAGCACTTCAAATTCACGGAGGATACGGATATTCGAAAGAATTCACGATTGAACAGCTTTACAGAGATGCGAGAGTTTTTCCCATTTATGAGGGAACTTCCGAAATACAGCGAATCGTAATTTCCAGGTCTCTTCTTAGTGAAATGTAACTTAAATCTGGGACAAAGAATATAAAAAATATATTTATCGGAAAATCCAGTTTTGAAAGTGAAAATGCCAAATGAGGAAAAAAAATTGAGGTGATAAGATGCTTAAGGCAATGCGAAAAAACTTAAAATCCCTAGCTCCAACCCTATGGATAGTCATTGCCGCTTTCATCATTGCCATATTTGCCGTGTGGGGCGGGGCAGGACGCCTTGGAGAATCTCGAGCCGCTAACACAATTGCCACGGTGGGAGGTGAGCAAATTCATGCTAATATCTATTACCAAAATCTAAGACAAAGGTTAGAAATGATTAAAAGAGAATTCAAGGAGCTCGACCGAAACTTCATCCTCCAGCTAAATCTTCCGCAGCAAGTCTTAGATCAAATAATTCAGCAATCCCTCCTGATGCAAAAGGCTCGGGAAATGAAGATTTACGCCTTGAATGAAGAAGTTCTAGAAAAAATAAAGAGCTATCCCGTTTTCCAAAGAAATGGAAAATTCGTTGGGTTTGAAGAATACAAACGAATTTTAGACTGGAACAGGATTTCTGTAGTCGATTTCGAGGAAAGCTTAAGGAAGGAAATTGTCCTTGAAAAGCTCCTCAAACTCTTGACCTCGGGAATCTCGGTGACCAAAGATGAAATATGGGAAAATTATAAAAATAAAAATGAAAGCGCAAAAGTAGAATACGTCGTAGCTGAAACAGAAAAAATTGAGTTCGAAGAAGAGATTCCCTCTTCAAAAATAAGAGAATATTTCGAAAAAAATCCTGAGAAATTTAAGATTCCAGAAAAGAGAGAAGGAGATTATTTCTTTGTGGGAATCGATGATTTAAAAAATGAGATAGAAATTAAACCTGAGGAAATCGAATCTTATTACAAACAAAATATTTCTCACTTCAAAGAACCAGAGACAATGAGGGTAAGCAGGATATTCATACCCTATGAAGAAAGAGAAAAAGAGCTTGTTAAAGGAGAAGCCCAGAACATCCTGGAGAAACTGAAAGCCGGTGAAGATTTCTCTGAAATGGCCAAGAAGTATTCTAAGGACGAAAAAGCAGCACAAGGCGGTGATTGGGGTTTCTTTGAATGGAAGAAGCTATCTTCTCAAGAACAAGAACAAATTTCGCACCTTGAATCAGGAGAAAATTCTGAAATCGTAGAGCTTGAAGATGGTCTTTCCATTCTAAAAATTACTGAGAAAAAACCTGAGGTTATTAGACCTCTTGAAGAGGTAAGCGAAAAGATTAAGACCATTCTCATAGATAAAAAGGCAAGAGAGCTGGCGGAAAAGGAGATCATCCACCTTGAAAAGAGTGCTAGAAGGGAAAAAAGTCTGGATGTAGCTGCTCAGAGGCTAGGGAAAAAAATCCGAAAAACAGGACTCCTAAAGGAAGGAGAGGGTATTCGGGAAATAGATGCCTCCGGGGAAATCAGTAGAACACTCTTTTCCCTAAAAGAAAAAGAAATATCGACTCCTATCTATACCTATAGTGGCGTTGCTCTAGTTCAGCTTCGAAAAATTGAACCAGAAAGAGCGGCGAGAATCGAAGAAGTCGAGGATGAAATTAGAAGAGAACTCATGAATATTGAAAAGGGGAATAAAGCCCTGAAAATAATGAAGAAATTAAAAGAAGAACTCAAAGAACAAAAACTGGATGACCTCGCCAATAAATACCACCTCGAATACAGAACCATAGAAGAGCATAAAAGAGGTCAGTATGCAAGTCTCATTGGTGAAAATTCAGAATTTGACCGACTTTCTTTCTCCCTCCCTTTGGGCGAAGCAAGCGAACCCTTTGAATATGAAAAAGGATATGCCTTAGTAAGAGTTCTTGAGCGCAAAGAAGTTAGCCTCGAAGAATTGGAGAAAAAAGCAGAGGAAGAGAAAAAAAACTTGTTAGAGGAAAAGAAAAATAAGTTTCTTCATTCCTATCTCTCTCTCCTGAGAAATGAAAAAGGAGTCAAAATAAAATATGACCTCTTCTCTAAAATAAATTCCGACATTCTCTCCCGTTATGAAAAACAAGAATAGGATTCACTCCTCTTCTGATTTTGATGGAAACTTAAGGTGAGAAATTATTTTATTTTATCAACTCATAGAAGAGAGTCTTAACTCTCTTTTCGAGTGCTTCTCTGAATTGATTGATAGCAAGGCTCAAATTATCGGACAAGTAATCAGTAATATACATGGGAGCTCCCACATTCACTTTGATTACCGAGGGAATGATATAAGGAGCTTGTGTTCCATATAAGGCAAGGGGGGTCACTGGTACCTTTATTCCCTCTTCTTTATAAAGATTATAGGAAATGATACAGGTCCCCCTCTTGAATCGACTTACATACGGGTTCTCTTCTCCCTTCATGACTCTTCCTCTTCCTTGGAGGGCAACGATTGCCCTCCCTTTTTTGAGGTGTTCCTGGCATGGCTTCAAAGCAGTACCTCTTCTTTGAATCATATCCACAGGCACAGTCCCAACCTTTCCAATGTTTGTGCTTATGTAATTGACGAGATACGACTTTAAAGGATAGAGAACTACGTTTAAAAAAAAGCCTAGGTTTTTTAAATGCCTCTGAAGATGCTTCTTAATCAAAAAATTGAACTCATCTTTGTTGAAAAGCATCTTATTGGCAGTGAAGATAATCGGTCGGGGTACTATTTTGAAGAGGGTGGCAATGTCTTTGAAACTTCCACAGTGGTTGCCCACGATTATGTTAGGTCCTTTTCTCACAAAATTCTCTTCTCCTTTGACTATGATTTTTTTCCCTAAAAGGGAAAGGTTGACCAGCCTCTTTATCACAGGTTCGAATCTCTTATATTCTTCTTCGAATGTTTTCATCATCTTCTATTAATATTAAGAAATATTTTAAAAAAAACAAAGAGTTTTTTCTCCCTTTTATACCTAAGATTGAAAGAATTTTTGGGCAAATTATATCCTACTCCTTTTTTTGAAGAAAGGATGAAATTGGATTTTTATTTATAATCTTGAAAAGAGAATTACCTCATGATATTTTAAGTTAAATTATTAAAAGCTAATAATATAATAATAATTTTTTTTGAAGTTAAGTTGATTAATTCACCATCCTCTAAAGTAAGAATCTTCATCTTGAGGATAAGAGCAACTCTAAAAAATTAAAATTTTTTTTATTGAATTAAAGAGAGGAAAGGAGATGGATACAAATGAAAAAATAAAAAAGCCCAAACTTTCTCTTGCTCTCATTCCTCTTATTGCCATGGGAGTTCTTCTTGGAATTGGCTATGGCATTTATAGAATCCGACCGCAAATTCTCCTCATAGCTGCTGCCTTTATCACAGGCTGTCTCGGCTTTCTGATGCGCTTCTCATGGAGAGAAATGGAAAGAGGAATTGTGGACAGCATCCATAAGGCGATGCCTGCCATATTAATCATGCTCAGTGTAGGCATTCTAATTGGGTCTTGGATTTCAAGCGGAACAATTCCCATGGTCATTTACTACGGGTTGAAACTCATCTCGCCTGAGTATTTTTTAGTAACAGCCTGTTTTGTCTGCTCTATTACCTCATTAGCCACAGGAACAAGCTGGGGGACCATCGGCACTCTCGGCGTGGCTTTCATGGGCATTGCCATGGGTTTGGGAATTCCCTCTGGTCCAGCTGCAGGGGCCATAGTGGCAGGAGCTTATTTTGGAGATAAAATGTCACCTTTTTCTGATGTGACAAATCTTGCATCAGTTGCAGCTGGCTCAAATCTCTTTGACCATATCAAACACATGTTCTGGTCAGCAATCCCTGCTTGGCTCATGGGTCTCCTCATTTACCTTTTCTTAGGTCTTGGTTACAAAGGGGAAAAGGTCGAATCGACAACAATGGTGCTTATAATGGAGATAATCCGGAAAAACTTCCGTTTTCATGTCTTGCTCCTTCTCCCCTTGGTTATAGTGTTTTACTTCGCCATCACCAAAAGACCCACCATTCCTGGTATGCTTCTTTCATCATTAGTGGCAGCAGCCCTAGCAATAATTTTCCAGAATGCTTCCCTTCCTGATGTTGCCTCAGCCATGAACAGTGGATATAAAGCTTCTACAGGAAGTAAAGAGGTTGACCTTCTCCTCTCAAGAGGAGGATTGATGAGTATGATGGAAACTCAGCTTGTAGCTTTCACTGCCTTCAGTTTTGGTGGAATAATGCAGCGTATAGGACTTCTCTCCACAATACTGGAAAGAGTGATGCGCTTCGCTGACAAGACATGGAGCATTGTGCTCACCACCATAACCTCTTCTATCGTCACCGCATTGATCACCGGAAGTTCTTATCTTTCGATGATTATACCTGGAGAACTACTCTCCCCAATTTACAGGGAAAAGGGCTTAGCTGCAAAAAACCTCTCAAGGATAATAGAAGAAAGTGGAGCAATTATCGTTCCTCTCATTCCCTGGAGCATGGCTGGAGTTTATATTGCAGGAACAATAGGCGTTCCTCCCTTCACCTATCTTCCTTGGGCAATAATGAATTATACAGCTGTTCTGATTCTCTTGATTTTTGGCTTTACCAAATTCACCATGGCACCCAGAATCAGAGAAGATGAAACGCAGGTAGGAAGTTAATCCTCTTTGACTTTCTGGAGTGCCTTCTTGAATTTTAAGTGAGCCTCTTCTCTCTTTTTCTTCTCAAGCTCTACGCTTAGCTCAAACTTGCGTTCAAATTCTTCCTTTCTTTTCTTCTCTTTCAGAATTAGCTCATCTAGGGAACCTTTCTTTTTGGGGGAAACACTCCTTTTAAATTTAACTATCGTTCCCCTCTGGAGATCAAACCAAAGCTGGCAGCCACAACATGGACAGAGAGCTTCACCTATCTTTGTATCTTTCTTCTCCTCCATCTCCTTAATTAAGCTATCAAAAAAAATTCTTTCAATCAAGTTTATAGAATCCTGAAGTAGAAAATATCGCTCCCTTTTTCATCTTTTCTAAATATAGAGAAAGTATTCTCAGATACCTTTTGAAAACTCGGAACCTCTCTGCAGGAGAAAAGCTGGATCATCTTCCAAAAAGAGAAGAAGCGAGATTTGGCCTTAGACTATAATAAAGGCCAAGCACGCCCCTCATTTTTTTATTTCTCTTTTCACTCATCTCCTGGTGGAAAATAAGACTACTTCGAAGAAAAACCCTAAGGCTCATTTTCTAATTTCCTTTTCCTTCTCTTTTCTCCCTGAAGAGGAAGTATCTTATGCTTTCTCATTAATTTAAAAAGACCCTGTCTACTCAACCCCATTTCTTTTGCAGCCTTTATTCTGCTGTAGTTAAAACGGGCGAGTGCCTGATTCAAAAACCTTTTTTCGAATTCTGCTCTTGCCTGAAAAAAATTATAACTCGATTCATCTGGAGAACTTCTACGGGGATTAATTTTAGAAGAAAGATGCTGCTCTCTAATTAAAGATTCTTCCCCTGCTAATATAAGACACCTTTGAATCTCATTCTGGAGTTCTCGAACATTCCCAGGCCAGGAATAGTTCATCATCAGTTCTAGGGCTGAAGGTGAAAAATAGCTCCTCTCCTTCTTCATTTCCCTGCAATAGGTGTCTAAATAATGCTCTATGAGGAAAAGTAAATCTTCTTTTCTTTCTCTAAGGGGTGGAATTTCAATGGTGATAATCTTTAAACGGTAGTAAAGGTCATCGCGGAAATTTCCTTTTTCGACTTCTTTATCTATGTTTTTGTTAGTGGCACTCATGAACCTCACATTTACGGCTCTTGTCTCATTTTCTCCTACCCTCCGGATTCTTTTCTCTTCAAGCATCCTCAACAGCTTCGCCTGTAAACGAAGAGAAAGGTCTCCAATCTCATCAAAGAGAAAAGTACCCCCTTCTGCTTCTTCTATGAGACCAATTTTTGACCTCCATGCTCCTGTAAAGGCACCTCTAACATATCCAAATAATTCACTTTCCAAAAGATGATCGGGAATAGCCCCACAATTTATGGCTACGAATTTTGAGTTCACCCTCTTTCCCCGCGAATGAATTGCACGGGCTATGAGCTCCTTTCCTGTGCCACTTTCTCCAGTGATGAAGACAGGAGTATCGTTATCTTTCACCCTCTCAACTAGTTCCAATATCTTCTGGACAGCCCTGCTCTTGCCCATGAACTCAAATTCTGGCTCCCCTTTTCTTTCTTTCTTAAGTTCCTCAATTTTTATGCTATCCCGGATAAAATAAATAAGCGGTTTAGAAATTAAACTCAAAAACTCAAGGTCCTCAGAAGAGAAATCACCGCATCTAAGCTCTCGCTCGAGATAAATTGCGCCCAAGAAATTGCCTCCAAAGTGAAGAGGAAAACAGAGGACATTCCTTGGAAAATCTTCCTTGTTTTTAGAGAAAAAATTATGAATCAAAGGTCTCTGTTCCTTAAAGACTCTCCGCATGAACTCCGATTTTATTTCTTCTTTTTGGCAGGGGTGGGTTACCTTTTCCATCAAAAAAACAAATTGCTCCTCCTCATCCCTTATCCCCAGCAAAATATTTCTAGCGTTAGTCTTTTCTCTCAAACATTCAATTAACTTCTGGAAAGAAACTGATTCCTTTAGAGAGTTCATCAGTAAGAAAAACGGGCTCTAAAAGAAATTTTCTCACTCTTATTTTCGTATATTCTTATAATGAGGCTTCCAAAGGGGGAAAAGGTAGAGTGAAATTAACTTTCTTTTAGTTTCTTTATTTTCTGAGCTACCTTTCGATAATTGGAATCCCAGTTTTTAATCTCGAGGTAAAGATTTAAGGCTTCCTCTCTCTTGCCCATTTCTTCATAAAGGGAAGCCATTTCATACTTTAATCTAAAATATTCATTCGAATCTTTATCCACTATTTCCTGTGCCTTTTCTAACCATCTTAAAGCCTCTTCATAATCTCTTTTCTCCTTGAAACAAAGGCTTAAGGAAGTATAACAATCAAGGGCAATGCGTTTATCTTCTGAAGCCAGCTTAAATTCCTCCACTGCCTCATCGTATAAACCCTGATCAAAGTATGCTACGGCAAGATTGTAACGGCTCTGGAAATCTTTTTTATCAATCTTCTCCTCAACACTTCTTTTGAATTCTGAAACAATCTCGGAAAGCTCTTTCTCCATGGTTGTGGTATCTCCCTTCAATTGCTGTAAACAAACAGCCTGAATGGCCTCAAGCTCTTCATCTATTTGTCTCTCAAGGTTATAATATTTTCTTTTTTTCTCCTCAGCATCTTGAACTATGGGGATGATGTCTGTTTCGGCAAAGATCTCTGCTGCTGTGATTTTTCCTTCTCCCATCTCTCTTTCTAAGAGAAAACCTATAAACTCATTTTCCTTCTCCATTGCCTTTTCCACCCGCTCAGGAATCTCTTCTTCCCTGATTTCAGCAGCTCTCTTGGTGAGAGCTTCTATCTTTTCTTCAATTGAACTCACCCCTGGATACATCAGTCTTAAATGTTCAAGTATTCTTCGTGCATTTCTCAGCAATCCTTGTTCCATATAGAGCTCCGCCTTGGCTAAGTTCCTTTTTATTATTTCCTTTGATTCATCCACAAGAATTGAAGGTTCTCCCGAAATCCTCTCTTCATCTAAGATCCCAAGCCTTTTCTTTACTTCTCGATACTCACAATAAAGTTCTTCATCCTGAGGGCAAAGGGCAACCAATTCTTTCAATATTTCATGTTCTTTTTCAATCAGCTTCATTTTTTTTGATTCCTGAAGAAGAACTCTCAAAACAATCTCAAGCTGCTTTTTCTGATTTCTTAACTTGAAAATATCAGCAAGCTTCTCGAGAGTTGGAAAATGGGGCTCGCCCCGATTGAGTATCAAACCCAGCAATCCAATCGCTTTCCCAAGCTTCTCTTTTCGGATCAATGTTTCAACTATAGGTTGATAAAGCTCGAAAGCCTGGTCAAGCTTATCTTGATGGATATAAATGCGTCCTAGCTTTACTCTTGTTTCTATATCCTTTGGCTGGAGGCGGAGCATTCTTAAGAATATTTCCTCAGCTTTTTGAAGGTTTTCTTCTTCAAGATAAATACTTCCCAAGTGACTCAAGGCCTCCTTGTTGTTTTCATCCAATTGAAGAACCCTTTGAATCAATTCAAATGCTTCTTCTTTCCTGTTTTGTCTTCGGTAGAGATAGATGAGGTTTAGAGATGTCCTTAAAATGTCATCTCTTAGATTCTTTGCTTGCTTGAGCACCTCTTCAGCCTCATCATATTCTCCTTTTTTTATCCTGAATTCTGCTATCTCATTTAATTCTTCCACTGCTTTTTCAACCAGACCCTCTTTCGAAGATAATATCGCCAGTGATAATCTTGCTTCTTGATCATTTTTATCTATTTTTAAAACTTTTTCATATAAGCTTATTGCTTCCTTATTTTGATTACTGCTTCTCAATTTGTCGGCAATTATAAGATATTTTTTCTTTGCCTCTGAGATAAAACCCTGACTCAAATAAAGGTCAGCCAGTTTCACTCCTGAGTCAAAGTCGTCAGGGTTTATTCTATCTATTTTTTTGTATATAGCCATGCACTGAGTAAGAAGGCCTTTTTCTTCATAATACCTAGCTATCTTCTTAAATTCACTTACTGCCTTTTCTTTCTCTCCCGCCTTTAAATATAACTCGGCGATAAGGTTTCTTATGTTCAAGTCCTTCCCCTCATCACCACTTATTAATTTGTTATACTCAGCAATGGCTTCTCTGAACTTTCCCTTTTTGATGTATTTCTCTGCAAGCTCTAAAATCTTTTTTTCTCTTTTTTCGCTTTCCATTATCATTCGATAAGTTTAAAAGAAAATCTGTGAAATGAACTCGGCCCCATCTCCTTCAAGGCACAATAATGTTCTCTTGTGCCATATCCTTTATTTTTTGCAAGCCCATAGCCCTGATAAATTTCCTCAACCCTGAGAACCATTTCATCTCTTAAAACCTTGGCCAAGATTGAGGCAGAAGCGATAGAGATGCTTTTCTCATCACCTTTTATTACCCTAATCTGGGGATAAGGAACATTCTTTAAATAAAACCCATCTACTAAAATAAAATCAGGTTGAAGAGATAAATTCAGAACTGCCCTTCTCATCGCTTCTAAGGAAGCATTGAAGATATTCTCCCTATCTATTTCGACATTTGTCATATATCCAATTCCCACCGAAAGAGCATGGCGCAGTAATAATCTAGCCAAATTTTTCCTTTTCGGGGGTGGGAGAGATTTAGAATCGTCTATCTCTCCTATCCAATCGATAAGGCAACTCTTTTCTTCCGGAGGGAGGATAACTGCAGCAGCAACTACGGGACCAAAAAGAGCGCCTCTCCCCGCTTCATCCACTCCGGCAATAAGCGACAATCCCCTTTTTCTTATTTGCTTTTCAATTGAAAAATCAGCCACTCCTCTTAATCCAACTCAAACTTGAAATTTTGGTTTGAGTAAATAGCGCATTCTTCATTTATTATATCAGAATTTGAAAGAGAAGATACAACCTCTTTTAGGGTAAGCTAAGATGAGGCCTTTGTCTTGAAAGTGAAGACTAATCCCCCACCCGCCGGTTTTTCTCCCGAGGTTTTTTACTTCTTTTCTTTAAGCCTTGCTGCCTTTCCTTTTAAATCCCTAAGATAATACAATTTAGCTCTCTTGACTTTTCCTCTTTTTACTACTTCTATCTTGCGAATCAGAGGGGATTGAAGAGGAAAAATTCTTTCTACACCTACTCCGAAAGAAACCTTTCTCACCGTAAAGGTTTCCCGCATTCCCGAGCCTTTTTTAGCAATCACAACCCCTTGGAAAATTTGGATTCTTTCTTTGTCTCCTTCCCTGATGATGACATGCACCTTGACTGTGTCACCAACCTTGAATTCATCGCTTTTCCTCTTTATGAGTTTCTTTTCCACTGTATCCAATGTTCTCATTTCTTTTTCCTTTCTTTACTCAATTTAATCTCTTTGAGTATCTTCATCTCCTCGGGAGATAATTTTCTTCTCTTTAATAAATCAGGCCTTCTCTCCCATGTTTTCTCTATCGCCTTCATTCGCCTCCACTTATTGATTTCTGCATGATTACCAGAGAACAACACCTCAGGCACTCTCATTCCCCTGAATTCTCTGGGGCGCGTGTAATGAGGAAAATCTAAGAGACCATCAAAAAAAGAATCCTTCCTCACCGATTCTAACTTACCTACTACACCAGGAACAAACCTGGAAATAGCATCCACCACCACGACGGCAGCTGGTTCTCCTCCTGTGAGTACGTAATCCCCTATTGAAATTTCTTTTGTTATCAGGTTCTCAATCACTCTCTCGTCAACTCCTTCGTAACGTCCGCAGATTAAAATTAAGCGAGATTGTGTTGCCAACCTTTCCGCTAAGTGAGAATCAAACCTTTCTCCTTGAGGTGAAAGAAGGAGGACGGGTATTTCCTCTCCATTTCTTATTTTTTCCACAGCAGTAAAGATTGGCTCAGGCTTCAGAACCATTCCTTCTCCTCCTCCAAAGGGGCGATCATCCACCTGTTTGTGCTTGCCTTCAGCGAAATCTCGAAGGTCATATACTCGCACTTCGATAAATCCCTTCTCAAGTGCCTTGCCTAAAATGCCTGAAGAGAAAACGTTTTTGAAAAATTCAGGAAAGAGGGTTATTATATCAAATCTCATTCAGGTCTAATAGCCCATCCGGAGGGTTGACAACGATGATTTTTTCCTGAACATTGACTTCTATACAGATGCTCTCCACGAAGGGAATTAAAACTTCTTTCTTCTTCTCCCTAACAACCAAGAGGTCATTATCTTTTATCCTTAAAATTGCCTCCACTTTCCCTATCTCTTCATTCTTTTCCGTAATTACCGAGCATCCTATGAGCTGAAAATCATAATAATGGCCTTTCTCCAATGCCTGAAGAGCTGGTTCTGAGAGCATTACTTCCGCCCCTACTAATTTAAGAGACTCATTTAAAGAGTCAACTCCCTTGAGCTTGAGGATGATGTCTTTATTCTGGAGCCTTAGAGATTCAACCTGATATTCTTCTATTCTATCCTTTTTTCTAAGACCTATCCTGGAAAAAAAAAAAGGTTTTGCTAATTTTTCAGGATAGAGATCGACTCTTAACTCCCCCTTTCTTCCTTGGGTTCTTAAAACTTTCCCGATTATAACCAAATTATCCTTTTTCGATGATTTCGAGATTGAATCTCCTTTTCAATTTCATTCCTGCTGCGCCAAGTATGACTCTAATCGCTCGAGCTGTTCTTCCCTGCTTTCCGATTACTTTACCCAAATCTTCTGGAGCAACCTTGAGCTCTAGGATTGTGGTTTGTTCCCCCTCTAACTGGGAAACCTGGACCTTTTCAGGATTGTCAACCAATGATTTGGCAATCAATTCAACTAGTTCTTTCACCATGACCTCCTTTTAGTTTTGTTGATTAGTAAGTTCCGTATCCTTGGAGACTTTATTCAAGAGAGATTGTACTGTTTTGGAAGCTTGCGCTCCTCTTTGGATCCAGTATCTCACTCTCTCTACGTCAACCTTTATCTCAGGGGGCTCTTTCAAAGGATCATAATAGCCGAGAATATCTTTAGCTTTGCTTTCTCTCGGTTTCCTGGAATTAATGGCCACTATTTTATAGAACGGCCTCTTCTTAGCTCCTTTTCTCATTAATCTAATTGAAATCATCTTCTCTCTATCCGAATTTTTAAATGATTTTTGATAATAACGAAATTAATGAAATAAGTCAAATCTTTCATCGATTTCTTAAAAAAGAATGCATGGCCTGGACATCTTCTTTTTATTTCTTAAAATCCTGGAAAAGACGAGAGAAGTTTTTGAAAACGGGTATCCTTCATCATCTTTTTTAATTCTGAGAATTGTCTTAAGAGTTCATTTACCTCAGCTACAGGCCTTCCGCTTCCCTTGGCAATCCTTAACCTCCGGCTTCCATCTAAAATCTTCGGGTTATTTCTTTCTTCCTTAGTCATGGAATTGATGATGGCTTCGAAATGGACTATCTTGCTCTCATCTATTTTAATCTGCGAAAGGTTTTTAAAAATTCCTGTCTTGGGTAAAAAGCCCAGCATCTGAGATAGTGAACCCATTTTCCTCATCTGATTAAGCTGTTTTTTGAAGTCCTCAAGGGTAAACTCATATTTTCTCAGTTTTCGGGCAAGTTCCTCTGCTTCTTCAAGATCAGTTTTTTTTTCTGCTTTTTCGATCAGGGTTAAGATGTCTCCCATCCCGAGGATGCGGGATGCCATTCGATCCGGATGAAATACCTCTAACTTATCCAATTTCTCCCCTATTCCGATAAACTTAATAGGCTTACCTGTAACAGAAACTATAGAAAGGGCCGCACCTCCTCTTGCATCACCATCGAGCTTGGTCAAAATGATTGAAGTCAGCCCGATTTTTTCCTCAAAAATCCTTGCGCTCTTCACTGCATCTTGTCCTGTCATTGAATCTCCCACATAAATTACTTCAGATGGAGTGAGGATATTTCTTACTGTTTGGAGCTCTTCCATCAGCTCCTCGTCGATATGGAGTCTCCCTGCCGTATCTACTAGGACTGGGTCATAACCCTTCTTTTCAGCATAATAAAGAATGTCTCTCAAAGGTCGAGCTAATTCAACTATTTCCACTTTAGGGAATTCATAGAATGAAACATTAAGCATTCGGGCAATCATCATTAGTTGTTCCTGAGCAGCTGGTCTTTTGAGGTCAATAGAGACGAGAAGAGGGTTTCTCCCCTTCTCCAGCGCCCACTTCGCCAGTTTACCACAGGTAGTTGTCTTCCCAGAGCCCTGCAAACCTACAAACATGAAAGCTGAAGGAGGATGTGGAGAGAAATTCAGCTTTCTCTCCTGGTTACCGAGAATAAGAGTGAGTTCATCTTTTACAATCTTTATCACTTGTTGGGTGGGAGTAAGGCTGAGAAGGACCTTCTCATCTAGAGCCTTTTCTTTGACCCTCTGAATGAAATTTTTAACAACCTGATAATTTACATCGGCTTCAAGAAAAGCAAGACGAATCATCCTTAGGGCTTCAGACATGTTTTTCTCTGTAATTTTTCCCTCACCTCGGAGATATTTGATTGCTTTCTGAAGCCTTGATGAAAGTTGGTCAAACATTATTCATTCCAGCCCTTATCTTTCTTCACCATAAAGTATGTTAGGAAAAAAACACCGAACAAGTCAATTTCCCTTCTTAAGATTTCCCTCTCACCTGACTCTCAGGGCAAAATCCTTGAAAGCCAAAAAATAGCTCTCATTTCTCTCTCTGAAACTGTTAAATGTTTTCAGGAGGTAGCGTCAGGAATGTTGTGTAAAATTGGGTAGAGGTGTATTCTCCTACTTTGATTATGGTCATGGAATAGAGCATAGATTATCCTTTCACCGCTTTTTTCATTCGTAATGAAGCTCATCGGATGAATTCTCCTCCCAATCTCCCTGAACGCTCTCTCTATCGCATTAGTGGTCCCAAGCATGCTCCGATGCTC
>CAYSCS010000058.1:0-27694 GCA_964429695.1 uncultured Eubacteriales bacterium
AAAAATGCCTTTTGGAGTTTCAGCTTGAGGGTAAAACTTCTCGGTTTTTTCATGATGCCTCTATGTTACCAGTTTCTTGGGGAAAGAGAGGCTTTTTTATAAGATGAAAAAATATCACCCCATAAGCAAATATTCGGGGAAAATAATTATAATTGAATAGAGAAGCGGAGGTCATTAAAATTATTAGATGAGGAGGCAAAATGTTTGAAGATTTCTGGGAAGGCTTCGGAATAAGATTCGGTCCCTGGGGAGTCGGAATAGGAGGATGGGGAAGGGGATTATCTTATAACAGGACGGAAAAAAACCACATCCTCCAGGTTAGAATCAGTCCTGAAATAAAAAAGGAAGAAATAAAGGTCAGGTTGAAAAAACCAGGGGTCTTAGAGATTGAATGGCCACGTCAAGCGGGAGAAGAAATAGAAGTAGAATAAACCTCGAGATATCGAAAAAAGAAGGCATAAACTTTCCCCAGAAGGAGTAAAATTTCAAATAACACCTTTAGTTAAATTTTAAGGGAGGGCGGCATTCAAGGTGGGGAAAGAACCTAAATTTCCTTTTCATCTCAGCCAATCGAGTATTTTCCTGGCTTAAGCATCTAAATTTGTTCTAGAATGAATTTTCAATTTCGTTCAAAATGCTGATTTTAAGCCTCTCGCTTTTTACATTTATTTTTGATTTTTCAGAGATAAAGAATTATTCTATATTATCTAGGAGAAATGGAGTAAGGTTATGGAATTTGAAAGTCTGATTGAGTTACTTCTGAGCATAAAACGTGTGGCAGTACTCACTGGAGCAGGAATTTCGGCTGAGTCGGGAATCCCCACCTTCAGAGGAGAAGATGGACTCTGGCGTCAGTTTAGAGCTGAAGAACTCGCCACACCCGAGGCTTTTCAAAAAAACCCCAGACTTGTCTGGGAGTGGTATGATTGGAGGAGAGGAATCATAGGCTCTAAAGAACCAAATCCAGCTCACCGGGTCCTTGCCGATTGGGAAAAAACCTTCCCTTCCTTAGCCCTCATCACCCAGAATATTGATGGCCTCCACCAGAGAGCTGGTTCGAAAAACATCCTGGAACTCCATGGCAACATCTGGAAAATGAGATGTCTCAAAGAGGGAAAGGTGATGGAGAACTATGAAGTTCCCTTACGAGAAATACCTCCTTCCTGTCCTGATTGTGGAGCATGGCTCAGACCCCACGTGGTCTGGTTTGGAGAATCACTTTCTTCAGAAATCCTGAATAAAGCCTTTCTCTTAAGTTCGACGTGTGAGGTGATGCTTGTCATAGGAACATCGGCTATAGTCCAACCAGCAGCCTCTCTCCCTCTTCGAGCCTTAGAGGTGGGGGCAAAAATCGTGGAGATAAATCCCGACCCAACGCCGCTTACCTCATACTCAGATTTCAGCTTCAGAGGAAAGGCAGGGGAAATCCTTCCCCTTCTGAATAAAAGGTTGAAGGAAAAGCAGAGAAAATGAAATCGCTTCATTTTGATGCCTCAGCAGGGGTGAGCGGGGACATGATTCTAGCAGCTCTTCTTGACCTTGGGGTTTCTCATGCAGAATTCAAGAATAAGATGCAGGAATTAAAGCTTCCCCTTCAAATCGAAATCAAGGAAGCAAAAAGGGCATCCCTGCGTGCCTTGAGAGTAGAGGTTCATATAGAGCAAAAAAAACAAACGCCGCGTAAATTTGATGAAATTGAATCCTTGCTAAAGAGGAGCAATTTTTCGGAGGAAGTAAAAAAGAAATCTGTGGCTATCTTTAAAAAAATGTTTGAGGCTGAAGCCAAGGTGCATGGAATAAGTCTCGATGAGGCTCACCTCCATGAGGCTGGGGCAGATGACGCCATCCTCGATATAGCTGGAACCTGCTATCTTCTCGAAAAGCTCGGCATCGATGAGGTTACTTGCACGCCTTTAAACCTCGGCGGTGGCTGGGTTAAGACTTCTCACGGTGTGCTTCCTGTCCCCGCACCTGCAGTTACTGAGCTTCTAAGAAATTTTCCAGTCTACTCGAACTGGGTGAATGAGGAGCTCGTCACTCCCACGGGGGCGGCCATCATCTCTTCGCTAGTTAAGGAAATAATTCAATTCCCTGAAATCTCCTTCCAGAAGGTAGGGTATGGTGCCGGGAAAAGAAATTTTGAAAATTTTCCCAATGTGCTCCGTGCTTTTTACGCTAAAAAGAGTAATAAGGGGTCTCTGAAGAAAATCTTTGTCATCGAAACCAATGTCGATGACTCAAACCCTCAGATCCTCGCTTCTTTCTTCGAGACAGCCTTTCGCCTGGGAGCACTGGATGTTTACGCCTCATCAATTCTCATGAAGAAAAACAGGCTGGCTACGAAATTGACCATTCTCGCCGAAGCAGAGAGAATAGATTCTCTCATCCACGCCATATTCAAGGAGACAAGCAGCATCGGAGTCAGATATTTCCCTGTAGAAAGAAGAATCCTGGAGAGAGAGACAAAAAGGATCGAAATCTTTGGAGAAAGCGTAAAAATTAAGGTTTCTTATTTTGAGGGCAAAGAGGTCAATCTCCAACCCGAATTTTCAGATTGTGTTAAACTCGCGAAAAAACTAAAAATTCCAGTAAAGGAGGTCTACCTCCTTGCGCTTGAAGAGTGCTCCAAGCTGCTTAAAAAGAATCTTCAAGGGATGGAAGAAGAATGAAAAAAAAAGAATGGAAGAGGAATGTTGATTTGAAAAAAATCGAAAGAGGGGTGAAGCTCATTCTTGAAGGAGCAGGTGAAGACCCCCAACGTCCAGGGCTAAAAGAAACTCCCCGCAGAGTGGCTCATATGTTTTCTGAAATCCTCGGGGGAATTCAAGAGGACCCTGCAGACCAACTTCGGGTAATCCATGAAGAAAAACACGATGAAATGGTGTTGATTAAAAATATTCCCCTATATTCTATGTGTGAACATCATCTCTTACCCTTTGCCGGAGCGGCTCATGTGGCTTATATACCAAAGGGGGGAAGGATAGTGGGGCTCAGCAAAATTGCCCGTGTTGTGGATATTCTCTCTAGAAGACTTCAAGTCCAGGAAAGGCTTACCAAACAAATCGCCGACCTCATCGATGAACATCTGAAACCACTCGGCGTGATGGTAGTGATTGAAGCTGAACACATGTGTATGTCAATGAGAGGGGTAAAAAAAGCAAAGTCGCTTACGGTTACTTCAGCCGTGAGAGGATCCTTCCGCACCCATAGCGCCACTCGTTCTGAGGCCATGACCCTCATTAAAGGAGGGCGGAGTGGAGGAGGAGATGCCTGAAAAAATTGAATGGCTCATTATCCAGGAAATTTAAACACTCAGGATTTTATAAGAATCTATCAAAAAGGATAAGGTTCAATGGAAAACAAGGAGTCAAAATGGAATTAATAAGTTTTGAAGAATTCAAAAAGATGGACCTCAGGGTTGGTGAGATCCTCAGTGCAGAAAAGGTAGAAGGGACGAAAAAATTAATCAAGCTCGAGGTAGACATTGGGGAAGAAAAAAGGACAATGGTAGCAGGAATAGCCGAAGATTATCTTCCGCAGGATCTTTTAGGCAAAAAACTCACCGTAATCTGTAATCTAAAACCTGCCCTGATTCGGGGAATAGAATCCCGGGGAATGATTCTCGCTGCTTTAGTCGACGGTAAAGCAAGAATCGCCTTTTTTGATGATTCAGTCCCCGCCGGAGCCAAGGTTTGTTGAAGAGTGAATTACACAATTCTTCCTTTTTCCTCACGATCAAGAGGAAGATAGATACTCTTTCAAGGAGGAGCTCTTAATCGCTCCCTCACGCAAAATCTTCGGTCTTCCCGAAGAAAGGTCGAGTACAGTCGAAGGGAGTCCTCCTCGAGTCTTTCCTCCATCGACAATGAGCTCCACCTTTCCCTCAAATACTCGCCTCGCCTCCTCTATGACTGAAGTTTCAGCCTGGCCTGAAATGTTGGCACTCGTTGCAGTGAGGGGAAAAGATGCCTCTCTGAGGAAATCTCTGAGCCAGGAAAGAGCAGGCACTCTCACTCCAATCGTTCGGGAGGGACCAAGGATCGCCTCCGGAAGACGAGAGGAAGCCTTGAGAATTACAGTAAGGGGCCCTGGCCAAAATCTAGCCCCTATGGAGTAAAAAACATGGGGAATATCCGTAACAAGCTCTTCGAGCATCTGGAGATCGGCTACAACCAGGGAAAGAGGCTTGGAAGGCTCCCTTTTTTTTATCCTGTAGATTTTTTCTATGGCTTTTTCTGAAAAACAGTTTGCTCCCAACCCATAAAAAGTATCCGTAGGATAAACAATAACCCCATCCCTTTTCAAGACCTCAATCATTTTTCTCGCTTTCTCGGGCTCAAAAGTTTTGACATTAATCTTGAGGAGTTGGGTGGAGATTTTCATTTTTTATTTTTATCATAATCTTTTATCTTAAAGGTGTAAAGAAAAAAACAAGATTTACTTGACTGTTTGCCTTATCTGATTTATAAACATATATTTAATGGGGACAGATGACCGCTTTTTTAAACACTTCAATATTCTTTTTGTTTAATCAAAGAGGATAATTATTGGCACATATCTTGCTAACTTGATTGAGAGGAGAACAAAATGAAAAAAAATATCACCCTCATCTTATTTATAATTCTTACTCTCCCTACACTTACCTTTGCCGATTTAATAAGCTTCAAAGTGGGCTACTTCATCCCCAGAGCAGAAAGTGACTTATGGCAAGATGAATTCAATCAGATGAGTTTCTCAAAGACTGATTTTCATGCTACTAACCTCGGATTTTCCTATGAGTACTTTTTTTCTAATCAGTTGAGCGTAGCCCTCACCATCGATGCCTACAGCAAGAAAAAAATGGGGAGCTATGTCGATTATGTAGGGCTCGAATTTGAGGAAGGTGACTTCGCCTTCCCTGCAGATTACGAAGGCGACTTCCAGATCACCCACGTCTTCGATGTCTCCATTACTCCTATTCAAGCTTCTCTCAAGCTGACCCCCCTCGGTCGACGCGGAAGGTTCATCCCTTTTGTTGGAGGAGGTGCGGGAGTGTATCTCTGGAATGTAAGACTCATAGGTGAGATAATCGATTTCTCAGACGTCTGGTATTACTACGATCCCTATCTCCAGGAAGATATCGAGGTTTATCCAGTGATTCAAGCTGACGCAAGGGAGGAAGGAAAAGTCAACATCGGGTTTCATGCCTTTGGGGGGATCATGTTTCCCATAGCCAGCAGAATCAGCATTGAAGCAGAGTTCAAGTACAACTTTCTTAAAGGAAAACTAACAGAAGGGTTTGAAGGATTTGCACCATTTGACCTGGGAGGTTATCAAGTCTCGTTGGGATTAAATTACTGGTTTTAGAGTTGAGAAAATGTTTTAAATAGCCTATCTATCTCTCAATCTCTGAGTAATCAACCGTGCTACTTTCTCTCCTGAAAGAAGCATTCCTCCGAAGATTGGTCCCATTCTCGGTCCCCCAAACACTGCGTTAGCCGCCATGCCACAGACATATAAGTTGGGGAAAATCTCTTTTGTGTTTTCAAGGATTGCCTTCTCGCCCTTTTCTGCCCACATCGAGCCTTCTCCGATTACCCCTCCGCTCGAAGTAAAAAGCTTTGCTCCTGACTTTTTACTCACCATCTGAGCTATCTCTGCTGCATGTCCTGTAGCATCGATAACAAAAGAACTCTTGCAAGCCAAAGGGTCCACATGAAATTTTGCCACCTCTGCTGCAGACCAGTTTACAACCACCCCTTGAACTACGCACTCATGCACAATCACGTCCTCGACAAAGATACAATTAAATATATGGGCTCCCCTCTTAATAGCCTGGGCGAGAAGAGTTCCGAGAGTTTCAAGAGAGGAAGCCACATAATAATTTTCCTTGAAAAGATTAACTCTTATTCCCCATTCTTCAAGAAGGTGGAGCGATTCCTCCTGAACCACAATCTTGTTAAACATCATCCCTCCCCCTGCCATTCCACCCCCCGGCCTGAGAGCCCTCTCAAAGACCACAACCTTGAAACCTTCCTTGCTCAAAAAATAAGCCGCGCTCAGGCCTGATGGACCTGCCCCGCAGATGACGACATCTGATTCTAGAACAGATAATAATTCATCGTAATAGCTCCTGATGATGGCCTCTGTGATTTTTGCCTCGTTCAGCATTTTTCCCTCTTGAATTAATTATTATAGACTGAGCAATGAGGGTGGTCAATTTTATTCCTCAACTTTTAACTCCTAAAATCTCCTTTTTATCTAAACTCATCATAGCATATTATTTCTTCAAGCCTTTTCCTCTCCCTTTGGGGAGGGCTCTCATCTGGATAACCTAGAGGAGTCAGGGCTAAGACCCTGACATTTTCAGGGATATTCAAGATTGATTTTACCCTTTCCTCTTCGAATGCTCCAATCCAACAAGTACCGAGACCCTCTGCCTGGGCTTGAAGAATTAGATGTTCCAAGGCAATGGCTACATCAACGGGCCACGATTTCATATACCTTCCCATTCGTGAATAACAATTTTCAGGGAAACCGCAGGCCACAATGATTATCGGTGCCTTAGCCATAAAGGACTGTCCCACAGAAGCTTGCGCCAGCTCCTCTTTAAGTCTCTTATCCCTGACGATGATAAATTTCCAGGGCTGAAGGTTCTTTCCTGAAGGAGCAAGGCGCGCTGCCTCAAGCACCCTGAAGAGAACTTCATCTGAAATTCCCTCCTCTCTATATTTTCTGATGCTTCTTCTTTTTTTTATTACCTCCAGAACTTCCATTCCTCCTCCCCCATCTTGAGATTCAGAGGCTTAAAAATAGGGACTTCTTTTTATGTTTCAAATAAGAAAATTAACAAACTTCAGAAAATTCCTCAAGTCGAAGAACCTAAATCTTCGCCAACTACTGAAAACCCTCCTAGCCAAATCCTCAATCATCCTCGCTGGGCTGAATTTTAACCTCTCCCTCTTTTTTGAAAGCAATTTCCAAGAGTTGCCAGATTGTAGATATTTCCATGGTTCCTTCAAAAACACAGGAAGAAGCTGGTCTTTTAAGCAATTCATACACCTCTTTTCCTACCTCAAAGAAATTGATTAGAAAGGGAAGAAAAAAAATCTTTTCTCCCTGAGAACTTATACTCTTATCTCCTTCTATCTGCCCTTCCCCAAGAAGATATCCTCCAAGTGAAAATTTGTATTCTATTCTCTCTATCAAGAGTTCAAAGCCATTCAGGTTTTTAAATTTCACCTTGAGAAACAAATCTGCACCACCTATAGTTAAATCATTCAGGCAAAGTGCCAAGAGCTCAATCTCAGGCTGTTTAAAAATTGGAAATTCACCCGAAAATGCAAAAGGAAGCTTCTTCCTCTCCCCTTTCTCAGAGGAGAAGAAGAGATTCCCCGCAAGATAACAGGAAGCTTTCTCCCTCTTCTCCATTCCTGGAAAAGTATTGAATAGAGTCTCATAAATGATTTTTAGGGGAAGGGAAAGGAGGGTAGTTTTCGAACCCTCAATTTCTATCTTTTCCTCAAGCGTTTCCTCAACCCGCGCATATTCCTTTTGCTCCACAACAAAGCGATAGTTGTATCCTGTAAGATAGTATGGGCTGCGAGAGGAATTATAAATATTTATAAAAAAGACGAGATTCGCTCCCGTAGCCTTTAACTCTTTTATTTTCCTCTCTTTTAAAGCTATCTCAAGCTCATCATTAGAGGCTGGAGTAGAGTTTACAGCTTGAAGGAAGAGAAGAAAACATAGGAACGAAAAATTCTTCATCTCATTTTTCTCGCCCACAAGAATACAACATTCTCTTTTTGAGAACAAGAAGAAAGCTCAATTTAAATTTAAAGCTCATCACTTGGCTTCCCAAAAAAACTCATTGTTTAAGGTTTGCTATAGAAAGATAAGTGGCTTCGAGAAGAAAATTTATTTGAATTAAAATCAAATCTATTCATATAATAAAAAGAAATAATGAGAAAAATTGAACCTGATTTTAAAGAAAAAGATTTTTTCATCCGCCTTTTTAAAGAGGATGTCTATGCAGTCGGAGGATATGTGCGCGACCTCATTCGCAGAGTGCACTCTGAAGATGTTGACCTCCTCATCACAAACCATTCTGTCGAAGAAATAATAAAAAAAATTAAACCCTACGGAAAAGTTGACCTTGTGGGAAAGAGCTTTGGAATAATTAAATTCACAATTGGAGAAAAAACCTTTGACCTTGCGCTCCCGCGTAAAGATACTTCAGGCAAGGCAGAAGTAAGAACCCATAAAGATTTTCACATCGACGCCGACCCCTACCTCCCTTTGGAAAAGGACCTTGAGAGGAGGGATTTTCGCTGCAACAGCATCGCCCTAAGACTCAAAGATGGACTCCTCATCGACCCTTTTTCCGGGATAGAAGATATTAAAGAAAAGATAATCCGCCTCACCAATCCCCAAGCCTTCCCCGATGACCCCTTGAGAGTACTCAGGGTGGCAAGGTTTTCCTCTATGCTCGGCTTCTCGGTTGACCCTGGAATCTACGAAATAGCACAAAAAATAGACCTAAGAGGATTGAGCAGCGAGAGAATAATTGAAGAGCTATACAAAATATTACTCTCTTCCTCACAGCCTTCACGGGGTCTTGAAGAACTTTTCAAACTTGGTGCCTTGAGACAGCTTTTCCCTGAACTTTACCGCCTTACCCTCTCAATCCAAGATCCTCTATTCCATCCAGAAAAAGACGAATATGGACATCATACAGTCTGGCATCACACAAAGATTACCGTGGATCAGGCTCAGCGACTCTCAGAATTCTTTAATCTTAGCCGAGAGAAAAAACTGACTCTGATGATTGCAGCCTTATACCATGATGTAGGAAAGCCAGCTACTGCACTCTGGGAATACAAGAGGGGCAGAATGGTCATCACCAACCATGCCCATGATCTCGTCAGTGAAAGAATAGCTAAAAAGGCATTCAATCGACTCAAAATCTATTCCTGGAATGGATTCAATCTCAGAAAAATGGCTCTCGCCCTCATCCGTTGCCACCACAGGGCGTCTGAATTGTGGCAGAATAGAGAGGTGGTTACCAAGAAGGCTTTTAATAGGCTCGCAGCAGAAACAAACGGAGAAATCGAACTTCTGGTCCTTCTCGATGCCGCTGATAGAGGAGGAAGGACATCAAGGCCGTTAAAGGGCCTCGACAGGCAAGGAAGATGGTTACTGAAGAAATTCGAGGAACTTCGAGTATCCAGAGAAACCATAAAGCCGCTGATAATGGGAAGAGATTTGCTCAAAATGGGTCTTTCTCCTGGACCGAGAATGGGGAAAATCTTGAAAAAACTCTACGAGCTTCAACTCGACAATGAATTCGAGCATAAAGAGGAAGGGCTAAAGATAGCAGAAAAGATGATCAAGGAAATGAAACAATGAGGGTTCTGGTTACAGGAGGGGCAGGCTACATTGGCTCCCATACGGTGAAGGAACTCCTTAAGGAAGGAATTGAAGTCATTATCCTAGATAACTTCTCTTCGGGGAAAAGAGAGCTTGTCTTGGGTGGAGAGGTAATCGAAACCGATTTAAACGATAAGGATTCTTTGAGAAAAGCGTTCCACAATAAAAATATCGAAGCTGTTTTTCATTTCGCCTCCCTCATCCAGGTTAGGGAGTCCTATCTAAACCCCCAAAAATACTACCTCCACAATCTCACTAACTGCCTCAACCTTCTTGAAGTGATGTTAGAAAACGAAGTGAAAAACTTCATTTTTTCTTCGAGTGCCGCAGTCTATGGTATCCCCAACCAAATCCCCATTCCTGAATCCCATCCCTTAAACCCTTCCAGTCCTTATGGCTGGACTAAATTATTCATAGAAAGAATCCTCAATGACTACCATAGAGCCTATGGTCTAAATTTTATTGCTTTGCGCTACTTCAACGCTGCGGGTGCAGACCCTGAGGGTGAGCTCGGCGAGATGCACGATCCAGAAACTCATCTAATTCCCAGCCTTCTTCTCTACCTCTTGGGGGAAAGAGAGAAGTTTGAACTCTTCGGCACTGATTTCTCAACGCCTGATGGAACCGCAATCAGAGACTATATCCACGTCTCAGACCTCGCCCGAGCGCACGTGCTCTCCCTCAAAAAAATCCTCGACTCTTCCTGGTCAGGCTCGATAAATCTGGGAACTAACCGGGGCTATTCAGTGCTAGAGATAATAAAAATAGTGGAAAAGAAGACAGGGAAAAAAGCCCTTTTTGAGAAATGTCCCCGAAGAGAAGGCGACGTGCCGGTTCTTCTTGCCTCCAAAGATTTGGCGGAAAGAGTCCTCGGCTGGAAGCCTGAATGGTCAGATATTGAATTTATCGTCGAAACGGCCTGGAATTGGCACAAAAAAAGAAGCCTTAGGCTATCTCAGCCTTGAAGCTTTCTTTGATTCTCTTAAAATTTAGAGTTGACTTTGGGTTTCTCAATTGCTATAAATTTTTTGCCTAGAATCATGAAGAAAATAAAAATAACTCTCGCCCTAATTAACCTCATCGGCTTAATCCTCTTCGAGAGTTGCTCTTCTCCCCAAAAGACCGTGAAAAAAATACCAAACCCTCCCCCAAAAATAGAAAAAAAAGGGGAAGAACAGGAAATATCAGGGCTTGCTAAATCCTGTGAAGAAACTAGAGAAGAAAAGAATGAGGAGCAATGCATAAATTCCCAGGAGGAAGCCAACCCTCAGACAGAAGAAGCCTCGCTCCTCCTTGAAGAAGCGACATTTGCGTATCAGGATGCAATCCTCTCTTGGGAAAAGGGAGACTTTGAGACCGCTCTGGCTGCCCTCGACGAAGCATATTCCCTTCTTCTAAAATTAAAACTTCCACCTGACTCCCCCTTACTTCAAGAAAAAAATGATTTACGACTCATCATCGCCAAAAGAATCCAGGAAATCTATGCCTCTCGCACAATTACTGTAGGAGAAAATGATAAAACGATTCCTCTAGTAGAGAATAAATACGTGCTAGAGGAAATACGAAGTTTTCAGACCAAGGAAAAAAACTTTTTTGAAGAAGCTTACAGGCGCTCTGGGCTTTATCGAAAAATGATTCTTGAAGAGTTAAGAAAGGAAGGGCTCCCAGAGCAGCTCTCGTGGCTTCCTCTAATAGAAAGTGGTTTTAAAGTCAGGGCTCTTTCAAGGGCAAGAGCTCTCGGTCTCTGGCAGTTCATTTCTTCAACTGGCTATAGGTTTGGGCTAAAAAGGGACCGCTGGATAGACGAAAGGATGGACCCCAAAAAATCCACGGTCGCAGCCATAAAATATTTGGATGAACTCCATTCCTTTTTTGGCGATTGGACCACTGCCCTTGCTGCTTATAACTGTGGTGAAGTAAAAGTCCAGAGCACAATAAAGTCCCAACGGATAAACTATCTTGACAATTTCTGGGATCTGTATGTCATGCTACCCCAGGAGACAGCACGTTTTGTTCCTCGCTTCATAGCCACCCTTCTAATCATCGCTGACCCAGAAAAATATGGTTTTAACCTGCCCGAACCATATCCTCCCATCGAATTTGAAACGGTCGAGATTAACCGTCCGGTTAAGCTTTCTAGCCTTGCCAGGACTCTGGGGATAGAGGAGGAAATACTCAGAGAATTGAATCCCGAACTTCGCCATGATTCCACTCCTGATGGGGAATATTCTCTGAAGGTTCCTCCCGGATATGGAGAAAAGACCATAGCAGCCATCGAATCACTGCCGCGCTGGATTCCAGAGGAAGCTTCCTACCTAATTCATATTGTCCGCAGAGGAGAAACTCTCTCCCTTATTGCCTCTCGTTATAGGACTTCAATCTCTTCGATAGCAAGATTAAACAACCTCAAGAGAATCAATTTGATAAGTGTTGGGCAAAGGCTCAAGGTTCCTGTTCGGGGAAGTATAGCTTCCTCTCAAGATGAAGTACCAGAACTGATTCAGGAAGGAGAGAAGCTTCTTTACACAGTGAAGAGAGGCGATTCTCTTTATAGAATTGCCAGCATTTTTAATACCACTGTGGAGAAAATAAAGAAAGAAAACAACCTTTCAAGCAATACTCTCAGCATCGGACAGAAGCTCATCATCCATTCAGGAAAACCTGAAGGAGCGATTATCTATACCGTAAATCAAGGTGAGACCCCTTTTGAAATTGCCAGAAAGTTTGGGATGGATATATATACTCTTTTAGCTCTCAACGGACTTACCCTTAAGTCGAAAATTTATACCGGACAGAAATTGTTAGTGATTCCAAAATCTCAAAGCGGAAATTAATATAGGAAAGATTATGATTCCCTTCCCACTTGACGTTCGCTGACGCTACCTGTAGCGTTACTTTAAGAGTAATTATTGCTTTTGTCTCAGCCTTTGGGTTTTTCAACGAGATTTATTTCTTCGCCCCAGTCTTTTCTTTACTCTTCTTTTCCTTTTTCTTAAACTCATAACCCACAAGCTCAAGCACTGCCATCTGGGCTCCGTCTCCCTGACGTTCGCCAACTTTCACTATTCTCGTATATCCCCCCTGTCTCTCGGAGAAGCGCGGGCCTATTTCCTGGAACAGCTTTTTCACCACATCTTTTTTGATTATAAATCTCGAGGCTAATCTCTTTGAATGGAGGGTATCTTTTTTGGCCAGAGTTATCATTTTCTCAGCAAGAGGCCTGGTTGCCTTTGCCTTAGCCAGAGTAGTTCTGATTCTTTCTTTCTCAAGTAAAGATGTCACCAGGTTCCGCAATAAAGCTCTTCTATGAGCGGTGTTACGTCTGAGTTTCTTTCCTTTTACTCTGTGTCTCATTTTGAGTCCCTTTATTCCCTCTCCTCCTTCTTTTCCCCCTGAAGCCTTTCTAGAAGTTTGGGATGTAGATCCAGGTTCAATCCTAACCCGAGCTGCTGCAAGGTCTCTTTAATCTCGCTCAAGGATTTACGACCAAAATTTTTTGTCTTCAGAAGCTCTTCCTCTGTCTTCTGGACTAATTCATAAATCTTTTCTATCCCAGCCGATCTCAAACAATTGCTGGAGCGAACCGAAAGCTCAAGGTGGTCAATAGACTTGGAGAGAACGTCTATTTGAGAAAGATAGGGAATTTCTTTTTTTAATTGCACAGCTTCCCTTTCGAGAGGCTCATCCACTATGTTGAGGAAAATCACAAGATGGTCTCTCAAAATTTTTGCAGCTTGCGCCAGAGCCTCTTGAGGCTTGATTGCCCCTGTTGTCCATATTTCTAGGATGAGATTTTCATAATCAATCCTCTTCCCCACTCTCGCGGGCTCTACCCTGTAATTAACCTTCAGAATGGGAGAATGAGAGGAATCTACGGGAATAAAGTCTACGCTCAAACTCTGATCATAGTTCTGGTCTGCAGGTATGTAACCCTTATTGTTCCTTACCACCATTTCGATATCAAGTTTCCCATCTTTATCAAGAGAAGCGATGTGGATATCCTTATTTAAAATTTCAATTTCAGTATCACAGACAATATCTGAAGCCATCGCTTCTGCAGGACCATTTATCTTAAGAGTCATCCTCTTTGGCTCCTTTGATTTTAACTTTAAGGGGATACCCTTCAGGTTTAGAATGATGTCAGTAACATCCTCCACAACTCCTGGAATCGTAGAGAATTCATGAAGAACACCCTGAATTCTGACGTTTGTTATGGCAGCCCCCTGAATCGAAGAGAGAAGAATCCTCCTTAAGGCATTTCCCACCGTTACCCCATACCCTCTCTCAAAAGGCTGAGCCCAGAATTTGCCGTATCTTTCCGTCAATGTCTCATAATCACATTCAAGATACTTAGGTCTCTGAAAACCTGTTTCAATCATGGCTCCTCCTTTTCTCTATGCGCCATGTTAAAAATTCATTCTAAGACTCAGGACTTATCTCCGACTCTGCTTTCTTATGGTCATTACTTAGAATATAGTTCCACAATCATGTGTTCTTCTACAGGGAAGGTGATGTCCTCTCTCTTAGGTATGGCTATAACTTTAACCTGCTTCTTCTCCCGGTCAACCTCAAGCCAGCCAGGAACAACTTTGCTGTTGTTAGCTTCGATGATTGCCTGTATTTCCTTATTCTCCGCAGATTTTGTGCGGAAGGATATGACATCTCCCTCATCCACGAGTAGGGAGGGAACTGTGACTCTTTTCCCATTTATCCTAAAATGGCCATGGGTGATGAGTTGACGTGCATGTTTTCGGGAAAGTGAAAAACCTGCAACAAAGATCACATTATCCAGCCTCCGCTCGAGCATCGTTAAGAGATTCTCTCCGGTTATTCCTCGTTTCTTTTCCGCTCTCTCAAAAAAGAGCCGGAACTGTCTTTCACTCATGTTATAATATCTTTTGAGCTTCTGTTTCTCCCTCAATTGAATTCCATAGCCAAGAACCCTCCTCCTTGCTCTTCCATGTTCACCCGGAGCATAAGGCCTTCTCTCTACAGGACATTTCTCACTTAGGCACTTACTACCCTTAAGAAATAATTTTACCCTTTCTACCCTGCAGAGCCGACAAACTGGTTCACCATGTGCACCCATGTGGTTCTCCTTAAACTCTTCTTCTCTTTCGCGGGCGGCAACCGTTATGCGGAATGGGAGTAATATCTCTTATTGACTTTATCTCCAATCCTTCGGCCTGAAGAGCCCTGATTGCCGATTCCCTTCCCGCACCTGGTCCTTTAACCTTTACATCCACGTATCTTACCCCGAATTCTTTTGCTTTGGCCGAGGCATCTTTTGCGGCAAGCTGAGCGGCAAAGGGCGTTCCTTTTCTTGCTCCTTTGAATCCTGCAGTGCCCGCGCTCGCCCAGCAAATAGTGTTTCCCTGATGGTCTGTTATGGTAATGATTGTATTGTTAAATGTAGATTGGATATATGCCACTCCAAAGCCTATTTCTTTCTTTATTTTTTTCTTTCTTGTCTTTCTTCTTCCTCTTGGCATCCACTTCTCCCTTTATTTTGCTTTCAATTTTTTTATGGTGTGGCCTCTTGGGCCCTTTCTGGTCCTAGCATTTGTTCGAGTCCGTTGCCCTCTCACAGGAAGCTTTCTTTTATGTCGAAGCCCTCTGTAACAACCAATATCCATCAACCTCTTGATGTTCATGGCGACTTCTTTGCGGAGTTCTCCCTCAATCTTCTCTCTTTTCTCTATAATCTGACGGATGCGATTTATCTCTTCCTCACTCAGGTTTTTTACCTTCTTGTCTTTGTCTATCTTCGCTTCCTGGAGGATTTTATTTGACTTTGAACGCCCTATCCCGTAGATGTAGGTGAGTCCAATCTCTATTCTTTTTTCGGGTGGTAAGGTAACTCCCGCTATTCTTGCCATTTTGACCTCTCTTAACCTTGTCTCTGTTTATGTTTTGGGTTCTTGCAGATTACTCTTATCGTACCTTTCCTTTTGACAATCTTACAATCTCGGCAAATCTTCTTTACTGATGCCCTAACTTTCATCTTCTATTCCTCTCATTTGAAACGATAGATTATCCTTCCTTTTGTCAAATCATAGGGCGAAATCTCTACCAGAACCTTGTCTCCGGGAAGGATGCGAATGAAATGCTTTCGCATTCTGCCAGAAATGTGAGCCAGAATCTTATGTTTATTCGCCAATTCCACTCGAAACATGGCATTAGGAAGGGTTTCAATCACAGTGCCTTCTGTCTCGATGACATCATCCCTAGGCATATTGATTCTCCTTGGGGAAGGAAACCCTCCTCTCCTCCATTTCGCTCAAAATCTCTACTCCGTATTTTGTTAAAGCGACGGTATGTTCGTAATGGGCAGCGAGGCTTCGGTCCTTGGTTATGGCAGTCCAGTTGTCTTCCAGGATTCTCACATGCCAGTCTCCTGCAGAAATCATCGGTTCTATGGCTAAAACCAGTCCCCTTTTGATGATTGGTCCGCGACCGGGCAGACCAAAGTTGGGTAACTGGGGCTCTTCATGCAGAGAGAGCCCAATCCCATGTCCGCAAAAATGTCTGATGACGGAAAATCCTCTTTTCTCGACACACTCCTGGATGGCATGAGATATATCTGAAATCCTGCCGCCTTCCTTCATCTTCTCAATCCCTTTGAAAAAAGATTCTTCAGCTGTTGTGATGAGTCTCATTGCCAGGGGACTGACCTTCCCTACAGGGTAAGTTATCGCTGCATCCCCATAATAACCATCGAACAATACTCCGAAATCAAGGCTTATAATATCCCCCTCTTTTAAGGCATAGGAGGATGGAATTCCATGAACTATGACCTCATTCACAGAAGTACAAAGAGAGGACGGGTAGCCCCTGTATCCTTTGAAGGCTGGAATAGCCCCCATCTCTTCAGCCCTCTTTTCTGCGTAGAGGTCTAATTCTTTAGTCTTAATTCCAGGCCTTATCATCTCACCCAGTTCGTATAATACCTTGGCAACAATTTGACAGCTTCTTCTTATGGCTTCAATCTCATTCTCACTCTTATAAATAATCATTTCCTTGCTTCCCGTCTCACTTGTGGAGAAATAGATCTTTCTAAGATTGCGCAAATATCTTCAAAAACTTCTTCAATCTTTCTCGATCCATCCAGCCGCGAATAAACACCCTTTTTTTTGTAGTAATCTCTCAAAGGTTCTGTCTGTTGATGGTAAACCTTGAGCCTTTCTCTTATTACTTCGGGTCTGTCGTCGTTCCTCTCGATTAGTTTGTGCCCGCATAAATCACATTTTCCCTCCTTCTTTGGGGGCTGAAGGTAAAGGTTGAAAATAGCGCCACACGAACTGCATATTCTTCTTGCTGCCAGGCGCTCTATGAGCACAGAATCTTCAAGATGAATATCGAGGACCGCTTCCTCTCTCTTCTCATCTATTTGTTCAAGCCATAGAGCTTGAGTAAGGTTGCGCGGAAACCCGTCGAGTACATAACCTTCCTTACAATCAAGTCCAAGTAACCTCTCCCTCATCATCTCAAAAATAATCTCATCTTCTACGAGCTCTCCCCTTTCCATTTTCAGGCGTGCTTTCCTTCCCAAAGGTGTTCCCTCCTCCACTGCCTGACGGAGAAGGTCACCTGTAGCGATTCTTGGAAATCCATACTTCTTCTGAATTAGTTCACCCTGTGTTCCTTTTCCGCTTCCTGGAGGTCCAAGCAAAATTATTCTCATCCCCTTCTCCCTCTGATCCTTCCCCGCCGCATGAATCCATCATAATGACGCATCACAAGTTGGGCTTCAATCTGCTGGAGTGTGTCCATGGCAACTCCGACAACAATGAGAATCGAAGTCCCACCGAAATAAAAATTCACGTTCAACCCCTGAGTAAACCACTTGGGGAGGTTTGCTTCGAGAAAATCCCCTATGAAGGGAAGAGTATGAACTTTGAATCCAGTGATAAGAAATTCAGGTAAAATTGCAATCGCTGCCAAATAGATAGCACCTACCAGCGTTATCCTCGAAAGGACGCTGTCAATGAAATCAGAAGTATTTTTCCCCGGCCTGATGCCAGGGATGAAGCCTCCATATTTCCTCAAGTTATCCGCCACATCAGAAGGATTGAAGATTATCGAGACATAGAAATAAGTGAAAAATATGATTGCTCCTATGTAAAGGAGGTTGTAAAGTGGCATTCCCAGACCAAACTGTTGAGCAATGCTCTGGAAAATTGGAATCTTAATCAGCTGAGCAACAGTTGAGGGTATGGTGATGATGGAGGCTGCAAAAATGATAGGGATAACTCCACCTGTATTCACCCTCAAAGGTAGATGAGTACTCTGCCCTCCATACACCTTCCTCCCTACAACCCTCTTTGCATAAGAAACTGGAATTCTTCTCTGTCCTCTTTCCACAAATACGATTATCGCCACCACGGCCAGCATTAAGACCAGAAGAAAAATCAGCCTTAATGGAGACATATCACCCGTCCTCAGCCCGGTTAAGACGCTCTCTATTCCTCGAGGAAAGTTGACCACAATTCCGGCAAAAATAATTAGAGATATTCCATTACCAATTCCTCTTTCTGAAATCTGTTCTCCCAGCCACATGATAAACACTGTCCCTGTGGTCAGAGTCAAGACAGTCAAAAACCTGAATCCCCAGCCAGGATTGGGAACAATTGGCGCTCCTCCTGGGCTTGTAAGCCTCTCTAAGAACATGCTGATGCCGAAGGACTGAATGACACAGATGATGATAGTCCCGTAGCGGGTGTACTGAGTTATCTTCTTCCTTCCCAGTTCACCCTCTTTAGAGAGTCTTTCAATGTAGGGCCAAACAACTTGAAGCAACTGAAGGATGATCGAAGCACTGATGTAAGGCATTATCCCCAAGGCAAAGATAGTCATTCTTGACATGTTCCGACCGGAAAATAAATCTACAAAACCGAGGATGGTGCCCTTCTGAGCCTGCCAGAACTCAGCAAGCGCGGTTGCACTTATGCCGGGATTCGGAATTTGAGCTCCTATTCGATAGACCGCAAGGAGTAAAAGGGTAAATATCACCCTCTTTCTGAGCTCGGGAATGCTGAAAATATTTCTTATGCTTTCAAGCATCATTCACTTCCTATGAGAATGGCCTTTCCTCCTGCTTCTTCTATTTTTTTTCTGGCTGATTGTGAAAATTTGTGTGCATATATGGTCTTTGCAGACCGGAGGTTTCCTTCTCCTAATATTTTTATCAATTGAGATTCTTTCTTTACTAGACCAGCCTCAACCATATCCTTAGGATGGACCTCTATCTTTTCCAGTTTATTTAAACTCTGAAGATTAACCTCTCCATATTCCCTCCTGAAAATATTCGTAAACCCTCTCTTGGGGACCCTGCGATGAAGGGGCATCTGTCCCCCCTCAAATCCTCTTTTCCTCGAATAGCCAGTGATTGATTTTTGTCCCTTTGTCCCTCGGCCCGCTGTCTTCCCTCGACCAGAGCCTGGCCCTCGACCGACCCTTCTCTTCTTCTTCCTTGCCTTCTTTGCCGGATGCAGATTGCTGAGGTTCATTTTTTCTCCATGTATTCAATCTTCAAGAGATGGGGTATTTTATTAATCATTCCCCGAATTTCAGGGCAATCTTCCCTTATGACTTCTGAATTTAACTTCCTGAGTCCCAGTCCTTTCACCACTTCTCTCTGGTATTTTGAACATCCGATTACGCTTCGAACAAGCTTTATGCGGAGCAGCTTGCGAGTCTTCTCAGCTTGTAGACCTCTTCTTTGAGCCTGGGTCTTTGCATCTGCAATCTTTTTTCTTGCCATTTGATACCCTTTTATTTTCCTCTCTCTCTGTATGTTTTTTCTGGGTCTTTGAGCTTTTTCAAGGCATCCATGGTGGCATGAGCCACGCTTATGGGATTATTGCTCCTTATGGATTTAGTCAAAATATCTTTTATTCCTCCAAGTTCCATGATGACTCTAACTGCCCCACCTGCAATCACTCCTGTTCCTTTTGAGGCTGGTCTTAAGATGACTACGCCGCCATCGGCTTCTCCTTTGACAAAATGAGGGATGGTTGTCTCTTTGAGAGGAATCTTAATCATGTTCTTTTTTGCTGCCTCGACCGCTTTGGCAATAGCCATGGGAACTTCTCTCGCTTTTCCTTTACCTATGCCTACCGTTCCGTTTTCATCTCCCACAGCAACTAAGGCGGAAAAACTCAAGTTTTTCCCTCCTTTGGTGACCTTAGTAACTCTTCTTATGGAAATTACTTGGTCTTTTAGCTCACTCTGCTTTTCTTCTACTTCTTCTTCCTTGTATTCTTCGGTTTGCAACCTCTTCCTCCTTTTGGCTTTCTCTTAAAAAACTAACCCCACTTCTCTCAAGGCCTCAGCTATAGCCTTTACTCTGCCGTGATAAGGATAAGAACCCCTATCAAAAACAATCTTCTCAATTTTCCTTTCCTTCAATCTATTGGCCAGCATTTTTCCCAGAATCTTGGCAGCTTCTATATTTTTGAAATTTTTATTCTCATTTTTGAAGCTCTTTTCAAGGGTAGAGGCAGAGATAATGACCCTGTTTTTTTCGTCATCTATTACCTGAGTATATAGATATCGATTGCTCTTAAAGACATAGACTCTTGGTCTCTCTGAAGTCCCCCTGACCTTCTTGCGGACTCTCTTTCTTATCCTTTGCTTAGCTATTTTCTTGATTTTTACCTTATCCTTATACACCGCTAACTCCTGCTTTTCTCTCTTTCTTGAGTAATTTTTCACCTACATAACGAATCCCCTTGAGCTTATATGGGTCAGGTTTACGAAAACTCCTTATCTTATGAGCTTCCTCGCCTACCCTTTGTTTGTCAATCCCCTTCACCGTTATCAGGGTTGGTTTTTCGAGTTCTATCTGGATATCCTTTGGTATCTTATACAAAATAGGCTTTGCATAGCCTAAACTCAATTCAAGTCTATCTCCCGCAAGCTTTGCTCGATAGCCAACTCCCACGATCTCAACCTGTTTGGAAAATCCAGAATACACTCCTCTGGAGGCATTGAAGGCCAAGCTTCTTGCTAAACCATGGAAGGCTCTGAGCTGTTTGGAATCACTCTGACGAAAGATGTAAAGCTTATTATCTTCAAACTTTGCTTCAAGACCACGAAAAAGCGGGGATTTCAGCTTTCCTTTTGGACCTTCAAATTCAAGCCGGTCCTCAAAAATGGTTACTTTAACTCCTGCGGGTATATTTATAGGTTGCTTACCAACTCTGGACATCGCTTAGCTCCTTCATTCCTTCCTTTACCATATGTAACATAAAACCTCCCCCCCAACGCCCAGTTCTTTACATTTTTCTCCAGTAAGAATTCCCTTAGAAGTGGAAATTATGGCGATTCCTAACCCATCCAAAACTTGAGGTATGTCATCTTTAGTGCAATAAATTCTACATCCGGGCCGACTTACTCGTTTCAGCCCAGATATTACCGACTGATTGTCTTCAGTGTACTTTAGGGTAATGTTCAAGACTCCTTGTTTGTTGTCATCGATGACCTTAAAGTTCTTAATAAAACCCTCTTCTTTTAGAATCTTGGCTATCTCCACCTTAATCCTTGAACTGGGTACATTGACTTCTTTCTTTTTGATTTTGGAAGCATTCCTGATGCGAGTAAGAAAATCTGCGATTGGGTCGGTTAAACTCATCTCCATTTCCTCATTTCAAATTACCATGAAGCCTTTATTAAACCTGGAATTTCGCCCTTTAAGGCGAGTTCACGCAGGCACAGGCGACAGAGGTCAAATTTCCGATAATATCCTCTTGACCTTCCACAAATTCTACACCTTCTTTTTTTCCTCACCCTGTATTTTGGTTCTTTTAAATATTTTGCGATAGAAGCTATTCTTGCCACTTTCTCACCCCTCAAGACTCACTGAAAGGCATTCCCAATTCTTTTAACAACTCATAAGCATCTCTATCGTTTTTGGAAGAAGTAACTATGGTAATATTCATCCCTCGAGTCCTCTCAACTTTGGTATAATCTATCTCTGGAAATACAAGTTGGTCTCGGATACCAAGGGTATAATTTCCTCTTCCATCAAAAGAGCGGGGGGAGACTCCTCTAAAGTCTCTCACTCGAGGAAGAACAATATTCACCAGCCGATCGAAAAATTCATACATTCTCCTTCCCCTTAGCGTGACATAGACTGCAATGGGCATTCCTTTCCGCAGCTTAAAAGCAGAAATTGATTTTTTTGCCCTGGAGATAACAGGACATTGACCTGTAATTTGACTTAACTCTGACTTTGCTGCATCCAGTGCCTTAATGTTCTGAATGGCATCTCCCACTCCCATGTTAATCACAATCTTTTCAAGCCTGGGAACAGCCATCCTATTTTTTATTGAGAGTTTCTTCTGCAGTTCAGGAACAACCTGACTTATGTATTTCTCGAGCAAGCGGCTCATCCTCAACCTCTCATTTATGTTTCTCAAAGCTTGTCTCACATCTGCTGCAAACCCTGACCTTGCTTCCATCCTCAAGCATCTTCATCCTAATCCTTACCCCTCTATTACATTCCGTACAAAAGAGCATTAAATTTGAGATATGAACTGGGGCTTCTTTTTCCATGACTCCTCCTTGAATATTTCGGCTCTGGTCTCTTCTTATGAACTCTTTGATGAAGTTTACCTTTTCTACGATAGCTCTCTTTTTTTCCGGAATAACTTTCAAAATCTTTCCTGTTTTTCCCTTATCTTTTCCACTTTTGACAATAACGATGTCATTTTTTCTTAGGATAATCTTCTCCATTAAATTACCTCCGGAGCCAGTGAAACGATTTTCATGAATTTTTTCTCCCTCAACTCTCTTGCTACAGGTCCGAAGACTCGAGTTCCCACAGGTTCTCCCTGCTTATCAATGATTACTGCGGCATTATCATCGAATCTAATGTAAGAGCCATCCTTACGACGAACTTCCTTCTTTGTCCTCACTATCACTGCTTGGACAACTTTCCCTTTGGGGATTTTGCTTTCAGGGTCTGCTTCTTTAATTGTCGCGGAGATGACATCTCCAACAGTTGCATTTCTTCCCACTCCACCACCCAGGGGCATTATGCACAGAATCTTCCTTGCGCCTGTATTATCCGCGACTTTTAATCTCGTATAAGGCTGTATCATTCTCTGCTTTCCTCTATTTCTTCCTTTTCTTTTATAGGAGCTAATCCCACAATTTCAAGCACTCTCCATCTCTTTCTCTTGCTCAAAGGTCTTGTTTCAATGATTCTGACTAAATCCCCAACTTTACACTTTTCATATTCATCATGGACAAGGAACTTCTTCTTCTTTTTGATTATTTTCTTATAGAGTGGATGTCTGACCGGTCTTTCAACAAGAACAGTTACAGTCTTCTTCATCTTATCCCGGATGACAACTCCTACTTTAGTTGTCTTTCTCCTCTTTGCTTTTTCCATCGTTTCATTCATTTTCTTTCTTCTTTTCTCGAAGAATTGTCTTTATTCTTGCAATATCTCTTTTTATATTCTTCATCTTCATCTTGTTTTCTAGCTGCCCAAGGGCATGCTGAAACTTCAATTTGAAAAGCTGGTCTTTGAGCTCTTCTTCTTTGCTCTCAAGTTCATCTCTAGATAAATCCCTAAGGTCTCTTGTTTTCATCTCAGCACCCTGGTTTCCCTCGAAACAAATCTTGTCTTTATGGGAAGTTTATGGGCGGCAAGCCTCATCGCTTCTCTCGCTACGCTCTCTGGGACGCCCTCAATTTCATATATTATTCTCCCCGGCTTTACCACATCCACCCAGAACTCTGGGTCTCCCTTCCCCTTTCCCATTCTGACTTCGGTTGGCTTTTTAGTAACCGGCTTCCAGGGAAAAACTCTTACCCAGAGTTTTCCTTTCCTCTTTGCATAACGAGTAATCGTGATGCGCCCAGCTTCAATCTGGCGTGCCGTAAGCCAGCAGGGTTCAAGGGCTTGTAGTCCATATTCACCAAAGGCGAGAGTTCCTCCGCGGTAGCACTTTCCTTTCATTCTCCCTCTCTGATGTTTTCTGTATTTAACTTTCTTTGGCATCAACATGATCAGATCTCCTCGACCTCAACCAATTGAGAAGTTACTTTTGGCTTATCGATATCTCCTCTGTAAATCCAGACCTTAACTCCTATCTGACCGTAAGTTGTAAAGGCTTCTGTGAAACCAAAATCAATGTCAGCTCTCAATGTCTGGAGGGGTAATTGACCCTTTAAATACCATTCAGACCTAGCAATTTCCACTCCTCCCAACCTTCCCGAACACATGACTTTAATACCCTTTGCTCCCATTTTTAAGGCCATTTCCACAGCCCTTCTCATCGCCCTTCGATAGGCTATTCTTTTTTCAAGCTGGAGGGCAATCCCCTCAGCTACTAAAATTGCACATAATTCAGGCTTATCAACCTCTCTGATATCGATATAAACCTCTTTCTCCGCTATCTGTTGGAGCATTGCTTTGAGTGTTTCGATCTCTTTCCCACCCCTCCCGATGATTATTCCTGGTCTAGCGGTATGAATTATTACTCTAATCTTGGGCCCCACTCTCTCAATGTCCACTCCTGCTATGCCTGCATGATAGTATCTCTTCTTAATCATTTTTTTCATTTCCAAGTCTTCATGGATCAAACGACTATACTCTGCACCCTTCGAAAACCAGCGAGAACTCCATTGTTTATTGAATCCCAACCTAAAACCAAGCGGGTGAGTCTTCTGTCCCAATTTTATCTCCCCTTTCTTTCTTCCAAAAAAACATGAACATGGCTTGTTCTTTTGAGGATCCTAGCCGCTCTTCCCATGGGAGCTGGCCTAAACCTTTTCCACTGCGGGCCTTGATTCACATAGATTTTTGAAATGTAGAGATTATCAACATCAATATTAGGAACCTTCTGTTGGGCGTTAGCAATTGCAGAGCGCAAGACTTTCTCTACAATTAGACTTGCTTTCTTTTTCTTCGAAAAATGAAGAATCGTCAGGGCCTCTCCAACATACCTATCTCTTATTGAATCAACGATTAATCTACACTTTTGAGGTGAAATTCTCACGTACTTTGCGGCTGCTCTTGCTATTATGTTTTCCTTCTCCATTTATTTCTTCATCCTTATGGTTCTTGCTGTCTTAGAGGTATGCCCTTTAAAAGTTCTTGTGGGAGAAAACTCTCCCAGCCTATGACCAACCATATTTTCTGTAATGAAGACAGGGATGAACTTCCTTCCATTATGCACAGCAATCGTCAACCCTACCATTTCGGGTATGATGGTCGAACGTCTGGACCAGGTCTTAATCACCTTCCTTTTCTCTCTTTGAGAGGTAAGTTCCCTAACAGTTTTTAATAATTTTTCATCCACAAAGGGTCCCTTCTTTAAAGACCTGCCCATTTCTACTTACTCCTCCTTCTAATGATGAAACCCTGGGTTCTTTTATTCTTCCTTGTCTTATAACCCTTGGTTGGTATTCCTGTGGGAGAAACAGGATGCCGCCCTCCCTTAGTCTTACCTTCTCCACCACCATGAGGATGGTCTATGGGATTCATAGCAGTTCCTCTAACATGTGGCCTTCTCCCCATCCATCTCTTCCTCCCTGCCTTCCCAATTGAAATGTTCTGATGGTCTAAGTTTCCTACCTGACCTATTGTTGCTCGACAATCAAGATGAACCATTCTAATTTCTGAGGAAGGGAGCCTAATCTGGGCATAATCGCCTTCTTTAGCTAGAATCTGAGCTCCTGAACCTGCAGCCCTTACCAGCTGACCTCCTTTATTCTTTCTCAGTTCTATGTTGTGGATGACTGTTCCCAAGGGGATGTACCTAAGAGGCATTGTATTTCCGGGCATAATATCAACCTGTTTATCTGAAGAAATTATTGTCTGCCCTAGAGAAAGATTTAAAGGAGTAAGAATATAACGCCTCTCTCCGTCCTTATATTTGATGAGAGAAATGAAGGAAGATCGATTGGGGTCATATTCGATAGTCTCTACTATTCCTGGAACATCTAATTTATCTCTCTTGAAGTCTATGATTCTATAGATTCTCTTATGCCCACCGCCTCGGTGCCGAACCGTAATATGCCCGAGAGAGTTCCTCCCTCCTGTTTTAGATAAATTCTGACAGAGAGGCTTATAAGGATGCTCAGCGGTTAATTCTTCAAAGCTCAGACCTGTCCTCTGACGAATTCCTGGTGAGGTAGGTTTATAAGTTTTTATTCCCATTAAACTGCCTCAAAATATTCAATCATCTTTTCGCCTTCTTTAAGCTTGACATAGGCTTTTTTCCAATCCTTTCTTTTCCCTTCATTTCTTCCCACCCTCCTCATCTTTCCTCTCACTTTATGGAGGCGTACTTTCTCAACCTTTATCTTGAAGAGTTTCTCTACAGCTTTTTTCACCTCAGCTTTATTTGCCCTCGGGTCTACTTCAAAACATACTTCGCGGTGTTTCTCTTTTAGCCAAGTGCTCTTCTCGGTAATGATGGGTCGAACTATGATCTGAGTAAAGTCTTTAGTCATCTCAACCTCTCCAGCAAAGATTCGAAAGACTTTTTAGTAAACACCAACCAGTCATGATTTAAGATATCATAAGGGCTGAGCTGGCTTTGATCAATGGCTTTAACTCGGGGCAGATTTCTCAAGGAAAGAAAAAGATTTCTATTTTGATGATTTTCTACTACCAAAGCCGAATCCAACTTAAGTTCATTCAATAGCTTCGCTGCCTCCTTTGTTTTTGGACTTGCAAAATCAAGTGATTCGAAGATGAGGAGTCGATCTTCAGAAAATTTTAATGCCAGGGCAGATTTTAAAGCATTCCTTCTCTCTTTCTTGGGAAGGCGGTAGGAATAGTCTCTGGGCTTTGGTCCAAACACCGTCCCGCCTTTTCTCCATAGAGGTGATCGGATGCTTCCTGCTCGTGCTCTTCCTGTGCCCTTCTGTCTCCACGGCTTCCTTCCTCCTCCGCTGACTTCTCCCCTGGTCTTCGTCGAAGCCGTGCCTCTTCTCTTGTTAGCCATGTAATTCACGACTGATTCATATAGGAGATGTTCCTTAACGGGATATGAAAACACCTCTTCACGCACTTCAACTTCGCCTTTTTCCTTACCGTTTTTATCGAGCAATTTAATTTTGTACATTTTATCCTTCTTGAGTTATTTTTTCTCCGGCAAAATCGGCCTTCTTAATGACCACATAGCCTCCTTTTGCTCCAGGAACAGCTCCTTTCACAATGAGCAGATTATTATCTTTATCAGTCTGAATTACAGTTAGATTTCTGACCGTAAGCCTTTCATTTCCCATGTGTCCAGGAAGTCTTTTTCCTTTAAACACGCGGGAGGGAAAAGAAGAAGAACCTATGGAGCCTGGGGCTCTATGAAACATCGAACCATGGCTCGCTTTACCTCCTCTAAATCCCCATCTCTTCACCACACCGGCAAAACCCTTCCCTTTGCTCGTTCCCTCGACATGAACTTTCTCTCCTTCTTTAAAAATATCCACAAAAAATGTATCTCCTTCTTTTATTTCCTTTTCCTCATCAAAATAAAACTCTCTAAGAATCCTAACTGGAGAAATATTTGCCTTCTTGAAATGCCCCTTGTAAGCCTTGGTGGGTTTCTTCAGGGCTTTTTTCTCGAGGAGGCCGAGTTGAAGAGCAGAATATCCATCCCTTTCTTTTGTCTTTTTCTGAATCACGGTGCAAGGTCCTGCTTCGATTATGGTAATGGGAATGATATTCCCTTCCTTATCAAAAACCTGACTCATTCCCAGCTTCTTACCAATCAACCCTTCCACCATGATTAATCTCCTCCACCACCAAACGCCTGAATTTCAACATCTATCCCTGCGGGAAGGTCCAGTTTTTGCAATTCTTCAATCGTCTCGTTGTTATATTCGCTAATATCAATCAATCTTTTATGAATTCTCATCTCAAAATGTTCTCGAGATCTCTTGTCCACATGAGGAGAACGAAGGACACAAAATCTCTGAATTTTAGTAGGCAGAGGGATTGGCCCGGCCACCTTTGCTCCTGTCCTCTTTGCCTTGGAGACTATATCCTTTACAGACTGGTCGAGAAGCCGGTGGTCAAAAGATTGAAGTCTAATTCTTATCTTTTCCATTTATTTATCCCTCAATTCTCCATTGGGTTCTTCTCTAACAAATATATTCAATTCTTCCCTATGATGAGCATTCATCCTCTATTTTTCCTTATCTATTCCAGGATCTCGGTCACTGTCCCTGCTCCAACCGTCCTCCCTCCCTCCCTTATCGCAAACCTCAACCCCTTCTCCATCGCTACATCCGTTATCAACGCTATCTCTAAATCTACATT
>CAYSCS010000059.1:0-2649 GCA_964429695.1 uncultured Eubacteriales bacterium
GTGGCTCTCAGCTTAGAAGAACATAATCGTCAACTGGAGAAGTGGCAATATGTCTACAACTATATCAGACCACATCAGGCTCTTGATTATCTGACTCCTTATGAATATTATCGGCAATGGAAAAGAAACCAAACTACCAAAGTGTCACTAATGTCCTGACCCAATACACGTCCTTGACAAAATTTATATTTATTTGTTATAAATCTTAGCTAATTATTCTTAAATAATTTTTTATTTTTTAAAGGAGAAATAATAATCTTTATAAGAGTAGATTTCTTGAAACCCTTTCAAAATTTTCTCCATTTCTTAGCAAATTCAAGCGAAGAAGAATTCCTCAGCGCTGAGAAAGATTGCCTTAATAAATTCTAAACTGTCAATCCCTTGAGGAGACAAGAAATGGAGAGCCATTCAAAAAGGAGGAAATTCTTTGAATCCAGAAAATCAGAAAGTCTTCTCCCTTATCGAAAAATATAAAAACGAAAAAAGGGCGCTAATTTCAATCCTCCAAGAGATTCAAGCAGAATTCAATTATCTTCCCCAAGACATTTTAAGAGTAGTGGCGAAAACTCTGAATGTCCCGTTAATTGATGTCGTTGGAGTGGCCACATTTTATCGTGCCTTCAGCCTTAAACCGCGGGGAAAACACTTGATCACTGTGTGTCTCGGTACCGCTTGTCATGTGAGGGGCGGACCAAAGATTTTAGAAGAATTCGAAAGGCAACTTAAAATTAAATCTGGCGAGACAACCTCTGATAATCAATTCAGCCTTGAAACCGTGGCTTGCCTTGGCTGCTGTGCCATAGGTCCTGTGGTAGTGGTCGATGGAAATTACCATGCCCAGACAAACATAAGAAAGGTAAATCTAATTCTTAAGAAGTATATAAAAAAAGAGAAGAAAAAATGAAGACTTCATCAAAGTTAGATTTTTTAGAAAAACTTAAACACCATATCGATAATCAAATTCAAAAAAGAAAATCAATCCACAAGCCCATCCTCATTGTCTCAGCAGGCACATGCGGGCGTGCGCGCGGTTCACTAAAAGTTGTGGACTCTCTAAGAAAAGAAGCAAAGAAAGAAAACCTCCGAGATAAAATCGAAATCAAAATAACGGGCTGTCATGGATTCTGCGAGGCAGAGCCAAACATCATCATTCAACCTCAAAATCTTTTTTATCAGAAAGTTGAACCAAGAGATGCAAAAGAGATTCTTACTGAGACCATAATCAATAAGAAGATCATTGAACGTCTTCTTTATTTTCATCCCGCAAGCGGAGAAAAAGCCCTGAATGAAGACGAAATTGACTTTTACAAAAAACAGATGAGAATAGTCCTCGGCGATAACGCACTCATCGACCCTACAGATATCAATGAGTATTTTTCTATAGGTGGTTATAGCTCATTACTAAAAGTTCTTAAAAAAATGACCCCAGAGGAAGTCATAGAGACTGTAAAAAAATCAGGGCTTAGAGGAAGAGGAGGGGCAGGATTTCCCACTGGCTCTAAATGGGAATTTGCAAGAAGGGCAAAGGGAGATAAAAAATACATCATCTGTAACGCTGATGAAGGAGACCCGGGAGCATACATGGACAGAAGCTTGATGGAAGGAAACCCGCATCGAGTTCTTGAAGGGATGATCATAGCAGCCTATGCCATCGGAGCTGATGAGGGCTATATCTACATTCGAGACGAATATCCTCTCGCCCTCCAGCATATAACTCTAGCCATAGAACAGGCGAAGGAGTATGGACTGCTGGGAAAGAATATCCTTGGAACTCAATTCACTCTAGATATTCACATTGCAAAAGGTGCCGGTGCCTTTGTTTGCGGCGAAGAAACAGCCTTGATTGCTTCAATCGAAGGGAGAGTAGGGGAACCTCGCCAAAGACCTCCCTTTCCGGCAACAAAAGGATTATGGGGAAAGCCTACCACCATCAACAACGTTGAAACGTGGGCAAATATTCCCCACATCATCGATAAAGGATGGGAGTGGTTTTCAAAAATTGGAACAAACGGCAGTAAAGGTACCAAAATATTTTCTCTTGTGGGAAAAATAAATAACACAGGATTGGTAGAAGTTCCTATGGGGATAACACTCAGAGAAATAATTTATGAGATAGGCGGAGGAATTCCCAAAGGGAAGGAATTCAAAGCAGTCCAAACTGGAGGTCCCTCAGGAGGATGCGTCCCGAAGGAAATGCTCGATTTGCCCATTGATTATGAGAGTTTAACCCAGGCAGGCTCGATCATGGGCTCGGGCGGAATGATTGTCATGGATGAAAACACGTGCATGGTGGATATAGCCAAATACTTCCTCAATTTCCTCCGCGATGAAAGCTGTGGAAAATGCCTTTCTTGTAGGGAAGGAACCCAGAGGATGTGGGAGATAGTCAAGGATATAACCGAAGGCAAAGGAAAAGAAGGCGATCTTGAGCTCCTCGAAACCTTGGCTAAAGCTGTAAAGGATGCCTCACTCTGCGGTCTGGGACAGACAGCCCCCAACCCGGTTTTGACAACTCTCAGGTATTTTAGAAAGGAATACGAGGCACATATTCGCGAAAAGGCATGTCCTGCGCTTCAATGTAAAGAGCTAATCGTTTATTACATCCTTCCTGAGAAATGTGTGGGTTGTTTGCTTTGTCTCAAGAATTGC
>CAYSCS010000060.1:0-5997 GCA_964429695.1 uncultured Eubacteriales bacterium
GTCAACTGGAGAAGTGGCAATATGTCTACAACTATATCAGACCACATCAGGCTCTTGATTATCTGACTCCTTATGAATATTATCGGCAATGGAAAAGAAACCAAACTACCAAAGTGTCACTAATGTCCTGACCCAATACAAAATCTTGACACTTTCAATAGAGAATCTTATTCTTAAGAAAAGTGTTAAAGTAAGTAGATTAACAAATTATTTAAGTTTGATTTAAATTTTAAGCAAATTAGGTGGGAGATAAAAAATATTAGGACGTGAAGATAACCTTTATCCTATTTAAATAAGGATGAAATATAAAATTTAAGATAATGAGGGGATAAGCATTAAAGAGAATGATTCTATTTTTAAATCAGGATGAGCCTTATAATCTCAATCAAATTTAAAGCGAGGAGGGGGGTATGAGAAAAAAGTTCTTTTTAATTATTTTGCTGGCGATCGGGCTAAATTATCCTTCAGGCATTTGTTTTTCAGACTGGGGCGCTACCAAGAGGATTACCTGGAATTCTGGCGACTCATATGACCCTGCCATAGCCGTAGATTCAAGTAACAACATCCATATGGTCTGGTGTGATTATACGCCCGGTAATTCTGAGATTTATTACAAGAGGAGCACGGATGAGGGCTCGACTTGGGGCGCTACCAAGAGGATTACCTGGAATTCTGGCGGCTCCGTCCACCCGGCCATAGCCATAGATTCAAATAACAACCTCCATGTGGTGTGGCATGATTGGACACCTGGTAATCCTGAGATTTATTACAAAAGGAGCACGGATGGGGGCTCGACCTGGAGCCCTACGAAGAGGCTTACCTGGAATTCTAGTTCGTCTCGCTACCCGGCCATAGCCATAGATTCAAATAACAACCTCCATGTGGTGTGGGAGGATTCGATACCCGGTAATTCTGAGATTTATTACAAGAGGAGCACGGATGGGGGCTCAACCTGGGGCGCTACAAAGAGGCTTACCTGGACTTCAGGCGACTCCGCGTACCCAGCCATAGCCATAGATTCAAATAACAACGTCCATGTGGTGTGGCATGATTTGACACCTGGTAATGCTGAGATTTATTACAAGATGAGCACGGATGGAGGCTCAACCTGGGGAGCTACGAAGAGGCTTAGCTGGAATTCAGGCTCGTCCTATGGCCCGGCCATGGCCATAGATTCAAATAACAGCATCTATGTTGTATGGCATGATAAGACACCCGGTAATTGGGAGATTTATTACAAGAAGGGGAAATGAAGGAGAGAAAGAGGAGTTTGCGAAAAGTTAAGGGTAGCCTAAATAGGGAAAAGAGGATAAAAGGATTTCTCATATAAAGTGTGCTGAGTCAAATACATCAGTGACACTCTGGGGTAAGACAAGTGTATTTATGTATTAACATTAAACTCGGGTAGATAAGATGATCATTCCCGGTTCAGAGTTTAATCGCACTCTTTTGAGCAAGGGGACAATCACTAAGGAGGGGGCCAGGAGGTTGAATCTGCGCAAGAAATTTCCTTTTCCGATCAAGGTTATTGAGATCGATGGCTGCTCAGAGTTTAAGGCTAAGCTTGAAGAGGCTTGCCTGATGAAGCAGATTCTTCTTTTTGAGCTTCCCCCTGAGCTATTCTGAACTGAATGGACGAGTAGGGAGGGCGAACAGGAGACGCCGGAAAGAGTTCTACGAAGTCTGTGAGGGACACTTAAACCACGAAGAGCATAACCGGCAAGTGGAGCAGTGGACATACGTCTGAAATTACCTCAGGCCCCATCGGCCTCTGGACTACCTTACGCCCTAGATGAGCATATTGCTAATGCAAAAAAAATAAGAAGGCCAAACTGTCACCAATTTCCTCACCCTATAAAAAATCTTGACACGTTCGATAGAGAATCTTATTCTTATGAAAAGTGATGAAGCAAGTAAATTAAAAAATTATTTAAGTTTGATTTAAATTTTAAGCAAATTAGGTGGGAGGTAAAAAACATTGGGGGAGAATATAACTTTTAATCTGTTTAAACAAGGATGAAATATTATATTTGAGATGATGAGGGGATAAGCGTTATAGATAATGATTCTATTTTTAACTCAGGATGAATCTTATGACCTCAATCAAAGTTAGAGCGAGGAGGGGGTATGAGAAAAAACTTTTTTTTAATTATTTTGCTGGCAATCGGGCTAAGTTATCCTTCAGGCATCTGTTTTTCAGACTGGGGCGCTACGAAGAGGCTTAGCTGGAATTCTGGCTACTCCTATGACCCAACCATAGCCATAGATTCAAATAAAAACCTCCATGTGGTGTGGTGGGATTTTACACCCGGTAATTATGAGATTTATTACAAAAGGAGCACGGATGGAGGCTCAACCTGGAGCGCTGCGAAAAGGATTACCTGGACTTCTGGCGAATCCCGCTGGTCTGCGATAGCAATAGATTCAAATAACAACCTCCATGTGGTGTGGCATGATAATACACCCGGTAATTATGAGATTTATTACAAAAGGAGCACGGATGGAGGCTCAACCTGGAGCGCTACGAAAAGGATTACCTGGACTTCTGGCGACTCCTGCTGGTCTGCGATAGCAATAGATTCAAATAACAACCTCCATGTGGTGTGGCATGATAATACACCCGGTAATTGGGAGATTTATTACAAGAGGAGCACGGATGGAGGCTCAACCTGGAGCGCTGAGAAAAGGATTACCTGGAATTCTGGCTGGTCCTACTGGCCTGCTATAGCAATAGATTCAAATAACAACCTCCATGTGGTTTGGGAAGATGATACACCCGGTAATTGGGAGATTTATTACAAGAAGAGCACGGATGGAGGCTCAACCTGGAGCGCTACGAAAAGGATTACCTGGAATTCAGGCCACTCCTCCTGGTCTGCGATAGCAATAGATTCAAATAACAACCTCCATGTGGTGTGGGAAGATTCGACACCCGGTAATTGGGAGATTTATTACAAGAGGAGCACGGATGGAGGCTCAACCTGGAGCGCTGAGAAAAAGATTACCTGGAATTCAGGCGACTCCTGCTGGTCTGCGATAGCAATAGATTCAAATAACAACCTCCATGTGGTGTGGGATGATTCGACACCCGGTAATTATGAGATTTATTACAAGAAGAAGACCTGAAGGAAAGAAAGAGGAGTTTTCGAAAAGTTAAGGGTAACTTGAGTAGAAAAAAGAGCAGAAAAGGATTTCTCATATAAAAAGAGATTATCGAGTTCATTCGCACAGGGATCTGGTTCAGGTGGATACTCTTCAGGTGCGTCTCTTGCCCGATGAGGTCCGTTCCCTGTTTATCGCTCGGGATATGGTCTTGAGATTCGATGGTCTGGGGATTATAAGAGGAAGACGAGCGCAGATGGAGCCGACTTTCTCAACTATATGCGCAAAAAATTTAATTTTCAGATCAAGACCATCGTGATGGAGGGTGGCACAGAGTTCAAGGCTCAATTTGAAGAGGCTTGCCTGATGAAGCAGATTCTTCTTTTTGAGCTTCCCCTAGAGCTATCCTGAACTGAATGGACGAGTAGGGAGGGCGAACAGGAGGCGCCGGAAAGAGTTCTACGAAGTCTGTGAGGTAGACTTAAACCACGAAGAGCATAACCGGCAAGTGGAGTGGAGAACATACACCTGAAATTACATCAGGCCCCATCAGCCTCTGGACTACCTCACGCCCTAGATGAGCATATTACCGAGGGAAAAGAAATCAGAAGGCCAAACTGTCACCAATTTCCTCACCCCATAAATTGGTTTGACCTCGCTCGCTTCTTGTGATAATAATTTCTAAAAAGTAAAAAACTTTAATTAAAAAATGAAGGGCAAAAAATATCTTTTGATTGAGGAGGGAACAAAGTGAAAAGAAAGAACCTAATTCTGGCACTCATAATTTTCTTCCTTATCTTTATTCCCTATTGCAAGAAATATGAGGAAGAAACCGGTGAAACTCTCAGCTACCCTCTTACCAAGACAGTCGAGCAGGTAGATGATTATTTCGGAGTAAAGGTTAAGGATCCCTACCGCTGGATGGAGGATGACCAATCCGAGGAAGTTAAGCAATGGGTGGAAGTTCAGAATAAACTGACATTTTCTTATCTGGAAAGGATCCCATTCAGGGAAGCTATTAAAAGACGAGTGAGCGAAGTATATAATTATCCCAAGTGTTCAGCGCCGTTTAGAGCAGGAGAATATTACTTTTTTTATAAAAATGATGGATTGCAGAACCAGTCTGTGATTTACATTAAGAAGGGATTGGAAGGAAAAGAAGAAGTTTTTCTTGACCCCAATAAGCTTTCTGAGGACGGAACAGTAAGAATTGACCTCATCAGCTTCTCCAGAGATGATAGGTACGTAGTCTATTCTCAGTCGGAGGCGGGCTCAGATTGGAGAGAACTAAGGGTGATGGAGATAGAATCGAGAAAGGAACTGGATGACCGAATAAGATGGGTGAAGTTCACAGATGCAGCCTGGTTCGACGATGGTTTCTTTTACAGTGGATTTGACAGACCCGAAGAGGGGAAGGAATTGTCAGAGGCAAACAAATTCCAGAAAATTTTCTACCACAGGCTTAATTCTCCACAGGAAAAAGATACCCTTGTTTACGAAGACCCCCTCCATCCTTTGAGGTATAAGAGAGCCTCAATCACTGAAGATGGAAGATTTCTTATTCTGAGCATTTCTGAAGGAACTCACGGAAATGAACTTTACTCTGCAAAGCTTGGACAGGGCAAGATAGAATTTAAGCCCCTCATCCAGGGATTTGAATTTAATTCTTCAGTCATTGATAACATTGGGAGCAAATTCCTCGTTTACACCAATGCAGATGCGCCGAACTACAAACTTGTCCTTCTAGACCCCGAAAATCCAGAGAAAGAAAACTGGGAAGTTGTTATCCCGGAAAGGGAAGAAGCTTTGACAGGAGTCGGCTCTGTGGGAGAGAGAATTTTCTGTTCCTACCTCAAGGATGCCACAACCCGCGTCTATGAATATGAGCTGGATGGAAAATTGGTGAGAGAGATTGAAATGCCGGCGCTCGGCTCTGCGAGCGGATTTTACGGGAAGAAGGAGGATAACATAACCTTTTACACCTTCGAGTCTTTCATGATTCCCCCTGTTATCTACAAATACGACCTTCAGAGTGGAAAATCAGAAGTATATTTCAGGACTCAGGTTCCTTTTAACCCCGAAGATTATGTGGTTAAGCAGGTTTTCTATTCGAGCAAAGACGGCACACGGGTGCCGATGTTTATAGTTCACAGGAAAGGACTCAAACTTAATGGTAAAAACCCAACCCTTCTTTACGCCTACGGTGGCTTTAATATAAGCATGGTGCCTCGTTTTGACCCTACAATAGTTGTCATCCTTGAAAATGGAGGAGTGTATGCCATGCCTAACATCCGAGGAGGAGGAGAGTATGGTGAAAAATGGCACAGAGGGGGCATGCTTTTAAACAAGCAAAATGTATTCGATGACTTCATCGCCGCTGCGGAATACTTGATAAATGAGAAGTACACATCGAAAGAAAGACTGGCCATTTCAGGGGCTTCAAATGGAGGTTTACTCGTGGGAGCCAGTATGACCCAGCGGCCAGAGTTATTTAAGGTGGCTTTTCCTGCGGTGGGTGTCATGGACATGCTTCGTTTTCATAAGTTTACGGTGGGCTGGGGGTGGGTTGTCGAGTATGGCTCAAGTGAGACAGAAGAACATTTTCGAAATCTTTATTCCTACTCACCTTTACATAATATAAAAGAAGGAGTCTCTTATCCTGCAACATTGGTCACCACAGCTGACCATGATGACCGCGTTGTTCCTGCGCATTCCTATAAATTTATTGCCACCCTGCAGAAAAAACACAAGGGAACTAACCCAGTTCTAATCAGGATTGAAACCCGTTCAGGACACGGGGCAAGTAGCACCAGCAAGAGAATAGAGGAGATAGCAGACAAGTTCGCCTTCATGTTCTTCAACATGAAGATTAAACCCAAGTATTGAAGGAAAAAA
>CAYSCS010000061.1:0-21242 GCA_964429695.1 uncultured Eubacteriales bacterium
TGTCCCAAAATTGCTAGATGGAGTTAAATCCATTTGTATTCTACCTTCAAAATTGAGAGGCTTAATTGCTTAAAAGTAATCATGAGCCAATTGATAAGACCTCTCTAACTCTAGCTCTTCCCTATCCTTTTGGAAATTCCCGATCTAGGTCCTCGCTTTAGCATATCTTCCCAGATAAAGAACATCAATCACTCTCCGAAAACCTTTCTTGACCTCTTCCCATGCCAGAGACATCGCTGCTGCCTCATCCCACACAAGAGAAGATTCCCCCCAATTCCAAGGACTATCATTAGAGAAGACATCTCCCTCTCTCCCATAATCCAATCTCCTCTCCAAATCCTTAAGCAGAGCGCTCCATCCCTCACCCATCCACAACCCTACCGGCTCAAATCGCTTTCCTACCCCCTCCGAAGCCCAACCCATCTCTCCTCCCCCCAAACACTTTCCCCTCTCACCTTGAAGTCCCACATTTCTCCCCTCCACCCTCAAAAACTGGAAAACTCAATTCTTATAAGAGGATGGCCACTGAGCATAACCTTCGGCCAATTCCTCCACTCTTCTCTAAAGCGGGCTCTTACTCATATCCCCTGAAATTGTAAGAAAGATGAATCACTTGCCCCACCGAAGCCTCCCAAAAAGCTTTCTTATCAAGAGGAAAATTATCGTGCCTCTCTCTTGCCCTCATCCATCTGAGACAATCGAGAGCTGATTTTCCCAAAAAAGTCAGAAATTTCCTCCCTCTCGCTCTTCAACCATGCTTGAGATATCTCCTCAGGTCTTTCCCCTTATTGACCAAACAATTCATAAGAACTTCCTTAAACAATTTTTTGGTAGGCTATATCGCAAGAGGAGAGAAATTTCCAGTTTGTTCATGGGGCTACGACCTCCTTTTTAAACTTGTATGTTTTTTATAGGTTGGAGGCTCTCTTTTATGCCTCACTCAAGCATCATCTAGCAACTTTGGGACAATGCCAAAGTTTAAGAAAACTAAAGGTAAAGTAAGCCTTCTTCAACTTTCCTCTAAATTAGGCCGTCCGGGATCAAAATAAAGAATCTTTTATAAGAACCTGCTGCAAATTTGATTCAACTCACATGGCTCACCAGAAAAACCTTTTAAATCAGGTTGATTAATTGAAATAGATATGATATGGCTTAACAAGAGATGAGAATTTAGGTGAAGAAGAGGATAATTGTAATCTCTTACCTGACTTTATTTTTCCAATTGTTTTCTTTTTCCCAAGAAGCAAAATTTTCTAAGCTTTCTCTGTTTAGTATTATGTTTGCCAATGATAGTTTAGCCGGGACAGATCGTTATTTTACAGGGGGGATAAAATTTACCTGGATTTCAAAGGAATTTAATGATCAGAGGGAAAAGCATTTTCTGAACCAAGTTCCCTTTCTCCCTAAACAAGGCTATTCTTCCAGGATTTTCATCTCAGCCGAAGAGGATGTTTATACCCCCAGTGATATCAGCCAGAGCGAATTTATCGAGGGAGACATGCCCTATGCGGGGCTATTCTGTGTTTCCTTTGGTCTTCACGCTTACAATAGGTCCCAAATGAGGACCCTTGAGATTAATCTTGGAGTCATTGGCCCTCATTCTTATGCTGAACAATTTCAAAAATTAATCCATGAAATTAGCGGAGATGTCTATCCCGAAGGGTGGCATCATCAGCTAAAAGATGAGCTTACTCTGGGTATTGTCTATGAGCAAAAATGGAGGATTATTCATGTCGATTTATCCACAGGTCTTTCACTTGAACTTATGCCGCACCTTGCAGGTGGTCTGGGAAACATCTCCACCTATCTCAGCACAGGGATTCAGTTCAGCCTGGGATGGAATTTACCTTTTGGTTTTGGGATAGGTCTCATCCGTCCCCACGGTGGTTTTAACCCAGGATTCTCAGAAAGTCATGAGACAAGCTTATATCTCTTTGGCTGTTTGGATGGGAAATCAGTTATAAGAAATATTTTCTTGGATGGCAACACATTTAGCCCAAGCCATAGAGTTGAAAAATATCCTTTTACAGCCGATTTCATCTTGGGTTTGGGAGTGACAAAAGGCAGGTTTAAGCTGCTCTATGCCTATGTTTTCTGGACCAAGAGGTTTAGAACCCAGCTTCATAATCATGTTTACGGAGTCATCAACCTGACTTTCGGTTATTGAGCCTATGGAGAAATCTTTTCTTCGCTACCTTAAGGTCCTCCCTCTAATCTTAGCCTTATCTTATTCTTTTTGGTGTAGAGAAAAAACAGATAAAGAGTTAATACTCGAACTCATGCAAGAGCTGGGAAAGATGGCTGAGAAAAAGGACGTAAAGGGAATGATAAGAAATCTTTCTTTAGATTACAGAGATTTTGAGGGGAGAGACATTGAGGCAACAGAGGAGATGCTCAAAGATTACTTTACGAGGTTTAGGGGAATTGTCATCAATTTCCTGGGGATGAGAGTAGATGAAATTGGTCCTTCGCATGCCTCGCTGAGGACAGAAATAGCTGTCTCTTCTGGTCAAGCAAAGGTTCTTCGTAAATTAATTAAATATTCCCTCGATAATTATAGAATCGAAATAAAATTGATAAAGGCTGAAAAAAAATGGCTTCTCCATCGAGCTCAATGGGAGTATGTAGGATATGAAGAGCTTTTTCCTGAGTCTCTTGAAATCTTAAAAATGATCTTCCCTGAATTTTAAGACTTTTCATAGATTTGTTTCATCCCAGCTCAGAAGCAGGGGACATTCCTCACTTTCTTCCTGAATAGCCATTTAGCTAAATAATGCCTCGTTAGCAGTTAAGTCTCTTATTCTTTGATTTATGTCTATTCCTTGAGCACAAATGGCTTGGCACCAGTGACAATTGCGGCAGGATTTCAACCCGTATTCTTCAGAAATCTCTGAAAGGGTAAGCTGAGCTTGGATCATGTTTTCATAAGCCTTTGCATACATGTAGACCCTCATTAAGGTAGGAATTTCTGTATGCTTGGGACAGCTCTCGATACAAGAACGACAGTTCTGGCAATAGATTTTTCCTCTGACTAAGGCGGCATCCCGGAGATAAGATTCCTCTTCCTTAGAAAGATTGAGGTTTTCCATCACCCTGAAATTCATCTCAAGCTGCTCAAAAGTGGTCATTCCGGGAATTGCAGTGCACACGTTTTCATCCCTGAGAACCCATTTGAGGGCAGCTTCATGATTTACTTCAGTCTTTTCCTGAAGGCGTCTTCCTCCCTGAGTTTTCATGGCGATTATTCCCACCCCTTTTTCTGCAGCATAGGCTATGGCGTTTTTCACTTCGTTTCTGTTTTCCTGGAGGAAATTGTAAGCTGTCAGAACTACATCATAGACCTTTGAATCAACCGCTTGACGAATGACATTGGCTTCATCCCTGTGAGTTGAGACTCCAATGAATCTTGTTTTCCCTTGGGATTTGGCTTTAAGGAGGGCATTCAGGAGTACCTCGTCGGTAACCATTTTTGGTGTTTCACAACTATGGAGATAGAGGATATCTACATAATCTGATTTAAGGCGCTCTAGGCTTATCTCGAGTTGCTTAAAAAAATTCTCCTCTGTTGCCCCAGGGTATCCTCTATCTGAGGTTCGGATGAAGATTGAATTCGTTTTGTCTTTAGCAAAAGCCATCTTGGTTGCCACATAAACTTTATCTCTTTCCCCTCTTTCTTTTAAGACTTTTCCGATGACAGTCTCACTGTTCCCTCGAAGATAAACGTGAGCCGTATCTAAATGATTAATACCCATATCGAGTGCTTTTTTGATGAGATCAGGGCTATCAGTATTCATTACTCCAAAGCTTATGATAGGTATTTTTAGCTTTGTCCTTCCCAGGGTGCGGAAGATTATTTTCCTTTTCTGATTTTGAAGATAGCCTCTCGGGTGGATAAGAGAAGTGATTAATCCACTAGAAAAGAAACCAAGTGCTGTTTTTCTTAAAAAATCTCTCCTTCTCATTCCGTTTTTCTCCCTTCAAGGATAAAACAATAATAAAATTTCATAAAGCAGTTTAAATCTTAATAATTCTATCAGCTTTAGGTATATTTTCATAGTAATTTTCAATCGAATTTCACTTTAGGATTAGGATAAAAATGATTATTTTTATGATTCTCTCTTGAATTGGGTGGCTTCATGTCTGAATCACTAGAAGGAATGTTCGTCGCCTCTTTCCCTCTGTGCTCCCTTTTACTTGAAGGCGCCTTCGTTACTAATTCATTACACGTTTTCCGCTTTTATTCTCGATTAAATATCATGCCTTTTGATTTCTAAACAATTCGAAAGAAAACCAATTTTAGGTCTCATGACTCGCTTGCGAAAAAATTACATCTATAAAAAAATTATTTTTGAGCTTAAAATTATTAGGAATAAGAAGATGATTCAAGATGAACATAAATTTTTTTCCCACAGATTGAAAATAGAATGACTAGAAAAGAGGAGGGTCAATGAAAAAAGCGAGGGTATTTTTTTTCCGTCTATTTTCATTTATTTATCTCTAGGAGTTTTTGCCATGCGCACAGAAAAGCCTGTCCTTCATGGAAAACATTGGATTGCCATTACAGGGAAGCCCCTTGCAGCGACAGCAGGAGCTAGAATCTTCATCGAGGGAGGAAATGCCGTCGATGCAGCTTGTGCTATGCTTGCGGCTTGTTGCACTATGTTTGACGCCTTAAGCTGGGGAGGAGAGACTCAGGCCCTAATTTATAATCCTCAAACCAAGAAGGTCATCGGAATAAATGCTCTTGGTGTAGCTCCGAGTGGTGCTACTCCTGAGTTTTTTAAGAGTAAGGGATTAAAGTATCCCCCTGCTTATGGTCCCCTGGCTGCGGTGACACCTGGTACACCAGGCGGATTAATGGTCATGCTGGCTGAATTTGGCACCATGAGCCTCAAACAGGTGTTAGAGCCTGCGCTCGAAATGGCAAGAGGCTACCCCATAGAGAGAGAAACAGCCGAGAGTATTGAGAAAGAGAAGGATAAATTAAAAAAATGGCCGTATTCTGCTAAAATCCTTCTCCCTCATTTAGGAGAGAAGAGAGAGGCCCCTTATCCCGGTGAGGTTTTCAGACAGCCTGAATTGCTTGAAACTCTTTTGAAGCTGATTGAGGCAGAGAAAAATGCTCTCGCTGAAGGGAAAGATCGCAAGGAAGCAATCTATGCTGCTTATGAAAGATTCTACAAAGGCGATATTGCTCGAGAATTTGTGCGTGGTGTTCAAGAACAGGGGGGGTTAATCACTCTTGAGGACTTAAAAAATTGGAAAGTTTATCTTGAAGAACCTGTGTGGACCAGTTATAAGGGAGTTGAAGTCTATAAGCTAAACTGCTGGGTTCAGGGGCCGGTGATGCTTCAGATGCTCAACATGCTGGAGAACTTCGACCTGAAATCGATGGGATATAACAGCGCCCGTTACATCCATACTCTTTATCAAGTAATGAATCTTGCCTTTGCTGACAGAGATTTTTACTATGGAGATCCCTATTTTCCACCCGAAGAACCGATTAAGGGACTTCTTTCAAAAGAATACGCGAGGAAAAGAATAAATTCTATTGATTGGGGAAAAAATAACCCCCAAGTCAAACCTGGAGACCCATATCCTTTTGAAGGAAAAACCAATCCCTATCTCTTCCTGCTCAAGGAATGGAAGAACCCTGAATTGAAATTAGATGAGGAATTTGGAGATTCTTTTTTCAGAGGGACGACCTCAATCCAGGCTTCAGACGAATCCGGTTGGGTGGTTTCAGTTACACCGAGCGGAGGATGGATTCCTGTTTGTATTGCAGGAAAAACAGGAATTGGATTAAGTCAGAGAATGCAGAGCTTTGTCCTTGATGAATCAGAGAATCCATTTAATGTTGTTGAACCTGGGAAAAGGCCAAGAGCGACGCTTACTCCAACTTTGGCCTTAAAGAATTCTAAGCCTTTCCTTTCCTTTGCTGTTCAGGGCGGAGACACACAGGATCAAAATCTGCTTCAATTTTTCCTTAATGTTTTAGAATTCGGGATGAATGTCCAGGAAGCCTGCGAGGCTCCTAACTTCAATAGCTATCAGCTGCGGAGTTCCTTCGATGATCATGAGTCATTTCCAGGAAGGCTCACCCTGAATGAGCTGATCCCACCCTGGGTGAAGAAGACGTTAGAGAACATGGGCTACACCATAAATTCAAGAAAGTATACTTCGGGGCCCATTAACGCTATTTATTTTGACTGGGAACATGGAACGTTCTGGGGAGGCTCAAGCAATTACGGTGAAGATTACGGAATCGCATGGTGAAAAAGCATTAAAGAAATATTTCCTGATTTTTCATTTAGATTCATTCTTTTTAAGTTATAAAGTCCAGTAAATTTAAAAAAGTTCTTCTTCTCTAGGGTTAAAATATATTTGTTTCCTTTCTTTTTATCTTTATATATTTTTTGCAATTAAGTATTTATTAATGATGTGTTATTGGCTCAAGAAGAAAACGAATCGAGGAAAAAATGGTGAAAGACTTTATCATAAGGGAATAAGAAAGTTAGAGAAGAGCAAAAAACAATAATTAACAAAAATAAAAACTTCTATTTTTAGAGTGAAAGTGTGAGGAGGGAAAATCTTTTTCTAATTTTATTAATTTTTACAGGCTTAAAAAAACGAATTCTTGGTGAAAATTGAAAAAAAGATGCTTGCCTGATTGAAAGAGGAATAACTGTACTTGCCGATTCTTCATCTAAGAGAAGGGGTTTTGAGTTAGGGATAAGGTTGAATAGAGTTTTTAAGGTGAAATTTAAAAAAAGCGCCATCGTTTAAATTCAGAGATCAAAGGAGGAAAAAGGGGAAATTTATCTTAAAAATTATATTTAATTTAGTAAAGTTAAGAGTGATGCTTCACTTAGCTAGGGAAATGATAAAATTTTTTCTGCCCAATCGTCTTCTATTTTGGAAAAACTAAAAAATAAGAAAGGTATGAAACTTAAAAAAAAGTCTCAGGCATTTTTTCTCCTCTTCATTCTGGGATTTATCTTGGTTTTCTTTTTTATCTTCAGAAAAGGGAGAAGGATTTCTTCCCCTTCTTTACTTCTTCCTGAAGATACTTCACGGCTCTTACAGGAAACAGTTCTTCCTGTAAGGGTGGTTTCTGCACGAAGAAAAGACCTGGAGATTGAGCTGAGCTTGCCAGGGGAAGCAGTGGCTTTCAAGAAGATAATAATCAGGACAGAAGTTCCAGGAAAAATAAGAAGACTTAATGTTGAAGAATCTCAGTATGTAGAAAAAGGCGAACTTCTTGTTGAGTTGGAGGATGAGGAATACAGGCTTGAGCTTGAGCGTACAGAAGCAATGAGGTTGAAGGTTCTTTCTGAGCTTGTTCTTGAGGGAGCTTATCAACCAAAAGATAACGAGGGACTTTCTTTCTCTCCTGACATTCAGAAAAAAATGAATGAATTTGAAAAACTTAAAAACTTTTATCAGGAGGGGCTCATATCTGAACAAGAATTTAGAGAGAGAACTAGAGAGTTTGAGATTTCCCTGATCGATTCAGGGATGATGAACGAAGAAGTAAGAGCTGCGAGCAAAGGATTAACTCAAACTGAAATCGAGGTAAGAAGGGCCTCTCTTAACCTTGAAAAGACAAAAATCTCTGCTCCTTTCTCTGGAGTTGTCACGGAAATAAGAGTTTTCCCTGGAGAATATGTGAGTGCCGGAAGTGAGCTTCTTACTTTAGTTGATATCTTAAAGATTCAGATTCATGCTAAGGCTATCGAGAGCGAAGCGGGTAAGATAAAAATGGGGAGTAAAGCCAGATTAAGATTCATTGCTTATCCTAGAAAAATTTTTTTGGCTAAAGTTAAAGCAATAAGCCCTTTTATCGACCCTCAAGAGAAGACATGTAGAGTAATTCTTGAGGTTGATAATCCAGGGGAGGAAATTAAACCTGGAATGCATGCTGAGATAGAAATAACGGTTGAGACCCACAAGAGTCGTCTCCTCTTGCCCCAAGATGCCATTCTTTTCAGGGAAGGCAGGAATGTTGTCTTCGTCATTGAAGGGAATCTTGCAAAGTGGCGCTATGTAAAAACAGGAATTGAGAATCAAGAGTATGTAGAGATTCTTGAGGGTATCAAAGAAGGAGAACTCGTTGCTGTAGAGGGACACTTAACCCTTGCCCATGATGCAAGGGTAAGAATCATCGACTGAGTCTGGAGATTTTACTTACTCTTTATCTCTGGACTTTTTTCGCTCTGTGAATAATTCCCCTCCGACCATGTAATTTTCGGCAGAAAACTCTACTATCCAGACACGGATTGTGGAAAGCGGGGCCCCGATTGCCTCCTGCACGGCTCTGGTTATTCCTTCAAGCAGTTTCTTTTTCTGCTCATTGTTTCTGCCTTTAAGCAGACGAACTTCAATGAGAGGCATTTTATCCTCCTTTTTGTTTCAGAGTCTAGTCTCAATAGATATAGTCTAGGGTTTTAGGGTTAAAGGAATTTTCCGAGAGAGCCTGGAAAAAAGTCTCCCTGCACCTTCAATTTTAGTTTTCCAATTTAAAACATGAAGGATAGCGAAAAGAGAGGCGGTATTGCTTGAGAAAACATGAATTCCAAATTTTTGTTCCAACGGTTCGATTGCCTCAAGAGTAGGCATATTTGTGCAAGAAAAAAATATGGTGTCAGGATTAACCTCCTTTATCAATTCTTTACTCACCTTCAGAAGATAGTTAATCGGGATCATCCCAATCTCAAGGTTAGAGATCATGCCGAAAGATCTTGTGGCCACAACTTGTAAACCTGGGAGCGATTCTTCCAAAAAATCGACCTCATCGGCATTCAACTCACTTATATACGGGCTGATAAGGGCCAATCTCCTTGATTGGAGTGCTTGAAGCGAAATGAGCACCGCTTCCGATGTAGAAATAGAGGGGGCTTTCGATTCAGCTTTCAAGACCTGGCTGATTTTCCTCATTCCCTTCTTCCCCTTGAGAAAGGAAGCAGAAGTACAGGCAAAGCAGGTGGCATCACAAGAGGCATCTGCAAGCAACCGAGCCGCAGCTCTGAGACCGTGAAGCATGCGATTCAAGGTTCCAGGCGTTATCTCAGAAAGGGGGATGCGCGTAAAATGTAGAGTAATGCCAGACTCTCTGGCTGTGAGTTTGGTTAGCTCCGGCTCTGCAGTTGTATTGGAGGAAGGGATGATGAATCCTATTCTAATCTGTTTTTTTCTCACTTGTAATTTTATATATCTTTTTCTAGGGTTTGGTAAAGAAAAAAAGAGAAACTTAAGGCTATCCATTTTTTTAGGGATTTGATTGAGGGAATTAATAGCTCTTAGATTATCTGATTCTATTTCTTTAATAAGTGAGGAAAGAAGGGATAATTTCTGTTTTTTTTAAGTCTATATATTTTGAGTCTTAGGTTAGTAAGAAAAGCTTAAACCTTGGTCATGAAGTGAAAATAACAAGGTTTTCTCTTAAGAGGCCAGTAACTACTCTCATGTTTTTTTTGGCTTTAATCATGTTTGGGTTTTTTTCCTTTAAGGAACTGGGAGTAGACCTCTTTCCAGACATAAAATATCCCCACCTCCTTGTGGTTACTCAATACTCCGGGGTAAGCCCAGAGGAAATTGAGAAGATGGTAACGGCTCCACTTGAAGCGACACTAAGACAAGTTCAGGGAGTTCAACGTCTTAAATCTGTATCAAAGGAAGGGGTTTCTTATCTCAGCCTTGAATTTTCCTGGGATACAGACATGAATTTCGCCCTGCTCCATACAAAGGAAAAAATAGATGTGGTACGAGAGAACCTCCCTCTGAGTGTAGAAGAACCAATTATCATTCCCCTTGATCCCCAAAGCAGGCCTATTTTAATCATGACCTTATATTCTAGCTCATCTCATGTTGACCTTAAAGGAGTTGGACATGAGCTGATTAAGCCCAGATTAGAACAAATCGATGGTGTAGGTCTTGTGGAAATTATCGGTTCCCCCGAAAGAGAGATTCATGTTGAGTTAAAACCGGAGCTAGTGAATTTGTATGGTTTGAGCGTCAATGAAATCTCTGAAAAGATTGAATCTTTCAACAAGAATATTCAAGGGGGAATTATCAAGAAAGGGGGACTTAAATATTCCCTACGCATGGTTGGTGAATTGGAAAATGTGACTGAAATTGGAGAAATTGGTTTCCAAATAAAAGAAGGCAAAGAACAGCTCAAATTGAGTGAATTAGCGGAAATAAAAGAATCATTTAGAGAAAGGGAGAGCCTCATAAGATTAAACGGCATAGAAAGCATAGGTCTCCTCGTCTATAAAGAGTTTAATCGAAATACTGTAAAAGTCTCGAAGGAGATTCGTCTTGTCCTGGAGGAGATGGCCAAAAACCATCCCGAGATTGGGATCAGGGTCGTCTATGAACAGGCGGAAGAAGTGGAAAAAGCAATTTCTTCGGTTTACATGGCAATCATTTTCGGCGCGATGCTAGCATTTTTGACTCTTATCTTTTTCCTTCAGGATTACGTGGCACCCTTAATTATAGCATTTTCCATCCCTGTTTCTATCATCGGTACTTTCAACTTTCTTTATTTTCAGAAGATAAATCTCAACATTATCTCCCTAGGAGGCTTAGCTCTTGGTGTGGGGATGATGGTTGACAATTCAATTATAGTCTTGGAGAGCATATTTCGGAACATAGAATTCGGGGAAGAGGCTCCTTATAGAGGAACAAAGGAAATTGGGATGGCTGTTAGTGCCTCGACTCTGACGACGATTTCGGTGTTTTTGCCCATAATCTACTTACCTGATATAGCAGGGAAAATGTTCAAAGAGCTTTCCCTGACAGTTACTTTTTCTCTTCTTTCTTCTCTTGTTGTTGCTCTGACTTTGGTTCCACTTCTCGTCGCCTGGCTCCTTCGGTCAAGGTTAAAAGAGTTGAAAGTGGAAATTGAAGATATAAGGTCAGAGAAAAAAAAATTAGGAATAGCCCTTGAAAAAAGGAATGCATCTCGAATCACTAAATTCTCTGTGGCAGGGCTTTTAGGCTTTCTCAATTTATGCTTCCAAGCCATTTTCAAGGAGTTTTGTTCTCTTTACCTGAAAATAGAAACACAACATCATAGGTTGCTTAAATTTTCCCTTAAAAATAAAAGAAAAATTATTTGTTACAATATGTTTTTTATTGTTCTTATAGGAATACTAATATTGATGATTAAGAAAGAATTTTTGCCCTCTCTTGAATCCAGCTCTTTTGAAGTCAAATTTGAGACTCCTCCTGAATATGGTCTGGAAGAGACCGTAGCGCATGTTTCTCTGTTGGAGAATTGGTTAATGAGCCACAAAGAGATAGAAACAATCTTCTCTCAGATTGGAATAGTAAGTATCCTTGAAAATTTAAATCCTGATGTTTCGCTTAATTCAGCCAGGATCTATGTGGGAGCAAAGAAAGGGGTAAACTTGGAAAGACAGGTCAAGGAGTTAGGGGAATGGTTTCGAAGTTTCCCTTCATTGAGCTATTCGCTTACGAAAGGGCACTCCTATCTTGAGAAACTCTTCTTTTCCCCTCAGCAGGGGATGAGGATTAAGATCAAAGGAAAAGACCTTGAACTCTTAGCAAGGATTTCAAATGAGCTTTCTAAAAAAATATCTAGCTTCGGGGAGGGATACATAAGCAGTAGTTTTAAAGAAGGTAAGCCACGTCTATGGATAAAATTAAAGAAAGAAATAGCAGAAAAATATGATCTTTCCCCTTCAATCATTGGGGATTTTTTTGTGCAGGCGATAAAGGGCAAGAAAGCCTCCGAATTGAGGGAACCAGGGGGAAAATATGACATCCTTGTTCGCCTTCATAAAGAGAAAAGGGAGAACATAGAAACACTCTTAGAGGGAATGATTCCCTACAAAAACTCTTTTATTCCTCTTAGAGAGCTTGTTGATTATCAAATCATCAGAGGACCAGTGGAAATCTTGCGTGAGAACCAGCAGAGGGAAGTGTTGTTAAACCTTAGCTTTCCTCAGCTTAAAATGCAGAGACTCAAGCTTAAAGTTAAAAAAACAATAGATTCCTTAACTCTTCCTCAGGGATATTGGGTTGATTTCAATGGAGAAGAAGAAGAGATGAGAAAGTCTTCAAGAAACTTAGTCATGGCTTTCTGTGTGGCCGTGGTTTTGGTATATATGATTATGGCTGCTCAATTTGAATCGTTAATCCATCCTCTTTTAATCATGGTAACCCTACCTATGGGACTGGCAGGAGCTATCTTTTTCTTATTCATTTGCGGTGAAAGTTTGAATCTCATTTCAGGGATAGGGTTAGTTGTTCTTTCTGGGATTGTAGTAAATGATGCCATTGTTAAGATTGACTACATCAATCAATTGAGGAGGAAAGGTTTTGAGCTAAGACAAGCCATCCTTGAAGCAAGCAGGACTAGGCTCAGGCCTGTTTTAATGACTACCTTGACCACGGTTTTCGGCCTTTTGCCTTTATCTTTAGGAATAGGTAAAGGGGCCGCTCTCCAGAGACCTTTAGCAATTGCCATAATAGGAGGACTAATTTTCTCTACCTTTTTAACCTTGGTCTTCATACCGTTGCTATATGAAACGGTTGAGAAATTTACTGCCTCACAAGAGGAATGAAGTTTTTTATCTATCGCCCGATTGCCACCTCAATGATGCTTATTTTTCTTTTGGTTCTGGGAGTTTACTCATTTTTCCACCTCCATCTCGAGCTTGTACCCCAAGAAGAATATCCTCGACTCGAAATTGAGACTTTTTGGCCTTACCTACCTGCAGAGGTAATTCAGGCTGAAATAACCTCTCCTTTGGAGGGAATTTGCTCTTCTTTGAAGGGGGTGAGAAAAGTCAATTCTGAATCATCCTTGAGTTCTTCACGAGTTTCAATCGAGCTCGACTCCAAGGTGAACCTGGAATTTGTTAGGCTTGAACTCAAAGAAAAAATTGCAGGGATTAGAGGGAATTTACCTTATGGAATAAAGATAAGAGTGGAATCCTACCTCCCCGGTGGTTTCAGGTTTAAGCCCTTTCTCTCCTTTGATATTTCCGGAAATTATTCGATCCAGGAATTGAGAGAGCTGGTTAAAGATAAGCTTGAAACGGCTCTCAGGGAAGTTAAAGGAGTGTCAAGAGTTGAGGTCAGTGGAGGAGCGGATGCTGAGATTAAGGTTCTCCTAGATTTAAAAAAGATAAAGGCTTTCGGCATCCATCCCTTATGGATTAAACAAAGAATTTCAGAGAGATTGGGAATGTATGCTGCGGGTAAGATAAGAAAAGGTGCTCAAGAAGTAATTCTTAAAATTTCTACCCCTCTCAGGAATCTTCAGGAATTAGAAGACATACTCCTTGAAAGAAAAAACAATCGTCCCCTCAGGGTTAAGGATGTAGCCAGTTTGTCTCGGGGCTATGGGGAAGTCTTTCATCTCCATCGGACAAATGGCTTATCTACCCTGCGCTTGACCGTAAGCAAGGAAAAAGGAGCGAGTACTCTCAATGTGGCTAAAAAGGTTAATCAAAAAATTGAGGAAATCAGGAAAAATTTGCCAAGTGACATCGTCTTCAAAGAAATTGACGATGAGGCCGAGGAGCTAAAAAAATATATGAAGGAGCTCTATCTTCTGGGAGGAATCATTATTTTTGTGATTTTTTGCCTTGTTTTCTTTACCTTAAGGAGCCTGGTATCTTCTTTACTCATTCTTTCATCCATAGCTTTTTCAGCCTTCATAAGTTTTAATTTTTTTTACTTTTTCGGGGCTCCTCTAAACCTCCTTACTTTAGGAGGGATATTACTTGGATTTGGCATTTTTGTCGATAACTCAATTGTTGTCTATGAAAATATTCTTCGCTTCAAAGAAGGCGGCTCTTCATCTGAACTTGCCGCCCTTCATGGCTCAAGAGAAGTCATCCTCCCTGTAGTGGCGTCGACTCTGACTACGGTGAGTGTCTTTTTTTCTTTCGCTTACTTTCAAGGACGACTAAGAATCTATTATCTTCCTTTGGCGATTGTGGTTGCGTCTGCTCTATGTGCATCTCTTCTGGTTTCGTTTACTCTAATCCCTGCTTTAAGTTCAAGAGTGAAAGAGAGGCAGAGAATAAAGAAGGAGAGATCATCGAGGACTTATGAGAAAGTGTTGAAGGTTATTCTTAAATATCCGCTGATGACGCTTGTGGTATTTTCTCTAATTTTTTACCTGACCTACAAGTGGTTCAAGGCAGAAGTTACGATTGGTCAGTTTTTTAAATGGCAATCAAATCAAGAGTTAGAAATCTATATAGCAATGCCTCAAGAAGTTGGAATAGAGGAGATAGATAAAGTTGTAAGAAGGTTTGAGAAAATGGCACTTTTAAAAGATTATGTAAAGGAAGTAAAGACTACAATTTTTTTCACCCAGGCTTATCTCAGAATAACCTTTCCTCCCCGGGTCAAGAACTCGCTCTATCCTTATCTTTTGAAGGAGGAGTTGATTCAACTTGCTACCTCTTTAGCAGGGATTGATGTCAGTATTTCGGGACTCGACCCAAAGATCTATTTTACGGGGTTTAATGATGAGACCTATTTTTCTTCTAGAATAACTTTTTCTGGTTATAACCTAAAGAAATTAAGAGAGCTCACATCGAGCTTTGTGGAAAAATTGAAGAAATACCCAAGAGTTGTAGAAGTTAAGTTAGTTTCGGATGGACACCAAAGATTGAGGAGCGATTCTTCTGAATATGTGCTGAAAATGAATAAGCAGAAGATGAGGTGGTATGGTCTCGACCCTTTGGATATGTATTTTCAGCTCAATATGCTTTTTGAAGGAAAACTTGGGGAACCTCTAAGAATGCAGATAGGGAGAGAAGAAATAAGTGTATTCATCGGATTCGAAGGGTCAACAACATCGAGTCTGAATTGGCTTCAGGGATTGCTATTAAAGACTGAACAAGGAAAATACATCAGGATAAGGGACGTGTTTTTTCCTGGCGAGAGTATTCTCCAAGGCTCGATTCACAGAGAAAATCAGAAATTCAAGCAAACAGTCAGGTGGGAGTTCAAAGGACCTCAGAAGATTGCTGAAGAATTTAAGAGAAAAATTTATTCTCAAATTGAGCTTCCTCCTGGATTTACGGCCTCTTTGGAGGAAGAAAAGTGGATTACTGAAGAAGAGAAGAAGAATCTCTCCCAGGCATTCATCTTTTCCCTCGCCTTGATTTTTATGGTTCTTGCCGCCTTATATGAATCTTTAATTCAGCCAATCTTTATTCTCTTTGCTGTACCATTTTCTTTGATTGGAGTTTTTTCCCTTTTTGCACTCATCGGTTCCCAGTTCGACTCTGCTGCTTACGTAGGATTAATTCTTCTTGGAGGCATAGTAGTTAATAATTCTATCCTCCTTGTAAACCATATAAATTTGAAGAGAGCTCAGGGTTTATCTCTGGAGGAAGCAGTAGTGAAAGGAGCAAGTGAAAGAATAAGACCAATTTTTCTTACTACAGGGACCACTGTTTTGGGCATGCTCCCTATACTTTTTATTCATCTTGAGGTCGGAAGCGAAAACATCTGGTTTTCATTAGCTCTGACTACCGTGGGTGGGCTCACAAGTTCTACAATTTCAGCTCTTATTGCTATTCCTGTTATTTACTTTCACACCATTTCTCTAGGTAAAAAGATTTGGCAAAAAATCGCTCAATCTAAGGTCACTTCGAAAAAAATGTGACCTTTCCTTTTTGATTTACCATCCTGTTTTTGTTATAAAGTCTCATAGAGGAGGTAAGGATGAATGGAGCCTTAAGATTCAAATTGAGAGAGGTGCTCTCACAATTTCCCAAAATAAGCTTGATTCATTTGCCCACTCCGCTGCAAAAACTTGAAAATCTCTCTCGAGAGCTCTCCGGTCCTGAGATATACATCAAGCGAGATGACCTTACTGGACTCGCCTTTGGAGGAAATAAATCTCGTAAGCTTGAATTCATTATTAAAGATGCTCTTGAGAAAAATGCAGATGTATTCATTACCTGGGCTTCTATCCAGTCGAATTGGTGCGTTCAAGCAGCAGCGGCTTCAAGAAAATTTGGAATTAAACCCATTCTCCTTTTATTTCGCACAACTGACCTTCCTGATGAATATGATGGAAACCTTTTGCTAGATTTCATACTCGATGCAGAAATAAGAATAAAAGAAGCGAGTAAGGGGAAAACGGTACGGGAAGAGGAAATCACTGAAATAATCGAAGAAGTCGTGAATGAAGTGAAGCAGTGGGGACAAAATCCATACGTTGCCCCGATTGGAGGCTCTATGGTGGGGGGCTCGATGGAAAAGCCTTTAGGAGCAATAAGCTATGTAGCAGCAGTTATGGAAATGCTGGAGCAGGCGGAGGCTCAAAGCATTGAGTTTACTCACATTGTCCATGCCAGTGGTTCAGGCGGGACACAGGCAGGGCTCGTTGTGGGTGCAAAGGCTCTCTCCAAAGGATTGAGAGTAATAGGGATTAGCGTTTCAGAACTTCGAGAGCCATACGAGAAAGAAGTTTTGAAAATTTCGCAAGATACTACGAAAGCCTTGGGCCTCGAATTAGAAATTTCAGAGAGGGATATATTAATTTTTGATGAATACATAAAAGAAGGATATGGAGTGGTTAATAAGGAAGTTTCAGAAGCCATGCGACTCATGGCGATTAAAGAAGCCATTTTTCTTGACCCTGTATACACAGGGAAAGCTATGGTAGGTCTTCTCGATTTAATCCGAAGAGGATACTTAAAGAAAGAAGACAGGGTAGTTTTCTTTCATACAGGAGGAACGGCAGCTATTTTCCCTTATAAACACAGTTTAAAAACATTTTTAGAATGAAAAATTCAAAAGGAAAGGGGAGGGTTATACGTGAGATATAAAAGGCCAACATTTAATGATGTCTTAGAAGCTCGAAATATCCTTAAGAATTATCTACCCAAGACTCCGCTTTATGCCTATCCTCAGCTGAGTCAACTTTTAGATGCTAAAGTTTACATCAAACATGAAAATTTCCTTCCCACAGCAACATTTAAACCCCGAGGCGGGATTAACCTCCTCTATAATCTCCCCAGAGAACAGAGAGAGAGAGGTATAATAACCGCTTCTACAGGAAATCATGCCCTCTCAATAGCCTACGCTTCGAATCTCTTCGGAGTTCCCTCAACCATAGTCATGCCGGAGAAGGCAAATCCAACCAAGGTAAAAGCGATAAGGAGCTTAGGTGCTAACATTCTATTTTTCGGAAGAATTTTCGATGAGTCGCGGGATTATGCTGAAAAACTTGCTGCAGAGAGAGGAGCAAGATTCGTACATCCTGCAAATGAGCCTTATCTTATTGCTGGTGTCGCCACCTATGCCTTAGAAATTTTCGAAGAGTTACCTTCAGTAGAAGTGATTATTGTTCCCGTGGGAGGGGGAAGCGGAGCCTCAGGATGCTGCCTCGTCAAAGAGGCAATTAATCCCAAGTGTCAAGTAATTGCCGTTCAAGCGGAAAATGCTCCTGCCGGATTTCTTTCATGGAAGAATAAGAGAATTGTCAAGGACAGGATGGAAACCATAGCAGAAGGACTTGCTACTCAAGTTGGCTATGAACTAACTCAGGCAATTTTACAGGAATATCTGGATGATTTTGTGCTTGTTTCTGACCAAGAAATGGAGGAAGCCATCCTGCTGCTTATGGACTTAATCAGGAACTTGGTAGAAGAAGCAGGCGCCTCCCCCCTAGCAGCCGCAATGAGGATAAAAGATCGTCTCAAAGGGAAGAAGGTGGCTCTTGTATTAACGGGGAGCAATATTTCCTTAGAAAGGCTGAAACAAATCTTATTGAATGCGAGAAGTACCTAAGAAGAGGATTTCATCTTAATTATTTGCGAGAGGAATCTTTTAGGTATTTTAAGAATTCACTGTCTGTAGTGATAAGTAGCCAAGTATTTGGGTCAAAAGTCGTCCTATAAGTCTCAAGAGTCTTCATGAACTGATAGAATTCTGGGTCTAGATTATAAGCTTGGGCATAAATTCTGGTCGCTTCTGCATCTGCTTTCCCCTTGATTTCCTGAGCCTTTCGGTAAGCCTCAGATTGTATTTTTTTCAACTCGCGCTCTTTTTCTCCTCTTATTTCTGCGCTTTTCCCTTCTCCTTCTGAGCGGTATTTTGAGGCTATTCTTTGCCTTTCAGCAATCATTCTCTCGAATACTTTCCTCTGGACTTCATCGACATAATTTACGCGTTTTATTCTCACATCTTTTAGTTCAACTCCAAACTCAGGCGTAATGGAAGAGCATTTCTCAAGGATAATCTGAGCTATCTTCTCTCTTCCAGTTGAAATTTTGGGCACAACGAGAGAGAGGTCGAGGATCGCTGTCTCTTCACTCATTTCAAACTCCCTGTTGGATGAGCGAACAATTTCAATGAGGTCAAAATTGGCCACAGTATTTCTTGTTTCTCCATCTATTATGTCATCTATTCTCGATTGGGCACCTCTTTCATCTCTAACCCTCTGAAAGAACACAAGAGGGTTGCTGATTCGCCATCGAGCGTAAGTATCTACCCAGATATATTTTTTATCTTTCGTGGGGATTTGATTTGCATCTCCATCCCATTCGAGCCATCTTTTCTCGAAGTAATGAGCTTTCTGGATGAATGGAACCTTGATATGAATTCCAGGAGAAGTTATGGCCCCTCCAATAGGTTCTCCAAATTGAGTAATTATCACCTGGTTAGTCTCTGAAACTATGTATAGAGCATCTATGAGAATAATAAGAACAATGAAAATTCCCGTTGCTATGAGAAGGTTCCTGGCGGGTTTATTCATTTTTTCACCTCCTCTCCTAGATTCAAAAGAGGAAGGATGCCTTTTTGTTTTTCATCAAAGATGATCTTTTTGTTTAACTTAGGAAGAACATCATTTATCGTTTCAAGGTAGAGACGTTTTCTGGTAACGAGTGGAGCCTTGGCATATTCTTTATAAATAGAGATAAAACGATTGGAATCGCCTTCGGCTCGGTTCACTCGTTCGCTTGCATATCCTTCAGCTTCTCTTATCATTTGTTCGGCTTCTCCCGTTGCTTTAGGAATTATCTGATTATATTCGGACCAGGCTTCATTTATTCTCCTTTCTTTTTCCTGGAGAGCTTCGTTCACTTCATTGAAGGAAGGTTTTACAGGATCAGGAGGATTCACATCTTGAAAAATGAGCTGATTGACTTCGATTCCGATTTCATAAAGGTCACACAGAGTCTGAAGTTCTTCTTTAGCTTCATTCGCAATCCTGCTTCTTCCTATGGTGATTACCTCATCCACACAATTATCTCCTACGACTTTTCTTACCACTGCTTCGTTCATGTAGCGAAAAGTATTTTCTACGTCCCTTATTTTAAAAAGATAGTCATAAGCGTTCTTGATTTTGTACTGAACTATCCATTCCACTACTACCACATTGAGATCACCGGTGAGCATTATAGCTTCTTTGGCAGCTTCCTCTGTTATCCTGTATTCACTCCTGATTCCAGGTCTAGCAGTGCGGAAGCCAAACTCCATCTTAAGCTGTCTCTGAACAGGGACTTTAGTTAATTTTTCTATCCCGAGAGGAATTTTCATGTGGAGACCTGGTTCTTCAGTTCTTACGAATTTCCCGAAACGCAGAATCACGCCTATTTCTTCAGGGCTAATTTGATAAATAGAGCCAAAAAGAATGATGAGAAAGAGCACTGAAGCAAGAATTATTTTGACTAAACGGAACTTGATTTTAGGAAACTTGATTTCAGGAGGAGAAAAGTCGCCCCTCATGATAACCTCCTTATTTAAATTAAAGATTAGATTTTGTCATCTTAACATACACAGCTCCGAGAATAAAGATAAAATTGGGTTTGAGCTTGTAGAAGATGATAGTAAACCATGGGACTGAATGGTACCCAGAACAAGCAAGCTCTGGTAGCCGGAGTGGAGGATGAAGCTCGACAGATCTGCTCAGTTCAATTTTCAAGATGATCTTTTATAAGACAAAAATGCAATATCATCTGGTAATGATTCCAAAATATTGAAGAGAGGTGATCGAGGGAAAATAGACATCCGGCCAAAAAGCCTAATGTAAGAGCTGTGTAAATTGAAGTGGAAGCGGCTTTGCCTCCCCAGAGCATTGGGCTGCGGTAGTCTAAATATTCAAAGGAGGAGTCATGAGGAAGGAATTTCTTGACGGGCCGGGATTTTTTCCGAGAAGAGAGGAAAAATAGAAGAAGAACAATCCCTAGCCAGATTATTCCCCCAGGCTAAAACCTTTGGCTTTAGGCTGGTGAGTTTCCATTGTAAAATAGGTAAAACGAAGGTAAAATCAAAATTCAAGGAGAGAAAATGGTTGAGAGGGACAAATTTTTCATGCGTGCAGCACTCGAAGAGGCATTAAAAACTGGAGATGAGGAAGTCCCTGTTGGAGCAGTTTTTGTCTTAGGGGAGGAGATATTGAGTAGGGCTCATAATGAAACTATAGGCTTGTGCGACCCGACAGCACACGCCGAAATAATTGCGCTTAGAAGAGCCTCGCTGGCCGTAAAAAATTACAGGCTTCCTCAATGTGAGGTCTATGTAACTTTAGAACCATGCACAATGTGTCTCGGAGCACTAATTCAGGCAAGGATAAGACGTCTTGTGTTCGGGGCTCTCGACCCCAAAGCAGGGGCGGTGTTTTCCATCCTTGAATTCCCTTTTCAGAAAATAAATCACAGGATTGAGGTTTGCAAAGGTGTAATGGAGGAAGAATGCAGTAAGATTCTGAAAGATTTTTTTAAGAAAAGGAGGAAAAATTGAGAGGAGAGGTGGCCGAGGGGTTGAAGGCGGCGGTCTCGAAAACCGCTATCCTGAGAATTCAGGATCGTGGGTTCGAATCCCACCCTCTCCGCCATTTTAATCTTTTTTTAATTTATAAATTCCTCTCTTTAGCAAAACAATAGACTTTTTAAACACTTTCCCCCGGATATTTCTCTTCGAAAAAAATAAGGGATGATTGACAGTATATGCGGGAAAAGTGGAGTTATAAAGCATGAAAATCATCGATAATAAATTATGGTGTCCTCAATCAATTCCTGAGTTATAGTTTCTTTAGAAGGAGAAGAAATAATTTCGTCTTGAATCGTTAAACCCGTGTCAAATCATTTAAAATCTTCTCTGATAAAGGGCAATAAGCTTGCCCTCTTTCCAAATTCTGACATTAATTTCTCTCCTAAAAGCTTAAAAAAGCCCCTCAAGCGTTTCTCATTCTGCTTGAGCTATCTCTTCCGCATCCTCACGCCTGAACC
>CAYSCS010000062.1:0-9508 GCA_964429695.1 uncultured Eubacteriales bacterium
ATCCAAGCACGAAAAAATGACGTAGCTTTATTTCTTTTCCGAGCCCTGGCCTAAAAGATGGAGTTTTTTCGCTCTTCACTCTATCTTCCTCTTTGTTCATGAAAATAAGATTTTCTTAAAATGTTTTAAATCTACCATTCAGACCTTCTAAGTAATATCTATTTTAGACCTTTATTGCAACATAAAATTTAGAACTTCCCTCTCTAAGATTTCTTATAAATTAAATTTATTTAATTTTCAGGGGTTTAAAAATTTTTTATTTCTCTTATCCTGATTGAATGTTACCTATTTTTCTTGACCGTCCTTGGCTGCTCCCAAGATCAGTCTGTATCTTTCAGATTCGCTCAGTCGTGTTCGGAATTTCCTGGCAAAAAACCAAAATAGAAAACCCAGCGCTACCCAGATAAAGATAATCATCCATTCCAAAGGCATTTTTTCTTTTGAGCTTATATAAGGATAATATAAGGCTAAAAAAAGCATCAGAAAAGAACTTAAAAGACCTCCCACGGCCGTCACAAGACCTCCAGGTACCCGAAAGGGACGATTCTGTTTAGGGCGCTTACATCTAAGTTTTATTAACACTAAACATGTGGATGCATAAGCAAGGGCTATCGTAGCCCCTGTGACATTGGCAACAGGGACAATTGCGCCTCTCCCTAATAAAGATCCAAGAGAGCCAGAAATCCCAACAAAAATGACAGAGAAATAAGGGGACATAAAAATTGGATGTATTCTGCCGAACAATGGAGGAATGATATGTGCTCTGCCAAGGGCAAAAATAATCCTTGTGGCCGTTATGAAACAAGTGTTCCATGTAGTAATAATCCCACATAGACCTGAAAATAGAACTAGTTTTGCCATTAAAGGAGAGTGGAAAGCTTTCTCGAAGGCACCTGCTGCAGGCAGATTAAGAGAAATGATATTCCTCCAAGGAATAACCATCGAAGCGGATAATATACAAAGAATATAAAAAATACAGGCTGTTGCTAAAGAAATGAGGATTACTTTTCCTACAAGCCTCAAAGATATTCCAGGAGCTTTTTCCTCCACTGTCTGAGGGATGACTTCGAATCCAGAGAGCATGAAGGGAATCATTATAAAAACAGATATTATTCCCTTAATAACCTGCGTTGCTCCTGAATTGGCAAAGAGAGGCTCCAGGTTAGATAACTTTCCCAAGACCAAACCTGCGATTATAAAAACAAAAGAAATAATAAGTAGTGCATATGTTAGAATTTCTTGAAAAACTGCAGCAAATTTGATACTTCTATAATTAATGAAGGTTAAAAAAGCCATTCCTGTAAGACCAATAAAAAGACCACCCTGTCTTATTGCTACTCCTCCTAATTTATAGAGTGTCGTTCCTTCAATTCCAGGAATCAGTGTATTAATAATCCATCCAGTGGCTATTGCCTCAAAAGACACAGTTGCAATGAAAGAAAGGGCAAGAAGCCATCCCATTGCAAAAGAAGTTTTCGTACCCCATATTTCAAAAGCATAGACAACTTCACCACCAGAAGCTGGAAGCATAGTTGCCACTTCTGCATAACATAACCCGATCATCATCATCAGCGCCCCTCCCCCAATAAATGCTAAAATAGTACCAAGTGGGCCAGCCTTACTCAACCATTCTCCAAGAATTATGATCCAGCCTACTCCAATAATACATCCAAAAGAAAGTGTGAAGAAGTGGCGAGTCTTAATCGCTTTCTCAAGTTGATGATGACGATTTAGCGAGATTTTTGATTTATTATATTTCACATATATCTCCATTGTTTAAAAAAATAAAATAGAAGCTATACATGCTCATCTCTAAATATAATATTTCGTTTTCAATTAGTTTTTTCTTTAGGAAATAAACATTCAGACTTTATAAATTCTCTTCTTTCTAAAATTAATTATGAGGAGGCCTAACTTCTTATTCCACTATTAAATTCTTTAACTTTTTATATGCTCCTCTTAAGGGGAATTAATTGCAACTTTCATTTTATTCGATTTATTTTCTTCTGATTACTTTTCCTGGTTTCTTGCCTGTATGCTCGTTATCTTTATAAACAATTTCTCCATTAATAAGAACATATTTTATTCCTTCTGGGGGGCTTGAGGGATTTTGATAATCTCCTCTCATCTTAATCTCTTCTAGATCAAATAAGACTAAATCTGCATAGGTGCCAGGCCGCAAGATTCCTCTATCCTCTATTCCCAGAATTTTTTTAAATGGAATCGAGGTTGCCTTCATTATCGCCTCTTCAAGAGTAAGCAATTTTTTTTCTATTACGAAGCGGCGTATGAAGAAGGGGAAAGTAGCAAAGAATCCTGGAGTAATATCATCGAAATCTTCTAGAATATCCTTTGGAATTGAGAGGCTATCTATTCCAAGTACTGCAAAAGGATGTTTTAAAAAAACAGAAATTGATCCGTCATAAGCTCTTTTATCCAGGCTTTGATACCATATTGTTCCAGCGTCCTCTTCAAGGATATCAAACAAGACATTTAGAGATTCGTTATAAACAGCATTGATTATGTCATCAGGACTTCTTTCTCTAGCTAGTTGTCCGATAGTTTTTCCCTCATAATTTTTATTTAAACAGGATAATATAGTGAAGCAATCCATCCAGTAAGGATCAGTCAAGGGATGTACCATTCCAAATTTAAATCTCCCCGAATAAATAATTTCTTTGAGCTCATTCCTGAATTCTTTTTTTTTGAGTTTGTGAATGAACTCTTCTCTTGAAAGCTTCGAAATTTCTTTGTACCAAGGCGGCTGCGGAGCATTTATTGTATGGCCAACAGGTGGTTTATAAAAAGAGTCAATGATCCGCATTCTTGTCCCCCACAGATTCTCACTAGGGAGGATGATGTTATAAAATATTTTCAAGCCGCCTGAATGTGCCTTATCAATTATTTCTTCTAATGTGGCTCTGGCAAGTGACTCCTGAAGGAATCCTGGGATAGGTTGAGGTGTTATGAATACAGGAAAAAAATGAGCAATAAGGAGAGGGGTATTATTAGCCTTTTTAGAAATCTCGATCGCTTCAAGAACTCCATGATATCTTCCAACAAAGATTTCGCCAATGAAAGTATGTGAAACTGCATAATTATATTCTGAAGCATCTTCCGACCACCAATGATTCTGCATATGGCGAGTGTGGGGAGAATATATGCCTCCATGAATATTTACGATTTTTAGGAGTTCAACTATTTCCTTAACAGAAGCATATTCTGCGGTACTAGGCTCAAGAGTTGATGACAATCCAAATGCTCCACTTTTCATAGCCTCTTCTACATAACCCTTCATAAGCTCTATCTCTCTATTTGTGGCCGTTCTCTTAAAATCCTCCCCCATAACATGATGTCGCAAATCAGCATGACCTATAAGAAGAGCGAGGTTAATAGAAACCCCTGTTTTTTCGACTTTCCTAATCCAATCATTAAATCTTAAGCCTTCACGTGTAGCTTGAGAAAAACCGCAATTTCCACCTAAAACAGTCGTCACTCCTTGCATGATAAAATTCTCAGCGAGAGGATATTCAAGAATGTTTAAGTCCGCATGAGAGTGAGTGTCAAAAAAACCTGGACAAGCGATATATCCTGAAGCATCTATGACTAATTTAGCTTTTCCTTTTACCCTTCCTAATTCAACTATCTTTTCCCCTATAATTGCTATATTCCCCTTGAATGTTCTTCTTCCTGTTCCATCCACAATTTGTGCATTTTTAATTAATACATCATAATTAACATCTCTATATTTACAGCAAATTATCAAAATACATATCAATAAATGAAAGATTGATATTTTCTCTCTTTCTCTAAGATGCATTCTCTCCTCTTTTTTGGTTTTTAAAATATTCATTAGAACTCAATTTTAATTCCAAGCTGAAATTGCCGAGGGGTCACAATAACTGAAGGAATTTTATATGAATCTGAAATCAATCTTGTTGAAGCCCATGCAAGCACAGTATCCACATTGAGCGCATTGAAAATATCGATTATAGCACTCAAGTCTAAACCTTTATACAATAGGAAAGATTTTTGTAATCTAATGTCTAAAAGACTCAAAGATGGAAGCCTCTTTTCGTTATTCCTGGGCTCGGCAAGTATCCATCTTGGTCCTTGGTTGGGAAATACTCTAACCCAATCTGCATAAGGCCTTCCTGACATGTATTGAAAATGTATTCCAAACAATATATCGAGAGGAAAATTATAAGCAAACTGAAGCTTAAATTGCCAAGGTCTATCATTTACTGTGAGTCCTTCAACATTGAGATAATCATTGGGATCTTTTCCTTTTGAGTAGCCCACATGAGCAACAATTCCACTCTGGTAAGTTCCCTCTTCCATAGCAACTTGAGATAGAGAAAGACCCTCTGACCTCGAATAACATAAAGATGAATTTAAAAGCCAGTTATTAGAGTATCTTTTTATAAGGGTGAAGACTAACCCTCTGTAAAGAAGGTAGTGTTCTGGCGCATTAGTAATTTCATATTTATTCGTCCCTACATTAATCTGATTATATACCATATATGTTTTTCCGTTGTGGGGAGATACCATAGGAATTTGCTCATATATTCCTCCCACGTTCCAGAAAGAAATTAAGTTCTTTTCTTTCTTGTAAATTCCCTGAATTCCAACACAAAGATCCGCTATTATTTCCCTCTCTATACCAAGAGTAAAAAGATCAGCAGAAGGAGCTTTGAGCTTCTTATCCACTCCCCATGCTTCTGTGCCTGGCACATGAAGATATTCTACCCATTGTCCCCCATCCCAATAATAAGCATACCAATCAGCATTGTAAGGCCCAGGAGCATTGAAGGTACCCGCGGAGAGAAATTCAATATAGCGACCGTAGTGAGCCTTCATAATCGTTTTTTTATCTGAAGTGATCTGATATACAAGTCCAATACGAGGAGAAAAATTTTTCCACACAACTAAATCAGGTATCCCTGGCAGTTTTTCATCTGTTTCTCTCCAGTTTATCCATACATTTTCTTCCGTATAATCCCCTCTTGTGTCATCATATCGGAAGCCTATATTTAGAGTTAATCTGCTTCCTATCTCCCAAGAATCGTCAATGAAAATTCCTACCGTATCAACCTGACCTCCGTAACGGTTAGCTTTATGGTAATACATGATATAAGGCTGGCCAAGGTAATCATAGTAAACCTTGTCTCCGCTATAATCACAAATCTGATGGTGTTCTCCCCTATTAAACTGGACTCCAAATTTAAATTCATGATCTCCCCCAAGAAAATCCTCTGCAAAATAAGAAACATTTGCGTGAGCTTGCAATCTACTATGTTTACCTAAGTATGGAAACCATACTCCATTTGAAGTGACATCTGTTGCTAAATCATAGTGAACAGGGTTAGAAAGAGCCTCTAATCCTCCAATAATAGGTAATCGATCTCTGGTGTCATTAAATCCTGCAGTCTTAAATGAAAGAAAAGCATTTGAACTTATCAACCAAGTATATTGGAAGTTCCAGTTGGGGATTTTTCTTTTTCTTAATCTTGTCGATTCAGGCATAACCCATGGTGTTGGAACTTCTTTTATTCCCCAATTTCTGTATGAAAAAACAGCTGTTAGCTTGTGAGCTGATTCCACTTGTGCTGAAATCTTTAAAAAATAGAAATCTTCCTTCTCTGGCGAATGATATTCAGGGTCAGATTTCCAAGGTGTTTTATCATCTCTCTTCAGATTAAAAGCACCAAAAAACCATAGCCTATCTTTAATAATTGGGCCGCCTAAATTAAAGGAAAAATCCAGAAATTTATGTCTCTTATAAGAAAAAAATTCATCTGGATTAGGATTATTATCAGATGTCAATGCTTCATATTGACCATAATAGCTCATTGAACTAGAAAAATTATTCCCACCTGATTTAGATACGATGTTAACCACAGCTCCAGTGAATTGTCCATATTCAGCAGGAGCGCCCGCAGAAATCACTTCTACCTCAGTAATAATATCTTGACTTGGAAAAAGAATAGGAACCCCAAGCCTTGGGTTCGATATATCTAATCCATCTAATTGGATTGAGTTAGATTCTTCATTGGACCCTGTCGCAATAATACCAGGCGCATTTTCATAAGCATCTCCAATTACGATACCGGGAGCTTGCTTGGCTATATCGAATAAAGAATGACGACCTGATGGCAATTTATTAATCTGATTAGTATCAAAATTTGTAGAAAAACCTGATTTCGTGACATCAATAACTGGCGCCTCTCCAGTAACAGTAACCGACTCTTCTAAAGCTGTTTGTCTCATAGTTATATTCTCTATGACTGTCTTTCCCACAGTCACCTTTATATCGAGCCTCTCTACTGTCCGAAACCCTTGAAGTTTAAAGACGAGTTTATACATCCCAGGCGGTAAATTAACAAAACGATAAATCCCGCTAACATTTGTTATTTGAGTGTGCACTCCTCCCAGAAGAACAGGGCTTGAAAGCTCAACTACCACCCCCGGAAGAGGAGCTCCCTCCTCATCCGTTACTTCCCCCTTAACAGAACCTGTTAGAACTTGAGAATAAGAGTTTAAGAAAAAAAGAGCTAAAAGAGAAGTAATCAGAATGAAAATTTTTTGAATTCTCATAAATTTCATGGTCCCTCCGTATGATGAATTTATTATTATCGATTATTATCGTTTTAATTAAACCCCATCTCATATGAGGAAAAGTAATATAAAAGAAAACAAAAGTCAAGATATTTTTTACAATAATTATTGATTTAAATTGAAAAATGTTTTAAAGTAAAAATAAAAAATAAAATTTAATGTACTTTAAATAATAATAAATAAAAATGATTTTAGATGAGATTGATTTAAAATTGCTAGCAGAATTGGAGATAAATTCTCGCCAGAGTTACTCAGCGCTAGCTTCGAAGTTAAACATCTCCCGTCAACTTACTAGATATAGAATCAAAAATCTCTTGAGTAAGAATATTATTAAAAATTTTTATACCATAATTAATTTTACTATGCTCGGTTACACCCATTATCGAACGATGATTCGGCTGAGTAATACCAGCTCAAAAATCCAAGAAAATATAATCTTTTGTCTTATCAATCATCCCAATGTTGAATGGCTCGTAGAATGTGGCGGGAGATGGGACTTAATCGTAAATTTCATGGCGAGAAATATAATTCAATATTTTCAATTTATGAGACATCTACAAGACTCATTTCCTCAGCAAATAAAAAATTATGATATTCTTACTACCGTTGAGATACTTGATTTAGGAAGGGATTATCTAAGCAAAACTTCTAGAAGAAAAAAAGATTTAAACTGGTTTGGAAGAGAATACAGACTTGCTAAATGCGACGAGACCGATCTCCAAATTCTTAACGTCATTTCTGAAAATGCAAGATTAAAATATAAGGAAATTGCTCAAAAAGTTGGAATCCATACTAACACCCTTATTAAGAAAATAAAACGTATGGAAAAAATTAATTTGATTCTTGGGTATAAGCCCCTTATAGATTTGAGAAAAACGCCCTTTTCCGCTTATAAGGCTCTTATAAAATTTCAGAATATAACAGAAAGAAAAAAGGATGAAATAACGAATTTTTTAAGGACGAATGAGAATATTGTAGCAATCATCAAGCTAATCGGACAATGGGATATGGAGGTTGAGTTTGAAGTTGAGTCAAATGAAAAAAAGGTTGAGATTATAAGAAAAATAAGGGATAAATATCAAGAAGTAATAAACATGTTTGAAGTTATTCCGCTTTTCAAGGAATACAGATATAATTTCTTTCCTAAAGATTTGCTTTCTGAAGAAGATTTTGCTCGAAATTGAACCTCGCCCTAAATATGTATTTCTTATAAAAATAAAAGAGAGGAGGAAAAATGAATGAGAAAGAGTGGCAAGGCGTAAAATGGGCTGAAATGGTTCTTCGTCAGGAAAAAAACCTGACCATGGATAAACCATTGATGATTACTGTCTGTCCCACAGGTGCTCTTTTTTCAAGAAGACAGAATCCCAATCAGCCTTATTCCCCAGAGGAAATAGCTCGGGAGGCAATCCAATCTTACGAAGAAGGAGCTTGTATGGTTCACCTCCACACTCGTAATGAAAAAGGATATCCTCGATCTTCAATTGAAACTTTGAAGGAAATAATTGACAGAATCCTTGATAAATGCCCAGACGTCATTATCCAGCCAAGCTCATGCGAAAGTTATGTTCCTGGTGCTACAGATTACAGTTTCGAATCTGTCAAACCATTTGTGGAAAAGCTGAAGGGGAGGTATATAGAATCAACGATTTTTACTCCTGTTTCTTATGCCCTTGAGGAAGTAGACGGTACTTTGGACATTACTATAGCCACAGAGAAAAATGCTCAACTAACCATAACGTATCTCCAAGATAACAAAATTAAACCTGAATTCATGAATCACAACTGGGAAGGAATACATAATGTCAAGGAATGGCTGATAAAACCAGGCATCCTCCAAAGACCATATCTCATGTCAATTGGCCCGGGCATGCATAACACAGGAGAAACATACCCAGATCCATGGGGATTTATGTATGTCCTTGGTATGATGAAGATGATGCCTGAAGGAAGTATAATTTCTATTAGCGCAGGCGGAAGAAATTGGCTCTCACTTTCAGTTTTCGCCATGTTGCTTGGAGTTGATGGAGTACGAGTAGGCATGGAAGATCACCTCTGGACTTACCCTCATCGAGATGAAATGACAAAAAGAAATGCAGACGAAACAAGAAAAATAGCAACAATTGCCAAAGAATTGGGCCGTGAAATAGCTTCACCTTCTGAGGCACGTAAAATTATGGGAATAACCTGAAAATTTATCTGCAGAATTAGAGAAAAAAAGTTTGTATTGAAATTGTAATTTCCCAAAGAGAAAATTTATCACAAATAAAAATAAGCATATAAAAAGTGGATATAAATGAAAAAAAAAGGAAATACTTCTTTTAAAAATGTTCTTCGCTTCTATGAGAGATTCAAGCTTAATCAACCCCATAATTTTTTCTATCCTGTTTACTTTCGTCTCTCTTTCATTCTTCTAAGTACTCTCTATTTATCTAACCATCTTTCAATTTCAAGTATTCTTTTCATTATTGTATAGAGACTACTTACCATAATTTATGTTAATAAAATTTAAATAAAGTAATTTCTAATAGGAAGTTTCTTTCTTGAGCTTAAGACTTTAAACACATAAGACTGGTATCATATCAAAAAAAATATAGAATAATATAAATATAATTTAAGGGAGGAAGAAGTGAAAAATACATTGTTCAAAGTGATGGTTATAATCTCTTTTATTTTATTAATAATCATAAAATCTCCCTTTTCATTTCAGGATAAAATTAAAGGAAGCTGGGAAGGAACACTCGAAATTATGGGACAAAAATTAGAGATAATTGTTCATTTTGATACCCTTGAACAAGAGCTTCAAGGCAGCATAGACATCCCCATGCAAGGTGCTAAGGGATTGAAGCTTAAAAACATCCTCTACGACCATCCAAAGATTTCGTTTGAA
>CAYSCS010000063.1:0-129402 GCA_964429695.1 uncultured Eubacteriales bacterium
CGGGCAACGGGATTCGAACCCGCGACTCCCAGCTTGGGAAGCTGGCACTCTACCGCTGAGTTATGCCCGCTCGCAACCGGCCGAGCTAACCTCAGCCGGCGGCCTTATTTTACGGGTTACGGCCCCTCTTTGCAACTGCGCGAATTGCCTCATCTAAATTCTATATGAAATGGATTCGTTGCCTCCTGGTTATTGCACAACTGTGGTCAGAAAGTCATCTTATCAGCCTGAGCGCCACCCATGTGGCCTCCGGTTGGGTAGAAACCGAGGCCTTACGTAATCGAGCTCAGGTCTGGACCTTCCAGGCTCTGGAAAGGATAAAACAGAGGTTGCCTTTTCCCCTGCTGGGGATAGACTCAGATAAAAGACAGAGATAGAGAGGCTAAAAGACAGGCTGTGGCGGCTACAAAGAACAAAGAGACACTGCACAAATTTTCGTATAGATTCTTACGTAAGGGAATGAATATGCTCTCATATAGAATTTCTCGTGAGGCAACAAGGAATGCATGGGGTCAATACGTCAGTGACACTTTACTCTGGATTTTTGGTGATCAAATGCTCGTTTCTTTGATGTCTGTGACCCAGCAAATAAATTGTCCTTTGGCCAGAAACTTATAATTAAAATTCTCTTGGGGGAAAAGAAATTAATGTTCACCCCTACTGGAAGAATTCTTATGTATCACGAATGTATCTGACCTTGCACAAAAAAACCTATTCCTTTTCCGCCATCCTTTCTGCGACGATTTTCTCGAACTTATCTCTGAGGCGGGTCTGGAAGCTGGTCATCGGGATGATCTTGCCCTTGATAATCACTTTCTCCACCCGGGAGCGAAGCTGGATAGGACTCCCGCTCCAGATGACGACATTGGCCATTTTGCCTTCCTCGAGCGATCCGAGTTGATCATCGAGGCCAAGCATCTTAGCCGGGTTGATGGTCAGGGCCTTGAGGGCGTCTTCTTCCGCAAGCCCATGGGCCACCGAGATGCTTGCCGGCACGGGAAGATTCCGGACGTTATGGGAACTGACGCCGAAGCCTTGAAGGTCAAAACAAAAGAGAACGCCCTTCTCGGCCAGAACAGAAGCCGTGCGGTAGTTCAGGTCATAGGGTTCCCATCGGTCGGGGATGGTCGTCGTCCCTGCCCAAATGACCGGAATCTTTTGGGCCGCCAATTGGTCGGCATACTTCAATACGCCAGCGCGCGCCCAGATGATGCCCTTCAGGTGATACTCCTCGATGATCCTCAAAGCGTTGCGGATGCTGACCTCGTTATTGGTGATAAAAACCACCGGGATCTTCCCCTGAACAACGGGAACCAGGGCCTCCATGCTCAGGTCTTTTTGGAACGGCCTGGAATCGGAATCTTCTTTTTTGGCCGCCTTTTTCTCTCCTTCTCTAGGCCTGGCCGCCGCTTTTTCGGCATAAAGCTTCGCTTGATAGAGCTGGTCACGAACGAGCGCGACAATGCCTGGATGAGTGGCCGGATAGGAGCCTGGCCGCTTCGGCCCGTACATGGATTGACCCTTGGCGTCCAGGTTGAATACTTGGGCCACGTCCCTTTTGAGGATCATTTCCTCGGCCAGGTTGCCGTCCAGGTTGATGACGACCGATTTTCCGTTGATTACGTTCATGGTGCCGCTCACGGTCATGGCCGTGGTGACGCCTCCCAGTCGTGTGACTTCGATAGTGCTATCCTCCGGGTTGATCGCGTCGTAGGGATCCATCTGCGGCGTGGTCACCCCCAATTCATCGACATCGTTTCCGGCCCCAGGACGGCCGGTCACGCCGATTGCGGTCATCACGGCGATAATTCCGGGGAAAACTATCCGTCCCTGAGCATCAATGACCGTGGCTTCAGGAGGAGCTTGAATGGCGGTTCCAATTTTCGCGATCTTCCCGTTTTCGATGAGAAGACATCCGGTCTCGATCGGCTTGCCGATCACAGGTCTGATGTGGCCGTTCACGATCAGAATAGTTTCCCCCGCCGTGGCCAGGGCCGCCAACAGGATCAAGCCGGCGAAGGCACAGCCATAGCGCGCTTTCTTGTTCATCGGACCCCTCCTTTCGCCGTCAGGCTGTCTTTGGCTTCGTCGAAGTAGATTTTGCCTTCGACTATTGTCATCAGGCACCTGGTCGTGGAATCCAGAGGATGCTTGTCGAAGACAGCGATGTCGCCGTCCTTGCCAACTTCGATGCTGCCGATGCGGTCTTCGAGCTCGAGAGACTTGGCCGGATTGATGGTGATCATCTTGAGCACCTCATCCTCCGGGATATCATTGTATTTCAAGACCTTAGCCGCATTCCGGAAGAGGTAGCGGCCTTCGTCAGGGCTGTCCGAATTGATGGCGATGTTCACGCCAGCCTGATGCATAATCTTGAATCCGTAAGGACAGCCGTCATAGCTTTCTTCTTTGAAGCCCCACCAATCAACCCAGCCGCCGAAGGTGACTCCGGCTTTGGCCATGATGTCCGCCACCTTGTAGCCGTCGACACAGTGGCTCAACTGCTTGAGGACTAGGTCGAATTCCTGGCAAAAATTAATGATCCAGACAATCTCGTGAGCCCGATAGGTGTGGCAGTCGATGGCGAGCTTTTTCTCCAAGACCATCTTTAAAGTTTCCATTTTAAGGTCTTTCTTGGGGGGCACGAGATCTTTTTTGCCTTCACTCTTTTCCCTCTCGTATTTGTCCCACTGGGCTTTGTACTCCTGGGCTTCGATAAACGCTTTGCGTAGAACATAGGCATTTCCCATCCCTGTTGAAGGAAGGCGGCCCTGCTCCTGGCCGTAAAACCGTTTGGGATTCTCACCCAGAGCCAACTTCAATTGATGGCGAGCCCCGGGGACAATCATCTCTTCGGGCAGGGCATTGGGTTTAAGCTTGATGGTGACGTTGACCCCTCCGATCACGTTGGCGCTACCGTGCATGGTCTTGACCGTGGTCACGCCGCCAGCGAGTGTGGTCAAGATTTGATGGTCCTCGGGGTCCAGCGCCTCTTTCATCCAGACCTGAGGCGTCACCGGATCTGTGGTCTCGTTGACATCCCCGAAATCAAAGGCGATGTGAGAATGGCTGTCGATGAGCCCGGGAAGAACGTACTTTCCCGAGCAGTCAATCACTCGGATTCCCGGAGGAATCGAGACATCACGGCCCACGGCCGAAATCTTGCCGTTCTGGATGAGCACAGTGCCGTTTTCAATCTTACCCTTGGTGATGGTCAGAACGGTTCCGCCCCGGAGAGCCAGATCCTGGCCCGCCGCAGAAGAAAAAAGACTAAAAGCCGCGAGGCAGAACACAAACGAAACTCTTCGCATCCTTTTCTCCTTTTAAAGCTATGTCGAGAGGCACAATGGCCAATTTTTAGCACAAGAATTCGAGAGCGTCAACCGGACTCCGCGAGTTCTGTGAAGATGCGGCAGCCTTCGAAAAACAAACAGAATTAGAAAGTTGGAATACAAAGCTGAGGAGGAAGATTGCTCTTCAGTTTGAACACCGTTTGGGGAAGAAAAAGAAGGCCCCGTCCCCGCCGGCGGGGACGGGGCCGTTTGCGCGCTTACGCGTGTTCTTCAGAGCTAGAACATGAACCGCAGCGAAATCTGGGCGATTCTGTCTCCGGATTTCCGGTAAACGCGGCCGAAAGTCGATAACCCCCAGGTCATATCCGGCAAGTTCCAGAATTGGCTCTTTAGCACGTTGAACACGTCGAGGATGAGTTGCACGTTGAAGTCCCGGCTACCGACTGGGATGACGAAGTTCTTTTGGAGCGAGAGGTCGATGTTGTAGGTTGGAAACCAGGTAAAAGCATTTCTGGGTACGATATTTTGGTTGTAATAGGACATGTCGCCCACGAACTTGGGCGGACTGGGAACAGCAAAGAGATCTGGATTCACAGACGGCGGGTTATCCCCACTGCCCTTGATGATGGCTTCGTTATAATCTGATCCACCGAGCCAAAGGGGTCGGTCAGTTCCCCACTGGCCATCAAGGTTCCAGTCATAGCGCGAAGAACCAGGCGTGAAAATGTTAAACCGCCGGCCGGAAGTCCAGTGATAGGAGGCGCTGACCTGCCACCCGCCGATCACGTTGCGCAGGAAGCTGTTTTTTGAATTTTTGAAAAACGGAATTTCGTACACGAACCCGCCCACGATACGATGCCTGTGGTCATAATCAGCATAGCCGTAGTCTAAATCCCAATAATCTTTTTCGACTGCCTGACTGAGCACGATTCCCTGATAAATCGACGACAGATCTTTGGCCACCCCGTAAGTATAAGCAGCGTACCATGACCAGCCATCGGAAAATCTCTTGTTGAGAATGATCTGTCCGGCGTGGTAGTTGGAATAAAAACGGTTCGTCCGGAAGTTTCCATCGCGGATATTGACATAGGGATTGATGCCGTCGTATCTCCCGTCGGCTCTGTCACCCGTCACCCTGTTGATCCTCATGATGCCGCCGATTCTCCGGCCGGCTGAGCCGGTGTAGTCGATTTCCACACTGAAATTGGGCCCCAATTCTCTCTGAATCCCGACCATCCAGTTGTGAGCCATCTGAGGTTTCAGCTCAGGATCCATCCAACGGAGGGAGACGCGCACGGCACCTGCGGCCTTAACAGGAACCTGGACTCCGGGCAGCTTGAGGTAAAAATCGACAGGTCCGCCCCATGGGCTTCCCAGGAACGAGTTGAAGGCGAAGTTAGGATAGTTGAAGCGGTCATTCTCATAGGAACGGTTCATCTGTCTGTCGTAGGAAATCCCGTATCCGGCTCTCAAAGAGGTCTTTCCATCTCCTGTGAGGTCATAGGCAAAGCTCACTTTGGGTGCAAAATTTCCATAATAGTTGTTCCAGAGCCCCTTGCCGGCCAGCTGACGCCCACCAAAAATCATGTATCTAAGCCCCTCCTCGTTCCAAGTCCCTTCGGTGAGGTCGAGCTTACCTGCTAGGGTGTTGAGGAAGCCCTGCTGCGTGCCGAACATCGGCTGGGCGATACCGACGCCAGAGTATTCTTTGGGAACGGAGTAGAATTCCCACCTTAAGCCGTAGGAGATGGTTAGCCTCTTGCTGATTCTCCAGTCATCCTGGGCAAAGAGGCCGATTTCATAGCCTTTCCATTTTCTGAGAGTAAGTCCGAAGCCGGTTTTCCACAAGTCAGCTCGCTTGGCATCACCCGGCAAGTAAGGATTATCCGGATTTTCCGGTGGATCGGCTCCCAAGATTAAATAGGCAGCTGGAGCATTAGCGAGAAAAGCCAGACCGTCATCAAAAATGTAATAGCCATTGACGAAGGCATCGAACATGGACTTGACTCGCCAGTGCGTGAGTTCAACTCCGAACTTGAGGTTATGATCCTTAGCCTGGATGTTCAGCACATCGGTCAGTTGGTAAGTGTTGTTGACTTGGAGCATAGGATATCCGGGATCACCGAAGGCATGCAGCTCGTCGTTGAAGGACACGTAGGTGATCGAATCATCCTGAATGGCCCATTCCCACTTATCCCTTTTGTAGCCAAGCCTGACTTCGTTGTAAGCCGTAGGGCTGATGATGTGCATCCAGGTCAGGCCTCCCGTATGGAACTGGTTGGGCTGGTCCAGTGTTTTCCCCGGCGTCCAATAGTAGCCGGAATATCCGTTGCCGCTGGCCGTTTTCCTGTAGTTGTACATCCAGCGCAGGGCCACCCGGTCTTTTTCGCTGAAAATATGGTCAATCTTGACCCCGCCCAAATACCCTTTCAGCGAATCGGTATAGGTGTAGTTGCCTCTTCCATAATCCGGGATGCCGTCTCCGTTCTTGTCCACGAAATCATAGGTCGGCACAGGATAGTTGGCTCCAAACTTGTCCATGAGTTGCCGGGCCACACCGGAAGATGCGGCGATGGCCTGCGGCGTCAACAGCCACCAGGAAGTCGCGTAGTCGATTTCCTCGTCGATGGCTTCAAAGGTGCTAAAGAAGAAAGTCTTGTCCTTGACGATCGGGCCGCCCAGGGTGGCTCCGTACTGGTATCTCTTGTAGGGCTCTCGTTTTTTCGTCAACCAGTCGGCCGACCGGAAAAAGGCGCTGTCTCCCCGGAAAAAACCCCAGGCGCTGCCATGGAGTTCGTTGGTCCCGGACTTCATGACTACGTTAAGAATGCCGCCCGTGTTCCGACCGTACTCGGCGTTGAAGTTGTTGGTCACCAGCCGGAATTCCTGAATCGCCTCCGGGGGAAGCAGCGTGGTTTGCATGGTGTTGTCGGTCATGTCGTTGTTGTTGATGCCGTCGAGCATGTAGTTGTTGGACTCGCCCCGCATGCCGTTTATTGCATAACCCGTTGTGGCACCGATGACGGGAGCATCGGGCTGAGTCCCCGGCGCATAGGCCATGAGATGCAGGTAATTTCTGTTGGCCTGCGGATAGCTCAGCAGCTCTTTCTCCGTCATGACCGTGGAAACCTGAGTCCGGGTGGTTTCGACAATCGGCGTTGCACCCACGACCGTCACTTCCTCTTCCAGAGCACCGAGCTCCATTACAAGATTGACGGTTGTCACGGCGCCTCCGAAGAGCTCCAGCCCTTTCCGGACGGTGGTCTTGAATCCTTGCAGAGTCGCGGTCAAGGTGTAGAGGCCGCGCGGGAGCCTCTCCAGCCGATACCTTCCTCTTTCGTTTGTCAGCGTGCTCTGGGTCAGGCCGGTCTGGATGTTGACTGCCGTGATTTGTGCGCCCGGGAGAGCGTTTCCTTCCGAATCAGTCACATCGCCGACAAAGGTTCCGGTGTCACCGACTTGAGCGAATGTCAGCGAAGTGACTAGGAATAGCAGTGCAATAAACACTGAAATTTTAAACTTCACTCTACTACCTCCTCATTTCCATTATCCTAAGCTCGATTGCGATTTGGCTTAGAGTACTTAACCTCACAGAGCACGAAAAGTGCTCCAAGCCCTTAACCCAAAAAACTGTCCTTCTCGATACGCACCTCCTTCCGAAGTTTCCTATTAATGTAAAAAAATTCTTTCTCCTACAAGCAAGATTCGTGCCATTTTCGATGAAAAGTGCATATTTGACAAATTATTTTAAATCAATAAGTTACAATTATGCTACATTGCTCTTTGCGTCATGGTTATCCAAAAAATTGAATTTCATCCAAAATATTGAATATTGGTTGCCCGAAAAAACTTCGGAGTTTTTCCGAGTGAATATTAGCGCTTGAGGAGACGTTTTTCCCATTCGACCAGAGTTCTTTGGACTCGCCGCTTTTGGGGAGTGTCCTCCGGACTCGCTTCGAGATAGAGCTTCAAATAGCGGATGGCTTCTTCGAGAGAGCCCATTTTTTCGAGAATGATGGCGAAGTTGAGATAAGTGACATCGGACGGATAGAGCTCAACTGCTCTTTGGAAGTGTTCCCGTGCTTTGACCAAATCTCCTGTAGCACTAAAGGCCAGGCCCATCTCGTGATGGATTCTATAGTCTTCCGGGAATTCTTGCTGCAAACGTTGATATAACTTCAGCGCCTCCTCAGTCCTGCCGAGGGAGGCCAAGCAATTCGCGTACCGGAAGCGAAGGACACTGTTCTCGGGCTCAATTTCGAGGGCCTTCTCAAAAAAACTGGCCGCCTTTTCATACTGATGTGTTCGCCACATGGCTGAACCTGAGATGAAAAGGGCATCGAAATCGCGGGGATAGATGTCCAAGATAATCCGGCAGGTATCCAACGCCTTCTGCGCATTTCCCGCCGCCAGATAGAAAAAATTTAACCGGGAAAGAAGAATGATCGAACCCGGGTTTCTCTCCAAGCCTTTCTCCAGGGTCTGGATGGCCTCTTCCATCAAGTCTCTCTTTTCAAGCGTAAGGGCCAGATAGACATAATTCCAGGGCGCCTCGGGACTCGACTGGATGAGACGCTCGTAGATCTGGCCGGCGGCCACAAAATCCCCTTGGGACTCGAGCTGCTTGGCCTCAAAATAGAGCCGGAACTCACCGTTTTTATCTTTCGGATCAGGCAGTGGTCGGGTGGGCGAGCCACTTTTTGCCTCGCCCGACAAATAGCCAAGGGACCGCAGCCTCGCTTCCTCTTCCTTGGTCAGCCGCCTCGCTCCTCTCCTTTCCGCGAAGAAGAATTTTTTTAGAAAGGCGTCCAGCTCTTTTTTCATGTCCTTTGAAATTCTTTTCTCCTCATCGATCACGTTCCGTTCTTCGACAGGATCTGATTTCAGGTTGTAGAGTTCTGGCTTGGGCGCTTGGATATACTTCCAATCGCCATCTATCCAACCCAAAAGCTCTGACCAGCCAAAGGTCTCACGAGGAGCGTACGTTTCCAAATAGGAAGGCAGGTCGGCTCTCCTTTGACCGCTCAGGTGAGGGAGAAGGCTTTTTCCAGGAGAGCCGCTCTCCACTTTGAGCTTGACCATGTCCAGCACCGTGGGCATGACATCGATCAGCCTGACCCTTGAATCCACAACGACGCCCCGGGGCAGGCGATTCGGGGCGTAGAAGATGAGCGGAACCTTGATTGTCGAATCATAGAGAAAAAGGCCATGATCAACTTCGCCTTTTTCCCCGAAGGCCTCGCCGTGGTCGCCGGCGAGGACGACAAGGGTTTTGTCCAGGATCTTTTTTTGTTCGAGGAGGTTTCGGATTTTTCCGATATGAGCATCCATGTAGGCGATCTCGCCATCATAAAGATTATGGGCAAATTCTTCCTTATAGGGAGAGGGGGGAAGGTAAGGGCTGTGCGGGTCGAAAAAATGAACCCAGCTGAAAAATTTCTCGTGCGAATTATCCTCCAGCCACCGAGAGAATGCGTCAAAAACAGCCTCGGCGCTTCTTTCTTCTCGGAAATTCTTCAAGGCGCTCAGTTTGGAGAATTGATCATCGTAGACCTCAAACCCCTGGTCGAGTCCGAATCGAGAATCAACGGTGAAGGAACCGACAAAGGCCGCTGTCCGATAGCCTCCCTCTTTCAGCCGCTCGGCCAGCGTCACGAAGTCCGGGCTCAAAAAATAGAATCCATTGTTGTGGACTCCGAGTTCAACCGGATACTTGCCGGTCATGAGGGAACAGTGGGAAGGGAGCGTCAGGGGGACTTGGCAGTAAGCGTTGACGAAACGAACACCTTCGGCGGCCAGCGCATCGATGGCCGGAGTCTTGGCTGCGCTGTAACCGTAGCATCCGATCCGGTCCGCCCTTGTCGTGTCCAAGGTTATGAGAAGGACATTGAGGTTTCTGTCCCTTGTGACCTTTTCCGGTGCCTGGCAAGAGAGGCCCAGAAGAAGGCCGGTCAGCCCGCCGATGAGGAGAGACTTCTCTCGCCAAAAGCGGCTCCGAATGTTGATTTTCATGCGGACCAATCCGGGTTTCTCCATCTGCCTGTATTTTCTGGGCTCAAGACTGATTCCTCATCTTGTCGTTGACAATCAGGGCTTCTGCTGCCGGCGCAGCCGGGCTTCCCACTGGGCCAGAGCTCGCTGAGCCTCGGCCTTCATTTCCGAATCTCCCTCTCTGGTTGTCTCCAGATACAACTTCAGATAGCGGACGGCCTCTTTGAGCTCCCCATTTTTCTCCAAGGCGACGGCAAAGTTGTAATAGGCGGTGGGAGAGGGATCGATCTCGACCGCTTTTTTCAGGCTTTCGCGTGCCTTTTCCAGTTCTCCCATGGAATCATACAGGATGCCAATCTCTCTGTAGACAATGGGGTCATTGGGATATTCTTCGAGCAATTTCAGATAGACCTTCAAGGCTTCTTCTCCTCGGTTGAGGGCGTAGAGACAATACGCATACTGGATCCGAATCGGCTTGTTCTCCGGTTCGATGGCCAGGGCTTTTTCGAAATAGCCGAGAGCCTCCTTCCATCTCCCCATATTGACGAGGGCGATGGCCGAGGAGTACAGGGCATCGAAATATTGGGGATCAATGCGGAGAACGACCTGGCTTGTTTCGAAGGCCTCCTTGGGTTTCATCGTCTTCATGTAGAACAGACTCAACCTCGAGAGAACCACGAGAGAATCGGGGAGCCTGTTTCGGGCCTGTTCCATGAGCTGAAGGGAATCGTCGAGTCGACCCATCCTCTCGTAGAGAAGTGCCAGATAGACATAGTTCCAGGGGGAGTCGGGGTTCAACTTGATGAGTTCCTTATAATTCCTTTCGGCCAGCTCAAAATTCTCCTCATATTCGTATTTTCTGGCATGGGCAAAAATCGAATATTCGTCGACCTTGTCCTTGGGATCGGGCAGATCTTGCCGGGACGCGCCTCCCTCAAACTCCCCCACGATGTATCCCAAGGAGCGCAGTCTTTCCTGCTCTTCTCTGGAGAGAGTCCGCTTCGCTGGCCCCATGGAGGAGGAGTATTTTTCAATGAAGGCCTTCAGCTTTTTCCCTAAGCTCGAGGCGATGCCTGCGTTTTCGGCGATGAGGTTTCTGTCTTCGCCGGGATCCTCCTCGATATTGTAGAGTTCGGACCGAGGAGCCTGGATGAATTTCCAGTCCCCGTCGATGAGACCAATGAGTTCGGACCATCCGTAGTACTCCCTCGGCATATAGGTTTCCATGTAGACGGGAAGGTCGTCTTTCTTTTTCCCCTCTAGATAGGGCCGCAGGCTCGTCCCTTGTACCCCCTCAGGGATGGGGATCTCCAGTAGGTCGCAGACGGTGGGCAGGATATCGATCAGACGGACCTTGCTGTCCAGAGTCAACCCCCGAGGAAGGCAAGACGGAGCATATAAAATGAGAGGAACGCGCATGGTCACGTCGTAAATATAAAGCCCGTGGTCGACTTCGTTCTTCTCCCCCAGGGCTTCACCATGGTCTCCGGCCAAGATGATCAGAGTATTCTCGAGGGTCCCCTTCTCTCTGAGCTTGTCCACTGTCCGGCCCAGGTAATAGTCCATGTAGGCGATCTCCCCGTCATAAGGCCTGTCGGCATACCTCTCTTTGTAAGGGGAGGGAGGATTGTAGGGAATGTGGGGATCGAAAAAGTGGACCCAGCAGAAGAATTTTTTTCCGCTCCAGGCGTCGAACCATCGGCTGAAGGCAGAAAAAACCCTTTCCGCTTTTCTTTCCGAGGTGAAATTCTTGGTGGCTCCTGTCTCGAGAAAATCGTCATCGAAGACATCAAATCCCTGGTCGACGCCGAACCGAGAATCCACGGTGAACGAACTGACGAAAGCGGCTGTCTGAAAGCCTTTTTCTTTCAGGGCTTCGGCGATAGTCGTTTGATCCGCAGCGAGATAGTAAAAGCCGTTGTTGCGAACGCGGTGAAAAAGCGGGGTGGTTCCCGTGAGAAGCGAACAGTGTGACGGAAGAGTGAGGGGAGCCTGGCAGTAGGCCTTGGCAAATCGCACACCCCCCGAGGCAAGCCAGTCTAGGTTTGGTGTTTCGGCGAGTTTGTAACCGTAGCATCCGATGCGGTCGGCGCGGGTCGTGTCCAGGGTGACGAGCAGCACATTTAGATTGGGGTTGGGGGTCACGCGATGAGTGGACTTGGGCCATAAAAAATAAAGAACGAGTGCGGCCACAACAAGGATCAACGTGCCGACATGCGAAACAACCCTTTTCCCACTCTCCCGAGCTCTCTGTTTGCCCAAATGAAGATTGGCTTTGCCAATGGGAGACGGTGATCTTTCGGGAGCGGCCGTTTTCGCGGCTGGTGTTTGAGGAGACGACTTTTTGCGATTTAGTTTTTTCCGTTTTTTCCTGGACATTATGGACGATTATTATGATGGCAACCCGGGCGAGTTTTGTCAATAACGCCATGGAAATCGAACAATCCGAAGGTGAAAAGAACGCCAGGGCGGACGAATGACCTGGAGTCTTATCTTTTTTTCGGGGGTTCGATCGGCTTAGCGACGGAAGTCCGGATGCCATGGCTCTCCAGAAGCTTCTGCATACCGGCAAGGTCCTGGATGATGAGATCATTCAGCTGAGCGATGCTTTTCACCAGTTTATCGCGAAGCTGGGCGAGGGTTCTCATTTGGGCCTCTGTCGGTGCGGACGTCGAAGCTTGAAGCTGCCCGGCCAAATCCATTATCTCGAACTCCGGTCCTTCCCATCCTCCTTTAAATTCCTTGCTCACCTCTTTGAATTTATCTTCCCACTCCTTTATCTTGACGGCTATTTCTTGGGGCGGTCTCACTGCCTCCTGGAGCGATTGTTTCAACCGTTCAACCTCTTTCGAGGCTGTCTCGGCGGCCTTTTGGGCCTCCTTGAAAGCGCGCTGCAGCTCGCTGGCGTCCAGACTCGCCTCATACCTTGCCCGCAAGGCTTCAGCGGTCGTTCTCGCCTCGGGGTCGATTTTGACGACGAGTTTCTGCGTCAGCTCTTGACCTCGAGCGACCAGCTTGACCGTGTACTCTCCCGGGAGCGCAAAGGGTCCCTTGTGCGGTCCGAACCATCCCTCGTCATCCTTCTTGGCCTCAAAGGGGAGAGGATACCGAAGATCCCAGCTGATGCGGTTCATGCCTTTTTTGTCCGGCCCTTCGAGTTCGCGCACGGTGTTGCCCTCGGCGTCAAGTATGGTGATCTTGACTGTAGGCATCGTGGGGGGCTTCGCCCCGGCCTCATCTTTGTCCTTTTTCTCCTTTGTCGCCTTAGATTCATCTTTTTCGAGAGGGGGGTCATTTTTGAGATAGTAGGTGATCAGGGCTCCGTAGTCGGGATTTGGACCCGAGAATTTAGAGGCTCCCGGCGGGGGAAGTTCTCTCATTTCATAGAACTGCACGGCTTCGCGGGGAGGAAACAAATGGACCTCGGAAGCGAGGGTCGCTGAGTCAGCCTTTTCGAGAAAAGTGATGTCGTCCAAAATGATGATGCTGCGGCCATGGGTTCCGAGGATGAGGTCGTTTTCCCTTGCGTTGACGACAATGTCATCCACCGGCGCTCGCGGCAGCCCCCCTCCAGCGAGAATCCAATGGGATCCTCCGTCCAGTGTGACGAACAGACCGAATTCCGTACCGGCAAAGAGCAGATTCGGATTGCGGGGATGTTCGGCCACCGCATTGACCACCATCCCGTATGGAATGCCTTTGGAGATTAAGTTCCAGGTTGCGCCGAAATCGGTGGTCTTGAAAATATAGGGTGTGAAGTCGTCGTCCTGATGCCCGGAGAAGGAAACATAGGCGGTGCCTTCGCCGTGTGAGGAGGCCAGGACGCGAGTCACCCAGCGGTCGCCCGGAAGGCGGAATTTGGCTGTCAGGTTCGTCCAGGTCTCGCCTCCATCCCGGGTCATTTGCACATTTCCGTCATCCGTGCCCACATAGATCAAACCTCTCTTCAAAGGCGATTCGGATATCGTGGTCAAGGTTCCATAGTGAGCCACACCGTCGTCTCGGGAAAGAGTGTCATCGCTGCGAACAACTCCCATAATGGGGATCTTTTTCCAGTCCTGGTTTTTGGTGAGATCGGGACTGATGACTTGCCAGCTATGCCCCCCGTCGGTTGTCTTGAAAAGCTTGTTCCCCCCATAGTACACGGTTTTGGGGTCATGCGGGGAGATGATCAGGGGACAGCTCCAATTCCATCGGTACTTCTCTTTAGGATCCTCGGGAACGGGCCGTATTCCCTTTTCCTCTCTGGTGATGAGGTCGACACGATAGAGCCTTCCGTTCTGGGATTCGTTGTATATGATGGTATGGTCTGTGGGGTCGACGGCGGTGTAGAATCCATCCCCGTAGGAGATGTTAACGACATCACTGTTCATGATTCCAAGCCGGCTGTAGGTCCGGCTGGGGATACCCCAGCTTCCGTTGTCCTGCGTGCCGCCGTAGATCCAGTACGGAGAACGCGCATCGATGCCGATGGCGTAATACTGTCCGATGGGCAAATTGTCTAGAAAATGCCAGTTTTTGGCTCCGTCATAAGTGATGTAAAGTCCCCCGTCATTCCCCAGAATCATATGATCCGGATCGCGGGGATTGATCCAGAGCGCGTGATGGTCCACGTGGATTTTCTCTCCGGTTCTCTCACTGGTGAAGGTCTTCCCCCCGTCGATCGAAACGGAGAGAAGAGTGCCCAGGACCCAGATCTTGTCGGGATTTTTGGGGTCCACGCGGATCTGGCTGTAATACATGGGACGGGGGTTGAAATCATTCATCCGCGTCCAAGTCTCACCGCGATCTTCCGAGCGGAAGATTCCACCGTTCTTGTTCTCAATGATGGCATAGACGATGCGAGGATGACTGGGTGCTATGGCGAGACCTATGCGGCCCGTATCGCCCCCGGGCAATCCATGAGTCATCTTTTCCCACGTGCTGCCTCCGTCCAAGGATCGGTAAATGCCACTCCCCGGGCCTCCCCCCACGAATCCCCAGGCTCTCCGCCGGCTCTGATAGGCGGCGGCGTATAGGATCCGGCCATTGTCTTCCATGGCGACATCGACCACTCCCGTATCGGAGTTGATCTCCAGCACTTTGGCCCAGGTTTTTCCTCCATCCAAGGTCCGGTAAAGGCCTCTTTCAGGGTTAGGCCCCCAGAGATGGCCGAGAGCCGCCACGAAAACGATGTCTGGATTTTGAGGATGGATCACGATCCGACCGATACGCTGGGTTTCCTTGAGTCCCATATATTTCCAGTTCTCCCCTCCATCAAGAGACTTGTAAACGCCGTCTCCCCAGGAAGAGCTCTGCCGGCCGTTGGGTTCGCCCGTTCCGGCCCAGACAATGGTTGGGTCCGAGGGGGCGATGGCTAAGTCTCCGATGGAAAGAGAGGTCCCTTCCTCATCAAATACGGGCCGCCAAGTGATGCCGTTGTTTTCCGTCTTGAAAATGCCTCCGGAAGCCGTGCCCACGAATATGATTTTAGGATTGTTGACCACCGCCTCGACATCATCGATGCGTCCGCCAAAACAGGCCGGGCCGATCTGGCGCCAGGTCATGTTTTTGAATAGATCCGGCTGTGAACCGTCTGATCCCCATGAAATCTTGGCTCCGGAAACAAAGATGACCAAGATGAGAACGCCCAAGAATCGTATTGGTTTCAAAGAATACAACATAGCAACCTCCTTTCTTGGTTCACTGAGTTGAAATGTCGGCACATCGATTTCAGGATGCCTGTTAATCCAACTTTTTCACGGCTTGCCGAGACGACCCGCTCATTATCCATTCAAATCAGCGAAAACAGGGATCGATGGACATGGGCCCTCTGTCCGACGAGCACAAGGGCTTGATTGGAAACATCAAACTCCATGGCCTGGCCCGAGATTTTATATAGTTTGCCTTGGAATTTGTCAACACTGAAAGGGGCAAAGTGCTCCGGCTGAGGGTTCTGGACGAGACACAGAAACCCAATATCTGGGTTGGCTTTGTCATCGATTAGCGGCCCGCTCCCTGGGTATTAGCTCGAAGACATCTTTGGCCCGGCAGTCTTTCGGATCAGGGTGTGCATCGATCAAGATGCGGTGTGAGGTTCCGGCGGCCTCGTCGAAGACATGCCTCAGAAAAAGAAGATGGGGCTGGCCTTCGATCCGACGTCATCCTTTCATGGGTGAACGAGGACTTAAGGCTGATATGATGACCAGGCTGGAAAGAGCATTGGTGGCGATCGGCCATCGGAAGCCGGAAAGGGTGCTTATTGACTTTGGCGCGGTGCGGTCAACGGGCATCAGCGCCGTCGCCTATAGCCGCCTGAAGAAATTTCTCGGCATCGCTGCCTGCGGGACCTATGTCTATGATGATGTGATGCAAGGACTATTTTTCTTTTCTTCTCCTTTCTTCGTTTCTCTTCTTTTTAGGTCTTGTGGACCATCCTTCTATCCGTTCCTTTAGTCCGAAGGCTATGTCCGCACGCACTTTAACGTCAGGTCCCGGCGCCTTAACCTATACAACAATGCGACCTTCTCAGGCCCTTTAAAGAATTTCTCAAGGCGGCCGAGTTATCTCTGATAAGCAATGTAATTGCGTCCTTCCAGAGTTTGTAGATAATCGTTAACAACCGCCGGGCCCTGGCCACTTTCTCTTTGATAGCACCTTTTCCGCGGGCCAGCCGTTCAAAAAAACAACGAAGATCATAATCCGCCCGGATCCCTGCCAGACCGCCTCCTCCGCCGTCCAGCGCAACCAGCCGTTGCCCGCCCGCACGATCGTCCCATAACGGGTCCTGTCGCCGGAGCTGTGAATCGAGGGAATCACCCCCGCATAGGCATGAAGATGAGTCGCATCAGTAAACCGGTTGATGTCGGCGATCTCCACCGCCACCAGGACCGCCAAATATTTCCCGAACCCGGGAATCGTTCGAATGAGCTGAGCCTCCCGGCTCTCTTCATAAAGCTTCTCCAAAAAGGCGGTCGACTCCCCGATCCGTGTCTTCAAATGACGATATGTTTTCAGCAATGCCTCCAGCCTCTTCTCTCGCGGCACCAATTCCAGCCCCAAGAGCATCTTCTGCCCTTTCTCGGAAAAGATATTGCTCTCCCGGACCACCCCCCCGCCCGGACCTCCTCCCTCTGCTGTGCCAGAAACGCATGAACCCGGTTCTTTAACGCCGTCCGAGCACTCACACAAAAAGCCTGCTGCCGCGGAATCCGCTGGGCCTGCCGGTTCTCCTTAGACCGCCGATATACCTCCAGGATCATCTTCATGCGTAAAAGATGAGCCAGCACCTCAGAGTCCCGCTTGTCCGTCTTGATCTTCGCCCGAGCGGTCGCTTTCACTTCGTTGGGATGGGCGATCTTAACGACAACCCCCATCTTCTCCAATACATCCACCATTTGGCCGCTGTCCAAGTCACGATCGACGGGAAGGGAACCGAGGCCGATTAAGCCGGTTTCCCATGAGGATGTGCCTCAGCGGATTTTAATTAGGTTTAGCTTATGGGGCTGGGGGATGATCCCAGACGCAGTTGGGAGCGCGGTTTTCAGTTTGGCCACGAGCTGCTGATTCTGTTTGTCTGAGCCGTGCATAACCACGATGGCCGGGGGTCCGAGGTCGAGCGCCATTTTTTAGGCGTCGTCGGGTGAGGCCGTCGGGGAGGGATCTCCTGCCGCCAGAAACACGAGCCCGGCCAATAACCAAAGGGCGGTAGCAAAAATCTCAATTCTCATCATGGCGTCACCTCTCGTCCAGGCCAGGCCGCCTCATTTCAAGATGAAATTGACCTCGATGGGCGCCTCAAGCTCTTCGGCAACGAGCCGGAGCGTCAGCCTCTGCCCGTCGATCCCCGTGTCCGGCATGGGGAAATAAAGACGGTCGTTGATATAGCCGCGAGGCGGCAGGATGACCGAGTCGGTCACTCTGGCTCCCCCTGCCCTCTGGGGGAAGAAATTGCTCCTTTGCCTTTCGAAATAGGAAAAGCCTGTCAAGGGCTGTTGTTCGCTCTCGAAGGTCGAGTATTTGAAGTCCGAATCAGCCAGCAATTTCGGATAGGCCCACTGGATTTCGGTGATGGTGGCCATGGGGTAGGACTTCCCCGTCGAGTCGACCAAAATCAAACTGTCCCGAGTGATGGTCACAGAAGGAAGCCTTTTGTTGGCGATTATTACGTCCAGAGGGAAATAGTTTTCCTTCTTTCGCAGCCTGGCCACTTCATAATCCACGATCAACGCAACTTCCCGGTTTTCGACTTTGTAAGCATAGGTGCTGAACTTTTGGCTCAGACTCGCTGTCAGGCCAGTCTCGACTCTTTGAGTGCCGCAGGCAGCAGCGGCGAACATGACCACGCCCAAAAAAGGAAGTGAATGGAATGATTTCATGGGCCCTCGTTGGAGATTGAGATCGCGTTCACTTGATGACAAAAGGAGCTCTGGCCTCATAGAACTTGGCGGCATTCCTGTCGATGATCTTGATCTTGAAGTTATATTCACCCGGTTTCAGGGGAGACAGCGGGACTTCCGTGCCTCCGGAAATGGTTTGTCCCTCCTGGACTTTCTGCTTGATCTCCTGGGCATTGAGACGATAGGTTCCCTCTGGAGCTTCGATGAAATATTCAATGGCCAGTAAGACCTCCCCGTCCACCGGCTTCGCGTTATAGATCTGGAAGAGAACATTCATGTTATCGCTCGACTTGAACACGTTGTCCCACATAGGCGTTGCCCTCAGCTGGCCGAAGACATAAGGATCGTAATCCAGACTTTCCTTCGCCTTCGGCTTGACCGGCTCGACATTCGCCGAAAGTATGATGCTGCTTATAGTCAGCCCGGCGCTCCAAAAATCCGGAACCTTTAAAGGCGATTTTAGAAGAGTGCATTTCGTCTGGTCTTCATTTCGCACCCCCAGATAGAGGGTGTATTGATCGGCCACCGCCGGCACTCCAAAGCTGACCGGGATGAAATCTCCCTTTCCCTTTTCGAGTTTGACCGACTTCAAGAATTCCTCTTTGTGTCCCTTCTCGCCCTCGAGCTTCCCAAAAAAAGTGAGCTTCTCATCCTTTTTTAGCCCGCCTTTCTTGGCATCAACCAAAACGGAAAAATGAACGTAAGTTGATTCATTCGCCGCCTGAGTGAAGTGAGGAATCCATTGGAGTGGAATCTGTTCCATGGTTTCACCATAGGCAATGAAACGACTGATGGTCTTTCCCTCGAAGCTGTTCTCATCCAGCTTGAACTTGTATCTGGGGATTTCTTTTAGGTCGGCGTTGAATTTGACGACCTTGGGAAATATTTCCAGGGCCCGCAAAATGCTTTGGGGGGTCTGCTGGTCAAGCTCATAGCCCCACTGATACTGGCGGAAGGTCACTCGGAAGGGCTCGTTGAGACCGAGTTCCGGCATGGCCTGGTAGACCCAATGTTGAGGCGGGGCCTCCAGCTGGCTTCCGCCCTGCGGCTCGTCTCTTTTTCCCCCGACGTCGCTTTTTGTCTGCGCCGGAGGGCCGAGAAGCATATAGACCCTCCCCATGTCAGAACTGAGACCCTTCCGGGGTCCATAAGTGAAGTTTTTTTCCACATATTCGAGTCTCTTGTACCATTCCTCTTTGAATTCGTTCTCGGGTGTTCCAGGAGTCGGATCCCGTTTTGCCCAGAAGAGCTCGATGTAGGCATCCCTCTCTTCATCCGTTTTCAACGATTTGAACTCGTTCGCCTCTTCAGCGGAAACAAGGAGCTTGACTTCCTTCTCCAACCAGGTTTTATAGGCCTTGTCCTTTTCCTGATCCAGAGCCTGGCCGGGTTGGACGACGCCGAGAGCCAGGAGGGCCGCCACCAGACAAGCCTTGTTTTTCATGAGAACCTCCCTCTAAACGATCCATTCCTCGCCATATTCATTTGATTCTGTTTTCCGATCATATGATCTTCATTTGATCTTGAAGTTGGCTCTTTTTTCGATGGTTTGGCTGGACACCAAGTCCGTGACCCGGGCGACCACGGTGTAGGTTCCGGGAACGAAATTCTTCAAATCGTACCTCGCCCCGCTATTCAAGAAGGACGCTTTCTGGCTTTCTCCGATGTGGACTTCTTGAGGTTTATCGATGGTTTCTAAAACCACGCCGTTTTTTTCGATCTGATGGATAATCCTCAGCTTGGCCATCTTTTCCTCGGGGCTGAAGGTTGGGGCATATATCTGATAGAAAAAGACCAGCTCCTGATTCTCCAAGTATTCGGCCGCGCTGTTGGGATTGATCTCCAGGTTTCCGAAGGTGAAGGGATCTTCCTTGGTCAACTTGATCTCCACTTTCTCGGGCACCTTGAAACCCGATTGGGCCAATTTTTCGAGGGCCTGAATGTTTTTCGATTCCACCGCCGCTGTCTGCGATTCCTCGATGACGCGGATGCTTCGGGCCAGAATGATGTCGCTGAGGCCAAACGACTCGCCCGGAATCTGGGGCACGGATATCTTCTTGTCTACGTGGCCGACCTTGTTGTCGGTTTCATCCCAGACCACGATGTGAAGGGAATATTCTCCGGGCTTGAGCGCCATCCGGTGCCTGTACTGATAATAATCGGTCAAACGCTTCCGATAAGTCGGCTCGCGGAGGTTCATCACCAGCCGCTCGCTCGATTGATAGATGGTCGTGCTCCCATCTTTGACTTCGATATGGAAATTGACAGTGCCGTTATACCGGTCGCCGTCTTTAACGAAGGCCACGTCTTTGCCGGCGACCTCGATGCTCAGGGGGACCGTCGTCAGGTTGTCCTTTCCGTAGAGATATGTTTCGGTCATGACAAAGGGCATATCGTAGAGGGATTCTCTCGCCTCGACGATCCCTTTCAGCTTTCTCAAGCGGGCGCTCCGTTCCATTTCCTCAAAGACTTCGCCCCTCGATTTCGTCAGTTCCGCCAGCATTTGGAGTTGTTCCAACGGGTTCACGGGCAAATCTTTTCCCGTCGACCCCGGGACGAGGGTGTTTGGGTCTTCGTAGCCGACATCGCGGCTTCGCTCGATCGAGGTGTTTCTGAGCGCGTTGGCCAGGCTGGGATTGCTCACGAGTTGGTACTTGCCAGAATGATAGTAGTTGACAAAGATGAAATCGATCCGGCTCACCCGCGTCTTCAGCCCGGGGATGTACCTGTAGGTCCAGACTTCTGAGGGGAATTCGGCAGTCGGACCATCGACGCCGAAAAGAAAGCCCCGCGCCCCTCCGGGATTTGACTCGAAGAAATCCGGCGGACCGAACATAATGTAAACCCGGCCCCGGTCCGACCTCCAGCCGGCTGTTCCTTCAAAAAATTTCTTATTGGCATATTCAATCCGGCGATAGTGTTCTTCTCTGAATTCATTGAAAGGGGTGTCGGGAGTGGGGTCCCGTCGCTTCCAGAAACTTTCGATGAATTCCTCTCTCTGCCGGCTTGTCGTCAAGCTCTTAAAAACCTCTTTTTCACTCTCGGAGATGATGTAGACGACTTCCTCCTCCAGCCATTTCTTGTGCTCTTTGGACATGTCGTCGTTCCCGGCCGGATATCCGGGTGCCTCGGCCAAAAGCGGAAGGCAAAAGAAGAGGGCGTTCAGGCCCATCCAGAAGACCGGGAATTTCGTCGTTTTCATGCTGTCCCTCTCTCTTGAAGTCGGCGGTTTGAGCTTCAATCAGGACTACTTTTTCAAGAACTCGATCAATTGTTTGGCCACCGCGGCGTTGGGGTGGCCGGGCGCGAGCTCCAGGAATTTTTCCAGGTTTTTGACCGCCTCTTCCGTCTCGTTCTGGTTGACGAGGAGCATCCCGAGCTGATAATAGGCAGCCGCAAAGTCGGGTTTTATGGAGATAGCCTTGGAAAAGGCCTCCCGGGCCGCTGCATAGTCTTGAAGGTTCATCGAGCAGGCGCCCAGGTTAAAGAAAGCGTCCGGATCGTCAGGGCTTAATTCAGCCGCTTTTTTATAGAACGACTTGGCCTTGTCGTATTCCTTTTTGACTCCGTAGAGCTCGCCCAGCATTTTGTTGGCGGTATAACTTTGCGGCTGGATTTCGAGCATTTTTGCGTAGGCGTCTATCGCCTCATCGTATTTTCCCATTTTCGTGTAGACCACACCGAGATTGTTTTTGTAAATCGGTTCGAACGGTTCCTTCTCGATGGCTCGAAGAAGAGCCTGGACAGAGTCTTCATACTTCCCCTCTTGATAGAATTGGAGTCCTTGCTTGTAATCATCCTCGCCGGGGGACTTGCCACCGACAAAGTATTGTCCTTTCTCCAATACGATGTCCACTTCTGTCACGACCTGCATGGCGACCCGTTTCTCTGTAGAAAAGGGGAGAAAACCGTCTTTTTCCGCTTTGATTCGGTAGTAATCGGGAGCCAGTCCAATCTGAAAGTATTCCCCTTTTTTGTTCGTCTTCAGAACATATTTTACGGCTGAGTACTGGACTTGGCTGATGGTGACGGTCACGCCCTCCAGAGGATTCCCCTGCTTATCACTCACCACCCCGCGAACCGTTCCGGTGACGGTCCCTTGAGAAGGGAGAGCGAAAAGGAGGAGAAGGGCGGCTAGGTTCGTCGCTCTTGTTACCATCTTCGTACCCTCGTTTTCCTTATTTAGGATTCAGGCTTCATTTTATTATATTAGAAACGGCAGTTATTTTTCAAACCTACGAGTTGCCTCATTTAAGATCTCTATGAAATGGATTCGTTGCCTCACGATAAAATCTACACGAAATCATCTTGCCATCTGGGTGATAGAACCCTTTAAAGACAGAGATAGAGAGACTAAAAGGCAAGCTGTGGCGGCTACAAAGAAGAAAGAAAATTGTACAAGTTTTTGTATAGATTCTTACGTGAGGCACTGAATATGCTTTCATATAGATTTTCTCGTGAGGCAATAGGCTCCACAGAATCAATGCCTACTTAAAGCGACCTACATTCATTTTAATGAAGATTATTCATTTTTCGTTCAAAAGTCAGCAATTTCAGATTCTCTTGATCAAGATTTAATTAAAAATGAAAAATTGCCTCACTTAAAACCAATACAAAATTAAGTCATTGGTTTACTAGAGAATCTACACGAAATTCTTTTTCCTTCTGGTGAGTTTGTTCTCTAATTTTTAAAAATTTCTGAGTAGGAAAATATGCAAAGTTAAATATGAAAATTAGGGCGGGGAATTAAGAGAACATGGAGCGAGAAAAACTTAATCGCTTGTTGTGGTGGAGGCTCTTTCTTTTAGGAAATTTCGCGAAGAAGGGAAAATTAAAAGGATAGTTGATGAAGATAGTGAAGTGAAAGGAAAGAAATTATGAGGAAGAAATTAAGAAAATCCTGCAGTGAATATTTATAATAAATTGAAGCTTCTCTAAGAGGGTAAAAAGAGCAAGGAGTAAAAAGTTTCAGAGGGAATGAAACAGCAAGAAAGGTAGGATGGGGGGCTTTTGGGCAAATTTAGAAATGTAACCACCATTGTATAAAATAGAGAAAATTCAATTTAATCAAAAGGCGTTATTTTCTTTAAAGGATGAATTTAATCCGCCGACCTTTTATAAGAAAGAGGAATGGTACCTATTTTAGAAATTTTCTTGACATTGTCTTTTTTTTCTTATAAATAGTTTGAAAAGATTGAACTAAAATTCAATCTAATCACTAATCAGGTCAGAGGAGCCGATTTATTTTTGAGCGAGAGGTTAAAATGAAGAAAACATTTTTAATCATCACCTTTATGAGCTTGATTTATCTTGGAGCAGGTTTCTTTCTCTATGGAGCTGGTTTTTTAATTTATGAACACGGAGCCGCAGCCATGGGGATGGGAGGAGCATTCGTGGCTATTGCCAATGATCCCAGCGCAGTTTTTCATAATCCTGCAGGCTTGGCATGGATTAAGGGCACAAGAATCTATGCGGGAACAACCCTAATCACTTCTAAAAGCTCCTTAAGCTTACCGAACTGGCCAGATTCTTCCTTTAGGGTGGTTGATCAGGAGAGCCAGATTTTTTACCCCTCTACATTTTACTTATCGCACTCCATAAGTGAAAAGATTGTAGCAGGCTTCGGATTTTTTTCTCCCTATGGTCTGGGTGCAAAGTGGCCTAAAGAGTATCCCTTAAAATACATCTCCATTTCCGATGAGATGAAGACATTTTTTTTCAATCCAGCCATTGCCTATAAATTAAATGAAAGTTTTTCCTTAGGGTTTGGGTTGAGCTACATCTATTCTCAGTTGAGCTTTGAGCTTGTAGAGCATGAGGATATAAACCTTGCGCCCCTCGTGGGTCTTCCTTTTCCTGTTTATGCATCTGTGGACGTGCCCGTCACGCTCAAGGCGAGCGGATCTGGCTTCGGGTTGAATGCAGGTCTGATTTATAAGAAAGAAAAATTCTCGCTTGGCCTAAACTGGAGGAGCGGGTTCAAGATTAATTTTGAGGGAGACCTTGAACTTGCCAATGCTCAAGTAAAAATCCCGTCTCCTTATAATCAGCTGATAAACCCTCAACTCATCGCCGCCGTTATCCCTAAGGAAGGAAAAGCTTCGACTGAATTCAGTTTCCCTCACATCCTGGGTATAGGAGGTGCTTTTCAATTCTCTGAGAAATTGACTTTTTCAGCTGATATCCATTATGTCCTATGGAATGTGTTTGATAGTTATAAAGTTGAAATTGATGTTCCGTTCCCTGTTCCGGGTGTAGAGTTCAAGGATAAAGAAGTTAAAGAGGATTGGAAAAATTCTTTCATTTTCCGCACAGGGCTTGAATATTGGGTGAATGAGAAATTTGCCTTGAGAACTGGTCTTTTATATGATCAGACTCCTCAACCGCAGAGTACTATGGACCCTGTTCTCCCTGATGCCGATCGCTATGCTTTTACAGGTGGAATTGGTTACAAGAGTGGGAGTTTTATCCTTGATGTTGCGGTTCAATTTGAGAAATTTCTGGATAGAACAAGCCCTAACAGGTCGATTCCAGCTTATCAAGTCATGGGTATCAACCTGGGTGAAGGCACTTATTCAACTACGGCATTTCTATTCGGAGTTAGCTTCGGCTACATTTTTTAGTAAATAAAATTTTTTTGGAGGTTATTTAAATGCCATATCAATTCACAAACAGAAAGGGAGTTGCTTATTATCTTCATTACAGGGATGTAAACCTCAAGGGGGGTAGAAAACAGAGGATTTATTATTTCGCACGAGACATTAGGTCTGGCGCCCTTGACAGCATCCCTGAAGGCTATATGGTAATAGAGACTGAAAGAACCGGAATGCCAATCCTGAAAAAAAAATAAAGGATACGATTCAAAAAAGTACCATCTAAGGAAGCCCCGGGGGAGAAGGTTCTTCCTTTTTTTCAACTTTATAAACTTCAAAACTAAGACTTTGATCATGAAGCTCAGGAGCTGAAAAGACTTGAGATTAAATTCTTAAGGGTGTCATCTCCTTATCTCTCATCTGTCCTTTTAAAAGGACAGATGAAATTTTTACCCTTCTTTTTCCTTGCTTCTTGATTTGGCACAATTTTTGCTTAACAATTTATGGTAAAGGAGGAGAGATGAAAAAGATAAGCTTTTTCGCTTTATTTCTGGTCCTCTTTTCTTCATCCGTTTTCTCTTCTCCTCAAGGAGAATATTACAGTTCCAGTTATGCTCGAATGAGTTATGTCATGGGAGACGTTTACATAGACAGAGCAGGAGGCTTAGGATATGAGGAGGGGACGGTTAACCTTGTCTTGGTTGAAGGAGATAAGCTCGGGACAAAGGAAGGAAGAGCAGAAATTCATTTTGGAAGGAAAAACTACCTTCGCCTTGACCATAACACCCAGATAGATTTCATCAAGCTTCCTAAAAAGGGCGATGAGAGTATAAGCCTTCATCTTCTAGCGGGGTCTATATATTTAAGCATCAATTTCTTGCCTCAAGAAAAAAACATCGAGGTTCACACTCCAGATGCCTCTTTTTATATTCTTGAAGAAGGGCTTTACAGGTTTGAGGTAAAGGAGAATGTTGCAACCGAAGCCCTTGTTTATGAAGGCTCCTTGGAGGCCTCCGGAGAGGAAAGTTCGTTACTCCTTGAGAAAGGGGAGAGAATCGTCACCTCGCAGGGACGTTTCATCTCCGAGCCTGAATATTTTTCTACTCGTCTTGAAGATAGTTTCGCTGAATGGAACAACTCACGAGAGAAACTTAATCCAAGAATAGTTTCTACTCATTACCTCCCTTCTGAACTGGAAGAATATGAGTATGAACTTGCGTCCAACGGACATTGGGTTTATGAGCGCCCCTATGGATATGTGTGGGTGCCATACGTTGACCATTATGTGTGGAGACCGTATTTCTATGGGAGATGGGTCTGGTACCCAATCATTGGATGGAATTGGGTTTCCTATGAGCCCTGGGGATGGTGTGTTTATCATTACGGAAGATGGCACTGGCGATTTGGGTTGGGATGGTACTGGATACCAACCTACAGGTGGGGACCTGCTTGGGTATACTGGTATTGGGGGCCAGAATATATAGGCTGGTGCCCAATGAGTTATTATGGATACCCAGTGGTAATCATCAATAATTATTTCTATGACAGGTATTATGACCGCTCCTACCCTGTGCATTCAAGGGCATTGACGATTATACGCAAGGATCAGCTCCATGATCGCAATATTTCAAGGGTGGCAATAAGCAACGAAAGGCTCTCCCATCTTGGTAAAATTTCGCTTTCTTTAGAGCAGCCAAGCTTAAGACCCCAGATAAACAAGCTTGAAATCTCAAATTCAGAAGGAGCAAGAGTACTTGCCCGCTCGAGAATTAGGAAAGTGGAGAAAATTTATCAACCAAATTCAAGAATAGAATCAACTTCTCCTTCAAGTTTCAGACAGAGGAGCTTTACTTCCCGCCTTACTTCAAGGAAAGAGGCTTTCCCAGAAAACACTTCTTACTCGATTAGACCCGAAAGCAGCTTGAAATCTCCGTTTTCTTCAAGAGTCATAACCAGAGAGAAGGTATCTTCTGAGAGCCGAAAGAAATTCGAGCCATCCAGAATCCCCTCCTTTGACTCAAATTCAACTTCAGGCTCCCAGTCAACGATTAAAATTTATCCACGAAAAGAGTATACCTCCTCCAGACCTCAGAAAATGTCTTCTTTATCTAGAAGCTTCAACTCTGAAATAGATGTAAACTCTAACCTTTTGAAATTCTATGAATCGAGGTACGAGATAAAAAAGCGGAGTTCCTCTCCTTCGCAAGGAGAATATTTTTCGAGATATCTTTATTCAAGTTCGAGAGCTTTCCCAAGTTTTAGTCGAGTTTTTTCTTCATCAGATAGAAGTTTGCGAGGTAGTGGTTCATTTGCCAAGGGAAATGAGTATATTTCCCCTTTTTCAAGGTCTTATTCGAGCTTTTTACCTTCACTAAGAAATTATTCTTTCTCCTCTCCCTCAAGGTCGTATTCTGGTTTTCAAAGTTCCACAAACTATTTCTCTCCTTTTTCAAAAGGAACTTATTCTTCTTCACGGAGCTATGTTTCTTCCTCTGGAACCAGTCGTTTTTCCTCCAGACCATCTTTTTCTTCTCATTCTTCTTTCTCGGGTAAAATTAGAAAGAAATAAGCCTTAAATGCTTAGTTCTTCTTCTTAATCAATTTTCTGCTTTACTTTTATCCCTTTCGATGATATAAATTATCCTCAATTTAAAAAAGAATTTCTTTATCGAAAGTTACCTGTTAGAAGATGATTTATTAAAGAATCGGAGGTAAGAATAATGGGTATTAAAGAGAACGGTCAAGCAATAACCGTGTTTATTCTAGTGGCGATGCTTTTAGCTTCGGGAGTTACATGCTGCAAGAAGAAGGGAGCAGAAGGCCTGCCTGCTGAGGAAGGGACAAGAGCCATCGAGGAGGGCCTAATCGAGTTTGATGGGATGGTGAAAATGGTCCAAGGGAAATACATTTACATTCCCAAAGCAAGGGGGTTCGATGTTGTGGTCTATGGAGAGTTAGAATCTGGAGATACGGCTTCCCTGATAGATAAAGAGATAAGGGGAAAAGGACAATTCTCTCCTGAGAGACCTTCCCTTCTTGTGGCGAAGACAATCGACTTAAAACAGCCTGATGGGACTTGGAAGAATATCTTTACTGCAACTGGGGAGCCTCTTCTTGATGATTATCTTGACCTGAAGGCAAGAGAAGAGTTTGAGGTCTTGAAAAACCTTTCCTATGATAAAGCTGAAGGCTGGGAAGGAAAGGAGAGAGTGAAAGTGTTTGGTAAGTTAGAGAAAAAGGTCATCAAAGAAGGAGAGGTTGAAAAAGAGACTTACTCCATAGTTGTCCTTGATGAGAAAAACAAACAAGTGGGGAAGATTTTGATAGATAACTTTACGGATTTTGGGTTGTATTACATCAAGAAGCTTCGTCTTTTTGACACTTTTTGGTTTTACCTCAAAGTGAAGGAAACGGTGGATATCAAAGAGCGAAGAAAAACGCGGGAATTGTTCCATGCAGATTGCCTCTTTGCAGGTCTCTTTTGACAGCTGTGATTTTTTTGATATTTCATCTGATAAAAAGGGATTATATTTCTTACTAAAAGGAAAAAACAAGAATAAAGCGTGAGAGAAAACAAATGATGAAATCAAGATGCCTAAGAGTTTTAATCCCGAGCTTATTCATCTATTCGCTTTGTTTATCTAGTAGCCAAGTACAAGAAGAAATAGATTACGCGAGGATAATAGGGAAGTGGAATATGGAAGTAAATACAGAAGGCGAATATTACTATCTCCAGATGAACATAGAAAAGAATGAAGAGGGGATTTCGGGGAAGATAAGTGAGGAGTCGGGTTTCTTTACTGACGTTCCACTTTCCAATCTAAATTTTGATGGAGATATGCTAAGCTTTGAATTTGTTGCTCCTACCCCACCTGATGGAATGGAAAGACTGTTGAGGGGGGAGTTTAAGGTGGAGGAAGACAGAATGGAGGGTAAGATTTTTGTTGAAGAACTGGGGATAACTGTCTCGGGAGTGGCGACAAGAGAGGAATAGGTTTTCACTTTTTAGTGTGAATCGAAGATAGTTAAGTTTTCGAAATCTTAAAGAGTTTAAAAAGTCACTCAAATCAAAATTTCTAAATCACAATAAGAGTTCAAGGTAAGCAAAGAGTCACGTGTAGAGGAGGATTCTGAGCTTTTCCTTTTAAATTTAGGCAAAAAACCCTTGACACCCTGTTCAGGTTTTCATATTTATCCTTCTAGATACTGATATACTGATAAGAAAGAAAATTTTCCCTAAGCAATAATCTTGTGGTTGAATGAAGAGAGGTGGCTATGGATAAAGAAAAAAGAGAAGAGGTGTTCAGGCTCCGATGGTGGGTTCTCCTTCTCATGGGTTTAGCGATTTTTGGTTCATATTATGCCTACGATGCCGTAAGTCCTATCGCTGATTTCATCATCAAAGGGATGAAAATTACCAGAGCCGAGTATGGATTGCTTTTCAGTTATTATTCTTTGCCAAATTTTATCATGGTCTTAGTAGGGGGAATTTTGCTGGATAAAATCGGGATTAGGAAAGCTGGGTCGTTGTATTCTGGACTTTGTGCCCTGGGAGTATTGCTGACGGCTGCAGGAGCTAATTTCCAGGTCATGCTCTGGGGACGATTCATCTACGGAATAGGTTCAGAATCTCTTATCATCACCATGAATAAAATTCTTTCCAAATGGTTTCGAGGGAAAGAGCTGGCTTTTGCTTTTGGATTGAACATCACGGTGGCGAGGCTCGGCACTTTTGCCGCGCTCAATAGCGCTGCTCGTATCCAGGAATGGAGCGGCTCATGGCGCCTGGCACTTTGGGTTTCCGCAGTCTTGATGTTCTTAAGTTTTGCTTTTTTTCTGGTCTATGTTGCTTTAGACAAAGTCAAGGAAAGTTTTTTTCAAGAAGAAAAAGGTAAGGATGAGGAGAAATTTGTTTTTAAAGATATATACAAGTTTAAACCATCCTTCTGGTATGTTTCCCTTTTATGTATGACTTTCTATTCAGCCATATTTCCTTTTACGGCCTTTTCTACAGTCTTCCTCCAGTCAAAATTTGGATTCAGTGCAGTAAAGGGTGGTTTTTTCACTTCTCTAGTAATCACAGGGACCATGGCTTTTACTCCTTTCTTTGGACTTTTTGTGGATAAGGCGGGGAGAAGAGCCACTTTGATGATTATTGGCTCCCTCATGCTCATTCCCATTCATTTAAGCCTCGGTTTGACCTATCTTAACCCTGTGTTTGCCATGATTGCCCTCGGGATTTCTTTCTCCCTTGTACCGGCGGCCATGTGGCCATCAATTCCCATTTTGGTCGCCGAGAAACGCCTAGGGACGGCCTTCGGCTTGATGACTCTCATCCAGAACATAGGACTTACTGTGTTTCCCTGGGTTGCAGGAAGGATAACCGATCTCTCTGGAGGAGATTACACTAATACCATGGTCATGTTTGCTTGCCTTGGTGGCACGGGTCTCTTGTTTTCGCTCCTTCTCAAGCTCGCAGATAAGAAAGAGGGTTCAGGGATAGAGCTTCCTTCGAAGATGGCCCAGGCTTCTCTGGCTAATCCTTGAATTTATTAAGACTTTTCTTTCAGGGAGAGATTGTTGCCAATCAATATTTTTTTTGGTATAAATCTTGCCTCTCGAAGAGATTGTTCCATGATTAAAACTATAATCTCAGACCTGGGGAAGGTAATATTATTTTTTGATAATAAAATTTTCTACACTAGGATTTCTCAGTTCTCTCCCTATTCTCCAGAGAGGGTGGCAGAGCTTGTTAGGCTCAATTTTAATCTCGTGCAGTCTTTCGACAAGGGGGAGATGAGCCCTCATGATTTCTACAAGAATGTCTCCGACATGCTTAAGGTTGAGATAGATTATGAGAGATTTTACGAAATATACAATGATGTTTTTTCTCTCAATTCGTCAGTTCTCGAGATTTATAAAAAGCTGAAGCCAAGATTAAGGCTTATGCTTTGTTCCAACACAGACGTGATGAGATTCGGGTTTATAAAAAAAAGATATCCCTCTATCCTTATCTTCCACGAGTACATCCTTTCCTATGAAGTTGGCTGGATGAAGCCACATCCCCAGATTTACAGGGCTGCGCTCAAGAAGGCTCAAGCAAAAGCAGAAGAATGTGTTTTTATCGATGACTTAAAAGAAAATATTGAAGCAGCTGAAATACTGGGCATAAAAGGGATTCTTTTCGGTCCCCAAACCAACCTTGAGGAATCTCTAAGGAAAGTGGGAGTGGATTTATGATTTATATGATTTAAATGATATCTCCTCTTCCCTCTTTTTAGGTAGAATAAATATTGAGGAAAACCTTCCTTTTCCTTGGTCCATCAAATTCACAAAAAAATACCCCTTGCCAGGTCCCAAGAGTGAGCCTCTTCTTATCGATTATTATGCTCAAGGAGCTTCCGATGAGGCTTGCCTTCACATGGGCGGGGGAATTACCTTCAACATGCGCGAAGGGAAGTGAGGAGGGGACCATTTTTCTAAGGCTCATCAAAATATCATCCCTTACTGAAAAATCTGCATTTTCATTAATCGTCACCCCTGCTGTGGTATGGGGAACGTAGACAAGACATATTCCATTTTCAACTCCCGAGAGGGAAACTGCCTCTTGAATTTCGGGAGTGATATCGATGAATTCTTCCTTTTTTTGGGAGATAACTTCAAGAATCTTCATCTCTTACCTCCCTCATGTTGTCTTATTTTAACATAGAAGGAGAGGTGGCATAAAAATTTTTTGAGCTTGCTGAGAAAAAAACTCTTGACAAATCTAAAGTTTGACCTTAAATTATGTGCATAAATACAAGATTTAGTATTAATTTATCTTATAATACTATATATGGATATTATTTTTGAATTTCTTAAGATATTTTCAAAGATTTTAGATTTTAGAAGGAAAAGAAATTAATTAAACTAGAAATTTACCAAAAGGAGGGTTTTGATGCAAAGAACGATAGCGAGGATCAAGAAGAGAGATGGAACTATCGTGGATTTTTCACAAGAAAAAATCACTAACGCCATTTATAAGGCCATGGAATCCAATGGATTGAAAGATAGAAGAGCAGCTCAGAACGTTTCTGATATAGTCTGTTTCGTTCTTGAGGATAAGTTCGGAGGATACACGATTCCCTCTGTGGAACAAATTCAGGACATAGTCGAAATGGTGTTGATGAAACAAGGCTATCACGAGATCGCCAAGAGTTATATCCTCTATAGAGAGAGACATAAAGAAATAAGAGAGGCAAAGAAGATTGGAATCAATTTGGAGCGCTTGATAAAAGATTACATCAATGAAGTTGACTGGAAAATAAGGGAAAATTCAAACGAAGGAGTGATGAGTTTTTCGGGATTGAATGCTAGGATTTCAGGGGAGGTGCTTTCAAATTTTGCTCTAAATCAGATTTATTCAGAAAACATTAAAAAGGCTCATCTTGAAGGCTATTTTCACATTCATGACCTTTCTTACCCTATCGTGGGTTATTGTGCGGGCTGGTCTCTAGAGAAATTGCTCAGGAAAGGCTTCGGTCATGTTCCCAACCAAGTCCACTCCTCTCCAGCCCGACATCTTGAGACTGCTACTCTTCATATGGTGAATTTTATCGGCACAATGCAGGGAGAATTCGCAGGGGCTCAAGCATTCTCAAGCGTCGATACCCTTTTGGCTCCATTTGTGAGGTTTGATAATCTCGATTATGAAAGAGTTAAGCAGGATATCCAGAAACTCATCTATGGGTTGAATGTACCCTCAAGATGGGGATGGCAAACACCTTTTTCTAACCTGACATTTGACTGGACAGTGCCTGAGGACATGAGGGATAAACCTGTGGTGGTGGGAGGAGAGGAGCTTTCCTCGACTTATGGAGATTATGAAAGAGAGATGAAGATGATAAATCGTGCCTTTCTTGAACTCATGCTTGAAGGAGACCATGAAGGGAGAGTTTTCACCTTTCCCATTCCTACCTACAATTTGACTAAGAATTTTGACTGGGACTCTCCAAATGCAAAGCTCCTTTTCGAGGTCACCGCTAAATACGGCATTCCCTATTTCCAGAATTATATCGGAACAGACCTAGACCCTGGTGATATCAGAGCGATGTGTTGTAGGTTGAACCTTGACCAGAGGGAGTTGTTGAGAAGGCCGGGTAATATCTGGGGACCAGGGGATTCGACTGGTTCGATTGGGGTTGTCACTATCAACATGAACAGGATTGGATATGAGGCAAGCTCAGTGGATGAATTCTTTGAAATTTTAAGAAAGCTAATGGTGTTGGCCAAGGAATCTCTGGAGACAAAAAGGGAAATAATCAATAGCATGCTGAGCAAGGGCATGATGCCTTACACGCTCGTTTATTTAGGCCATTTTGACAACCATTTTTCTACAATAGGTCTCTGCGGAATGCATGAATGCTGTCTAAATTTCTTGGGAAAGGGAATTGGGACGTCAGAGGGGAAGGAGTTTACCATTGAAGTCCTCAATTTCATGAGAGAGACTTTAAGAGAATTCCAGGAGGAAACAGGAAATCTCTATAATCTGGAAGCTTCTCCCGCCGAGTCAACATCATACAGGCTGGCAAGACTTGATAAGGAAAAATATCCCAGGATTATCACTTCGGGAACCGAGAGATTCCCTTACCTCACCAACTCCACTCAGCTCAATGTAGACGCCACAAGGGATATATTCGAGGCAATTGAACATCAAAAGGATATTCAACCCCTTTATACGGGAGGAACAATTTTTCATGCCTTTCTGCCAGAAGCAATCGATGGGAGGACATGCCAGAAGCTGGTGAGAAAAATAGCCGAGACAAAGTTACCTTACTTCAGTATAACTCCCACTTTCAGCATCTGCAAAAACCATGGTTATCTCAAAGGTAAAGCTCCTCTCTGTCCTGAATGCAATGAGGTGACAGAGGTTTATTCTAGAATTGTGGGCTATTTGAGACCTGTGGCTACCTGGAACGATGGAAAGCAACAGGAGTTTAGAGATAGAGTTACCTTCAGCGTGATTGAGAGGAGTTCGTGAAATCATGAAATATTTTTTCTTCACCTATCCTAACTGTGAGAGATGCGAAGGATTGAGAGAATACCTGAAAGAGATGAAGATTTCATTTCAGGAATACGATCTCAGCTTAAAGGAGAGTAAAGCTAAGATCCGTGAATTCTTGACTGCTTTAAAAAGAGACGAAAAAGGCGCAATCATCATTCCCACTCTCATCCTCCAGGATGAGGGGGAGGTGAAGGCGGTTTTGAACAGCAGAGGGGAAATGGAAGAATGGTTGAAATCAAAGGCATAGAAAAATTCGCACCAAAAGATTTTGAAGGCTACATTTCTGCTACGGTTTTCCTTGGGGGCTGTAACCTAAGGTGCCCCTACTGTCAAAACTCAAGGCTTGTGCTTGAACCTGAAAAGATGCCGAGTTTTCCTCAGGATTATTTTTTGAGCTTCCTGGACCAGAGGAAGGGTTGGCTTGAAGGGATCTGTGTTTCAGGAGGAGAGCCCTTGCTGGATGATGAGCTTGAAGTCCTACTCATCCTAATCAAGGAAAGAGGACTCTTGGCGAAGATAGAGACAAATGGATGTTTCCCCTCGAGGCTTGAGACACTCATTGGAAAGAATCTCATCGACCAGGTGGCGATGGATGTCAAGGCACCTCTTGAGAAATACGGCGAAGTAACCCGCTCGAAGATATCCGGGAGTCTAATCCAGGAAAGTATATGGCTTATCAAAAATTCTGGACTGAAGTATGAATTCAGGACCACAGTCGTCCCCGGATTGATTGATGCTCAAGATGTAGAGAAAATAGGAATGCTGATTGAAGGTGCAGATTTATATCAAATCCAGCAGTTCTTTCCCCTGAACACGCTCGATAGGAATTTCCTTCGGATATGCCCTTATTCGAGAGAAGAATTGGAGGGATTCCGCAAGATTGTTGAGCCCTATGTCAAAGAGGTTAGGATAGAAGGAATCTGAGATGTTACTTAAAGTGAAGAGGATTGACAAAGATTCCAAGCTTCCCCGTTACGGACATAAAGGAGATGCGGGACTTGACCTTTTCTCCGCCATTGACTGTATTCTTGAGCCGGGAGAAGTGAAGGCAATTCCTACCGGAATTAAAGTTTCCCTTCCCCAGGGATATGCAGGTTTAATTTGGGATAAGAGTGGAATTTCTCTTAAAGGAGTCCACAGGCTTGCTGGAGTCATAGATGCCGGATATAGAGGGGAAATAGCCGTAGTAATGGCGAACATGGGAAAAGAATCTTTCGCGGTCCGTAAAGGAATGAAGATAGCGCAGATGCTGGTTCAGCCTGTAGAAGAGGTTGAGGTGTTAGAGGTAGAAGAGCTTGATGAAACACTGCGTGGGGAAGGTGGGTTTGGGAGCACGGGAAAATACTGAATGAGGAATTTGAGTTCTTTCCCTTAGATTAATCTTCAGGCTTCTATTGAGAATGAAACCCCTTTCTTTCTTGAAGGAGAAGTTTTCTGGGGAGAATAATTTGTCCTGCCCTAGGAAATGATTTACCTTGATAGAAAAGATAAGGAAATGAGAAGTATGAAATGTTAAAAATAATAATCGGCATCATAATAGGCGGAGGAGTAGGATTTCTTTACTCTCGATTTGTTGGATGTAAATCTGGTCTCTGTCTTATCCTAAGAAACCCTTATCTCTCTACTCTCTATGGGGCTTTGCTCGGGGCTCTTGTGGCTCGCATTCTCTGATATGTTCTTGATTAAATTTTGTCGTGAATTTCCTGATTGTTTTTTTAAGAAGATAACTTCTTTTAATTACTCAATAGAGCTTCGCCATCGAGGGAAAAAAAAGAGGATTCTTTTTTTACTTACTTAATTTACGAATTCATCCTCCGCAGGTAGCCTCAACTTAAAATCAAGAGGAAAGATGATTTTTTATTCTTCCACGAGGAGATTGAAGGATATTTTTTTGTTGCACAAATCAGAAAAACATGATAAAAAAATTCATGCTTTTTCATGGGATTTCAAGAATCATCTGGCTTTATTTTTATGGGCTTGCTCAATCAAGGTTTTTTGCCCTTGATTTTGAAAAGATTAAGAATTTTTTTCAGTGTGATAGAAGGGGGAGGAAATCCTGAAAAGAAAAGCTTTATTTTTTGCGCCCCGAAAAGAGCCTTAAGAAGTAAAATATTTGAGGAGGTTAAGCATGAAGGGGTTTAGGAAAATTATCTGGGTTATGGCTTCTCTTCTGGCATTAATCTTACTCAGTTTTTCGTTCAGGACCGATGAGTTATCTACTCGGAGAATGGAGGCCACGATTCGTTTCCTGGCAGATGACCTCTTAGAGGGAAGAGGAGCACCTTCGAGGGGAGCTGACATCGCTTCGCTTTACCTAGCCAGTGAGCTTAAGGCAGCGGGACTAAAACCAGCGAATGAGGGGAGTTACTTTCAGACTTTTACAGTGGGCAAGTTTGAGAGGGAAAAATCTGAGTATGAGATATCCTTGAATGGAGTCCCTCTAGGCTCAGAAGACTTTATCTTTCTCCCTTTTGGAATGGATCCGGGAAAGACACCCATGAAATTTAACCTCGTTTTCTCAGGCTACGGCATATTCGCTCCGGAAGAAGGGATTGATGATTTTAAAGACATAGATATTCGGGGGAAGGCGGTAGTTGCTCTCTCTGGTGCACCATGGGAACTTGACCCTTACTCCTTGTTTGGTTATGACCATGCAATCGGGAAGTCTCTCCATGTGGCTGTGAGGAAGGGGGCTCTGCTTGTCTATGTTAGTGAAGAGATTGAAAGCGAAGAAGCAAAGTCGAAGAGTCTCGAGATCCAATTTGCCGAGGCGATGTCTCGAGTCCCATTTGTCTTCATTCCCGAATTTAAAGGGAAACCTACCTCCGGCATAGGTGCAATGCTCATTGTGAAACCTTCTGTTTTTAATAAGGCATTGGCAGGGGCTTGTGGAGGGACTTTTGAAGAATTGAAAACAAGGCTGGCTCAAGGAGAGAATTTATCTTTCGAGCTCGATGTCTCACTTAAAGTTCACATCAAGACAGAACCAGAATTTGCCCTCACCCGAAACGTGGTGGCCTTCCTTGAAGGGAATGACCCCAAGCTGAAGGATGAATGGATAATCCTCACCGCCCATTATGACCATTTAGGGTTTTATGCTGCTAGAGAGGGCGAAGATGGCATCTACAATGGGGCTGATGATAATGCTTCAGGAACGGCAGCTATTTTGGAGGTAGCAACAAGATTAGCCTCTGAGGAGCAACTTCGGAGAAGCCTTTTAATAGCCTTTGTCACTGGGGAGGAAAGGGGGCTCTTAGGTTCGGCTTATTATTCCGCTCATCCCCTTGTGCCTTACGAGAAGGTGATAGTTAACATCAACGCCGACATGGTGGGAAGGTCTCAAGGCTCTCTTCAGGCTCTGGCGACAGGTTGCGATGCCATCTATTCCAAATCAGAGGAATTTGCCCAGGCCGCGGGAATAAAGGTTATTCCTGATCAACACCCATCCTGGCGTCTGGTTTATTTCACTGATGTCTACCATTTTGCCCGATTCAACGTTCCTTTTGTCCAGTTTTTTACAGACCTTCACAATGATTACCACCAACCTTCAGATGAAATTGAGCTCATTCGATTTGAGGAGCTGGGAAGAATTTTTAAGGTGATTTATGAATTGACAAAATTTTATGCTCAAGGAGGAGAAAAGCCTGAATTTAAAAGACCTATCTGGTTTATTACTCCTGATTGATTAAATAGGAAGCACCGACTCTGAAGAGAGAAGAGAAATTATCTTGAAAATAGAAATTACGCCCTGATTAAAGAGATGAAGGGAAAGATAGGTTTTGATAACGAGCTCTATCTTTCTAAGCAGACTGAGGCTATCCTGGAGCGAGTGAAGAGATTCAATAACAAGCTTTACCTCGAGTTTGGGGGGAAACTTCTCTATGACTTTCACGCCGCTCGCGTGCTTCCCGGATTTGACCCCAATGTCAAGATGAGACTCATTCAGAAACTGAAGGATAAAGCGGATGTCCTCCTCTGCATTTATGCGGGGGATATAGAGAGAAAGAAGTTGCGAGCAGATTTCGGAATTACTTATGATGTCGACACCTTAAAACTCATAGATGATCTCAAAGAATGGGGAATAGAGGTTTTTGGAGTGGTGATTACTCGTTTCGAGAATCAGGCCTCTGCTGCTATCTTCAAGAATAGACTTGAGCGCAGGGGAATAAGAGTCTATACCCATGGCTACACGCGAGGTTATCCGACAGATGTTGAGCTCATCGTAAGCGATGAAGGCTATGGTGCCAATGAATACATCGAGACCAAGAGTCCTCTAGTTATTGTCACCGGACCTGGTCCTGGAAGTGGAAAGTTAGCTACCTGTCTCTCTCAACTCTACCACGAAGAAAAGCGCGGTCAAAGAGCGGGATATGCAAAGTTTGAGACTTTCCCTATCTGGAACCTTCCTCTCAAGCATCCCGTGAATGTGGCCTATGAAGCGGCAACTGCTGATATTGGAGATTTCAACCTTGTTGACCCTTATCATCTCGACTCTTATGGTATTTCGGCAGTGAACTATAACCGAGATGTTGAGATTTTTCCTGTGGTGAGAAGGATTCTGGAGAAAATAAGTGGAGAAAAATCATTGTATAAATCCCCGACAGACATGGGCGTAAATTGTGTAGGTGAGGCTATTGTCGATGACTCTGTAGTTCAGGAGGCTTCACGGCAGGAACTCATCAGGAGATATTTTCGCTACAAATGTGAATTCCTGATGGGCTTTGTAGGAAAAGAAACTGTCCAGAGAGCAGAGCTTTTGATGAAGGAATTAGGAGTTAGGCCTGAACAAAGAGCGGTTGTTTTACCCGCCAGAGAAGCTTCTGAAGAGGCAAGAAGGCAAGGAAAGGGAAATGACGGCGTCTTCTGTGGGGCGGCGATTGAGCTTAAGGATGGGTCCATCGTCACTGGTAAGAATTCCCCTCTCATGCATGCTGCCTCAAGCATGATTTTAAACGCCATAAAAAAACTCTCCGAAATCCCTGATAAGATTCATTTACTTTCCCCAGCCACGATTGAATCTGTAGGGAACCTGAAACAGAAAATCTTGGGGAAAAAGACAGTTAGCCTCGATGTCGAGGAAGTTCTGATCAGTCTGAGCATAAGTGCTTCCACAAACCCTTCGGCTGAACTGGCGCTCAACAAATTGAGCGAGCTCAGGGGATGCGAGGTACATTTAACCCACATTCCTACTCCAGGAGATGAAGCCGGGCTTCGTCGTCTGGGGGTTAACCTTACCTCTGACCCAAATTTTTCAAGTAAGAATCTTTTCCTCGTTTGAGAGGTGATTTTTTTTATTTTTTGGAGGGAAGAATGAGGAGCTTAGGAAAAAAAGTGAGAATATGCTTGTTTTTTACTGTGGCTTTTGGATTTCTTTTGAATGTTCAGGGAGACAGCAGAAAGGAGGAATGTCGTTTACGCATCGGACTTAGCTTTCCTGTGGAGCTCTCTTCCATGCCCCTTGATGGGAGAATGTTACTCATGATCTCTGCAGATGGCTCAAGCGAGCCTCGTTTCCAGATAAACGATGGCCCCAACACCCAGCTTATTTTCGGAATAGATGTCGAAGGGTTAAAGCCTAGGGACCTAGCGATTTTTGATAGAGATGTCTTCGGCTATCCGTTACGGAGTATTGCTCAAATTCCACCTGGAGAATACTGGGTGCAGGGTCTTCTAAATAGATATGAAACCTTCAAGCGCAGTGATGGACATACACTCAAGCTTCCCATGGACAGAGGAGAAGGTCAACAATGGAATCGGAAGCCAGGGAATTTTTACAGCCGCCCCGTTAAAATGCGTCTAGACCCCCGGCGCGATGAGTTGCTCGAGATACTTCTAGATGAGGAGATTCCGACCATTCCCGACCCTCCTGAGACGAAGTATATCAAGCATGTGAAGATACAGAGTAAACTCTTGAGTGAATTCTGGGGAAGGCCAATGTTACTTGGGGCGCATGTGCTTCTTCCTCAAGGGTTTGATGAACACCCTGAAGCGCGCTATCCCTTAATAATCTTCCACGGCCATTTTACTTATACTTTTGAAGGTTTCCGTGAGTCTCCACCAGACCCGGACCTCGAGCCAGATTACTCAGAGAGATTTAAAATTCACGGTTACAACAGAATCGTTCAGGAACAGGCTTATGAGTTCTATAAATACTGGATTGCTCCCGACACACCCCGCTTTCTAATCGTAGAAATCCAGCATCCAAATCCTTTTTACGATGATTCTTATGCCGTGAATTCTGCTAACCTCGGACCTTATGGCGACGCCATCACCTATGAGCTGATTCCTTACATTGAAGAGAAGTTTCGAGGAATCGGTGAAGGCTGGGCAAGATTTCTGTATGGTGGCTCAACAGGGGGATGGGAGGCTCTGGCTGCCCAGATTTTTTATCCTAATGAATATAACGGGTGCTGGGCCTCCTGTCCTGATCCCATAGATTTTCGCGCTTACACAATTGTCAACATTTACGAACACAAGAATGCCTACTATATAGAAAGCCGCTGGAAGAGAACACCTCGTCCAGGACGTCGGAACTATCTGGGAGAGATTAGCTGTACCCTTGAAGAATCTAACCATCGTGAGCTCGTCCTGGGGACGAAGTCTCGCTCGGGCGATCAATACGACATTTGGGAAGCCGTCTATTCTCCTGTGGGTGAGGATGGATATCCAAAGCGAATCTGGGATAAGTTGAGTGGGGAAATAGACCATGAGGTTGCTGCTTACTGGCGAGAGAATTATGATCTTCGTTATATCCTTGAAAGAGACTGGAAAATCCTTGGTCCTAAGCTCAGGGGGAAGATTCATATCTATTGCGGAGATATGGATAATTATTATTTGAATAATGCAGTCTATCTGATGGAGGAATTTTTAGAGAAAACAGAAGACCCCTATTACGAGGGAGAAGTAGACTATGGAGACAGGGCTGAGCACTGCTGGAATGGAGACCATACCCTGCCGAATTATCTTTCCCGGCTCCGCTATCATCAGTTGCACATCCCCAAAATAATGGAAAGAATAAAGAAGTCGGCACCCCCTGGAGCAGATTTAAAAAGCTGGCGGTACTAAAAGCTGAAGAAGAAGCTTTAAAAAAATGGTCTCTCAGAATTTGGAGTAAATTCGGAGAAACCAGGACATAAAAGAACCCCGGCGGGGCTTTTAGAATGGGTGTTTTTAGAAATATTTACCTTGAGGATCTTTTATCTTATTGAAGCTCATCCAATTTGCCCCATCCATAATGAAAGTGATGGAGCTTAATCCCTTCTCAGTTTGTTTAAAATGCCTCTTTTTACCTGCCAAAAGGAGGATGAGCCAAAAAGATAATTATTTTACAATTATATATAATCGATAGAAATAATAGATTAAGTAAAAGGCTTTCTTGATTTTGGTGCCTGAATGATTCCTCTTGACTTAAGAGTTGAAGGATTAGAAGAATCTAGTTCAAGGGAATCTTGTTTATCAAGAATAATTTTCTTATAATTCATCATTAAAATCTATGGTATTGAAATTCTGTTTGTCTTTATTCAAGGTATTGTGAGAATTTTTGTTCATATGCTTTAAATGAGGAGTTTTTTTCGATGAGTTTAATTATGAGAGGAGGCGCTTTTCTGAGGAGTCAATTATTTTATTATGAGTTAGACGGTAAACTGATAAAAGTTTAAGATGATGAGTCTAAAATTTTAGAAAAGATTCATGAAGGCTCTCTCTTTTAGTGAAAAAATAAATGTGATTCTGGTAAGGCCTGAGAAGCCTGAGAATATAGGACTCGTGGCCAGATGCATGAAGAATACAGGCTTTAGAAATCTTCGTGTAGTGGGGGAAAAGAGGCTCAATGAAAAATCTTATCTTACCGCTCGCCATGCTTACGATATCCTCGAGAATGCACACTTCTTCTCCACGCTGGAGACTGCCACTGAAGACCTTCAACTGGTACTTGCCTCCACTTCAAAAAAAAGAAAAAATTTTCGGCTTTATTCTCTTGACGAGGTTATCGAAAAATTGTTTAGCTTTCCTTCCGTAACCTCAATTGGGATTCTCTTTGGCAATGAGAGGACCGGACTAACTTCGAGGGAGTTGCTATGTGCAAACTTTTGCTTCCGCATTCCTCAGGCTTCTTTGCAGCCTTCTTATAATCTTGCTTCTTCCGTCCTTCTAACGCTTTTTGAAATTTTCAAAAACTCTGAGAAGTATCGAGAGCAGCCAAATTTTGAAATTCCCCTTCCCCGCAAAAGCCAGGAGGAATGCATCCACCTTATCTTAGAAAAGCTGGGGAAAAGAGGATTCATCCACGAGACTAACAGACGACAGATGACAGAGAGAATCCATGAGCTTTTAGGGAGGTTAGCAATTTCTGAGAAGGACAGGAGTTTGCTTCTTGCTCTTTTTTCTAAGCTAAATTAAAAATATTAATTTAAAAATTTTTTCAGAATTAAATTTAAGCTTGAATTGATACAAAAAAAGAAGAGATAGTTTTCTCTTGATGAAGAACATTGTTTAACTCATCTGAAAGGAGTCGAGGAATGGAGAATGAACTTCGCGTCACTTTTGGCGGCGGGAAAAAGGTGGATGTTCACTATAAAGGATTCATCATCCACACAGACCAGCCGCTTTACCAGGGAGGAGAAGGGGAGGCACCAGCTCCCTTCGACCTCTTCTTGGCTTCGATTGCTTCCTGCGCCGGTTTTTACGTACTCTCGTTTCTCTCAAGTAGAGGTATTCCTGAAGAAAAAGCAAGAGTCTCGATGAGAACAATAAAAAATAAAGAAAAGAAGGTGATAGAGAAAATATTGATAGATATTGAACTTCCCTCTGATTTTCCGTCTAAATATCAAGAGGCCATCATCAGGGCTGTAGATACCTGCCCTGTCAAGGCTCACATTTTAAATCCTCCTTCTTTTGAGATAAAGACAAAAATTGGTGATTGATTTACCTCCTAATCTGTGGGAGCCAGAGATAATAAAATCCGCTTTCTAGAGAAGGGAGGATGGTTTCCAGGTTTTTATCTTCAAGGAAAGAATTATTTTCTAAAGAAGAGGCATAGATATTGGTCTTTAGTTTGGGGTAATAGGTATAAGCTATGACCTTTGCTTTTTTTAGGGAAGAAAGCTTTAAGATTTCTTCAAGTGCCGTGTCAAAATATCCAATCCTGTCTATCAGTTTGAGTTGAAGGGCTTGTTCCGCAGTATAGATTCTTCCATCGGCTATTTTTCCCAGTTCTTCAAGGTTGAGACTCCCCTTTCTCCCCCTCTCGACTGCCTCCAGGAACTTTCGGTAAAGAGAATCGATTACGCCCTGAAAGATAAATTTTTCCTCTTCTGTTATTTCTCTGAAGGCACTTCCTGAATCTTTCATCTCTCCACTCTTGATGACATTTATGCTTACTCCAATTTTTGCAAGCAGGAGGGAGAAGTTGGGAAAGATGGAGATCACCCCAATGCTTCCTGTTATTGTCGAAGGGTGGGCAATAATAAGGTCGCAAGCTGAGGCTACATAGTAGCCTCCTGATGTTCCCAGGCCCATCATCAGGGCGAGCACAGGGATTCCTGTCTTCTTTTTAAAATTAAGGATTTCATGATGGATGATATCACAGGCCGTTACTTCTCCCCCAGGGGTATCGATACGCAAGACAATGCCTTTAATGAGATTGTCTTGGGAAGCTTTCTGAAGCCTGAAATAGATGCGGGAGAGAGAGTCTCCTTCTCGAGTAAATATTCCAGTCTTTAAATTGGCACCAATTATCCCTGTGACATCGATTATAAGTATTTTTTCCTTTGCTGCGCTCGGAATGAGGACGATTTCCTCAATAGTGTCCTTTCCGAGGAAATCGAGGTGAAAATGAGGAGCGCATGAAACAAAAGAGAGAATAAGGGCAAAGGCTGAGAGTGACTTGAATTTCATGAGCCCTCCTAAAATTTTTTTTTATTATACCACAGGGAAGCCTTATCAGAGGATATGCTTCCTCAAAATGTTTACAAGGCATAGGATCGAAATATTCCGACCAAGAAATAAGGGGGCCTTTTAAATGAATTCTCATGGTTAAAAGTTCAAAGATGAGGAGAGAGGATTGGCCCCAATTTCTGAATAGAATTTTCTTCTTAAAATTTTAGCTTTGCTTCGATTTGTGAGGAGTTAATTCTCTTAAGATTTTCGTAAAACATAAATATTAGTAAAGGATTCTTCTCTATTTGACTTGATTTTTTGAGGATGATATAAGTTTCTTGAGACGAATCAGAAAAGGAAAGGATGTTTTTAAAAAGGGAAAGGGAAATTGGTTCTTTAAGGCTTAAAGAGGGAAGAAATGAAAAGATTGAAGTCTTATATCCTCGAGCATTTTGAAGGAGCCTTAATTATGCTCATTCTCTTGGGGATAATTGCCATTGCTTCCCTCGTTCACTACAAGCTTTCTTTCCTGAATTTTTTTTTCCTTCCTGTAATCCTCTCAGGATATTTTCTTGGGAAAAGACAGGCTGTGCTCACAGCTTTCTTTTGTGTCCTTTTAGTTGTCTTTTATTTAATTTTCTCCCAGACTCTTTTTGGAGAAGGTGAAGTTCTGAATTTTGATATGCTTTTAAACATAATTGTCTGGGGAGGTTTCCTTGTCCTCACGGGGGCAGTTTTGGGCATAATGGCCGAGCAAAGAGAGGCCAAGATGAGAAACATGAGAAGAGCATACGTCGGAGTCTTGGAAATAATGCTCAAATATCTAGAGGTTGCTGATGAGACTAAGCCAAGGTCCTTGAGAGTTTCTCTCCTTTCGGGAAAGATTGCTCAGGCTGCAGGATTGTCCAAGAGAGAGGTTGAGAACATTAAATCTGCTGCCCTCCTTTATGAAGCAGGTGACCTCAGAACAAACCTCCCTCTTTTCAGAGAGGTGGTTGATTACATAGGGAAGGAGAAACCATTTTCAGGAGCTCATCTCGAAGAAAGAACAATGGTGATGCTCACCACAACTGCTTCTCTGCTGAAGGATGTAGAACCAATCCTATCAGGATATTTCCATCATTACGTCGAAGAAGCCGGCGTTGTGGATAAAAAACTTGAAGATATTCTTCCAGGGAGTAGCATCCTCTGTCTTGCGGATATTTATGACCGCCTAATTACAAATTCTCCACTCCCGCACTGGAAAGAAGAGATAAAATCTCTGGAAGACATAGAAAGACTTAAGGGGCGCACTTTTCCTGTAAGCTGCGTCCAAGCACTTTTCCAAGTCATTATTTGAGATTCGCCGAAATAATTTTTTCTCAGAGGATAAATTTAGAGTTTTCCGCTTTTTGGAGAGAGAGACAGTTCAGATGAGAAATTTCAAAGTGGTGGGGCTCGACCTTGCGGGTGTTCCCACACGGACTTCCGGAATATCTTTTCTTGAAGAAATGAAGACAGAGACTCATCTTCTTTTTTCTGACACTGAAATACTTGAGTTTATCAAGAGGAAGAGTCCTCATCTTGTGACTATCGACGCTCCCTTGAGCCTTCCTCCGGGAAGGAAATCGATTCAGGAGAAAAGTAGGATCCATTTTCGCCCCTGTGATGAAGAGTTAAGAAAAAGAGGAATTCGCTTTTTTCCCATTACTCTCGGTCCAATGCGAAAGCTTACTGAAAGAGGAATTCAGCTTCGAATTAGCCTTGAAAAGCTTGGCTTTCGGGTGTATGAAGTTTATCCTGGAGGGGCTCAGGACATCCTTAAGATACCAAGAGCAGGGAGAAACCTGGAGGGACTGAGAAAGGGTCTTCAGGTATTGGGTATAAAAGGAATAAAGAAAAGTTGCTCGGCGCATGAGCTCGATGCCATCATGGCAGCCTATGTTGGTCTGCTTTTTCTCCAAGAAAAAGCAGAGATTTATGGTAGTCTTGACCAGGGTGCAATCCTCATGCCTATCTCAGAATGAATTCAAAAAACTTTTTCATGAGAATATTCAATTCAGAATTTTTAATAATTCCTATCTCTAAGGTTTATTTCTCGGCTTTTTTTCAAAGCCCAAATATCTACTTTTCTTTTGACCCAGGGGTTTGAGATAAATATATTTTAGAACTAGTTATTTCTAAGAAGCCGAGAAAGGAGGTGAGCTAATTGAAAGGGAAAGAGATTTCTTTAGCACTCATTTTCGTTTTTTTCTTTTTCTCAGTTTTTTATGCTCAGGAAACAAAGGGGGTAGAAAGCGGAAATTGCTATGACCGACTCTTGATCCGTAAGGTAACCATTATCGACGGGAATGGGACCCCACCCGAGGGTCCATTTGATGTTGTCCTCGAAGGAAACAGAATAAAATCAATTCTCCCCGCAAAAAAAGGTGAGAGTCCCTATCCTGAGGAAAAGCACATCCTTGATGGAGAAGGAATGTATCTTTTACCCGGACTCATCAACATCCATGCTCATATCCATGACGCAAGAGCAGGTAAGCCTCTTCCTTTTGAATATCTTTATAAGCTCTGGCTTTCCTGCGGCATTACTTCGGTGAGGGATGTTGGAAGCAATGCTTCTAAGACTCTTGAAGAGAGAAAAAAGAGTGAGCAGGGAGCGATCATCGCCCCCAGAATTTTTCTCTACATGGTAGCCTGGGGCAGAACTCCTGATGAAATTCGCCGTCGCATCCAGCAGATAAAAAAAGAGGGAGGAGATGGGGTTAAAATTTTCGGCCTCGATCGGGATATTATGCAGGCTGCGCTGGATGAGGCTCATAAGCTTGGTCTTCGGGTTGCTCATCATGCAGGAGTTGAGGAGACAGATGCGTGGGATGATGCTAATTTTCAGGTGACAAGTATCGAACATTGGTACGGAATTCCAGATGCTGCCCTCTACGGCTCTCAAAACTTCCCCTACTGGTATAATTATGCCAATGAAAATGACCGCTTCCGTTATGCTGGCAGACTCTGGAGAGAGGCAGATCCTGAGAAGCTAAACCATGTTCTTGAGACCCTGGTGGAGCAGAAGGTGGCCTGGTGTCCGACATTCGTCATCTATGAAGCCAACAGAGACCTGCTGAGGGCTAAGAATCAACCCTGGTTTAGCGAGTATCTTCACCCTGCTCTTGAGGAGTATTTCAAACCCAACCCTGAATATCATGGCTCTTACCATTGGAACTGGAGCACCAGCGATGAAATTTTTTGGAAAGAAAACTTTCAAATCTGGATGAAGGCGGTGCATGATTTTGCCAAGATGGGAGGAATAGTGGGAGTGGGAGAGGATGCAGGCTATATCTACATGCTCTATGGATTCAGCTTAATCAGAGAAATGGAGCTTCATATGGAGGCAGGTTTCCATCCTCTTGATGTTATCCAGAATGCCACTCTAAATAACGCCAGAATTTTAGGTAAAGAGGATGAACTCGGGAGAATAAGAGAAGGTTATCTTGCCGATTTGATCCTCGTTGATGGCAATCCAATTGAGAATCTTAAGTTTCTCTATCCTACTGGAGTTCTCGTCCGGGAAAACAATGAGTTTAGGGTAAAGGGTGGCGTAAAATGGACGATTAAAGATGGAATTCTCTACCGCGCGCCTTCTTTGCTTGAGGATGTCAAAAGACTGGTGGCTCAGGCAAGAGCTGAATCATAAATTTTTATTTCTTCTTTGGGGAGAGACGATTACTCTTAAAGCCCGGGGCAAAACCCTGGCTTTCACTTCCTCCCTTACGCCCAGGAATTCACCGTTGTACTGAAGAGGTAAGTCCTTGCCCCTAAGGATTAATTCTGTTACCTTGAAGTGTCTCTGGGTCTTCTGGAAGATCCCGAAATAGATGAGAGGGAAGAAAAGAAGGTACTTCCAGCCATTTATCTCGAAAAAGGTTAGGTCAAGAAATCCGTCGTCCAATCTAGCCTGGGGCGCAATTCTCCAACTATAGCCGAAGTAATTTGTTTTCCCTATGACACATTCCAAGAAACAAAGCTTCATTTTTTTGTTTTCAAAATAGTTTCCAGCATCATCCCTTCCCTTAAAGAGTTCGATTTCACTTTCTTTTTTTTCGAGCTGGATTAATTTTCTTCCCGCAAGGAGATGTCCCGCAAGGCCTGGAATTCTGTGCTTGAGTTTTTCACATGTCACAAAGGCTGTGGCTCCAACGGAAGCAAAACCTGCTATTTTTCCTTCGATCTCGATGAGGTCTATCTCCCTGACCTCTCCCTCCTCGAGGAGCCTGAGAGCTTTTTTTGTATTTTTAGGGATGCCAAGTGATTTTCGGAAGGCATTCCCACTTCCCAAAGGAATAATCCCCAGAGAAATCCTTTTCCCTTGGCCAGCCTCGATTATTCCCTGGATTACGTCTGCCAGAGTGCCGTCTCCTCCCACGGCGATGACTAAATCACTTTCAATACTCTTTTTCCTGGCAACTTCTACAATCTCTTCCTTGCTCAGTGGGGAATCTATGAATTCACCATGAATATACTTCTTGATTAAGATGCGGAGTTTTTTTCTTCTCTGCCATTTCTTATTAGCCGCAAGGGGATTAACTAAGCAGGTTATTTTTAAGCCCTGAGGGCTAAGAGTTCTGCTAAAGGCTATTTTTTGTTCACTTTCTAGCCTTTTCTTACCTTTCTTTCTTTTTAATCTGTTTCTGAGCACCGTTAGATAAGGGAAAAGAAGCATCATTACAAAGAGGATGATGAGAAAGTAGTCAGGAAATTTTATGGCGTGACCGATAAAACTTAAAAAGATGAAGCGTGGAGTCCTGGAAAGGAAAACAGCCAGAAGATATTTCCAGGCTGGGTAAGCTGCCATCACCACCAGAAATCTGAAGGGATAGAAGGGGACAGGAGTCAGGCCTGCTACTAAGAGCGCAAGAAAGGGAGCCTTGTTGAAAAGATCCACGATTTTAGTCACAGCTTTACCACGTTTAATCCTCTGGAAAGGAGGAATGTCGGTTATAAACTTGAAGACTGAATAGTTTAGAGCTTCGGTGATCAACGTGCTCGCTACGGCTATTAAGGCTACGAGGAAAGGTGGATAGAATTTTCCAAAATAGATAAGGGCAGGTTCATGAGGGATGGTGGCGATTAAAAATTCTGCAGGAAAGCTGTAGAAGAAGAGCACCCAGAGGCTTTTACTTTCCCTTAAACCTTTGGAGGTTAGCCAGATAATGAGGAGGGTGAAGACAAAAGAGAGCTGGAGGGCAAAAAGCAAAGTCCTTTTCAGCAAGGGGGATGTTTCTTCCTTTTTTTTAGAAAACGTCGAAGATGAACCTTTCCCCTCAACCATTCAAGCCTTCATCACAGAACATGATTTGCGAAAAGTTTAGATAAATTTCAAATTATCCAGGATTAGATATCTAACTGGTTTTTCTGAATTCACACGGATACTTGTGTAACAATAGACACACTCATTTTTCTTGGAGAAGTTCTCATAGAGTTCTTTTTGGCTCTTGAAGTTTGTAATTATCAGTCCACAAGGAGAGAGGGTTCCGTCAGGGTTAACATTAAAAAACCTTTCTCCAGTTTTACATCCCTCCATTCTCTCATTTTCGAAATATTCTATCATTTTTTTAAAGGCATAGGTTGAAGTGAAGATTGTTTTATATTTTTTTCTAAAAGCAATGAGATTTTCGACGATCCTTTTAAATTCCTCTATGTTATCTTTCGAAATCAGGTAGTTTCGGTCATTAGTTCTGAGGCAGGTATAAGAACTGAAGTTTATCCCAACTTTCCACTCTCTTGCGAGTTCAGCCATTTTGATTAAGTCGCGAAAATTGTCATTCTGGATGACACAGCAGAGTGTAATTCCTTTCCTTTCTTGCAAGGGAAGATTCTCTATCAGGTTCTTGATCCGATTGAATAAACCTGGGATGCCACGAAATTCATCATGCCTTGAATCAGGGTAATCGAGAGATATTGAGAACTCATCTATTCCTGCCTCTCTGAGGTTCCCGTATTTTTTTTCATTGAGAAGAGTGGCGTTTGTGGTGATGACTATGTAAGGAGCTTTTCCGGGCACATGGATTGCTCTAACGATTTCCTCAAGGTCTTTTCTCAGCATGGGCTCTCCTCCACTCAGCTGGGCAATCACGGGTCTTAATTCACGGGCAAGTCTTCCAAAAGTCTCGGGTGAAGCCCTCTGTTCTTCGACTGCTCCACCCAGATGACAGTGCTTGCAGCGCGCATTACAGCTATGAGTAATTTCAAAAGAAATGCAGAAAGGCCTCTTAGCAAAATAGTTTCTCAACCCTCTCGTCGCAAGGGAAATTACATGAAACCATGAGTCCAATTTTTTTCTCCTTAAATTGATAAGATGTCTTTTTATCATCTTATCCTTTTTTATTCAAGAGATTAAATTTTAAGTCATGAACTTCAAATTTTCTTCACTAAATTTCCTTGCAATTAAAGGAAACATTTAGATAAAATCAATTTCTTATAAATAAAATCCCTCACAATGAGGATGAGAATTCTCAAGGAGGTTAAACGGGTAAAAGGGAAAAATTGTTCAAGATGATGAACCATAAAGAAAATAAATAAGGATAAAAGGTAACTTAGAGTGGTTAAAAATATTACTTTTCCGTCTCTTTTAGATAATATTTCTAAACTAAGACGCAAATCTTGATAAAAGAAACTAAATGATTTAAAGGAGGTGATAATCTAGATAAAAAGTTAAGAAGAGAGGCAGTGGTTTAGAGTCAGGGCTCTCTTTGGAGCATTGATTCTGAGGGAGGAAGAATAGGGTCAAGAGGAAGGCCCAAAATTTCGGCAAAATGGAGTTTAAACAAAATGGGGAAAGTAACGAAGAGTCTAATATTATTTATTAATCTTTTAATAATCTCGTCCATTGTTTATTCTGCACCTAAAGGAACCCTCAAGGTTAATATTATTGATGATGAAGGCAGTGCTCTTCCTGGTGTCTCAGTGACTCTTTCAAGTCCAATAATGATGGGCACAAAGACTATGATCACGAATGAAGAGGGAGAATGCCTGTTTATCAATCTTGATCCTGGTATTTATCAGATTAAAGCCTTCCTTGAGGGGTTCCAGGAAACAATTGCTAAAGAGATTCAGGTCTCAATGGACAAGCAAACATCCATTCGCATCGTCTTGAGTCCAGCCGTACTCGAGGAGACTGTAACGGTTACCGCATCCTCTCCTGCAGTAGATACTACAAAATCTGTTATTGCTGAATATGTTACTCATCAAACAGTCGAATCTTTGCCTATTGCCCGTGATTTTGTTGGATACTTACAGCTTGCCTCAGGCGTTAATGTAGTCCCTAATTCGCAGGGAAGGGATACGCCCGAGGACCCCGCTGGAAAAGGTGGATTGAATTATTCAGATCTGGGAGGACAGGGCATTGGAGGTAAACGTGGCTCACGTGATAATTTCTACTTCATCGATGGGATGAATATAACCGGTCACGCTACCCAAACAGCAGGAATGACGTTCAATAATGAAGTAATTCAGGAGCAGGAATTGTTAACCTCGGGTGTTCCTGCTGAATATGGTGGTGGGAAGGGTGTTGTTGGGAATATTGTAACCAAATCAGGTGGAAATAGGTTATCGGGTTCGATAAATTTCTACCTCCAACCTAAAAATTTTTATCTACCTTACGGGGGTAGCGAATATGAGAAGGCATCTGATCCCACAAAACTTGAAGGGTACAAAGACAACAAATATGATACAGCTTTTACTCTAGGAGGACCATTTATAAAAGACAAATTTTGGTTTTTCACTTCAGGTCAATACAGGAAGGATTCCAGTAAATTCAAACTTTCTGAATCTGCTTCCTCAATAAGGGAAGAAGTGGATTACTCTAACAAAAGGTGGGGTTTATTTGGAAAATTGTCTTTCAAGTTAACAGCTAATGATTCGTTCAACCTAACTTATTTTCTGGATGATTACACCATTGTTGGAACTAGAGATCAAAATATGGTCAAAACTCGCCAACCCCTTGAAGAATACAACATGGGAGTTTATAGCGCTTATTATCAGAGAGTTTTTGGAGATAAGTTGATTGTAGATTTTCGTTATGGTCGGTACTGGTGGTCCTATCAACTTGGACCACGCTATCCAGAGGCAGGTGTCCCTGATACGCTATTCTATCTTCCTGGGACATATCCCAATATTGAGAATTATGTTTTCGGAGGATACGATTGGGCGGCTGATGACAGAAATACTAGAGACCAGCTAAGTGCCAATGCTGAATTTTATTTAGGAAATATGAGGCTTAAATCAGGCTTTATGTACGCCAACGAATATGATAAAGACGATAGTTATCATTACTACGGAGAAGACCGCTATTCTTTAGATCCCCATCTTATTGGTATTACCCTTGGAGAATTATATGATAAAGATGTAATCCAACATGACATTGTTGACTTCTGGATTATTCGTGAGCTTAACTCAAATTGGAGTGCTACTTCTGATGCAATTGATACAAACGATGATAATATTGTGAGTATGGATGAGCTAAGAGCCGTAACTTTCACTGACCTCAATGAAAGAGGGCTTAACTTTCAAAGAACAGCAACTGCCAAGAGAGGGGTCAATAAAGTAAGAGCACAGCGATTTTTTGGGTACTTAATGGATGACTGGAAAATCAGTGATTATTTCACTTTGAATGCCGGATTGAGGATTGAAAAACACAACTACTATGATTCAGAGGGGGGAACTATTTTAAAGATGCCCATTAGACTCCTTCCCAGGGTTGGCTTAGTCTGGAATATTGGAGGGCGGGGTACGCATAAGCTTACACTTTTTTACGGACAATTTTCTGACCCTATGCCTTTCGGAATGATCCACTTTGCAGGAAATATCTCAGGACGAATTACCAATCAGGATATTTGGCTTAACCATGCTTGGTATACCTATCGTACCCGAGGCAAGGCTGAACAAAGAGACTGTGTCTGGACTCCTAATACTAGGGATAACTGGGCTCATGAGTTATCTCTCACGCATCAAATTGATCTTGGAAGTAATTTTGTCCTAACAAGCCAAGTTTATTACCGTGGGGACCGTAACATCATTGAAGATTACGATTTCTATACTTATATCGAGTATGCGAAAGAAGATCCTTTCTGGGCGCCCTATGCTCTCACTTATCAGGATTTTGGTTATGGACCCGAGGGTCCCCCTGGCTACGCTAACTATTTCCTCTCTAACCTCATCGGAGCAAAGAGAGATATCTATGGTTTTGATTTTGAGGTCTCAAAGAAGTTCAGCAACGGGACTTTTATTGTTGGTCAGTATTCGTTTAAACACGCTTTGGGAAACAGTCAATCAGATGGTAATGCAGATCTTCAGGGTGATTTACTTGAAGTTGACCCAAGGACTCCTTGGATGTGGGGACCAACTCCTGGCACAATCCCGCATAAAATTAAAATTTTCGGAACCTACAGAACTTCTTTTGGTTTAGATATTGGATGCTTGTTCTACTGGAATTCAGGAATGGTTTTTACCGAATCATTTGTAGCTTGGCCAATATATATGGGTGGATATTTTATAAATTGGCCTTTGAATGAAGAGTGGACTAGTTTTGCAAAGACTGGACAAGAAAGAACCCCAAGCTATTATCAACTCGATCTCAAATTCAACTATGCTCTTAAACTCATGGGACCAACACTAATTGAATTTTTTGTTGATGTCTATAATATTACAAATAATCAGGCGGCAATAGATATCGCTTACGGCCGGAATGATCCGAAGTGGAACTACAAAGAAACTACAGAGATCCTTCTTCCTATGAGATTTTACCTTGGAGCTAGAGTACGATTCTGATATATTGAATTAATTTTAAAGAACTTTTTGTTCTACATGATTGCCTGAGTGGGGATTAGAATTCTTTATAAGCAGGGATTTAAACAAAAATAGTTTTTTACCGAGTAGCGGTATTTCTTAAAAATAAGAAGAGGGTCTCATAAAAGAAGAAGAGGATTGGTCCGTCGAAGATTTTAGAAACGCTGTCTTAAAGAAAAGTACTAATTAAGTGAGTGCTAAAAAATTCTATGATTATCTATCGTTGCTGAGTTATGAACTATCCTAACTAAGGTAATAAATAAGCGTAAAAAAAGAGAGAATCATAAATCTTCTGCATGAATTTTTAAATTTAGTTTAAGCTTTCTACTCGCCACTTAGCTTAGGTTTTGTAAGGCATTATATTATGAGACCAATTAATAGACGAGGTAAAAGAAGAATATTTTAAATATCTATAAATTAGAACGAGAGAAAGAGCGATTATCATTTTTCCTGAACAATTTACTTTTTGATTTCTTAAATTTTGTGTGCTAGATGGGAGCGAATACATAAAAATTTTTCTCCCATGATAAACAATTAGCACAAGAGGCTTAGGTAGGATTTATCCGCAAAAAGAGCAATTAACTATGGCGAATGCAAGAAAGAATAGTATGACTTAGAAATAGCGAAAGGAATATGAATGTTTATTCAGATTTTAATGAATGGCACCCGGAACGGAGCTAGCTCTGGCTGGAGTAGTGGAGGAAAATGGGGCATAATCTGGCTATGGTGAGATATGCCAGAGAGGATCTCCTCCAAAGCACAGACTGCAATATCATCTGGTATGGATTCCAAAATATCGAAGACGCATGATCCAAGGCAAAATAGCCCTCCGACACAAAAGGCTCATCTCCGAGGCGTATAAAATGAACGGGTGGCGGATCGGCGAGATGAGCCGACAAGGTGCTCATGCTCATCTTGTGGTGGAGTTGCCACCCATATCAGGGTGGCCGAGGCGGTGAGGATATTCAAGGGTGGCATGAGTTGGGTGCTGAGGAAAGAATTTAAGGAGAGGTAGGATTCTTATGGGGGGAGAGCTTTAGGGGGATGGGTAATTTGCTGAGAGGGAAGGAAAAGTAGATGAAGAAGTAGGAAAGAAGTATATCTGCTAGCAGCGAGGCAACCCATAGTCAGAGTATGCCACAGGGCTAAAACCCGGGGCTTTAGCCCAGGGAGTTTTAATTGATAAAGGGCTCTTTATTTGATTAAGGTAAATTGGGGAAAAAGGAAAAGAAAAAATTAATGTTGCTTTTCAGGCCTTTAAAAAAAAGAAAAATTACATTCTTCACTTAGCTAATATTCAAGCTTTTAAACCCTCAGCTAATTCAATGATATCTTCCCCTTCGACGCTTGAAATCTTTATCCGCCCCCTCAGGAGATGAACCTTAAGAGCATGAAGCGAGGTTTGAAATCCATGTACTCACCCCGAGAGCATTTTGCTTGAAGAGAAGATGGAAATTGGACTCAACGGTTAAGGGAAGATGTTCATCTTCTTTATCTACTCTTTTGAATTGGAAGGAGTTTGAATTTCTATCCTTGAAATTTATGGAAAACAGAGATTAAATAGAAGGTGATTGGTGAGAGCTTGAGTAATGATATCTATCCTTTTTCAATGACGGGGAGAAGAATGGCTCATGGAGAAAAAATTTGGCACAAATTTTGCAACTTTTATGAATTAAAAATGTTTATTAATTATGGAAAAAAGGAAGAAGAGCCCGTTGAATCCTTTCCTCTTCTGAAAATGAATTAAAGGAGGCTTGAGGGATGGAGGGTGGAAGAAATGTTAGCAGGGCAAGCTTCTACCTTATTTCGAATTCAGCAAGAGAGGTCTCCCTAAAATATTACTATATTTATAGATTAAATAGGATATATTATAGAAAATGAATGAAAAAAAGGAGAAAATGAGGTGAATTCCAAGTTTAAATTTAAGTTAATCATCTTAATTCTGCTCTTTATTTTTTTCTTTGGACTCTGTCTAAAATTAGGAAATGCCCAGTATTTCGGGCGCAACAAGGTTCAGTACGAGCGTTTTGATTTTAAAGTAATCAGAACCGAGCATTTTGACCTCTATTTCTACCCCGAAGCACAACAAGCTGCTGAATTTGCAGCCAGAGCAGCAGAGCGCTGGTATGCCCGTCTCTCAAGAATTTTAAACCATGAACTGAGAGGAAGACAGCCTTTAATCCTCTATGCCAGCTCCCCCCATTTCCAGCAGACAACCGCCATACCCGGGGTGATTGGCGAGGGGACAGGGGGTGTGACGGAGTTATTCAAGAGGCGCATAGTGCTCCCTGTTGGCTCCTGTTTGCAAGATACAGACCGTGTCATCGGACATGAGCTAGTACATGCCTTTCAGTTTGACATAACTTCGCAAGCCCATCCCCGCTATGCCACTGCCGCACCCACTGCACTCAGACTTCCGCTCTGGTTTATAGAAGGGCTTGCCGAATACCTCTCCATAGGCTCGGTTGATCCGAATACTGCCATGTGGATGAGGGATGCCACAGAAAGAAAGAGGCTCCCCCAGATAAAAAAGCTGACAGACCCCCAATATTTTCCTTACCGATATGGCCAGGCCTTATGGGCATACATTACCGGAAGATGGGGCGATGAGATGGTAGCCAAAATCATGAAAGGCGTGGGTCGCGTCGGAGACCATGAGGCAGTTATCCAGAGATTGGTGGGCTTATCGCTTGACGACCTTTCTAAAGATTGGCATGAATCGATGGAAAAGGTCTATAAGCCCCTTTCCGAGAAGACAGAGATGAGGGCAAAGGGAAGCCGTGTGCTTTTTGAAGGGACAGATGAAAATAGATTAAACCTCTCGCCTTCCTTGAGTCCTGATGGAAAGCGGATCGTTTTTCTCTCTTCTCGTGACCTCTTCTCCATAGATATGTACCTCGCCGATGCAGAAACGGGTAAAATAATTCGGAAGCTGGTGAAAACGGCTGTCGACCCCCATTTCGAAAGCCTTCAGTTTATAAAATCTTCAGGTGTCTGGGATAAAGAGGGAAAGAGGTTTCTGTTTGCTGCGATAACAAAGGGAAAACCGGCTTTGGTCATCGTCGATATCGAAAAGGGAAAGATTGAGAAAGAAATTATTTTTCCCCAACTTGGAGAGATTCTGAATCCTACCTGGTCTCCTGAGGGAAGGTTTGTTGCCTTTTCGGCTCTCTCGGGTGGGTTTTCCGATATTTTTATTTATGATTTGGAAAAGAATGAGACGAGGAGAATGACCGATGACCCCTTTTCAGACCTCTACCCTGCATGGTCCCCGGATGGGAAATCGATAGCCTTTGTCACTGACCGCTTCTCCACAGAGCTTTCAATTCTAAGCGTCGGGGAGTTAGAGCTTGCTCTCCTCGAACCTGAGACAGGTAAGATTCAGAGAGTAGAAGCCTTTTCCCGAGCTAAAAACATCAATCCTCAATGGTCTCTGGATTCGAAGAGCCTTTATTTCATTTCAGACCAGAATGGAATTCCAAACATCTACCGTAAGGACCTCGAAAACGGAAGGGTCTACCAGATTACAAACCTCTTCACTGGGGTGAGCGGGATAACGAGTGAAAGCCCTGCTATCTCCATCGCTCAGGAAAGCGGTCGACTTGCCTATTGCGTCTACGAGAACGATAGGTACAGCATCTATTCCCTGGACCCGATTCAAGGTAGATTTGAAGAGCGGGAACCAATCATCAAGCTTGCAGAGGCTTTCCCTGCGGTTCTTCCTCCTCGAGAAAAGCCTGAGGGGGAGCTAATCGGGCTCTTGAAGAATCCTCTTTTTGGGCTTCCTAAGGAGAGTGCCCATAAGGCTGAAGATTATAAACCGAAACTTGCCCTGGACTATGTGAGTCAACCACAGTTAGCAGTTGGTGCCGATAGATACGGAACCTATGCCGGAGGAGGGGTTGCTCTCTTCTTCAGCGACATGCTAGGCTATCACACGCTCGTTTCGATGTTTCAGCTCACTAGCCGTCTTGAGGACTCAGCCGGCTTGGTTGGCTATCAGAATAGCCGCCTTCGCCTCAACTGGGGAGGAGTGGTGGAGCGAATTCCGTACGTCACGGGTGCCTTCAGGCAGAGCTACGGTGAAGTCCTAGGAATCCCTGCCTACATCGAGGAAGAGTACATCTACAGGCAAATAAACTACCAGGTAGGTGGATTTGCTGCCTATCCTTTTTCCCAGGTTCAGCGCTTTGAGCTCTCAGCAGGATACAGGTTCATAGATTTCGATAGAGACGTGTGGACAAGAGCTTACTCGCTCATAGATGGGAGAGAGATCATCCGCGAAAAAATTGAGCTTCCGGCTCCTCCAGGACTTCATTTCGCATACGCGGCTGCTGCCCTTGTCTATGACAGTTCCTTTTTCGGTGCTGCAAGCCCTATCCTCGGACAGGCTTACAGGCTTGAGGTTTCGCCCTTTCTGGGAACGATCAATTTTTATACAATTCTTGCTGATTACAGACGCTATTTGATGCCTAAGAGACCCTTCACCCTTGCTTTCCGTATTCTTCATTATGGACGTTACGGCTCAGGTGGAGAGGATAGCCGCCTTTATCCCCTCTATCTCGGATATGAATCCCTGGTGCGAGGCTATAACACAGGTTCATTTGAAATGGAAGAATTTTCAGGAGAGGAGAGTTTTGATTTCTATCGGCTTCTGGGAAGCAAGATGCTCATCACCAATATTGAGCTTCGTTTCCCTCTTTTCCAGATACTCGGAGTGGGCAAGGGCTACTATGGAGTTTTCCCCCTTGAATTCCTGACATTTTTTGATGCTGGGCTGGCGTGGGATAGTGAACACGAACCATCTTTGTTTGGAGGGGAAAGAGAGCCGGTTAAGAGCGCAGGGGTTGGCTTGCGAACTAATCTTTTCGGATACCTGGTAATTGGAGTGAATTTTGTCAAACCCTTCGATAGACCGAAGAAAGGATGGTATTTTCAGTTCACCATAACACCTGGTTTTTAATCGAGGATATTCTGGAGAATAAATTTCCTTCCCTGAAATCTTAAGAATTATTGACAGAGGGCGTTTTCCTCTGCTATAGCTAAAAACTAATTTCCTTGAGTAAGCGAAAGTGCTATCGTCAAGATTTGGGTAATTATCTTGGCTCCAACAGGAGCGCTGGAGGAAAATGATGATTGAGCTTGCCATAATTTCCGGCACAGGCTTCTATGACCTTCCCGGTCTTGAATCAGTGGAAGAGTTAAGAGTAGACACAAAATTCGGGGATGCCCGAGTTTCGATTGGTGAAATGAAGGGAAAGAAGATAGGGCATATCGCCCGTCACGGGAGAAAGCATATAATTTTACCCAATCTGATAAATTACAGGGCAAATCTTCAAGCCCTGAAAAATATGGGAGCCAAGGCTCTGCTTTTGACCACAGTCTGTGGTGTTCTAAAACCTGAGATTCCACTCTGCAGGTTAGTAGTGTTCGATGATATTTATTTTCCAGAAAACAGACTTCCTGGAGGAGAGGCCTGCACCATTTATGATGAGATTGGAGAGAAGGCGAGGGGACATTACATTTTTCAAAAGCCTTTTTCAGATGAATTGAGAAGGCAGATGATTGAAGCAGCCGATGACCCCATCACCCAGGCTACTTATGCTTATGTCACAGGTCCACGCTTCAATTCTCAGGCAGAAATAAGAATGCTCTCAACCTACGCCTCTTTTGTCAGTCAGACCGCTGGGCCTGAAGTTATCCTCGCTGGAGAGCTTGAAATCCCCTGTGTGCTAATCGGTTTTGGCGTTGATTATGCCAATGGAGTTCAAGAGACTCCCACTCCCATTTCGATTTTGAGAGAAAACTTGAAGAAAAGTAAGACTGTATTTTCAAGAGTCATCACAAAATTCGTCGAAAATTTCAGGGAACCAGGTTATGACGGGTTTGTCTACAGGTTCGAATGAGAGCGCAGGAAAAGTTTGAGAAGTTTTCGCTTTGAGGGAGATATAGATGAAGATTGAGGAAAAGTCTACTCATATCGGGAGTAAAGATTCAATAAGCCAAGGGAGCAAGAGATGAGAGTCATTATTGCCTCTGACCATGCGGGTTTCAGGGTAAAGGAAAGGATAAAGAAATACTTAAAAAGGAAGAAGGTCGATTTCGAAGACCTGGGTGTTGAGTCTCAAGCTTCAGTGGATTATCCTGATTACGCCTTTAGAGTCGCTGAAAGAGTCGCAGAAAACCCTGAGCTCAAGGGCATTCTAATTTGCGGCACAGGGACAGGGATGGTGATGGCTGCCAATAAAGTCAGAGGAATAAGAGCGGTTACTGCCTATGACGCCTATTCTGCAAAAATGTCCCGCAGAGACAATGACGCCAATGTGCTGGGATTGAGAGCCAGGCATTTTCCTTTTGAAAAGATAAAGAAAATAGTCTCAATCTGGTTGAGCACCCCCTTCAGCGGGGAAGAAAGACACTTGAGGCGCCTCATGAAAATAGCTGCTTATGAAAACGAAAAGATGAGATGAAGAAGATTATCATTCCTTCCATAATCGCTAAATCCCAGGGAGAGTTGGATGAGATACTTTTCAAGATAGCAGGGAATGCCACTTTGCTCCAACTCGACATAATGGATGGAAGGTTTGTCCCCAATCATTCTCTCGACTTTGATTTCAAACTCCCTGAGAGGGAGTATTGTTTTGAAGCCCATCTCATGATTCAGAAACCAGAAGAGTGGATTGAGAAAGAGCATGAGGCAATCGAGGTGATTATTCCTCATTTTGAGGCTTTGCGAAGCCCGGAGAAAATCATTCAGAAGGCAAAAGAAAGAAAAAAAAAGATAGGTTTTGCCCTTAACCCTGAGACTGAACTCGAGGGTATCGAGCATTATCTTCAAGCTCTTGACCAGGTTTTAGTGATGACGGTTAAGCCGGGTTTTTATGGGAGTCCATTCTTACCCGAGACTCTGGAAAAGGTGAGAAAATTGAGGATGCTAAGACCTGAACTGGAGATAGAGGTAGATGGAGGAATAAACCCGAGGACAATTGCCCTGGCTGAGGAGGCAGGCGCAAATAAATTCGTTTGCGGTTCTTTTCTCATTCAATCTGAAAATTTGAAGGAAAGGATGGCTCTCTTAAAGAAGATAATCAGGCAGGATTAGGGGTCTTCTTGCCCAACTTTAAGCTAAGAAGGAAAATGGTGCCGTTTCAATTTAAGAAGTAGGATAGCTAATGAGAGTCTAAGGAAAGTTCTCGAGATGAAAGTTAATCCCCTGAAAAAGTCAAGGAAAAAGTGGCAATCTTTATGGCTCAATTACCTGAGACGGAGCCTCTTTGAAGGGGGAAGGCTTAGAGATTTGATTGAGGAGGGGGTTTCAGGAATCATGGGAAATTTTTCCCTGATGAGAAGGGTCATTGCTCAAAGCTATGATTATGAAGAGGATTTAAAGCACTTCTTGAGCTTCGAACCACGCTCCTCTTCCCAAGCTCTCTATGAGAAGCTTTCTCTTGAGGATGTAAGGCTCGCAGCGGATTTTTTCTTCAGAATCTATGAAGAAAGCGAAGGGGAGGATGGTTTTGTAGGCGTTGATTTAGACCCGCATGTTTACCAAGAGGAAGGAAGAGGCATCGAGGAAGCAAGGCGCATCCTAAGAGAGATAAATCGTCCGAATGTAATGATAAAAATTCCCGCCACCAGAGAAGGCCTCTCTCTTTTTGAGAGCCTGATTTCAGAAGGAATAAGTGTCAATGTGACGCATATCTTTTCGCTTGCGCATTACGAAGAGGTGGCTAAAGCCTATTTGAGAGGAATAGAAAAGTGTCAAAGAGCTGAAAGAGTTATTTCCCTTGCCTCTTTTTCCTTGATTAGTCTCGAGAGTAGAGTTGATGAGGAACTCAAAATTATTAAGAAAGAAGAAGCCCTGGCACTAAGGGGGAAAGTTGCTTTTGCCCTAGCAAAATTAATCCTCAAAAAAGAAAAAGAAATTGTTGAGGGAGGAGAATGGAGGAAGGCTAGGGAGAGGGGGGCAAGAGCCCTGAGAATAATGTGGGTTGAGGCGATGAGGAAGGATGCTTCTTATCCTGAGCTCTATTATTTTGAGAGGCTAATTGACAGAGAAACAGGATTTATTCTTTCGCCATCTGCTCTTGAAGCTTTTCGGAAAGTGGGAAAAAGAAAAGTTTCTCTTGAAAAAGAGATGGGGGGGGAAGAGGCACTCATAGAAAAGCTTGGTTCTCTGGGAATAAATCTTCAGCAGATAGGGGAGGAGCTGCAGAAGAAAGAGCTTGAATCATTGAGACACTCCTTTGATTTATTACTCATCGCTCTTGAGGAAAAGATGCATTCGGGAGATAGATTGAAGAGGCTGGAATTTGCACTCAGCAATTACCAATTAAAGACAGAGGAGAGGGTGAGTGAGTGGAAGATGAAAGGTATTTCTCCTCGCCTGTGGAGAAAGGACCTCACTCTTTGGGTTAGAAAGCGAGTCTCTGAGGCTGAGGGCCGTTTGGGATGGCTTGGGCTTCCTCAAGAAATGGAGGGAAAACTTGAGAGATTAGAGGAATTTTCTTCCAGAGTCAGGGAGAGAGGAATTAAGGGGGTGATTGTCTTGGGGATGGGGGGGGCGAGTCTTGCTCCCGAAGTCTTCTCTAAGGTATTCGGAAAGGCAGAAGGTTACCCAGAACTTCTTATCTTTGATAGCACCCATCCTCAGGCGGTTCTCTCTCTTGAAAAGAATCTGGATCTCTCACAGACATTGTTTATCATCTCGAGTAAATCTGGAACTACCCTGGAGACTCTTTCCCTTTTCCGTTATTTCTGGGAGAAGGCAAGGCTTAAGATTCCTGAGCCAGGAAGAAACTTTGTAGCCATCACAGACAAAGGGACTCCACTCCATAAGCTTGCAGAGGAGAGAAAATTCTGGGAGGTCTTTAATCCGAGGAAAGATGTAGGTGGTCGCTACTCAGCTTTTTCAGAATTTGGACTCCTTCCCGCTGCTTGCTCTGGAGTCGAGGTTAGGAAATTGGTCGAAAATGGTTTAATTGCCGCCGAAAGCTCGGCCTTCTGTGTCCCTGAAGATAAATCAACCGCTTTTTTCCTCGCTGCTTCACTAGCGGAGATAGCGAGTGAGCGGGATAAGTTGACTTTCTTGGCTTCTTCTTCACTGCGGAGTTTCCCTAACTGGCTCGAACAGCTCATTGCAGAAAGCACAGGAAAGGAGGGAAAGGGAATCATTCCTGTGGTGGATGAACCTGAGGTTTCTTGTGCAGAATATGGAAAGGATAGGTTTTTTGTGTTTTTTGTGCTTGAGGAAGAGGGGAAAGAAGAGACCGTGAAGAAACTGAGGGAGATGGAAAGCCTTCATCATCCCTGGATTTTGCTTAAACTCAAGAATAAATATGAGCTGGGAGGGGAAATTTTCTCTTGGGAAATTGCTGTAGCCCTTGCCTGTAGCGCCCTCGGTGTAAATCCCTTCGATCAACCCGATGTGGAACTTACCAAAGAGTATACTCAAAGAATGATGGACTGGGAAAAGAGGGAGGGTAAAGGTGAGGAGAGGATTCTCGAATTTTCAATCGATGAACCAGAGAAGCTTTCCCAGGCTCTTCGGAGATGGCTTGGGGAAATTGAGGAAGGGGATTATCTCAGCCTCCACGCCTATCTCCCTCCTTCACCTTTGAACGAAAGGTTTCTTCAATCCTTGCGCCTAAAACTTCTCAAAAAGAGCGGGCTGGCAACGACCCTCGGTTTTGGACCCAGGTTTCTTCACTCCACAGGGCAGCTCCACAAGGGAGGCCCAAATAAGGGGCTCTTCCTTCAGATTGTGGATGAGCCTGAAGAGGAGGTGAAGATACCCGAAACAGATTATTCCTTCAGGAAACTGATCAAAGCCCAGGCAAAGGGTGACTACCAGGCACTTAAGAAGAGAGGAAGGAAAGTGTTTCGAGTTAACCTCAAGCAGGATGTGTTTGAAGGGCTTAAGACCCTTGAGAGTATTCTCTAAATTGAAAAATTTCTTAATTTCAATATCTGTAAATCAGCTCTCGGGTTTAGAATAGTCTAGAATAAGAAGATGTTGGCCTAGGGGTAATCTTTTTCCCTAGAATAGTTTTAAAATATCCCCTCCTTCATGATTTTTTCAATCGAAACTTTTCGTTTTAAGAAGAGCAGAAGATAAATTTTTAAAGACTATTTTCCCCTTGCTTCATCCAGAATTTTTCTTATTGAATCCATGCTTATTCTTGTGGCGAGATGTTGGTACTCGTTTAGCTCATGGTCCTCAAGTATCTTGTCAATGGAATTCCAGTGGTAGGGCTCTTCTTTGAGAAGATTCTCAACCTTTTGCGTGTAAGAAGGGAGGATAGGTTTAAGATAGATTGAAATGAGACGGAAGACGTTGATTGTTGCTCCAAGCACCGCAATTGCTTTTTGCGGTTCTTCTTTTGCTATTTTCCACGGTTCCCTCTCATCTATGTATTTATTGGCCTCTTCTGCTATTTTTCTCACCTCGGTGACCACCCTTGAGAAATAGCGGCCTTCATACAGGGAGGCAACCTTTTCTGCCTTCTCCTGAACCTTTCTTATCTGTTCATAACCATCATTGTCTATTCTTCCGATGCCAGGTTGAATTTTCCGTAGCATCTGGACGCTCCTTGAGGCGAGGTTGGTTATTTTCCCGATAAGTTCCGCATTCACGCGCAGGATAAAATCTTCGAAATTTAGGTCTACGTCTTCGATGGAAGGAGTCATCTTGCTTGCATAGTAATAGCGAAGATAGGATGGCTCGAGGAAATTTAGGTAGGTGCGGGCTTTGATGAATGTTCCCTTCGACTTACTCATTTTTTCGTTGTTTATGGTGAGGAAGCCATGGACGAAGACTTCGTCAGGAGTTTTGTAGCCCGCATTCTTGAGCATTGCTGGCCAGAAGAGAATATGGAAATAGATGATGTCTTTCCCTATGAAATGATAGAGCTCAGAATCTTCGTTCTTCCAGAATTCCCTGTAATCTCTGGCATTTCTTTGACACCAGTTCTTGGTGGAGGCTATATAACCTATAGGTGCGTCAACCCAGACATAGAAATATTTTCCTTTTTTTCCTGGTATTTCGAAGCCAAAATAAGGTTCATCTCGAGAAATGTCCCAATCTCTCAGCTCTTCCTTGAGCCATTCATCGAGTTTGTTGGCAATTTCCTTAGAAGTGTGACCCCTCACCCATTCTCTGAGAAAATCCCGAAAATTGTTCAGACGAAAAAATAAGTGTTCACTCTCTCTCTCCACAGGTTTACTCCCGCAGAGGGCACAACAGGGGTCAATGAGGTCTGAGGGAGAATAGGTGGAGCTACAGGCGTCGCATGAATCTCCATACTGATTCCCTGCGCCGCATGAAGGACATCTTCCTGTTACAAATCTATCTGGGAGGAAAAGGCCATCCCTCTCACAGTAGAGTTGTTTAATCTTTTTTTCGACTACGTGACCATTTTCAACCATTTTTAAATAAATCTCTTCGGCAAGCTCCTTATTTTCCCTGCTGTGGGTCGTGTAATAATTATCGAATTCAATCTCGAAATCTTTGAAGTCGCGGATGTGTCTCTGGTGATAAAAAGAGATTAACTCTTCAGGAGAGATACCCTTGTTTCTGGCGCTTATCATCACGGGAGAACCGTGGGTGTCATCAGCACACATGTAGCGACATTCGTGTCCACGCATTTTCTGAAACCTAACCCAGAAATCTGTCTGCAAGTATTCAAGGAGATGGCCGAGATGGATGTCTCCGTTTGCATAGGGAAGAGCTGAGGTAACCAGGATTTTTCTCTTCTCTTTCATCTACCTTTTAATAACTCAATTGAGAATTAAAGTCACCCTCATTTTGAATTTTAATTATATATCTAAAAGACTCGGTGAGGGAAAGGGACTAATCTCTTCTTCTGCATTTGAAGAGTCTTCTTTTTTAGCTTTTAATTTTACATTTTTTAAAAACTTTCTTAAAATCTCTTCATAATCGAAGAGGAGGTTTGAATGAATGCGTTGCTAGAAGTTGATGGATTGAGGAAGTACTATGGAAGTCTTGAGGCGCTTAAAGGGATCAGCTTCCAAGTTAACCACGGAGAAGTCTTTGCCCTCATAGGTCCAAACGCAGCTGGCAAGACCACCACCCTGCGCATCGTCGCCACCCTCCTTTCCCCTTCAGCTGGGAAGGTTACCTTGCTTGGTTATGACTTGAGAAAAGAGCCCGAAAAGTTCAGGGAAAGAATCAGTTATTTACCTGAGGAAGCCGGTGCCTACAGGAACCTCAAGGGTTTAGATTATTTGAAATTCATGGCGAGGTTTTACGCTCACTCAGATAAAGAAGCAGAGGAGATAGTAGAAAGGGCAAGGTCGATTGCTGACCTCGGGCCTCGCCTCAACGAAAAAGCGGGGACCTATTCAAAGGGAATGATAAGAAAGCTCCTTCTGGCACGAGCTCTCATGACAAAACCAGACCTGGCCATTCTGGATGAACCGACTTCTGGGCTTGATGTAATCAATGCTTTAGAAGTAAGAGAAATCATCAAGAAATTTGCAAGGGAAGGAATCTCTATCCTTCTTTCTTCCCACAACATGCTCGAAATTGAATTCCTTTCTGATAGGGTTGCTCTCATCGACAAGGGAGTAATCCTTGACTCTGGAACACCACAGGGCCTCAAGGAAAAATACAGGGCGAATAACCTGGAAGAGGTCTTCAGGAGTGCGCTGAGATGAAAAAATTCATTAATCTCTTCTTTAAGGAAATAAGGGAACTGATTAACATCCAGTTGATTGTTTCCTTGGTTTTCACCATCGTCCTCTTCTACATAATAGGGCAGATGGCAAAAAGTGAGATGAAAAAGACGCTCCGCCCCCAGAAGATTGCTGTCCTTGATCTGGATGAGTCGAGATTTTCTAAAGAGCTGAACCAGGGTCTCCGCCTGGCAAACTTCGAACTGCTGTTGGTCTCAGAAAAAGACAAGGAAAAGGCAATCGAATGGGCTAAACTGAAGGATATCAACCTTCTTTTGGTCATCCCTCAGGGCTTCGGTGAATCTATGACTAGCTTTGAATTGAAAGAAATAGAGACTTATTCCATTCTGAGAAGTTTTTCTCTAATAGGGAGTCGAAGCTCAGTGGTGCTGGGGAATGTTATCTCTGCTTTAAACGAGTACATTTCGGATAATTTTTTGAAAAGTAAGATGCCCGATTTAGACCCGAAGAGGGTGAAAAAACCGATAAAGAGTAGAGATTTTGTCATCGTCAGAGAAAGGATGGCAGAAGGGACTGCAGCAAGCATCGCTGGATTTGTTTCTTCACAGTCGGTTTTCGTTCCCATAATCTTGATGATGATTATCGTTTATTCCTCTCAGATGGTCATCTCTGCCATAGCCATGGAGAAGCAAAATAAGACACTCGAAACCCTTCTCACCGTTCCCATAAACCGTGCTTCAATCGTCACCGCCAAGATGCTTAGCGCAGGTCTGGTGGGTTTGCTTTCAGCCGTAATCTACATGTTTGGATTCAGGTATTACATGTCAGGCTTCATGGGGGATGTTTCTGAAAGGGTGGAGGCATCGGGGCTTGCTGCGGTAATCCAGAAACTCGGCCTTTCTATGACTGCAGAGAGCTATTTTTTCCTCGGGCTTTCACTTTTCATTGCCATTCTCTGTGCCCTCGCTCTTGCCACTATTCTGGGTGTTCTTGCTGAAGATTACAGAAGCGCCCAGAGCCTGATCATGCCGCTCATTTTTCTCGTCTTGATTCCCTATTTCCTTTCTTTCTTCAGTGACATCAGAACCCTCTCACTTCCGGTAAAGCTTCTTGTCTGGGCCATTCCTTTTTCCCATCCCTTCTTAACCACCCAGAACCTCCTTCTTGGTAATTACAAAGCCGTAATTGGCGGAATAATCTACATGATTTTTTTCTTCATCTTTCTCATCATAGTCGCTGCCCGCATTTTCTCCACGGATAAAGTTCTGACCATGAAGCTAAAATTCAGGAGAAAGAGGATAGTCCTCTGATTTTGCCCCTTAAAGCCCTATCTTTATTTTTAAGATTAAAATGAGGGAACTTCTCCAAATTAGCTCTCGAAAATTCCAGGGGAAGGGGAATAGATATCTTATTTTTTAAAATTAAGATTAATAGAAGCACAAGAGACCTTCATTCTTCAGCTAATCTTCCGGCTCTTAATCACCTGCTTTTCTCAATTATCTCTTTCTGCGACTCGCTTGAGGAATAATTTTTTATCAACTATCCTGGAGATGACCCTGAACTTATGAATCTTTAGAACACCTCTTTCATTTCCTATTAAACCAAAGGGAGGTGTAACTTGACTCTTTATGGGCTTAGGAAAAAATTGAGCTCAATAAGCACCGAAGAGCTTGAGAGCCATGATGATAATGGAAAGAGCGAGAATAGTACGAATCACCTTCTCTCCTCCCACTACAGAGACCCTAGCTCCCCACCACCCTCCGAGTGAGTTACCTGCACCGAGTGCGATTCCAAGCTTCCAGTCAACGTTTCCTGTGAGAGCAAACACGATTAAGGCCGGCACTGTGTAGAGCATGATGATGAAGACCTTGTGCATGTTAACTTTAACCAGGTCAGGAAGGAGGAGGTGATATAAGGCGGCCATGAAGAGAAACCCTACCCCAACTTGAAGAAATCCTCCATAGAAGCCAATCCCTACGAGGACAGGATAGAGGAGCCAGCTTGGGATTCCATTTTTCCTTGATATTTTTAAGGAAGAAGGGGGAGGAAGGAATAAGGAGATAACCACCAAAATCATCACCACTCCCAAGATTCGTTGGAAGAGGGCGTCGCTTACTCTTATAGCAATTAACGCTCCAGCCACTGCTCCAGGCAGAGTAAGAAGGGCAAGGGTAGAGCTTAATTTGAATTGATGCAGCTTTTTTCTCTTGAAAGAGGCAACGGCGAATACACTCTGGGCAAAGACTGCAATCCTGTTAGTTCCATTTGCTAGAGAAGAGTCAAGGCCGAGGAAGATCAGGGCGGGAAGGGTAAAAACAGACCCTCCTCCTGCAATAACATTTAGAAAACCTGCTGCTACTCCGACGACAAAGAGAATGAGAATGTCAAAAAGGCTCATTTATTAACCAAGCCTAAAACATTTACCACATTTAAGCTCAAAATCCAATTTTAAGGTTTACTCTTTCTTTGGTAAAGTTGATTCCAGGAAAGTAGACCGCTGAGATGATCAAAAGATATTGCCGCTGAAGCAGCCAGAATGCAGGTCTGAAGTCCCCCAAGGGGAAGAAGAGGGTAGCGAGGAATAAATTCCGTCTATAATTTTTTCACTTTTTGCGCTTCTCTATCCTCTTTGAGGCCTCAGGCTTTGAGAAGGGGCGAGTATTTAACATGAGTCACTCTTGAATCTGAGCCTCCCTTGCCGAAGGAAAGGCATGAGCTTGTTTGCTTATGAAGAGGCAAATTGGGAAGGGAGGTTTCGCTTTCATAGGCTTAGGCTTTTAAAGGCTAATAAGTTAGATTAGTTACATAGTTCTTGCCTTGAGACTAGATTTAATTTATCTTTTTTATTCCATGTTTGAGCCAATAGTTGAGGTGAAAGGTTTGACGAAGTTCTTCAAGTCTTTGAGGGCTGTAAACTGTGTTTCTTTTGAGATGTATCCAGGGGAGATTCTTGGTTTATTAGGACCGAACGGCGCAGGAAAGACGACCATCATCCACATGCTCCTTGGGCTGACTACGCCGACTCAGGGAACGATTAAAATCTTCGGTAAGGATCTGCGACATAGAAGAGAGGAGATAGCCGAAAAGATAAATTTTTCCTCAACTTATGTCTCCATGCCAAACTCATTGACGGTTAAAGAGTGCCTGAGCATTTTTGCCACTCTTTACAGGGTAAAGAAAAAGGAAGATAGAATAAGGGAAGTCCTTCGTTGCTTTGAGATAGAGTCGATTAAAAACAAACTGGTTAGACATCTCTCCTCTGGCCAGCAGACAAGGCTCAACCTCGCTAAATCCCTGATAAACAACCCCAAAATCCTGTTTCTTGATGAGCCAACAGCAAGCCTTGACCCTGATATTGCGGATAAAACAAGAAATCTCTTGAAATCCATAAAGAGAGAAAACAACCTCTCCATCCTCTACACCTCTCACAATATGAAGGAGATGGAAGAGATGTCCGATAGGCTTATCTTTCTCCACAAGGGAGAAATAATTGCTACAGGGAAACCGAAAGAAGTGATTGGAAGTTTCAGAGGTAAGGACCTCGAAGAGGTTTTTTTGAAGGTAGCGAGAGAGGAGGCAGTTTGAAGCTCAATAGGTTGATGGCTCTTTTCTTGAGACACATGTACCTTTACCGACGGAGCATTCCCAGAATCATGGAAGTCTTTTACTGGCCTTTTCTTGACCTTCTTGTCTGGGGATTCATAACCGTTTATCTCAGTCAATTCAGACAAACTCTACCTGGTTTTATCACCTACTTCCTTGGTGCCCTCATCCTCTGGGACATCCTTTTCCGAGCTCATCAAGGAATATCTGTCTCTTTCCTGGAAGATATATGGTCAAGGAATTTGCTCAACCTCTTTGCCAGCCCTCTAAAACCATCCGAATACATTCTTGCCCTGATGTTTGTCAGCTTGGTCAAGCTTCTTATAACCTCAACCGTCATGGCATTTTTAGCCTGGCTCTTCTATTCTTTCAATATTTTTATCATCGGTGTCTCGCTCATCCCTTTTGTCTTGAATCTCATCCTCATGGGCTGGTCAATTGGAATTCTTACTACAGGGTTGGTCCTGAGGTTTGGTCAGGAAGCTGAAGTCCTCGCTTGGGCTCTTGGATTTCTGTTCATGCCTGTTTCCGCTGTTTTCTATCCAGTTTCAGTTCTTCCCCCTCTGCTTCAATCAATTTCTCGCTTTGTCCCTTCTTCCCATGTGTTTGAAGGGATGCGAGCAATAATAAATTCAGGGAGATTTCCACTCACAGAATTGCTCCTGGCACTGGGAATAAACTTTCTCTACATTCTCATCTCTACCACCTTTTTCCACTTGAATTTCAGGGTGGTAAAGAAAAAGGGGCTCCTCGTGAGGATAGGAGAATAGTAGATTTAAAGAAAGGATTGAAATGAGGCAGTGGTAGAGGGAGAAGGCTATTAAATTAACTCCTTTCTGAATGAGAATTAATCTTGGCCTTTTAAATGTTTATCGAGGAAATTGAGAATGGCACTGTAGCCTTTGATTTCATTTTCCTTTTTCACAAATCCATGCCCTTCATCCTCAAAGACAATGTATTCAACAGGGATGCCATTTTTCTTTACCGCTTCTACAATCTCGTCTGACTCAACCTTTAGGACTCTCGGGTCGTTTGCTCCCTGAAGAACCATCAGTGGTCTGACAATGTTCTGCGCATGAAACAGAGGAGAGATGCTGAGCAGGTATTCCCTTTCTGTTTCAGGATTTCCTATTTCTTCATAGAGGGCTTTCTTGAATGCCTCCCACCAGGGCGGGATGCTTTCCAGGGTGCGGACCCAGTTTGAGATCCCGAACAGGTCTACTCCAACTGCAAAATCTTTTGGTCTAAAGGCAAGGGCAGCAAGAACCATGTAGCCTCCATAACTTCCTCCGATGATACCGATTTTTTTCTCATCCACATAACCAGTTGCCTTGAGGAATTCTTTTGCCGCCACACAATCATCGAGGTCTGCCTGTCCGTGCTTATGGTCATCCATTCTGAAGAAGGTCTTTCCATATCCAGAGCTTCCCCTATTGTTGACGTCGATTATGGCATAGCCATGATTCACAAGGTACTGAAGCGGGGGATTATAACCTATTCGCGCCTGGCCTCCTGGTCCTCCATGAACTAAAACGAGAGCTGGTATTTTCTCTCCTTTCTTGATGTTGTGAGGTTTATAATAAATCGCGGGTATTTCAAGATTATCAAAGGAACGGTAACGCACAACCTCAGCCTCTACGAGATGCTCGGGATTAATTTCAGGATTCAGAGTCTCAGTGAGCTTTTTATAATTTTTGGTTTCAAAATCATAGACATATAGATTATTCGGTGACCTTGAGCCATTCACATAGAAACTCATCAATCTTTCGCTTTTTGAGATGTTCACAGAGGAGATGTTTCCTTCAGGAAGCTCAGGAAGGCCCAAAGGAGTATTTGTAGCAGTATCATAAACCTTTATTACTGTTCTCCCGTCTTCGTTTATCCCTACTACCCGGAATTTTTCGTTTCTCGAAAAATAGGAAAACCAGATATCCCAGTCTGTCTTTTCCACTATTTCTGATTCTCCACTCTCGAGGTCGTAACGTTTGAGGTAAGTAAACTCACTATCCTCGTCTGTAAGATAATAAAGGCTTCTGGAATCTGCGGTGAATGTTTGAGGAAGGTAGTTTACATCCCCCTGATGAGGGCTGAGGTGTTTGAGCTTCTTTGTTTTTGTATCGAAAATATACATATCTGAATTGTGCTCTGTTATCGTTTTTTGGAAGGCATAGAAACGTTTATCCCTTGAAATTGCAGCTAAATTATAGCCTTCGTCATTCCTGTAGAGCATTCTGGGAGTAAAAGTTTCAATGTCCATCTCGTAGAGGTCAAAAAAGCGGGGATCTCTCAGGTTAGAGCCATAAAAAAAGCTTTTTTCATCAAAGCTCCAGCCATAAAAAATGGACTTTGCCTTCTCCTCAGGAGTTAAATCTTTTATAGAGCCATCTTCATTCCGAAGGTAGATGTGACTGATTTCATTGCCTCCTTTGTCACTGCTATAAAGGATTCTCTCGTCATGAGGGAAATAGGAGATTACAAAGATTGCATCATCTGTCGAATTGGTGAGCTGGATGGGTTCTCCCCCTCCGACGGGAATTGCGTAGGCGTTGTAGATGCCTGTCTTATTGCTGGAGTAGAGAATCTTTTTCTCATCAGGAGAAAATGAACCGCCAAAGATTGACTCAGTATTGAGGAATTGTTCTATTGAATATTGCTTTACTTGAAGCGCTTCTTCTTTTTTTTCTTTTCTACATGAGGAAAGAATTAATGTGGCAAACAATAATCCACTCAAAGCAATAAAAATTTTTTTATTCATTGCTCCTCCTTAAATTCTAAAAAATCACGGAACAAATAATTAATTCTTGGATTTGGTTCTTAAAAAGGGGGAATTTTATTGATTACAAAAGGTATTTCATCTCCTTTCTCCGGGTTAAGTACAGTTTTTGCTTCTTTAAACTGAGATTATTTATGAAATCTTATCTTCAGAATTTTCTGAATCTATCTGGCTTTTTTGAACGATTTTCCTGGCGGCGTGCCTTATTGACTCTTAATTTTCTCCCTTTTATTTCCATCCCATCCAGAGAACTTATAGCCTTTCTTGCCTCTTCTTCCTTCTCAAACTCGGCGAATCCAAAGCCTTTAGACCTTCCCGTTACCTTATCTTTGATGATTTGTAATTCTTTAATCTGGATTCCTTTTTCCTTCATTGTGTTTTTCAATTCTTCTTCGGTCAAAGTGTAATCCAGATTCCCTAAGTAGATTTTTTTTTCTTCTTCCATATAAATCTTACCTCTTAAAAAACATTTCTCCTTTATAAACTAAGTTTATTTTCATTTATTTTCTTTTCCTCCTTTTTGATTCTCTCATTGACTCGTCCTCTTCCTTTTTTATCTCACGCAATCTTAAACTGAGTGATTCATATATCACAAGCTTTAATCATTGTCAAAAACTAACCATTTAGGGAGAGCATATTTCTTTAAGACATTCTTCCACGAGTTCAAGGGCTTTGAGAAACCTATCTTTTTCTTCTCCTACTCCAAAGCGAAGGTGAAAGTCGAGTTCAAAGTGGTCTCCAGCTGCCAGAAGAACACTCTTTCTTTCACGAATTTTCTCCACAAGCTCTGTGGAATTAATTTTTAGATTATAGCGAGGGAAGACTATGGCACCTGCCTTGGGAGGGATGCATTCGAAGATTCCATTCTGTCTTTTAAGCCAAGATTCGAAGAGAGGGTAGTTTGTACGGATTATTTTCCTTGTTCGCTCGAGTATTTTCTGTCTATTCTCTGGACTAAGGGCAATCCGTGCTAGGCGGTCGCTGAGTGCGGAAATGGAAATTGTGGTGTAGTCTTTGTATGCCCAGACTTTCTCGATAAATTCTGGTGGAGCTACCATCCAGCCCACCCTTAATCCTGGAAGACCATAAGCTTTGGAAAGACCGCAGGTGACGATTACTTTCTCATAGGCTCCCCACAGGGTCGGTGTGGTTTCCTCTCCATATTCTGCCCCCTGATACACTTCATCCGAGACAAGCCATGCTTTTGCCCAACGAGCAAGCTCCAGAATTGTCTCCCTTGCCTCCTCATTTAAGACGCTTCCTGTAGGATTATTCGGGTTGGTTACTAAAATTATCTTTGTTTTTTTAGTAACTTTCTTTTTTAGTTCTTCAAGGTCAGGTCCCCATGATAATTCTTCCTTCAGATAGAATGGCCTTACCTTTCCCCCAAACGCTCTCACCAAGCCTCTTATCTGCATATAGTTAGGGAGCATGAAGATAACTTCATCTCCTGGCTCAACAAGCCTCCAGGTTGCAAGAAAATTAGCCTCAGCCGAACCAGAGGTGATAAGGATATTTTGAGGGTTTGAATCAGGATAAATTCGAGAAATTATTTCTTTTAGCTGAGGAGTTCCGTCGGATTGAATGTACCCCAGATGTGTCTCAAGAAGTTCTCTAAGTTCCTCCTTGGAGACTAACTCTTGGAGAGAGAGTGGGTAGACACCACTTTCGGATAGGTTATAATCGACTATATTTTCCCATACCGATTGCCATCTTTCCATCACAAAAGGCTCAATTTTCATCTTTTTTTCCTTTCATCTTTTTGGTTTTTATTTAATTGATAAGTATACTCCAAAGTGGTGGTGCTTGTCTAAAAAAATTAGAAATGAGGAAGCACCCTTTTTTCTGGTATGGAGTTTAATTTGCATCGCGGACGAGCTTTTTCTTTCCTTAATGAGATTTACTCTTTCAGGTTGATGATAATCAGGGAATATGGGGATAAATTTCTAAGAGCCCTCTATTTCTTTAATCGACTCTTATGTTTCAATCAAAACCAACCGACGTAAAATTCACGCTTTCCCCAGAATTCTTTCTTATATCGCCTCTCATAGACTTAAATTCTTAGTTTTTTTTCATCTTCATCTTATTTCTTTTTTCCAATTTTGTCGCATTGAAATATTCCACAAAAATTGGGCAGAGCAATAAAGTGCAAATTGGGCTGCCGAAAGATTAAGGGGAGGTATGATAAAATGCTCTTTATGAGTTGGAAACATTATGAGGCAAGCTTTAAGGCTAAAGTGGCCTTGAAAGCCGTTAAGGTGGGAAAAAACGATAGCTCAGATAGCCAGCACTTTTAGGGTTCACCCTAACCAAGTTCGTCTGTGGCGAGAACAACTTCTGCATGCTTTGCCAGTTTTCTTTTCTGATCGAAGAAAAAGGAGAGAGTAATCTCAGGATGAGCTGGAAGCTGAGCTTTACCGCCAGATCGGCCGGCTTAAAGTAGATCTTGACTGGCTTAAAAAAAATTGCAACAGCTCCTGGAGCCAGGAGAAGAGATTTAATCGAGGTGAGCGAGATGCTCTCGATAGAGCGGCAATGTGAGCTTTTAGGATCGGCCAGGTCTTCATACTATTCCAAGGACAAGGGTGAAGATGATTATAATATTTTAATTTAATGAGGCTGATTGATGAGCAATATACGAAGAGTCCTTTTTATGGTGTTGAGATGAGGGGGGGTTGGTTAAGGAGTCAAGGGCTTGGAGTTAATCCCAAGCGAGTTAGGGGATTGATGAGGGAGATGGCTTTGGAGGGGATTTATCCTCGCAGCCGGAGGAGCTTTTCTTCTTCTAGTAATAAGCTATATTCCTATCTTTTAAGGGGGCTAAAGATAGAGCGAGCTGACTAGGTTTGGGAGGCAGATATAACCTCCCTCCGGTTAGATCACGGTTTTTTTATTTAACTGCAGTTAGGGATTGTTATAGCCGTTATGTTCTTTCCTAGGAAGTGGCTAATTCTCTTTTGGAAGGAAGAGGGGTAAGGCGAAGTATGGATGCTCGAGGCCGGGTAGATGATAATATTTTCGTGGAAAGTCTGTGGCTGAGGGTGAGGTATGATGAGGGAATCTATCTTCATGAGTACCGAACCGCTTCTGAGGCTCGAGAAAGGCTTGGAGAGTACTTTCACTTCTATAATCCAGAGAGGTTACATCAAGCCCGGGGCTATCAAACTCCACATGAGGTTTATTTTGGGTTGCAGCTAAGCTCACAAATGATTGAGGCTTGCTTGTATATAAAATATCTGCTAAGGCAGGTCAGATTTGCACCTTAATCAGTCTTTATTTTTATCCAAATATTGGGGAGCATCTTACATAAATTAGATTTCTTCTCTATAGAAATATATTAAGAAGCTCGCTTCCTCAAAACCTCACCTTGCCCCTTCTGCTGATATCATCTCATCCGCCTCGATTAGCTCCCTTTTCTTGTTTCTCGTCTAATTTCCCTCTTGCTATCCCCTTTCTACTTGAATTAATATAAAATTTAATTTCATCATTTTTAATATGTAATTTAAGGCAGGCAAGATTATAAAATAATAATATGGCGAAAAATTTTTAAATGAGGAGGTAATGGGAATGAGTGATAAACTCTCTCGGCGGGAATTTATAGAAACTTTAGCCAAGTCTGCTGCCCTGGCTGGGCTTACGATTGCACCTGAAACGAGGAGAGTCTTTGCCTCGCCCTCGAAGTTTGACCTTGTCATCAAGAATGGGATGATTGTAGATGGGATGGGTAATGAGCCTTTTGAGTCTGATTTAGGAATAATTGGTGAATATATCCAGGCCATAGAAAAAGTCGACCCTTCTCAAGCGAAGAAGGTCATCGATGCCTCGAAGAAAATTGTTTCGCCAGGATTTATAGATATCCATTCTCATTCTGATTTCGAGCCATTCTTAAATCCAAAGGCAGAAAGTAAGATAAGACAGGGTGTGACAACTGAGTTAGTCGGAAATTGTGGTTCTTCTGCTTTTCCCTTGAAAAAGTCTTGCTTCGAGGATGAAGAAGAGATTCTTAAAGAGGCAAAGATTGAAATTACATGGGAGAACCTCGAAGGATACCATTTGCTCCTTGAGAAAAGAGGAATTGCCGTGAATCATGGTACGCTTGTGGGTCAGGGGACTGTGCGTAGATTTATTATAGGAAATGCTCGAAGAAAGCCTTCCACAGAAGAAATGGAAATGATGAAAAAGCTCGTCTCAGATGCTATGTCTCAGGGAGCTTTTGGGCTTTCCACGGGACTAGAATATATTCCAGATCGCTTCTCCAGCACGGATGAAATAATCGAATTATGTAAGGTTATTGCGGACTTCAAAGGATTTTATGCCACCCACATGAGAAGCGAGGACACCTTCCTCTTAGAGGCTGTGGGTGAAGCTCTCCATATTTCTGAAAGCGCTTGTTTGCCGCTTCAAATCTCACATCTTAAAGCCTCAGGAAAAGAGAATTACTATAAAATTCCTTTTGTCTTCGACCTCATCGAGCGGGCAAAAGAGAGAGGGCTTGATGTCAGTGCTGATCGCTATCCTTATACGGCATACAGCACAACCCTGAGTATTTCTTTTCCAGCCTGGGCTCTCGATGGGGGGCCACAATGTTTCGTAGAAAGGTTGAAGGATAGAGAGCTCAGGGAGAAGATGAAGGAAGAAACGATGGAGAAGGTTGTGGCGAACAACGGGTGGGAGAGCATGCTCATCAATCATGTTCAGAATGAGAAAAACCGCCACCTTATAGGTAAATACATCCAGGAAGCTGCGGATGAAGTTGGACAGGATCCCTATGAATTTGCCTGTGACCTCCTTATTTCTGAAGGAGGCAATTTGAGTATCACAGGATTTGGAATGAGCGAAGAAAACACTGCATCAGTTCTCAAGCATCCCCAGGTGATGCTCTGTTCAGATGGGAGTGCCCTTGCTCCCTACGGCCCACTTGACAGGGGTATTCCTCATCCTCGGAACTACGGCACTTTCCCTCGTTTTTTAAAGGTTTATGTTCGCGAGAAGAAAATACTCACTCTTACTGAGGCCATCCAGAAAATGACTTCTATGCCAGCGAGAAGGATGGGGCTTAGAGACCGGGGGGCGATCAAAAAGGGCTTCTATGCAGACCTCGTAATCTTCGATCTGTCCCGCATCTTAGATAAAGCAACCTATACCGACCCTAAGCAGTATCCTGAGGGGATAGATTATGTAATTGTCAACGGAAAAGTTGTCATCTCCAAAGGAGAGCATTCAGGAGAGCTCCCAGGGAAAATTTTACGCCACAAGAAAGCATGATATATTTTTTATTTTTGCCTTATCTTAATCTCCTCTAAAAAATTGAAATTTTTTATGGGAAATATAAATGGAGTAAGACATGGAAAAAATAGACGTCAAGAAAGAGGCGCTCGAAGCAGAAGAGAGAATAAGGCCTCATATCCGGGAAACTCCCCTTGAGTTTTCCCTTCCCTTAAGCCAAGTTACAGACTCTGAAGTATTTCTGAAGCTTGAGAACCTTCAGTTTTCAGGTTCCTTCAAATTCAGGGGAGCGATAAATAAGGTTCTTTCTTTGGAAAATGAAAAAATTAAGAAAGGCCTTGTCACAGCTTCTTCCGGTAATCATGGTGTTGCCTTTGCTCACATTCTGAGGAAACTCGGTCTCAAAGGGACGATTTTCCTTCCTGAAAATGCATCCCCTACAAAAATAGAAGTGCTTCGCTCTTTTGGTGTAGATTTAAGACTTCATGAAACAGACTGTGCGCGAACCGAAGCATTTGCCAGGAAAACAGCAGAGAGTACTGGTCAAGAATACATCTCTCCTTATAACGATGTTAAGGTAGTTGGAGGGCAAGCTACGATTGGGATTGAACTGGAAAGACAGGCAGAAAGAATCGATGCTGTTTTCGTCCCTGTCGGAGGAGGAAGTTTGATAGGAGGAATTGCAGGATACCTCAAAGTCAAAAACAAAGGAATTGAGATTGTCGGCTGTCAACCTGAGAACTCTCCTGTGATGTATGAGTCTCTTAAGGCAGGCAAAATAATTGAAATGGAGTCAAAGCCCACTCTTTCTGATGGAACTTTTGGCGGGATAGAGGAAGGCTCAATAACTTTTGACCTCTGCAGAGATTATGTGGATGACTTTGTCCTGGTGAAAGAGGAAGAAATCGAAGAGGCAATCAAGTTCTTCCTCGAAAAGCAGCACATGCTGATTGAAGGTGCGGCTGCGCTTTCGGTAGCCTCTTTCCTGAAGACCAAGAAAAAATACAGGGGCAAACGTGTCATCCTGATCATAAGTGGCTCAAAAATACCCCTTGATAAATTAAGGATGATTCTCTGCAAGGTGGGAGAAAAAAAGAGAGATTGAGTTCAATTTAAAAAAGGGGAAAATGGCTTTCGATAAATGCCCTGGTCAGGATATAAGGAGAAAGAAGCAAGAAGATATCCTCCGCGAAATAAACTGCCCCCAGTGTGGATATTCGATAGAATTTTTTTTTGACGATTTAGCAAGAATATGTCCTCAATGCGGGGAGAAGGTGGAAAAGGGGAGTGAGGCATTGTTGAAGGATTTTGGATGTGCCACCTGGTGTTCTTCTGCGCTGGAATGCCTTGGACCCAGGGTCTATGAAAAATTTAATGAGTTCCGGGAGGCTTTAATTGAAGAAAAAAAGAAAAAACTTAGGGAGTTATTGAGCACAGTACCTGATGAAGAGATAGAGGTGAAATTGACTTTCATCCGGGCTTTCCAAGAAAATACGTCGATTGAATTGCTGATAAATCCTGAGAGGACAATAAAGCCTTTAAGGAAAAAGGACCCCCGCCTTTATGAAAAGGTCATTAGATATTATTCTGAATTTACAAGGAAAAAGAAAAAAGAATAAATTCAGCTTTCTCCCCCATGTAGCACTAATTTGTGAGATGTTAAAAAAGAGGGCTCATCCGAAATTTCGGGAATGTTTTAAACTCAGAGGTGCTTATAAGTTTTTCCAAGTTTCATTTTTTTGGAGATTAATAAAAATAAATTTGCTATGTGGATAGGAAAATTTAAGTTTAATATCTAAACATTCCTTTTCAGCCTATTTTCTGGATCTCTTCCCAATCTGAAATTTTTAGAGCTATGAAAAAACCGTAGAGTTTTTTAATTTAGGATAATTTGCTTAAAAAAAGAGGTAGAGAAAAAAAATTGGATTATCTCCCGCTTAGTTGATAAAAAATTGAATATTTGGGCGCGTAACTATAAGATTTCATTGGAATAAGAGGAGGATTCAGATTCAAAATATCAAAGCTAGTACGAAGGAAGTATCTCCGAAGCGTTTTGAATTGGCCGAACTCTGACAAAAGGAAGAAGTTATTAGTCTTCTCTCCTCGATGAGATATCATATTTTCACCAACTGATTTGGAGAAGAGTCAAAAATTATAGCTTTATTCCCAATCAAAAACATAAGCGAGGTGCCTTTAGGGGTGAGAGATACCATCTCCAAAATCATCTCAAAGGGCGATTGTCTAAATGTGTGTCTTTTCTCAATATATAAGCTCAGAAATAATTTTATTTTGTGAATGAGAGGGATTTTTAAAAGATGAAGACAATAGCAAAAGGGGTTTTAATTATAATAATGTTTTTTCTTTCTCTTCCCTGTAAATTAGATTCAACTCAAGGAAAGAAGCTTCGGGTTAAGGTTGAAGAAGCTAAGGTATATCTCGAGCCTGATTTAAATAGTCCTGTTCTTGAGAATTTTAAAAAAGGGACGATTCTTACTCTCGGTGCTTCCTTAAAATTCCGAAAGTGTTGGTACTATGTTTACTTCATCTCCAAGGTCACAGGGAATATTCATGCCGGATACGTACTCGAATCACAGGTTGAGAAGCTTTATCAAATCACCAAAGTGATAAATATTAGTGGTAAAGAGGAAACTTCTCCTCAACCTGTGGCCCATTTTAGAGAGGCAAGATGGGGAATGACGAAGGATGAAATAAGGAGGATTGAAGGAAATCCTGATTTCTTAGAAAGAAACGATGCCCTAGAAATAATGGAATTCAGGAGAAAAGTTAATGAAAAGGACTGCCTAATCCAGTTCATTTTTGTTGAGGGTAAGCTGACAAAAGGGAAATATACATTCTTCTGGGAGCAGAGTGATAAGGATGGATGCCTTGAACATTTCAATAAAATAAAGACTCAAATCACCGAGTCTCATGGTCAACCTGATTTTGACGACACTATCTCAAATACCTCTTCCTTTTCGAGTGACTTTGGGAAGGGAGAAGCTCGGGCGAGAGAAGGTTTAAGCTTGGAGTGTCTGTGGACGGACAAAGAAACAGAAATTTACCTTTCTGTTTTCTCCCGAGAAAGTGACTTACTCCTTGAAGTTGAATACACAGGAGTCAAGTTTAAAGAACTCTTGAGGAGTGTCCAAGGAAAGGCATTATCTTAAAGGAGTGAAAGGTCAGATTATTTTAATTCTTTCCCGTCCCAGCAATAAGTACATATTTTCTCCTTGGGTAAGCCTATTGCTTTTATCAAATCATCCAAATTTTGATATTTCAACGTAGTCAGATTCAGCCATTCGCGGATTTTCTCCACCATTCTTTTGTATTCATCCGAATCATAGTGGGTGTAACGCTCTATGTTTTCCTCATCCTTTCCTTCTATATCTCTTATTGCTTTTCTGGCTGCTAAATCGAGTTCTGAACGTGAGCGGGAAAAATTCAGGAACTTACAGGCATAGATTAAGGGAGGGCATGCAGGACGCATGTGCACTTCAAGGGCTCCAAACTCATAAAGCCTCTGAATGGTGTTTTTAAGTTGAGTTCCCCGAACGATTGAATCTTCACAGAAAAGCAGCCTCTTTCCTTCGATTATGTCTCTAATGGGAATGAGCTTCATCTTTGCCACTAAGTCTCTCACCGCTTGGTCCTGAGGCATGAAGCTTCTCGGCCAGGTTGGGGTGTATTTAACAAAAGGACGCTTAAAAGGGATTTTCCTTTCACTAGCATATCCCAAACCATGCCCTGTCCCGGAATCAGGGATTCCGGCTACCATGTCTATCTTCACATCGTCGTTTGAGGCGAGGATGGCACCACATCTATTTCTGACCATCTCAACGTTTATTCCTTCGTAATTTGAGGCTGGATAGCCGAAATATACCCAGAGAAATCCGCATATCTGCATCTTTTCTTCGGGTGGTTTAAGCTCCTCAATCCCTTCTTCTGTCATGAAAACAATTTCTCCTGGTCCAAGGTATTTATGAATTTCATAATTTAGGTTGGGGAAGGCACAACTTTCGAGAGATGCGGCGTATCCTTTTTCTTTTTTTCCAATGACCACAGGAGTACGCCCAAGTTTGTCCCTTGCCACATAGATTCCATTTTCAGTCAGAAGGAGAAGTGAACATGACCCCTCGATTGATTCTTGAGCATTTTGAATGCCTTCTTTAAAAGTCGCTTCCTGATTAATCAATGCTGCTACAAGCTCAGTCTGATTTATCTCTCCACCTGCCATTTCTGAGAAATGAATTTTTCTTGTGCTGAATGCTTTATTTATTAAATCATCAATATTTATTATCCGCCCCACCGTGACCAGAGCATAGTCTCCAAGATGGGAGCGAATTAGGAGTGGTTGGTCATCCCAGTCGCTGATGACTCCAATCCCCATATTACCCCACATTTTTTCTATGTCTTGCTCAAACTTGGACCTAAATTGAGTGTTCTCAATGTTATGGATAAATCTTGTGAAACCTTCTTCTCTGTTTTTCACTGCCAGACCGCCGCGTCTTGTTCCCAGATGTGAGTGATAATCTGTTCCAAAGAAGAGATCATTTACACAATCTTCTTTTGAGGCAACACCAAACAAACCGCCCATTTTCCTTTCTCCTTCAAGAAGAGTTTAATTTTGAGAGATTCACCCTCGAGTAAGGAGGCTTCCTCAGAAAAACTCACCAATATTCTATTTATTGCAGATTTCCGCTTCCTGTGCAAGAGAAGAGGTTTGTATACGGCGTGGTTTTGGCCGATTAAAATTCAAACATATCTTTAAAATAGAACCTTGTCGTTTTCTTTTGACTTTTAAGTTCTGAACTTTCCTTAATTAGATGGTTAAGTATGCAGGATTTAAAAGAAAAGAAATAAGTATCTTCTTTTTTTAATTTGAGGTTAAGATTAATGAAAAGATGAAAGAGTCTATCCTCAATTCTTTGGCTAATATCTCCTCTTTTTCCCCGGCTTTCTTTAATTATATCTAAGTCACCCATCCCGTGATTAATAAGATTTTTATCAATTCATCGGGGAGTGAATTATCATATTTAACCCTTTTATTTAAAGAGGCTTAAATTTATGTTTTAATTAAGAGATTCAGTCTGAGCGAGAAAGCTAAACAATGGTTTAAAATAAGGCATGAGTTAAAAAGTTGGAGAGCTTTTGGCTGGCGCTGAGGCTCACCAGAAATTTCTCATGATGGTAGAAATAGATGGATTATTTTTCATATAATGAATTAAGATAGAGAGAGAAGGAGAAAGCATAAATGAAAAGGCTAATCTCGTTCCCTCTCCCTCTAACTTTCCTTGCCTTCCTTTTTTCCTCTTGCCTCATTGCTATTCATGATTACTCTGCTCGGAGAGATTTATCATTCGAGGGAAAATTTTATAAAAAGATAACTTTTAAATCAGGAGGGACCCTTTCCTTAAAAAACATAAATGGAAACATTGAGATCAAAGGGTGGGATAGAGATGAAGTGGAGCTTACTGCTCAAAAAACTTTTCGAGAATCATTCGAAAGAAGAATCTACTTTTTTCCTCTGAGAAACCCACTACCGCGCGTAGACATTGAGAAGGACGAAAGTTCAATAAGCATAAGAACACGCGTTAAATCTTTTAAAGAGGAGGGGCTGAGTTATGTTGATTATTTCCTCCAAGTCCCTCGTTCAATAAATTTAAAAGATATAACCTGTGAAGAAGGGGATGTTTATGTCTCTGATCTCTTCGGGGAAGTTAGTGTGAAGATTGAAAAAGGTGATGTTATTCTCAAGAATTTCTCAGGGTCTGTGAGAGCCTCTACCGTCAGGGGCTCAATCGAGATGGAGCTTTTAGACATAAGGGAGTATGATGAAGTGAGAGTCCTTACCAGGCAAGGAGATATAGTAATCTATCTTGAGCCAGATGTTAACGCACAAATAGAGGCAAGAAGCTCGAGAGGGGAAGTTTCTTGCGAATTTGAACTTGAAAAGGTTGTGCCAGGCGAAAAATTTTCTGCAGAGCTTGGAGGAGGCGGGGCTTTAATCTCGCTCAAATCTCTTGAGGGAAGGATATTTATCAGGAAGATAACCTAAAGAAATGCGGCTCAGCTTATGTTTTTTATTTTAGAGAGGAGGAAATAAGAAAGGATGGAAGAATATAGAAAAGTTGTCGTGGTGGGAATAATTATCATCACTCTTGTTGCGGGGGCAATCACCCTCTATTATTTTTTGAGGACAAGGACTTCGCTTGAAAAAGGACCAGAAGGGGCAAAGGCTGAACCAGCTCTTGAGGAGCTATCTCAGAAGAGAGAAGTAAAGAGTCTTGATTTCCTTGGAATAAGCCTTGCTGAGAGTGACTCTCTGATTAGGAAATTAGCCAGGGAGCTTTCTTCTCACCCAAAATTAGAAAAATGGCTTCAGAGCGATCAACTTATCAGGAAATTTACGGCCGCGGTAGATAACATCGCTAATGGCCTGAGCCCTCGTCCCCAGATTGATTTTTTTGCCCCGAGAGGGGAATTCAGGGTCGAAGAAAAAGACGGGAAGCTCTTCCTGAGCCCTGAAACTTATAACCGATACGACCAAGTTGCGGATATCTTCCTTTCTCTTGACACCGAAGCCTGCGTCAGGCTTTATCGTCAGGCGAAACCGCTAATCCAGGAAGCTTACCGTGAACTCGGCTATCCTGAAAAAGATTTCGATGATACGCTCTTTCAAGCCATTGTGGAACTTCTCCAAGTGCCTGTTGTAGAAAGGGAAATTGTTCTTAGAAAAGAATTATTGACTTATGTCATGGTCGAAAGCGAGCTGGAGAAGCTGAGTGAGGCTCAGAAGCATCTCCTTCGCATGGGGCCTGAAAATGTAAGAATCATTCAGGGGAAATTGAAGGAACTGGCCATCGCTCTGGGCTTTCCCGAAGAGAAGCTTCCCAGGACAAGAATTTATTGAATTATCTCTCTCGATGGCGCTCAGGATGTTCAACTCCCTCTCAAAGAAGAGCAATGTCAGAAATCTTCTTTCTATTCTAAGCAAAAGCTTGCTAAGGGCATTTTTGAACAAGTTTTAAAATAGAAGATGAAGCATGATTCTAGAGCTTAAGGGAAGAATAGCAACTCTGAGAAAGATTAGACGGAGGGAGAATAATTAAAGCTCCTCAGACACTCTCATGGGTAAGATGAAAAGAGATTTTCTTCTACTTGAAGCGCAAATTCTATGCTTTCTTTTTTCTCCGTATCTTCCTTTTTCCTCATTTACCCGCTCAAAAGCCATAATAGCCATCTCAACAGATTCCAAAATTTTAAACATAGATTTAAGAACTAAAGGAGGGAAGATGAAGAAGCTATTCTCGCTTACCACAATTATTATTACCTTGCTTCGTTTCACCTCTCTTGTGCCAATCTTCGGTTTTGAGGAAAAAATGTTTGAAAAATCAGATTTTAGGGAAAGAAGAGATAAACTTTGCTCTCTAATTGAAGATGGTGTGGCCATAATAAGCAACACTGTGCCTTACGCAGGGAGAATCAGGTTGAATCCAGATTTTTTTTACCTAACTGGAGTCGATGTACCGGAAGCCAAGTTGATCTTAATTCCTTCTAAACTGGCAGAAAAAACTCCTTCTCCTCAAGCATGGAAATCCACTCTCTATTTACCTCCCCACGATCCGAGAAGGGGAGTCTGGGATGACCCCCAACTTTTTCCGGGAGAAGAGGCTCAGAGAGAAACGGGCATTGAAAATACGGCTTCCCTTGAGGTTTTTTATGCGCATGTGGCAAATCTGGGCAACATAACCGAGACGGTTTATCTCCCCTTTCAGAGTAATTTAGATTCTCCGCTTGAGCTTCCTCCTGACCTTCAATTTGTGGAGAAGGTGAGGAAAATACTTCCCCAAGTGAGAATTAAAAACCTTACTCCTATCCTCGATGAACTCAGATGGAAGAAGTCAAAAAAAGAGATTGAAATCATGAGGGAAGGCTGCAAGATTACTGTTGAGGCTTTTAAAGAAGCAGCACGCCTGACGAAGCCAGGACATTATGAATATGAGATAGAAGCTGCGGTAAACTACATCTTCAGAAAAAATGGCGCCCAGGGTGCAGCCTTTACCATAATAGGCTCAGGACCAAATTCTTGCATCCTCCATCATATGAAAAATGACCGTCTGATGGAGAAAGGGGATTTACTCGTAATAGATATAGGAGTATGGTACAAATCATACTCCACAGATTTAACGAGGACAATTCCGGTTTCGGGTAGTTTCACTGCTGAACAGAGAAAGATCTATGAAATCGTTCTCAGGGCTCAGAAAAAAGCCATATCTATAGTCAAACCTGGAGTCACTCTGGCTGAAATCCATAAAGTTTCAATGGATGTCATCGATGAAGCTGGTTACGGCAAATATTTTATTCATGGGGTCGGACATTCCCTGAATGGAGGCTCTCTTTACAAACCTGGTAGCCTAGGTTTAGTTTTTAGTGGCATGTATGGAAAATACAAGATGGACCGTTATTTTGCGGCCGACAACCCTCTTCTCCCGGGGAGCGTGTTCACGGTAGAGCCTGGAATCTACATTCCCGAGAAAAACCTGGGCATCAGGATTGAAGATGATATTCTTGTAAGCGAAGATGGGTATGAAATTCTCACTGACGAGGCACCTAAAGAAATTGATGAAATTGAGAGGTTGATGAGAGAGAAACCAAAATATTTTATGAGTAGCCATAAATAAGGGAAAAGAGTCGAGTCTTAAGTCATAATTTCTTCGATTATTGCCACTCCACTAAGCCCTTAAAGCCGTAAGCCATTTCATTTGATTAAATATTTTATTACTAGGAAGCCACCAAAGAGGAGGATAAAGAAAATTATGGCAAGAAAGTTGAAGTATCTATCGATGAAAGATTTTATCCCGGGACCGAATTTTGTGAAAAGAGCAGCTATGGCAAAGAAGCGGAGAGACCTGCTTGTGGCTGAAGCGCTCACAAAGAGAAAGAAATTTAGTTTGAAAACTCCTGAGGCTATGGTAAAGACTTTGTAAGGAATAGGGGTGAACCCAGCCATGAATACATACCAGAATCCATAATGATTGTAGTTGGTCATGACTCTTTCAAAAAGGCTCTCGGTAAATCCGGGAATATATTTAAAGAAGAAGGAATCGACGGCTTCCCAGGCTCCATAGCCGATAAAATAACCTATTATTCCTCCTGCCAGCGATGCTGCTGAGGTGAAAAAAGCGAAGCGCCAGGATTTTTTTATATTGCCAAGGCAGAGTGCTATGAGAAGAGGGTCGGGAGGAATAGGAAAAAAGGAACTCTCTGCCAAGGCAAGAAGGACTAGGGCGGATGGTCCCGAAGGTTTATCTGCCCAGTGAAGAACCCAGTCATACAGTTTTTTAAGAAATCTCATCTTCGATGGCTACAAGGATTTTTTTCAAGGAGTTTAGTTTGAGTTTTCTGTAGGCTGTAAAGTCTGTTTTCAAAGGAGAAACAGTGATGAAGCCTTGCTTTATGGCTACCACGTCGCTGCCTTCGTCTCCGACAAAGGTAGGAGAGCCATCTCCTATCCAGAAATATACATTTTTTCGGGGGTCTGTCTTCTGGATTATTTCTGGATTATATCTTTTCTCGCCAAGCTTTACGAGCTTTATTCCTTTTATGGGAGGAGGGGGAATATTGATGTTGAAGGTAATTCCCCTTAGGAAGTCTCTTTCAAGGGCTTTTATCGCAAATTGGCGGCATATCTTTGCAGAAAAATCAAATCGATACTTCCCCCCTTCATCCGGGAGGGAGGAAAATGCCAGAGATGGTATACCGAGGAAAGTTCCCTGGATTGCTGCTGCTACTGTCCCTGAGTAACAGATATCTTGCTGGCCGAGATTAGCTCCCTGATTTATTCCGGAGATGAGAAGATGAGGCTTTTCAGGGAGAAGACATTTAAGTGCCAGGTAGACACAATCTGCAGGGGTTCCGTCGATGGCAAAAATCCTCTCTTTAATTTTTTTTACTCTCAATGGTCTGTGAAGGGTAAGAGCCCAAGAGGTGGCGCTCCTTTCTCTGTCTGGAGCGACGATGTAGACTTCACCTATCTCCTTTAAATATTGGGCAAGGGTTTCTATCCCTTCAGAAAAGAAGCCATCATCATTGGTGAGAAGAATCAGCGCTCTATTTTTTTTTACTTGAATGTTTCACCTCGATTGCTAAAAATTCATACACTTAAACTTTCATCATTCTCTTTAGGAGGAAAGAAATCCTTTTTCTAAATTTTCTTTTCGGCTCTTATCATTATGAGGAGCATTTTGAACTTCTCTTCCGCCTTCAAAGAGTGAGGCTTATGAGCGGGCATGAGGAGCATCTCTCCTTCATTAAGGGGGACAGGTTTACCTGAAATAAACACTTTTGCTTTCCCTTCTACACAGAAGATGAGTGCGTCAAAGGGAGCGGTGTGTTCGCTTAATCCCTGCGCTCTGTCAAAAGCGAAAAGAGTCACCGTTCCTGTTTTCTTGGAGACGAGCTCACGGCTTACCACTGAGCCTTCTTGATAGGCGATGAAATCTTTCAAGCGAATGGCTTCACTCTCAGGGAAGTTTCTTGAACTTGCCTCATCAGGATTCATTCTTCTCTCCTTTTTGTCAGCAGATTATACTTATTCTCGATTTGTTTTTCCATGAAAATTTATTTCCAAAAATTCTCACCTTAAAAGAGGTTTGTCTTGAACGCTGCTTTTTCTTGAGTTCTAAGAGTCTTGAAACAAGAATGGTCGGGACGGGCGGATTTGAACCGCCGACCCCACGCACCCCAAGCGTGTGCGCTACCAGGCTGCGCCACGTCCCGACAAAGGTCTTAATTATATCAGAAAATAGGTGAAGTTTTGACCTTTATTTACTTTTTTAGGACTGAAGCTATCTCCTTCAACTCTTCACGCACCTGAACCAGAATTTTCTTCAACTGGTCAGGGTGAAGAACAACCTTTTTCCTGATTCCAAATTCCTCTTCAATCCTTCTTTTTGCGCCTGCCAGAGTAAAGCCTTGATTCTCAATCAGCTCTTTGAGGCGAAGAATGATGGCGAGGTCCCTCTTGCGAAAAATTTTAGCTCCCGATGCTGTCCGTCCCGCCTGGAGAAAATAAAACTCTTTTTCCCAGCTGTCTATCACTCGAGGCTCTAATTTCGCAATTCGGCTTACTTCTTCTAGCTTGTAGGCCAGTTTTTCGCCTTCATTTTGCGCTTTCATTTTAAATTTTGAATCGTTTCGTAAAGCTTTGATTTTTCAATTTGATTTTAATATTCCCTTCTCTATTATCCACGGATTAAAATCATCCCTATAATTATCACGGAATCTTTATTTCGTCAAGAAACCATCAATCTAGGGTCCATCTTTCAAGAACTTGATAAAAACGTTAATCTTCGAACGATTAATTGAAAGATATCATCGAGGAAATGGGATAAACTTTTTTGTTCTCTTTTTAATCTTAACCTAAAAATTAAAGAAGATATAAATTTTTCTCTTTATATATTTTTACTAGTAATTTAGAGAAAGCTGAAAATAATATGAAAAGGCAGGATAAATCCTCTTCACGCTCTGTAGCAAAAGGTTCTTTTCTTTCCAGAAAAGTCTGCCGTTTTTTCAAGGCTTTATTTCTGCTATAATTTAAATAAATTCTTCAATGAGGAAAGAGGAAAAGCATATTCCCCTTGCCGAAAGGATGCGGCCACATAGCCTCGAACAATTCTACGGGCAGGAACATCTTCTGGGAGAGGGGAAGATTCTCTCTGAGCTCATCAAGTCCGACCATCTTGTTTCCCTTATTTTCTGGGGACCACCTGGTTCGGGAAAGACAACTCTTGGTTATATCCTTGTTCAACACTTCAATTTTCCTTGCCTCTTTTTTAGTGCAGTGCTCTCAGGCATAAAAGAGGTCAAGGAAGTCATGTCTAAAGCCGAAAGCCATAAGAGACTATATGGTAAGCCCACAATCATCTTCATCGATGAGTTTCACCGTTTTAATAAGGCTCAGCAGGGAGCGTTTCTCCCCTATGTAGAAAAAGGAGATATAATCCTCTTTGGATCGACCACAGAAAATCCTTCATTTGAAATAATAGCCCCGCTCCTTTCCAGGATGAAGGTCCTTATCCTCCACCCTTTATCCGAAGAAGCCCTAACCAGAATCCTTAGGGAATCTCTTGAAGATGAAGAGCGAGGCTTGGGCCGGCTGAAAATGAAGATTGAAGAAAAGGCTCTTCAGATGATTATCGATTATTCAAATGGAGATGCGCGCAGGGCTCTTAATACCCTGGAGATTTCTGCAAGTCTCGCCAAATCAGGAATGATAACGGCTGAAGAGGTAAGAGAGGCTTTACAGAAGAGAATTCTTCTTTATGATAAAAGCGGAGAAGAACATTTTAACCTAATTTCTGCGCTCCATAAGAGCCTCAGGAATAGCGATGTGGATTCTTCCCTTTATTGGCTGGCAAGGATGATTGTGGGCGGAGAGGATCCGCTCTATATTGCCCGCAGGCTAGTGAGGTTTGCTTCCGAAGACATCGGTCTTGCTGACCCCCAGGCACTTGCAGTTGCTCTCAATGCCAAGGATGCCTTTGATTTCATTGGCTCACCAGAGGGTGAGCTTGCTTTAGCAGAGGCTGTGATTTATCTGGCCTCTGCTCCGAAGAGTAATCGTGCCTATGTTGCTTTTTCCCGAGCAAAGGAAGATGTGGAGCAGAGTCCCTTTGAACCAGTACCCCTTCATCTCCGAAATCCTGTCACCAGGCTTATGAAAGATGCAGGCTACGGAAGAGATTACCGCTATGCTCATGACTTTGAAGAGCTCACCACAGATATGGACACATTCCCTGAGAAATTAAAAGGAAGGAAGTATTATTATCCAGGTGAGCTGGGTTTCGAAAGGGAGATAAAAAAGAGAATTGAATGGTGGAATCTCCAAAAACAGAAGATAATGAAGGAGAAGCAGCAAGATAAAAAGAAGTAATCTTTGTGAATCAAGGACATTCTTTTCCGACCTCTCTAAATGAATCAGCCCTTTTCTTTCTTACTTTCTTTGAGAAGATAATATACCTCCCAGCTTATATCATCAGCGACACATCCCAAACATGACTTTTCTGTAGTGGCAAGCTCTCCATCCTCGATTTTATCTTTGAGGATTTTTTTCACTTTTTTTCTTATTTTATAAAGAAGGATGTAATTTATCATTTTTCTAAGTGGATAATAACAGCTTGATTTTTTGATGTAAAGATTGAGGAATAAAAATAAAAAGTGTTATCATAGCCACTACTTATGAAAAAGTTGAAGTTCATCATCTTTACGCTTCTTATCTTTTCACTGTCGTTGTGCTCTCTTTTTAAGTCGAAAAAGATTTCCTATCCCACAGGAATAATCTTTCCCCTCGAAGAAGAATTGAATATTCTTTATGAGGGCGAAATAATCGAAGCTATGAGAAGAGAAGAAAATAATCTTTTTTTCTCTACAAGGAATGGATATGTTTATTGCGTGGAGGGAAAGGAAAGGAGAGTTCTCTGGAAATATAAAGCCCAAAATCAAATAAAAAGTGCTCTGTTTCAAGGGGAGGCTGGACTTTATTTTCTTGATACAGATGATGTTCTTTATCACCTTGCGAAAAATGGAGATTTAATCTGGAAAAGAGACCTTAAGGAAAAAATAGGTAGCGGTATTGCAGTAGGAAGGCAGATGGTATTTCTTACTACAGAAAGTGGGAAAATAATCGCTCTTGATGAGGCTTCAGGAAAGATTCAATGGTCTTTTCAAACCACTCACAGGCCTAGCACTCCCCCTTATTTTTCTCCTGAAGGGAGAATAATTTTTGGATGTGAAGACGGCAATCTTTATTTTCTTAATGAAAGAGGAGAAGAGGTCTTCAGATTCAGGCTCGATGCCAAGATTCAATCTTCTTTGTATGTTGAGGGAAATCTTCTCTATTTTGGAGCAAGTGACCAGTATTTTTACTGTTTTGATGCCCAGAAAAAGAGGATAAAATGGAAGATAAAGACGGGAGGGAAAATCTTCTCCAGCATCAAGGCTGAAGGTAAAAGGATTTTCTTTCTCACCTGGAATGGAATTCTCTATTGCTTGAACAAGAAAAATGGCCATCTCCTCTGGTGGAATAGCATCCCTTCAAGAAGCTTTTACGAACTTGAAATTGTCGAGAAGAGGATAGTTGTCTCCTCTTTTTCGCCTCTCCTTGTAAGCTTTGACCTTGAAACAGGAGAAAAAATAGGCGATTTCAACGCTTCAGGAGAGCTGAAGTCGAATCCCCTCTGGCTTGAGCCCTATCTATTAATTAATATATATGATTCTAAAAAGGAGGAAGGAAGGCTTCTCTTCCTCAAAAAAAAGATTGACATCACCTTGAGACCCTCTAAAAAATCACCCCAAAAGGAAGGAGAAGAAATAGTCTTTACGGCGAAAACTTCTGGTTTTTTTATGCCTGAATTTGAATTCTATCTTTCTCGCCTAAGTAGAGTTCTTTTCTTCCCTTCCTTTTTGCTCCTCGTGGAGTGGGAGAAGAGAGAATGTGTTCAGGCTAAATCGAAGCATGATAGCTGGTCTTGGTATCCCGAAGAAGAAGGAGTATATTTAGTAGAGGTTAGAGCAGAGGATGAGAAACAGAGTGCAGAAAAGAGGGTTTTCTTTATCATTGAAAAACCAGAGATTAAGGTTAACCTCCTTGCCTCAAAAAAGTCTCCTCAAGAGTTGAAGGAAGAAATCGTGTTTAAGGCCGTAGTCACAGGCTTTAAAAACCCGGAATATGAATTCCATCTCAGCTACTTGATAGGGATTAACCTGGACTCAATGCCGTTTATTTTTAAGACAATCTGGCAGCGCAGAGTGAGCAAGGAAAAGTCAAGAGAAAATTCTTGGATTTGGCATCCAGAGAAGCCTGGAATTTACGAAGTGAGAGTGAGAGTCAGGGATGAGAGAGGGGAAGCTGAGGCAAGTATTTTCTACGAGATAAAAAAGGGAAGAGAAGATTAAAATGGTTGAATAAAGAATAAAGGAGATTTTACCATGAATAGAGAAGAGGCATTCGAGCTTCTAAGAATGCATCTTAAAAACCGAAACCTTCAAAAACATTGCCTGGCTGTAGAGGCATGCATGAGGTCACTCGCAAAGCGTCTCGGTAAGGATGAAGAGAAATGGGGGCTTGCTGGAATCCTCCATGACCTTGATTATGAAATAACTGAAAAAAGTCCAGAACTCCATACAACAGAAACGGTGAAGGTCCTCAGAGAAAAAGGAGTAGATGAGGACATAATCCATGCTATCCAGGCGCATGCCAATCAAGTTCCCTGTGAAAGCGAAATGGATTGGGCGATTTTCTCTATCGACCCTCTCACAGGGTTAATCATCGCAGCCACCTTGATGCACCCCAGCAAGAAGCTCAAAGAGATAGACCTAGGTTTTGTAAAAAGAAGATACAAGGAAAAAAGCTTTGCCAGGGGAGCAAAGAGGGAGGAAATAGAGCAGATTAAAAACATAGGGCTCGAGCTGGATGAATTCATATCGATATGCCTTGAAGCGATGCAAGGAATAGATAAAGAGCTAGGCCTTTGAGGAAAAGAAAAAGATTTAGCGCGAATTGAAAAAATTGTCCTTTTCTTTGCATAAAACGAGAGAAAAAAGAAGATTTCTTCTAACGAAGATAGAATGAAGAAATTAACCTGAAAGATTGGATTAAGCCCCTTGAGAATTCAAAAAGAAATCTTGATGAGCTTTAAGGAGAATTTTACTTATCTCTTGATTGGGCTGAATGGTTACTTGCTTCCTGAGTGCACAATTAAAGAAGTCGCTTGCTTTAAAGCGAGAAGAGAGCCTCGGAGTTTGTAACAAGAACGAGCTAGGGATCACAAGGAGTTAAGGCCTCTCCGCAAGCTTCAATGGCTAAAACTCAATGGGCACTCGGATACCTAGTGGAACGAAAAGGAGGGGCTTCGTTCTGGGTAAATTAGATATCTCAGGGAAAGGGGGGTGTTTAAAATTCAAAGAATTATTGAACTCAATCTTAAAAAATATTATATTTAAAACTTCAGAAAATTATTTTCTATGCTCGAAGGAGGAAGAGAATGAACGCATTGGTGAAAATCCCTGTGCCCAAAAACGAACCAGTTTACAGCTATGAGCCAGGTTCAGTAGAAAAGGAGGCCTTAAAGGAGCAATTGAGAAAAATGTTGAATGAAGAGATTGAGATTCCGTTAATCATCGGGGGGAAAGAGATTCGCACAGGAGAACTTGCTGAATGTCGTTGTCCCCATGATCACAGGCACGTGCTGGCAAAATACCACAAAGCCGGCCCTGAAGAAATAGAGATGGCTATCAAGGAAGCGAAAAAAGCGTGGGAAGAATGGTCCGAGACAGATTGGGTCTCCAGGGCATCAATATTCCTTCGCGCTGCGGAGCTTCTCTCAAGCCGATATCGCTACATCTTGAATGCGGCAACCATGCTTGGACAATCGAAGACAGTCCATCAAGCAGAAATAGACTCGGCTTGTGAGTTAATAGATTTTTATCGATTTAATCCTTATTACATGAGTCAAATATATTCTCAACAGCCTGAATCCTCAGCTGCCACCTGGAATTATATTGAATACAGGGCCCTTGAAGGGTTTGTGTTTGCCGTCACTCCCTTTAATTTTACGGCTATCGCAGGAAATCTACCCACTTCGCCCGCAATGATGGGAAACACTGTATTGTGGAAACCAGCTTCTACGGCAGTTTATTCTGCCTATTATCTGACTCAGCTTTGGAAGGAGGCAGGACTGCCAGAGGGAGTTATAAATTTCATTCCTGGGCCTGGGAGGTATGTCGGAGATCCTGTGCTCGAGAAACCAGACCTGGCGGGAGTTCATTTCACAGGAAGCACAACTGTTTTTCAAGACATGTGGAAGACAATTGGAGCAAACATAAAGAAATATCACACTTATCCCAGGATTGTGGGAGAGACGGGTGGTAAAGATTTCGTGTTTGTCCATGCCTCAGCGAATCCAGAAGAGGTGGTGACAGCATTAATCAGAGGAGCGTTCGAGTATCAGGGACAGAAATGCTCTGCTGCCAGCCGCACTTATATCCCTAAGAATCTTTGGCCTGAGATCAAAAAGATGCTCATAGATGAAGTAAAGACAATAAAGATGGGAGATGTCTTGGATTTTTCGAATTTTATGGGGGCTGTGATTGATAAACTTGCCTTTGAGAGCATCGTTGGATATATAGAGTATGCCAAAGAGTCACCTGAAGTGGAGATTCTCTGTGGTGGGAATTACGATGATTCAAGGGGCTATTTCATTGAGCCTACCGTAATCTTGGTTTTAAACCCGAAGAATAAGCTGATGGAGGAGGAGATATTTGGGCCAGTCCTCTCTGTCTACGTCTATCCTGAAACAGAATATGAAGAGACACTCAGACTCTGTGATGAGACTTCGAGCTACGGCTTGACAGGTTCCATTTTCGCCACTGAGAGGAGAGCAATCATTCAGGCTTTGAAGGCTCTCCGACATGCGGCAGGGAATTTTTATATAAATGATAAACCCACAGGTGCCGTCGTAGGCCAGCAGCCATTCGGTGGAGCCAGAGCTTCGGGAACAAACGATAAAGCAGGCTCCTACCTCAACCTTTTAAGATGGACAAGCGCAAGAACAGTAAAAGAAAATTTAAACCCTCCTCGAAACTACCGGTATCCTTTTTTAAAGGAAGAGTGAGGATGAAGATTTTTGCCATTGTTGGGCCCTCAGGGAGCGGAAAAACAAGGTTGTTGAGTCAGCTCATTCTCGAGTTGAAGAAGGATGGATATGAAGTGGCAGTCATTAAACATTGTGCTCTTGGATTTCAACTGGACAGAGAAGGGAAAGATTCTCAGCGGCTGATGGAGAGTGGTTCAGATGGAGTCGCTCTCGTTGCTCCAGAGAGAGTAGCCATTTTTTTAAGGGCTGAAAATGAGGTTTCTCTTAGAAAAATTGCAGAAGATTATTTTAAGAACGCAGATTTTGTCCTAATTGAAGGGGGAAGGGAGGAGAAAACTTTAAAAAAAATTGCAATTATCACTGAGGAAGCTCAAGAAGTTCTTTTGCCAAAAGAAGAGGAGCTCATTGCCGTGGTAACAAAAAACAAAACGAATCTTTCTCTTCCTGTTTTCAAGCCGGAAGAGGTGAAGGAGCTTGCCTCATTTCTCGAGAATTACTAAAAAATGAAAGTTTTAAAAGGAGTAAACCTGAGATGAAAGATTTCAAACAATGGATTTGGTTTCTGTTTTTCGGTTCTTTATGGGGCATTTTTGAAGTGATTTTTGGTGAGCCTTTCTTTAGAGATAAAGTCCCTCATGCTTCAGTGTTTCTTTCCACTTGGGCATTTTTTGTTCTGGCATTGGCAAGGGGAATTCGAAATATCCCTGGGAGCTCAAGCATCATCGGAATTTTTGCGGCCCTATTCAAATTGGTGAATGTTTCACCATTTTTTTGTCATCTTCTTGGCATTATAACCCTGGGTTTAGCTTTTGATTTTTTTTCTACTCTCCTCTTAAAACCCAGAAGAAGTCTCTTTCCCTGGGCCACCCTGACTGGTATCTTGAGTTCTTATGGAGGTTATTCTCTCTTCGCCTTAATCATTACCTATCTCATCCGTTATGAATATTGGACTTCAGGGGGAATAGAGAAGGTTCTCCAGCATATATTTGTCGAGGGTAGCTTTGCTAGTTTCATCTCTCTCTTTATTGTTCCTTTGGGCTTGTGGCTAGGGTCGAGGGAGAAGGTTCTCGAAGAGTATCGTTCAAAATGGGCATCAGTAGGGGCGGTGATGGCTCTTGTCTTATTCTGGACTCTGGGAAGAGTGATTGGATAGATTCACCCTCCCTATAAAAATTAGCTTTAATTTATGCGACTCCATTTTCGAAAACCTGAAATTAAGATGAGCGCAAACGATCATAATAATTTTGATTTTTTAAGAGGAAAGGGAGTTTAAGATGAGAATAAAGGTAAACAGAAATAAATGCACGGGTTGTCGGCTTTGCCTTCAGATATGCGCCATTGAGCACTTCCAGGAGATAAACCCCAAGAAAGCAGCTTTAAGAATAGAAGCAAAATTTCCTGACCCAGGAAGATTTAGGCCTTATGTGTGCACGCAATGCGGGAAGTGTGCCGAGGTCTGCCCGGAAGAGGCAATCCAGGAGAATGAAAATGGTGCATACATTGTAGACAAAGAAAAATGTACAAATTGTGGAGAGTGTGTGCAGGCGTGCCCCGTGGGGGTTGTCTTCCAGCATCCTGATCTTGATTATGTCATCATCTGTGATTTCTGCATGGAATGCATCGGGGTGTGCAACACTTCTGCCCTCGTCCCTTGGGAAAAAGCGCCGAAGACTCTAACAAAGGAGGTATGAAATGGCTAATGGGCTTGCAGGAACTACCCTAAGAATTGACCTGAGAAATGGGGAAATAAAGCGTTTCCCTACCGATGAGAGCCTTTATCGCAACTGGCATGGAGGCCGAGGTATCATTGCCAAGATTTTGTATGACGAAGTCCCACGAGATGCAGATCCCTTAGGAGAAGAGAACATTTTAATTTTGAATGCAGGAATAATGAGCGGAAGTTTCATCCCTGCTGGTTCAAAAGTTTCTTTTGGTTCCATTTCTCCTCTCACCAACGGACACGGAGATTCAAATATGGGAGGTCATCTGGGACCGATGCTCAAATTTGCAGGGTATGATATGGTCATTTTCGAGGGGATTTCACCCCATCCGGTATATCTTTATATTGATAACGAGAAAGTGGAGTTAAGAGATGCATCCAAATACTGGGGGATGAAATCTCTTGAATGTGAGGCCCGATTAAAGAAGGACCTGGGTGAGGACTTTGAAATTGCAACCATAGGTCCTGCAGGAGAAAATGGAGTCTTATTTTCCTGTATAACCCATGATTTTGGTCGCCAGGCAGGAAGAACAGGTCAAGGAGCAGTGATGGGCTCTAAGAAGCTAAAGGCAATTGCAATTAGAGGGAACAGATCTCTCCATGTCCATGACTTAAAGGGATTGAGAAAACAGGTGAAGGGAATCATCGAACGCACCAAGGTTCATCCAAACATGGAACCCTGGCAGAAATATGGAACATCTTTCTTTATGCGCTGGTCAAATGATAACGCCGTGCTTCCCGCATATAACTTCAGAACAACTTACTATCCTGATGTAGATAAAATTGATGGTGATCAACTCGTGGAGAAATGCCTCATTACTCATAAGGCATGTTTTGGTTGCTGGATGAACTGTGGAAAATATACAAAGGCAGTCATTCCTGGGAAACCTGAAGTCCATCTGGAAGGTCCAGAGTATGAAACAGGTTCAACCTGCGGGTCAAACCTGGGGATGAAGGATATAAATCATGTTGCTTACATCAACTGGCTTGTGGATGAACTTGGCATGGATTCCATGTCTTCAGGAGGAGTAATAGCTTTTGCCATGGAGTGTTTTGAAAGAGGGTTGATAACTGAAAAAGACCTTGAAGGCCATACCCTGAAATGGGGTTCAGTGGATGATGTGGAACATTTCCTGGACATGGTAGTCAATAAGAGAGGAATAGGAGAGTGGTTCGCTCAGGGAACAAAAAGAGCTGCGGAAAAAATTGGGCGTGGTAGCGAGAAATTCGCCATGCAGGTCAAGGGCCAGGAGTTGTCAGGTTATGACGGGCGCTGGGCCCCAGGAATGCTCCTTTCTTATATGACCGCTGATATAGGAGCTCATCATAATCGAAGCTGGACTATTACTGTGGATATAGCAGAGGGAAGAGAAAAGGTTGAAGGAAGAGCAAAGATTGTTGTTTATCTCCAACATATCAGGCCTCTTTTTGATACTTGGTGTATCTGTCGGCTTTTCTGGGGAGAGCTGGACATAACCCATGAAGAGTTGGTTGAATCTCTGAACTACATCACGGGATGGGGAGTCTCTGTAGAAGAAACGTTGAGAATTTCTGAAAAAATCTGGAACTTAAACCGCTGCCATTACATTGAGAGAAACAGGGCAAATGGCCGCTTTTTTGACTATCCTCCTGCCCGTTCTTGGGAAGATAAGATACCCGACGGACCAGGTAAAGGGAAAGGTTTAACCAAAGAACAGATTGAAAAGATGCTCGATGAGTATTATGATGCACGTGGCTGGGATAGACAGGGAAACCCAACTCGAGAAGTTCTGGAAGACCTGGGGATTGGCTATGCAGCTGATAACTTAGAGAAACTTGGTTTTCTGGGGAAGCCAATTCCTGGGGGAATCCCTCCTGTTCGGGGCGAGAAGTACAAGCCAAAGGCGTTCTAAGTTCATGAAGAGGGAGGGGGGAATGGTCATTTATCTTAAAGCAGGAAGTGAGCTAAGAAACAGGTTGAACCCAGATGTGGATTATTACACTCGAAGGGTTGTGACTCAGCCCGGGAAGACCATAAGGGAGATTCTGGTTGATCTCGGTATTAATCCGGGGCTTGTTGCATTTGGTTACACGAGAGGCAGGTTAGTGAGGCTTGATCATGTGCCAAAAGATGGTGAAATAATCACCCTAAAGCCCCCTGTATCAGGAGGATAAGAGGAGCCTGAGTTTACTTCCTTGAGATAAAATTGAAGGTTACCTTAGAGATTTCAGTCGAGGAGCTTGTTGCTTGTTTCCCAGAGACAATCTCCTATCTGTCAAAGAAGGGAGTGAGATGTGTAAGGTGTAGTGAGCCTTTCTGGGGGACATTGGGAGAATTATTAGAAGAAGAAGCGATTGAAGACCCTCAGGCATTAATCGAAGAAATAAATATCTATATCCAAAGAAAGAGAAAGTAAGCTAAAAATGACTCATCTTTTAAGGAGAAAAAGTAGATGGAAAAAAGGTTGTTACGCTCGCAAAAACAGAAGATGATTGCTGGAGTTTGCGGGGGGTTGGCTGAATACTTTAAAATCGATGTTTCTCTCATTCGCCTTCTCTTCGTGGCCATCTGCCTCTTAACTGCCCTGCTTCCTATGCTCATTTTCTATGTAATTGCCTGGATCATCGTCCCCTTGGAAGAGAGAGCTAACTGAGATAAACCAGCGATTATCCTCTTTAATATTCCTTCCTGAAGAAATTAATTCGTTGAATGAAGGTAGACAATGCGTTAGAATTATTTTAAATTTTTTCCTTACAGTTAAAAAAGTCTTAAGGTATGGAGAAGGAAACACCCCTGAAACAGGGATGTAAATAAATTTCACCTTATACTGGATACTATCTTTTGGTTTAAACACAGAAGGTGAGCCTTGAAGGAAATCAAGATATAATTTTCATTATTTTAGATGATTGAAAGAGTAAGATGTATACTGATAAGAAAATAAGATTAAAATATGAGCATAAAAATAAAGAATTAAACTGCACAGAAAAATATTCTAAATTAATTAACGAATCTAAATTAAATGCTTTATTTAATTAATTAGAAAAAGAAAGTTTTGGATGAACTCGAAGAGGAATTAAATAAGTTTAGAATAAAGATTCAATGAAAAAAGAGAGAATAATTTCTTTTCCAAGAGTGGGAAAGTATACTGAGGTTTTTAAAAATTTCTTAGAATCTTTAGGATTATACGTTCTGAATCCGCCTCCCATCACAGAAAGAACCATAAAACTGGGTGTGAAGAATTCTCCAGATATGATGTGCTATCCTTTTAAAGTAGTTCTAGGAAATTTCATAGAGGAGGTAGAAAAGGGGGCAAATTGCTTAATCATGTATGATTCAATGGGAAAATGCAGGCTCCGGCATTACTGGATTCTCCACAGGCTCATCCTCAAAAACCTTGGTTATGATTTTGAGATATTCCCTCTTCGCCTGATTTCACTCTTCAAGCTTATCAGGCAACTTAACCCTCAAATTACGTATTTAGAGATTCTGAGGCAGTTGCGAAAGGGGTGGTTCAAGCTGAAAGCAATCGAAGAAAAACATCTAGTGAAGGGAAATAATAGATTGAAAATTGGAATTGTGGGTGAAATTTACACTTGTTTAGAGCCAGCCATAAATTTCAATATCGATGAAAGGCTCAAGGGATATGGAGTTCAGGTTTACAATACCATTAAATTGTCTGATTTTATAAAGTCAAGCCTTCGCCTTGATTTTCTAGAGAAGAGAGCGTGGAGAAGATTCAGAAAGGAAGCCTCCGCCTACCTCAATGGGCCTCTTGGTGGCCATGGGTTTGAAAATATTTACAATGCACTCTATCTTTGTGAGAAGGGGATACATGGTCTCATTCATTTATTACCCTTAAGCTGCATGCCTGAGACGACTATAGAGCCTATTCTTAATGATATATGTACAAGATATAATGTGCCGCTCTTACGTCTCATGATTGATGAGACGAACAGCGAGGTAAATTTTGAGACAAGAATAGAAACATTTGTTGAATTGATTAAAAGGAGGGAGAGATGGAAGGGGCGTATTTAGGAATCGATGTTGGGAGTACCTCGGTAAAGGCGGTTCTCTTGGATGAGAGGTTTCAAATTATAGATGCTGTGTACCTCAAGAATAGGGGCATTTTAGAAAGTGTGATTGAATGTTTATCTCGGCTCATAAAAAATGTAGACATATTGGCTTGCGGGATCACAGGGAGTGGAAGAAATTTCACGAATATTATTGTCGGAGGGGATGTGGTAAAAACCGAAGTCCTGGCTCATTCTGTTGCTACTCTTTTCTATTACCCAGAGGTGAGGACAATCTTCGAGATAGGGGGCGAAGATTGCAAATTGATGATTATCGAAGATGGGGTGCTAAGGGACTTCAAAATGAATAATATCTGTGCTGGGGGGACAGGTGCGATGTTGGAGGCTATTGCCAATAGAATGGGGCTCTCTGCAGAGGAAATAGGAGAGATGGCGCTGAAGAGTGAGATCAATTTAGACCTCCCGGGCAAATGCGGTATTTTCTGTCAGTCTGCTGTGGTTAATAAATTAAATATGGGAGTAGGTAAGGAAGACATCTTGATGGGAATTTGCCGAGCCTTGATAAGGAACTATCTTACAATCTGTAAGAATACTAGGCTGAAGCCTCCCTATGTTTTTCAGGGAGCTACAGCTCAAAACAAGGGACTAGTGAAGGCACTTGAAGATGAGCTGCGTCATCCTGTAATCGTCCCGAAAATGTGTGCCTATATGGGAGCGATTGGGATTGCCATGATGGCGAAGGAGAAGAGGGAGGGCGAAACTAAATTCAAGGGGTTTAATGCCATTTTCTGGTCAAATTATCATATTTTTAATTTTCAATGTGAGGATTGTCCGAATAGATGTGAGGTAATTCAAATTTTCCAAGATAAAAAACTCGCAGGGGGTATAGGTAGTAGATGTTGTAAATGGGAATTCGTTGAGAGGAGGACAAAAGATAGGAATAATGAAGAGGCGAGTCTATCGTCTCTGGTTTGAACTATTTTCGTTCTCAACAATTTTCTTCTTTACATTTGACTTATCAGCTCTCATGAGATATTTTAAGTTCCTTTAGAATTGCGGCGAGCCCAAGCTTTCGGGGATAAATATGGCAGAGAAAAGGGAGATTCATTTTAAACACATAGCCATAGAAGGGGTTCCCAAATCAGGAAAGACTAAGCTGGCAAACGTTTTGGCTCAAAGAATTGGAGGAAGACTTGTTCTCGATAGAAGTGAGAATCCATATTTAAGAGATTTCTATGAGGAGAAGGAAGGAGCTGCTTTTTTAGCTCAGCTTGTCTTTTTAGTAAACAGGTACAATCAACAGTCGAGATTATTCCAGAGAGACCTTTTCGAGGAAAGAATAATCTGTGATTATCTTTTTGAAAAGGATAAGATTTACGCTTACCAGACGCTCAATGATGAAGAACTCTTCGTTTATGAGAGAATCTACAGCATCCTTTCTGAGAGAGTGCCCAAGCCAGACCTCACCATCTATCTTCAAATATCACTGCCAGCTCTGTTGAGAAGAATTGCTAAAGAGGGCAGTGCGCTGGAAAAGAACATTTCAGAGGGCTACCTGAGCGATATCCTCGAAGCGTTTGATTATTTTTTCTTCAACTATCAAGCAACTCCTCTTCTGGTAGTAAGAGTAGATGATTTGGATTTTGATAGAGAAGAGGATATAATAGATTTTGTGGATAAAATAGCAAACATGAAAAAGAGTCCCCTCTATTATGTACCGCTTAGTAAATTAGACAAAGATTCAAAATGAAGAAGAGGGATTCAAATAAGATAGGCTCTTGAAATGACTTTTCCTCAATCCCGATAGCATGAGGCGGGATGGGGAGAAAGGATTGATAATGCAAGACAATCAAATCCAAAAGGTTACCCTTCCTTATCTATTTGAGAAAAAAAGCAAAAAAGAGAAAATCGTGGCTTTGACCGCCTACGATTTCCCCACGGCCAAGCTTGCCGATGAGGCAGGAGTAGACATCATCCTCGTAGGCGACTCTTTGGGAATGGTGGTTCTCGGCTATGAAAATACCATACCCGTGAGCATGGAAGAGATGATTCATCACACAAAGCCTGTGGTCAAGGCTTCTAAGAGGGCATTTGTCGTAGGGGATATGCCTTATTTTTCCTTCCATCTTTCACTAGAGGAGTCAGTGTTTAACGCCTCACGTTTTCTCAAAGAGGCGGGTGCAAAGGCTGTCAAAATTGAAGGAGCTTCAAAGAAAAGATTGAAATTGGTAGAGGCTTTGGTTGAAGCAGAGATTCCGGTCATGGGCCATATAGGGTTGACCCCACAGTCGATAAATTTTTTAGGCAGATTCAAAGTCAGAGGAAAGGAAAAAGAAGAGGCGGATAAGCTCATTAGCGATGCCCTCAATCTTGAAAAAGCAGGAGTCTTTTCCATAGTTCTTGAATGCATCCCCAAGGAGCTTGCCAGAACCATCACCGAGAGGGTTAAGATTCCTACGATTGGCATTGGAGCCGGGCCTTTTTGTGATGGTCAGATTCTTGTCTTTCACGATTTGGTGGGGCTTTCCGATGGATATATGCCAAAGTTTGTAAAAAAATATGCCAACCTTCGAGAAGCAATTTCAGAAGCTATTAAAGGATATGCTCGTGAGGTAAGAGAGGGGATATTCCCTGATGAGAACCATTCCTATCATTTCGAAAGAGTATTTTTTGAAGGGGCTAAGGTTGAGAGCAAGAAAAAAAATGAGGATTCTGAGTAAAATATCTGAAGCAAGAGAAGCCATTCAGAGACTAAAATCCCAGGGAAAAACCATCGGCTTTGTCCCTACCATGGGCTTTCTTCATGAAGGCCATCTCAGCCTCGTCCGAGCTTCTCGAAGAGCTACAGATACGACGGTGGTGAGTGTCTTTGTCAATCCTACCCAGTTTGGGCCCAATGAGGATTTCAAAGAATACCCTCGGGATCTCGAAAGAGATGCAGGGCTTCTTCATAAAGAGGGGGTCTCTCTCCTCTTTGCTCCTGATGCAGAAGAAATTTATCCGAAAGGATATAAGACTTATGTGGAAGTGCATGAGCTTCAGGATAAGCTCTGCGGAAGGTCAAGGCCAGGCCATTTTCGGGGTGTGTGTACGGTGGTCTTGAAACTTTTCAATATTCTTAAACCCGACATCTCCTTTTTTGGGCAGAAAGATGCGCAACAGGCAATCATTCTCAAAAGAATGGTTAAAGACCTTGACCTGGAGGTAAAGATTGAAGTCCTCCCCATTGTAAGGGATAGAGATGGACTGGCCCTCAGCTCTCGAAATACGTATTTGAAACCCGAGGAAAGAGGAGCAGCTCTTTCGCTTTCGAAGAGCTTAAAAGAAGCGGAAGAAATGATAAAGAAAGGAGAAAGAAGGGCTCAGTTCATCATCGAGAGAATTAGGAGCATCATCGAAAAGGAACCTCTAGCAAAAATTGATTACGTAGAAATAGTGGATAAAGAAGAGCTCAATCCTTTGGAGATAATAGAGGATGAAGCACTCATTGCCCTTGCTGTTTTCATTAGGAAGGTTCGTCTTATCGATAATCTCATGGTAAAGGTATAGAGAGAAATTTGGAAAAATTCTCAGCGAAGGCGAGATTATTTCTCGATCCATTGTTTCAATTTTTCGTATTCAACTTCGCCACACAGGACGTCTCCGGTTTCAGGATTAAGAAAAGTTGGAGTCCGCAATTGTCCACCACATTTAGGAGCGATGATTTTTCTATAAGACCTCATTAGCTCCACATTTTCTTCATTGTGCCAGACTTCCAGTTTTTCGAATTGAATTCCCATCTCCTTCTCCAACCTCTCTGCAAGGGGCATCATCCTTTTACAGTGAGGACATTCACTTGCCCAGAAAATGATCAATCCATTCATTTTTTCTTCTCCTTATAAAAAGTCCACACCAACATTCTCCATCCTCCTTTCCCCTGTAGGTCTCGTGGATGAGAAAATTGCAGGGATAGATAAGCTTAAGGTCTTCCTCAAGATTCTTGGTAGTCAATCTGCAGGGGCAAAACTTCAGTCCATAGCGGGCTTCATTCTCAAAAATACCCTCAAGGAGCATTTCTACTTTTTCCTCTTGAGGAGTGACCATGAATTCTTTTCCTACTGCAAGTTTGTGGATGGAAAGGAGGAATACATTTTTATCCATCTCGATTTTTTTGGAACTGGAAATTTTCAAGGCTTCTTCAGAAGATATCTCGAGATAGGCATTTTTCATTTTACAAGTTGGGCAGATTTGAGGAGGATTTATGCCAAGGTGAAGGTCATTAAAGACAAAGCAGCGCCAGAACCTTTTCATTTTTTCAACCTTTTTTTCAAAAGACGACTTCGAAATTCATCCCTCTTTTTCTGAGTTCATCTCTTAGTCTAAGAGTGTATTCAGAGAAAAAAGTTTCACTCGTAGCATAGCTTAAATCATGTTTCTGATAAAATTTTCGAATAGTATCGAGATAATTCATTCTATCGATGAGAACTAGCTCCACCTTGCCTTCAAGATTTTCTATGAGTCTTTTCGGATTTCCGGGCAAGATTGGTCCTATAAAGGCAAATGTCTTGATTCCTTTCTCGTGGACCTTTTCAAGTGCCTCAAGCCTTTCCTTTACCCTTGAAGCATGGGGCTCAAAGAGACGGGAAATCCTTTCATCATCGGTAGTTATGGTAAATCCTACTTCTATATCTTTGAAGCAGGTGATAAGGTCAAGGTCGCGGAGAATAAGAGCCGATTTAGTCTGGATGACCACAGGAAATGTTGTTTTCGAAAGAATCTCAAGACATTTCCTGGTAAGCATGAATTTTCTCTCCAGAGGCTGATAGGGGTCTGTGACTGATGAAATCCAGATTTTACCTTTTCTTGATTTCTGCAACTGTTTTTCAAGTAGCAGAGGAGCATTGAATTTGATGTCGACAAACTCTCCCCAGGGTTCCCTGTGACCTGAAAAACGACGGATGAAGAGACGTGCATAGCAATATCTACAGGCATGTTCACAGCCTGTATAGGGATTGAGACAGTAATCGTAAATCTTTGATTTATTGAGGATGCTTGCGGCTCGAACTATCCTTGTTTTTAACAAGATAATATATCTCTTCTTTCCAAAATTTTATCATCTTGAAAACTTCCCAGAGCTTTAGGCTTAAAAGTCTCAATCGAGATGATAATTGGGAGCCTCTTTGGTTATGATTACATCATGAACATGACTTTCCCGCATTCCGGCAGGAGTGATTTTTATAAACTTGGCTTTTTTCTGAAGCTCTTTTATAGTCCGACATCCTGCATATCCCATTCCTGCTTTAAGGCCCCCTACCATCATCTGAATTATTGAAGCTGCGTTTCCTTTGTACGGAACTCTTCCCTCAATTCCCTCAGGAACTATTTTACTTTCTCCACAGAGGAAGTCTTGGGCATATCTATCTCTGCTTCCTTCTTTCATGACTTCAAGAGAACCCATCCCTCTATAGGTTTTGTAAGAGCGCCCCTGATAGATTACGACTTCTCCAGGAGATTCATCTGTGCCTGCCAGAACATTCCCGAGCATCACAGAGCTTGCTCCCGCTGCTAAGGCTTTGGTGATATCTCCTGAATATTTTATCCCCCCATCAGCAATCAGAGGGATCCCTTCCTCGTTGCTTACCTCAAAAACATCGGCGATTGCTGTTATCTGGGGAATTCCGGCTCCGGTGACAACCCTTGTGGTACAGATTGAGCCAGGGCCAACTCCAACCTTCAGGGCATCAACGCCAAGATTAATCAAGTCTTTTGCCGCTTCGGAAGTTGCGATATTACCGGCGATTAAATCTGCGTGGGAAAATTCTTTTTTCAAAGCCATAACCATGTCCATCACTCTTTTAGAGTGGCCATGGGCTGTATCTATGACGAGCACATCAACTTTTGCCTGGATGAGGGCTCGAGCTCTTTCAAGAGCAGAAGCATCCACTCCTATCGCTGCTCCTACTCTTAAGCGCCCGAACTTATCCTTACAGGCGTTCGGGTATTGTATCCTCTTGAGGATGTCTTTGTAAGTAATCAGACCTTTAAGATGAAAATTCTCATCCACCATCAATATTTTCTCTATCTTGTGCTTATGAAAGAGTTTCTCTGCTTCTTCGAGAGATGTGCCAAGGGGAACTGTGATCAGGTCTTTGGTCATCACCGTCTCTATGGGTCTGTTGACCCGGGTTTCAAATCTGATATCCCTGTTGGTCAGGATGCCTACCAGCTTGTTGTTTTCATCTGTTATGGGAAGACCTGATATCTTGTATTTTTTCATTACCTCAATGGCTTCATAGATTTTGTTGTGGGGCCTCATGGTGATAGGGTCGACAATCATTCCGCTTTCGTGCCTTTTCACCTTATCCACTTCCTCTACTTGCCTTTCAATGGACATGTTCCTGTGAATTATGCCGATCCCTCCTTGCTGGGCCAGGGCAATGGCCATTTTAGATTCAGTCACGGTATCCATAGCTGAGCTGACAATGGGAATGTTTAAAGAAATATTTCTTGTAAGTTGAGTACGAACATCGGCTTCTGCAGGAAGAAAGTCTGTTTTGGCTGGCAAGATTAGGACATCATCGAAAGTCAAGCCTTCTTTTATCTTTGAATTCAACATTTTTCTTCTCCTATCTTCTCTTTTTCTTCTTTCTTTTCTTCGGGATCAGAGAGCGGGCTTCCTTGAATCGAGGGACTCCCATCCTCTGCGGATTCTGGTAGTAAAGAGGCCTTTCTTCTCTCTGTGTCATCTCTTCCACTATGGGCTGGAGAAGGAAGAGGTAACGTATGGTGTCTTCTTCGATGCGATCCATCATTGCCTGAAACATTTCGTAGCTTTCTTTTTTATATTCCACAAGAGGATCTCTCTGGCCGTATCCTCTGAGGCCGATCCCTTCTTTGAGATAATCCATGCCGAGAAGGTGGTCCTTCCACTGGGTATCTATCACCTGAAGCATGATCAACCTTTCAAATTCTCGCATCTGAACTTCCCCGAGGAGTCTTTCCTTTTCTTCGTAAATTTCATTCAAGGTCTTAAGAATCTTTTCCTTAACTTCCTCAAAGGTATCAGTTTCCCAATCTATATCTATTCCCTTGATATCTACCCCGAATTGAGAGGCAATCGCTTTCTGAAGACCGTCTATATCCCAATCCTCGGCATCTCTGTCTTTCTTAAGATAAGAATCCATAAGCCATTCGACAAGGGTAACTATGAGCTCCTGGATATGTTCTTTCATATTTTTTCCCTGGAGAATCTCTTTTCTTAAAGAATAGATGGTCTCTCTCTGCTTGTTCATCACATCATCATATTCGAGAAGGTGTTTTCGTATTGAGAAATTCTGGGCTTCAACCTGTTTCTGGGCGCGTTCAATTGCTTTGGTCACCATTTTGTGTTCAATAGGTATGCCATTACTCATTCCTATTCTAGCCATCAAGGCTGAGATTCTGTCACTCCCAAAGATGCGCATCAGGTCATCTTCGAGAGAAAGGTAGAAACGCGAGGAGCCCGGATCCCCCTGACGGCCTGCCCTCCCTCTGAGTTGATTATCGATTCTCCGGGCCTCATGTCTTTCCGTGCCTATGATGTGGAGGCCGTTCATAGACACAACTTTTTTATGTTCTTCCTCAGTTATTTTTTTTGCTTCAGCTAAAGCTTTCTCCCATTGTTCCTGGGTTGCCTTTGCGGGGTCTATTCCTTCCTTTTTGAGTTGTTCAGAGGCTAAGAATTCAGGATTTCCTCCAAGAAGAATATCAACTCCTCGCCCAGCCATGTTGGTGGCTATGGTTACTGCTCCCACTCTTCCTGCCTGGGCAATTATTTTTGCTTCCATTTCGTGATACTTAGCATTGAGGACAACGTGCTTTATCCCTTTCTTCTTCAAAAGGGAGCTTAAATATTCTGAGTTTTCGATGGAGATTGTTCCTACAAGGACAGGCCTTCCTCTTTTGTGGTTTTCAATTATCTCATTGATTACAGCCTCCCATTTTTCTTTCTTTGTCCTATAGATTACATCGGGATATTCATAGCGAATGAGAGGTCTATTAGTCGGAATTTCAACAACATCAAGGTTATAGATGGATTGGAATTCGGCGGCTTCTGTTGCAGCCGTTCCTGTCATTCCTGCCAGCTTTTTATACATGCGGAAATAATTCTGGAAGGTAATCGAGGCTAGAGTTTGATATTCTGCCTCTATGCGCACCCTCTCTTTGGCTTCCAAAGCTTGATGAAGTCCGTCGCTATAACGGCGTCCAGGCATCAGGCGACCGGTGAATTCATCCACGATTATGACCTTCCCCTCTTTTACCATATAATCCACATCTCTTTTGAAAAGATGATGAGCCTTGAGAGCCTGGTTGATATGATGAATAAGGTCCATATGGACGATGTCGTAGAGGTTTCTGAGATTGAGATATTTCTCCGCTTCCCCAACTCCTTCTTCAGTGAGAGCAACAGTCCTTGTTTTTTCATCCACCTGGAAATGAACGTCCTTACGCAGCCGTCGAACTAAATTGTCAATCTTATAATAGAGAGATGTTGACTCTTCTGTCGGTCCTGAAATTATGAGCGGTGTTCTGGCTTCGTCGATGAGGATGCTGTCGACTTCATCTACTATAGCATAGTTGAATCCTTTTTGGACTAAGTCAGAGATGCGGAACTTCATGTTGTCACGGAGATAATCGAAACCGAATTCGTTGTTTGTACCATAAGTAATATCTTTACGATAAGCCTCCCTTCTCTCAACGTCAGACATTTCATGCTGGATAGTTCCCACTTCAAGCCCGAGGAATTTATAAATAGGTCCCATCCATTCGCTGTCTCTTTTTGCCAGGTAATCATTGACGGTGACGATGTGAACGCCTTTTCCTTCGAGGGCGTTAAGATAAGCGGGGAGAGTCGCAACAAGAGTCTTCCCTTCACCCGTCTTCATCTCTGCTATTTTTCCCTGATGGAGGACAATTCCTCCCATGAGCTGAACATCGAAATGACGCATGTTGAGCGTTCTTTTTGCCACCTCTCTCACCACAGCGAAAGCTTCGATGAGGAGGTCATCGAGAGTTGCCCCCGAATGAAGTTTCTGTTTAAATTCCGCAGTCTTAAGTCTTAATTCAGAATCGCTCAGTTTCTGGACCTTAGGTTCAAGCTCATTTATTGCAGAGACATAGGGACGTAGTTTTTTTAAATCTCTTTCATTTTTTGTCCCGAAGATTTTTTTAATCAGCCACTTATACATTAATTACTATGTAACAGAAACCCTGAATCATGTCAATTTAACCTTTCTTCAGGTTAGGAAATATTATCCAGGCTAAGGGGAGTATCTGGAGCCAGCGCAGTGGCAGTGCGGACATAGGAGCTACACGTGAGGAAGCTAGGGCCTCTCTTAGATTGGTACTTAAAAAGCGGAGATGGAGAAGGAAGGATGCGGAATGAAGAACTGATTAGCTCCTCGTAAGGTAAAGATAGAAGAAGTAAAAAATGAAAGAAAGACTTGGAACCTACCCCTTGAGCCTGACTTGGATTCCTCAGTCCCTAAAAATGAGCTCCCTTATGCCTCCTTTATGAAAGCCAAATTCTCTTCCTAATTTAGGAGTGGAGGCTGGCTTCAAGCTCACAAAGAGGCGATTTTAGATTAATCTTTGCCTTACTTTCTTTAACTTTTTCTCTTTCCTTGATTTTTTATGGTTTATTCTTTATCATCAATTCTCAATAAGAGCTAAGGGAAGAACCGAGGAGATGAAATGATGTCTATTGTGGATGCACCTGCAGAAAAGCCTTTGAAGATAGTCGCGATATATGGTGGTCATGGAATTCGTCAGAGGCTTTTTGCCTTAGGGCTTCATAAAAATGACATCATTGAAGTCGATTCGCGGAGCATTTTCCATGGTCCGATCCTTATAAAAAATTTAACCTCTGATACCTCGGTTGCTCTTGGAAGGGGCATTGCCCAAAAGATAATGGTTGAGATAGTTGGAGAAAAAGAATAATTATCCAGATGTCATCTTTATAGGTCAACCTAATTGCGGAAAAAGCACCCTCTTTAATTCGATTGCAGGGCTCAAAGCAGAGACCTCAAATTTCCCTGGAACTACAGTCAAGCATACCCATAGCAGGGTCAACATAGGGGGGAAGATTCTTAATGTAATCGACCTTCCCGGTACTTATTCCCTCAACCCATCAGACCCGGCAGAGAAGGTTGCCTTGACTCACCTCTTTCGGGAGAAACCTGACCTTATCGTCAATGTCGTAGATGCCTCGATCCTGGGAAGAAGTCTCGAGCTTACCATAGAGTTGATTGAATTGGGCTACCCTATGGTTGTGGCTCTGAACATGATGGACTTAGCAGAGAAAAAAGGGATAGAAATAGATGTAAAGAAGTTGGAAAAACTGCTGGGTGTGCCTGTTGTTCCTACCATAGCTTCAAGAGGCAGGGGAATAAAAGAACTCCTTGATGTGGTTCTGACCGGTTTGGAAGAAAAGAAAACTCCTTCTCCTCTCAAATGGTCGAAGGATGTCGAGGATAAGGTTGTGGAGCTAGCCCAGCAGTTATCCGATGATTTTGTAGTCTTTGCTAACAAACGCTTCACTGCAGTGAAGATAATCGAGGCTCACGGGTTACTTTTTGACAGGATGCTCAAAGACATTAATCCAAAACTTAAAAAGGCAGTCGATAAGGTCAGAGAAGAACTTGAAGTTTGGCATCAAGCTCCTGCCTATGAGGTAATCTCGGCAGAGAGACATCATCTTGCTTTTAAATTGTTTGAACAAAGCTCTCATGTCAAGAGAGGGAGGAGAACCAGTGCCCTGGAAAGAATCGATGACCTCATCATGCATCCCATCTTGGGCTATGTGATTCTTTTGGCTGTGTTCTTAGGTTTTTTTTATTTAATTTTTAAAGTGGGTAATCCGCTTGAGTCATTCCTTCTCGGTCCCCTGGAAAAACTTAGAAACTTCCTTACTACCAAAATGGGGAGCGGACTAATTTCCTACCTCGTAGATGGCCTTTTGCAGGGTGTGGGTGGAGGTATAGCAATTGTTCTTCCTTATTTCCTCCCGCTTCTTTTTTTGATGGCTCTCCTTGAAGACGTTGGCTACCTGGCGCGAGCAGGATTTTTGATGGATACCTTCATGCACCGTATCGGACTTCATGGAAAGTCAGTTTCTCCTTTCATAATCGGGTTTGGATGTAATGTTCCTGCTGTGGTTTCAACTCGAATCCTGGAGTCCCAGAGAGACAGAATAATCACTTCTCTTCTCATCCCCTTTGTTCCCTGCTCCGCTCGGACAACAGTTATTCTGGCACTAATTGCTTTTTACTTGGGACCTTTGTGGGCCCTTGGATTTTACATTTTCAATATTTTTCTCCTCGGGGTAATAGGGAGAGTGATTACTCTTTTCTTTAGAGTTCCTTCACCTGGATTGTTACTCGAGATTCCTTCTCTCAAGATTCCATCTTTGATGAATATGATCCGTAAAACTTATTTTCAGCTAAAAACATTTGTAAAATTTGCTTGGCCGATTCTAATTGCGGGAAGCACTCTCTTGGGATTTTTCCAATTCTTTCGTTTTGACCGCGCCCTTAATTACTTACTTTCTCCGCTCGTGGAGAAAGGACTGGGTTTACCAGAGGAGCTCGGGGTAACGGTCGTTTTTGGATTCTTGAGGAAGGAGCTTTCCTTGATTATGATGCTTCAAGCACTTGGGGTAAGGTATGAAGAGTTGATGAGCAGAATTAGCCAAGAACAGCTTATCGTTTTCACAATTTTCATAAGCTTCTTCATCCCTTGTGTGTCCACTGTGGCTATAATCTGGAAAGAAATTGGGAGAAGGATTGCGCTCCTTTCAATCGTGTTAAATACTGGAGTAGCAATTTTAATTAGCCTCTTCATCCGATTGTTGCTCAGCCTCTGAGGCTTTATTTCAATTTTTCAAGGATGACCATCGCCAGGGCATATTCTTCGAGGTGGGATATGGAGACATGGGCAGTGTCAAAGTAAATTTTTTCCTCTGCATTTATTTTCAATTGGGGTTTTCCTGTGGGTAGATTTGTCAATTCAACGTCTTTCCAGCTTATTTTTTTTCCGATGGCTTTGAAGAAAGCCTCTTTTACTGCAAATCGAGCCGCAAAATGGAGAAACTTCTTCTTCTTCCTCGAACAATAGTCAATCTCTGCAGGAGTGAATATTCTCAGGAGGAATTCGGGGTTTTTTTCCGCCAGGTCTTTAATCCTCTTGACCTCAATAATATCTATCCCTATTCCTACAATCATTCCCTTAGTCCTCTTCCTTTTCGTTCCCGGAAATAACGGCAGAATGGAGAAGATTTTTGCCCTTGGATTTTGCTGATGGTGATTTTTCTTGGGGGAGGGAAGGCGCTTTAGATATGAAGAGTTCCTCCTCTAAGTCTTGCTTCCTCTTTCTATTTTTAAGGATAAAGTTCACCTTCTTTCCTCTCCCATTTGAGTCATGAGCATGATCCACTCCCTTTAGGGCTTTAAAACCATCATTTTTAAAGATTAAGCCTCTTAAAAGATATTTCTAAGGCTTTTAGAAAAAACTCTAGTTCTTCGTTTCCCATCGGAGTGGAGAGACAGCCAATTCCTCTAGTAGAGTCAAGGAGGATTCCATTGCCCAGGAGCTCATGGAAAAATTTGTCAAGTAAGGCTCGATTGACTCTTGAATTTACAAAAGACCTATAATCCAAGAGCTTTTCTCTGGTGAGGTGGATACAGAAGAGAGAGCCTTTGCCCGTGGCTTGAGCTGAGATTTTTCTAGTGAGGAAGAAATCGTTCAATTTTATCCTGAGTTCATCCCCCATTTTATTCAGACGCTCATATTCTCCTGGGCCGAGTTCGTTGAGTGTTGCATATCCAGCTACCATACTCACAGGGTTAGCATTGAAGGAACCCCCGTGATGAACTTTGATTCCTTTTGTGTGGTCAAAAACCTCCATGACCTCATCCTTCCCTCCTAAAGCTCCTATGGGGAAGCCTCCGCCGATGATCTTACCCAGGGTTACTAAGTCAGGTTTTATGCCAAACTCATCACAGGCTCCCTTGAGGTTGAGTCTGAACCCGATTACTTCATCTGAGATGAATAAGATTCCATATGTTTTAGCTACCTCCCAAATGGACTCAAGGAAACCATCTTGAGGGGGGATGAATCCAAAGTTTGCGGGAAGGGTGTCAATTAAAACAGCAGCCAGTTCATTTTTATTTTTTTCGAGTAGGTTTTCACAGGCTTGCTTATTGTTCCAGGGCAAAACCAGGACATCATTTTTGACACTCGGAGTCGCACTTTTTTCAACCACACTTGAAGGACAATTCTTATCTCCCCAAGTTTGATGAGAAGGCGCTTCACTCACCTGTGCATAGTCATAGAGTCCATGGTAGGCACCCTCTATCTTTGCAATCTTGTATTTTCCTGTGTAGGCACGAGAAGCTTTTATGGCAAGCATCACAGCCTCACTTCCTGAATTGCAGAATCTAACTTTCTTTATGTAGGGAACTCTTTTAATCAAGAGGGAAGCAAGCCTTATTTCACTCTCGGTTGGCATTCCAAAACAGGTCCCTTTTTCGAGCTGATTTTTCACCGCTTCTACTATGGCAGGATGGGAATGTCCAAGGATCAAGGAGGTATAATTGTTGATGAAATCAATTCTTTCCTCACCATCTACGTCCACCACTCTGCATCCTTTTCCTCTTGATGCATACACGGGATAGGGGGAGAAGATAAGGGTGTGACGAGTGTTGCCTCCCGGGAAGCACTCAAGGGCTTGAGAGTAAAGAGATTTAGATTTGGAATTTGGTTTTCTGTATGATGTCGTATTTTTAAAAACAGTCTTCAATTTTCTCCTCTTGAGATTGATAATAACATTTAACTGAGTTTCCCAAAAAACTCAAGCTAAAAATTCACTGTGACTTAATCTCCTAAGGATTAGTTTAAGAGTTGACATTAGGGTAAATTTAGCTTAGTTTAAGAAACTCTTCTTCTTTGATTTTGACGAGGGAGAAAATTTATATCTTGACCGATTTTTTCAAGAAATAGGTTTATTATATGAGAGAATTAATCAAAAGATACGAAAACTGTTTTGTCTGTGGTGATAAAAACCAGATTGGATTGAGAGTCGATTTTTTTTACGAAGAAGGTAGAGCAAAAGCAGAATTTACTCCTAGCTTAAACCATGAAGGTTATGCTGATACCCTTCACGGCGGTCTCATAGCAGCGCTCCTAGATGAGGTGATGATAAAATCAATCCTTGCTGAAGGCATAATTAGTCTGACTACAAGGCTTGAGGTCAGGTTTAAGAGAAAAGCAAGGGTAGGGGAAAAGTTGTTTCTTGAAGGCTGGGTTGAGAAAAAGAGAGGGAGAATTATTTTTACTAAGGGAAGAATTTTGGTTCAGAATGAGGACATAATTGCTGAGGCAGAGGGAGCTTATTTCAGAGAGAGGTAGTTCCATTTTCATGAATCAATTTTTCTGAATTCCTTCAAATTATTTTCCTGCGGAAGCAATTTGATTGAGCTTCTTTTTGAGTTCAAGAGCTGCTTTTTGTCCGATTATCATCTTGAGCTCTTCTAAGGAGGCTCTCTTAATCTCATCTAAACCGGTGAATTCATCAAGGAGCTTGAGTTTTTTCTTTTTCCCTATACCATGAATGCCGTCAAGAAGAGAAGAAAAGCTCTTCTTTTCTCTTCTTTTTCTGTGAAACGAGAGGGCAAATCGATGAGCCTCATCTCTTATGTTCTGGAAGAGTTTCAAGGCAGGGGAGGTTCTTTCAAGGCGAATTCCTCTTTTATGGGAGAAAGTAAAGAGAATTTCTTCTTTCTTGGCTAAAGAAACCACAGCAATACCTTCAGCGCCGACCTCTTTGAGAGCCTTTCCCGCAGCATTAAGCTGGCCTTTGCCCCCATCGACTAAGATTAAGTCTGGCAACGCTTTTCCTTCTTTTTGAAGGCGCAGATACCTCCTTCGAATGACCTCCTTTAGGCTGGAGATATCATCTGCGAGCTTGACTTGTTTTACCTTGTATTTTCTGTATTCTTCCTTTTTTGGTTTCATGTCTTCAAAGACAACCAGCGAGCCGACAGATTCATCTCCTCCTGTGGTTGAAATATCGAAGGCTTCGATACGGCAGGGGAGTTTAGGGAGGTTGAGGAGTTTTTTTATCCTTTCCAGAGGATTAAATTCCAAAGATTTGTTTTCAATGAGGGAAGCAGCGTTTCTACTGGCTAGTTTAACGAGCTCAAGGTTTTTCCCTTTGGAAGGAACATCCATTTTTATATCTTTTCTTTTAATTTTTCTCAATTCATGTTGAAGTTCATTCATTTTATCAGGATAGAAAGGAAGGTAAATTTCATCTGGGACTTCATTCTTTTCCAGATAGAATTTTCTCAGCTGTTGATGAAGAATTTTTGAGGGAGTTAGCTGTCCTCCTTTTTCAAGAAAGATCCCTTTTGATTCTATGACTTTACCCTTCCTCATCTTGAAAACAAAGAGCGCTGCCTCTTCCTGGAGGCTTGAATAGCCGAAGATATCCTTGTCTTCTAAATGGACAGAGATGAATTTTGGCCTTTCTTTGAGTTGCTCTACAGCACGAATGAGGTCTCTCCAGTAGGCAGCCTGTTCGAATTCTTGTTTATCAGAAGCCTCTCTCATCTTACCTTCCATTATGGTGAGCAATTTGGTGACTTTTCCTTCTAAAAAAAGGAGGGCGTTTTCTATTCTTTCTCGATAATCTTTTTCTGAGATTTTCTCTACACAGGGAGCAGAACAGAGTCCCATGTCGAATTCCAGGCAAGGTCTCTTTCTTTTGCCGGGAATAGGCTCTTGGCAGCTTCTTATTCCGAAGTATTTGTTTAAGAGATGAATGGTTTTTCTTGCCTGATGGGCAGGAACGAAAGGACCGTAGAATTTTCCTCCCTCTTTTTCTATCCTTCGAGCAAGGTAGACACCAGGAAATCTTTCATTTAAGGTTAATTTTATAAAGGGGAAGCTCTTATCATCCTTTAATCTGAAATTAAATTTTGGTTGATATTTCTGGATGAGATTATTTTCAAGAAGAGAAGCTTCCCTTTCTGTTTCAGTAAGGATGAATTCAAGGTCATGAGTTTCATTGACGATGTTCTTTACTCTGGTATCGGCGGGTTCATGGAAGTAGGATGTGACCCTTTCTTTGAGGGAATGTGCCTTTCCGATGTAAATAACTTCTCCATTTTTATTTTTGAAGAGGTAGATCCCTGCTTTCTTGGGGAGAAGTTCGATTTTTGTCTTTAAATTTTTAAAGTCCAAGCTCGAGCTCTCTTTTTTTCAATCTTTTTAGTTCATCACGCAACCTTGCCGCCTTCTCAAATTCAAGGTTTCTTGCGGATTCTTTCATCATTCTCTCCAGCTCTTCCATTTTCTTCTTTCTCTCCTGAGGAGTGAAGTAGATATCTTTTTCCTCTGAGATTCGGGAATAATCGAAGTAATCTCTTTCATAAATGCTGGTAAGCACTTCATCGATTCTTTTTTTGACGCTTTCAGGAGTAATATTGTGTTTTCGATTGTACTCATGCTGGATTCTTCTTCTCCTCTCTGTCTCAGCTATCGCCTTTTTCATTGAATCAGTCATTGTTTCGGCATACAAAATAGCCTTGCCTTCTACGTTACGGGCAGCACGTCCGAAAGTCTGAATAAGGGAGGTCGAGGAGCGAAGGAATCCTTCTTTGTCGGCGTCAAGAATGGCGACTAAAGAAACTTCGGGTAAATCGAGTCCCTCTCTGAGAAGATTTATGCCGATCAGGGCATCAAACTTTCCCTTTCTTAAATCTCTGAGTATCTTTACTCTTTCTAAGGTGTCAATTTCGGAGTGAAGGTAGCGAACTCGAAGACCTAGCTCATGGTAATAGCGAGTGAGGTCTTCGGCCATTTTTTTAGTGAGGGTAGTAACCAGGACTCTCTCATTTTTTTCTGCCCTTCGTCTTATCTCCGCCATTAAATCATCAATCTGTCCTTTAACGGGACGAACTTCAACTTCTGGGTCAGTAAGACCCGTAGGCCTTATGATTTGCTCAATGACTCTCCTTTCAGATTTCCTGAGCTCATAGGGTCCAGGGGTTGCGGAGACGTAGATTGTTTGATTAAGACGAGCTTCAAACTCCTTGAAGTTTAAGGGCCTGTTGTCGAGGGCAGAAGGCAAGCGAAATCCGTGTTCAACAAGGGTCAATTTTCTGGAGCGGTCTCCATGGTACATACCGCCAATCTGAGGGATAGTGACGTGAGATTCATCGATTATGGTGAGGAAATCAGAGGGAAAGTAGTCAAGAAGGGTATAAGGGGGTTCTCCGCTTTTTCTCAAGGAGAGATATAAGGAATAGTTTTCTATTCCAGGGCACCATCCGAATTCGCGCAACATTTCTAAATCAAGCAACGTGCGTTCTTCGATTCGATTGGCTTCGATTAGTTTTCCCTTCTTTTTAAAAAAGGAGATTCTCTCCTCAAGTTCTTTCTCGATACCTCGAATTGCATAAGCGAGAATATCAGAGGGGGTGGAGAAGAAGGATCGGGGATATATGATGATTTTATCAAAGGTTTCGATAGTCTTCCCGAGGATGGGATCAATCGAAGAAAGGGATGAGATTCGCCTTTCATCAAGCTCGATTCTATAGGCGAAGTCTTCATAAGAAGGGAAGATTTCTATTATATTTCCTCTTACGCGGAAAGTTCCGCGTTTGAATTCAGCCTCGTCCCTTATGTATTGAATTTCAACAAGGTTCTTCAGGATTTTTTTCCTCTCTATCTCTTGATTTTTCTCGAGGGTAAAACTCAAGGAATGATATGTTTCTGGAGAGCCAATGCCATAAATACAGGAAACTGAGGCCACAATGATCACATCTCTTCTTTGGAAGAGCGAATTAGTGGCAGATAACCTCAAGCGGTCTATCTCGTCGTTGATTGTGGCTTCTTTAGCGATGTAGGTGTTAGTGGCGGGGATGTAAGCTTCGGGCTGATAGTAGTCATAATAACTGACGAAGTATTCCACGGCGTTTTCAGGGAAAAAGCGCCTGAATTCTTGGTAGAGCTGGGCAGCAAGTGTCTTGTTATGGGAAATTACGAGCACCGGTCTATTTGCCTTTTCGATGATGTTTGCCATGGTAAATGTCTTTCCTGATCCGGTAACTCCCATTAGAACCTGGTGCTTTGTACCTCTTTCTAATCCTTCGCTGAGTTTGGCTATGGCTTCTATTTGGTCTCCCTTTGGCTCAAACTCAGAATAAAGCTTAAATTTTTTCATCTTTCCTCAAAATAATTATACCAGATACCAGAAAGAAGAATGCCTTTTTCTCTTAATCTTTGAATGAAGGCCAAGATTCTATTTTTTTCTTCTTCTTTTTTTCTCCCAGGATAAGATTAAAAGGTTGTGGCTTGTGAAAGACCTTTTTGTCTAAGAAGAAAATCTACCTGAAAGCATAATCATTGTCTTACATAAGAATCTATGGAGGAAAACTTGGGAATGTTTATTTTTTCTTTGTAATTGAATTTCTTTTTCATTTACCTGAGTAAAAATAAGGACACTCTAATTAAAAGGGAGTTTTCGGCTCATTATAAATTGTACTCACTCTAGCCCTTTACCTTCCCTTACGCCCCAAATTCATCGTTATTTAGAAGAAGTTCTAATATAGCTTCACCGTTGAATAAAGCCAGTTGAGAAGCCGAAGTTCCTCTTCGGTTTCGTATCTGAGTTGAGCTACCATCCTTATTACTAGGAAAGAGTTATTTTCCTTCCCAAGTTATCTTCCTCACCTTCTAAAAAGCCCTCTGTCAATTATAATCCACCAGAACCTTCAGGACCCAGCGAGGAAGGAGCCAACCTACAAAGTAGCGATTAAAACCACAGAAATCCTAAAGGACTTCTCCTGGATAAAATAACCTAGCTAGAAGGCAAAATCATTTGGGGTGAATTCTTTCCTGAGGTAATAAATCAATTTAGTATAGATTTTAAGAAGGCAACTCGGAGAAGGCTCATCCTTAAAAAGTGTGGTAAAATTTGATTAAAGGGATGAGGGTAAGGGGGACAAAAGAATTGACACTAGATTTTAAAGATAATATTATTTTTTCTATGCGATGGAGAGATAGTGTTAGCTAAGGCTATCATGACAAGTATCAGACATTTTCACTCAGTGAAAGGAGAGTAAAGGATGAAGAGAAAAGCAATCATCATTTCTTTAATCGTGGGTTTCCTCCTCTCAGTAACTGTTCTAGAAGCGACAGCAATTGAGAAGACTGATAATTACCAGAGGATCGCAGCGGATTTCATTAACAAACAACTCCCGGGGGAAAATGATGTTATTTTCCCCACAACAATGTCATACCCGCAACGATTGAGGGCACTCGGCTTCGGCATCTTATACACGAGCCGTAATGTAGGGGGCGCCGATAGATTAATTCGGCAGGCGCCAAAAGGCTTGGAAGTGAATCTGCTAGAGGAAATCATGGAACGGCTCATCATGTCCCTTCACGCCATACTGGTGCCTGAACCGATGGTAGCCGATCTTTTGAGCAGAGTGAACCAGGATGGCATGGTGAAAAGCAGTGACAGCATCCAGCACACAGCTCGGGCTCTTGGTATTTTAGCCCTGCTGGACAAAAACATGGAGTTGAGGTCCAAGATGGCGGAGGCGCTCATCGTCCGCTATAAACCTGAGACTGGAACCATTGGCCTGCGTAATGCATTCATCGTTCTTCGCGCTTATAGCGAGCACTATGTGGACGACAAGAAGAAAATGGGTCAGGCTCTCATTGACCTGTATAACTGGATCGTCAATAATACCCCGCCTATTGATAATCCAGCAAAACTCTGCTCCATGGTCGATCCAGGGGGGCTGAGCGCAGGGGCAGATATCATTCATGCACTATCAGCATACTATGTTGCTACTGGCGATAAAAGCGCTGTGAAACGTGGGGAAGTGCTTCTTGAGTATCTAGTAAATACTTACTGGGTAGAACCAATATCTGGTAACGGCGGTTTCTCCTACCGCCCTCGGGCAGAACTACCAGACTTAGCAGCAAGCGGTGAGATGATCCAGGCAATGTACTGGTTTGACCAAGCACGGTTCTACGACAAGGGCATGCCTGGAAGATAGACTGTTAATGTTGATCGAGAGGATCTTTCAATTCCTCTGCTAAATTTCAGTCATGCCTAGTCCCGGGTAGTAAGCAGGAAAAAGGGTTAGAGTCTCGCTGTGGGTAAATCTGAAATAAGAGCTTGTGAAAAACGAACAGAAAATGAAGGTCATTCCCATTCTAAGGCTCATTTTCATAATTGATCCACCGAGGGGGGAGAAGGATACTATTTCTCTTGTCTCTTTGAGTTGCTTGGAAAATCCAGATCAACGATGCATAAGTAGCTTTATTGTGATAAAAATATTCTCCGGCGATTTTTAGTGCAAGATGGAAAGCTTCATCTTCTGCGAGATTTTCTCTCTCTCTCTTCTTTGACAATAATCATAAGCAAACTATTTGCTGCAGCTGAGCAGAGTGTTTGTGACTATTCTCGTCTCGATTAGGAGTTTAATGGTCAATTTACTTATTTCGGCTTATACGCCCACGATTACTAAGATAAAAAAGGGTCCAAATCGGCTGGGCTGAGAAGATTTGGTATATAAACTAAGTAGAACCACTTCGATTCCCCAAATTTAAGGGAAAGCTATGGTATCATCCCTTTCCTTATTGACACTCAAGTTTGGGACAAAATTATAAACTCCTTTAATCTGAAGACTAAGAAGGCATTCCTCCTCTACCTTATCTCAACTCACAGTAAATTATGATAGCTACCAAGATGCGGCGAGTACTTTTTGTGATTCCTGCACTAAGCAAGCATTCAGGCGTAGTTAATTTTAGCTTCTGTGTGAGCTTCTCTATCTTTTTTCAGGTTCACGAGGCTTAGTGCTTGATACATTTGCCTTAGGCATTTACTCTTCTCTTCTCTAAAAAGTAATTATCTCTGGGAGGGAGTCTGCTCTTTTTGGCTCTCATATCTAGGATAGCTTACGAGGCCTCTTAAAGCTGAGTAATTTTTCTCCTCAATAGGTTAAATTGTACTCCTTACTTAGTCCTCTAAGGGCGAAAGCTTACTGGTTTTTTGAAGAGTGGAAGAAATAGATCTATTCTCTAAAGACTTGAATAAATAAATCTGAAGAAGATGAACAAGGACATAGAAAACTGAATAAAAAGAGGGCAATTTTCTCTGCCTGAAGGTCCGTGTATTAAATTTTCAACTCAAGGAGTGTTAAATGATTTGAGGTAAGATGGTAAAGGGGGCATTAATGAAGGCTCCCTCGTCATCAAAGCCTGTATCTAGAAGGAGAGGGATAGCTTCCGTTTTATAATTCTCGCTACTAACAGATACCACCTCCACTTCACAATTGGGCAACCATTAGTTGCCAGAGCGACGCTTATATCAAATAGGTCCTCCTAAACTGTTCCTGAACAAGGGAATTCTCTCTCTTAGAGCTGCTCTTAAAAATTCATGACAGCTTGTTACAATCTCGGTTGCTTAACTTTCATTTCTAATCCCTTTACCTTTGCCTCTGGCTAATTTTATTACAAAATTATCAGACTAAAGCGCAAGAAGGCAAAATAATTTCTGGTAGGTTTTCTCTCTGAGGCAATTCGTTTTATTGACAATTAGTTTCTTCAAGCCTATAATCGTAAAAAAGGAGGAAAGATGAAAAAGATTTCAATGTTTACAGCAATTACAGGAATATTTCTTTGGTTGATCTCATGCGCTCCTACTGCTACTGTTACCTCGACAGGAGGACCTTCGATAAGCGAAGCTCAGGCAGAACCTTATGATGGACCGAAGGCAAGGATTGCTGTGGGAGAATTCCAGGATAAAACTGCCAAGGGAGGATGGACAGGTGGTTGGCTAGGGATGTTTGGAATAACTTGGGCTGAAATAGGCGAAGGAATGAGAGACATGCTTACCACAGCCCTTTTCAATACCAATCGATACATAGTTCTTGAGAGAGAGCATCTTGGGGCAGTAATGAAGGAGCAGGACCTTGCCACTGAAGGGAGAATAAAGAAAGGAACAGAGGCAAGGACAGGAGAGATTTATGGTGCAGACCTCATCATCGTTGCTGCGATAACTGAATTTGAAGGAAGTGCAAAGGGAGTTGGGGGAGGCACAAAGATACTCGGTGTCCAGGTTGGAGGAGGGATGAAGAAGGCACATATTGCCATGGATATAAGAATTATTGATGCCGAGACTTCCCAAATCGTTGCTGCAACCTCAGTCGAAGGAAGTGCCACAAGCTTTGCTGCAGGTGGTGCAACCAATATAGGCGGCTCACTTCCTGTAGCTCTGGGTGGCTTTTCGAAGACCCCTACTGAAAAAGCAATAAGAGTCTGTATCCAGAAAGCAGTAGAATACATTGTCAGTAAGACACCTAAAGAATATTACCGTCACCAGAAGTAATATCTTTGCTTAGACTTTTACTTGAAGAAGGAAAAATTAAAAAGAGATTAGTTAGCTTTAAAGAGAGGAAAGAGATTCCCTCATTTTAATGCTTCCTTTGAAGTGGGCTCCATCCATGATGGAAATTTTGGCAGCAGTTATGTTCCCTTCAACAAAGGCCTGACTCTCTATCAGAACCTTTCCAGAAGCAAAAATGTTTCCTCTTATTTCCCCTCTTACCGTAATATCTCCTGCCCAGATGTCTGCTTCCAGTTTGGCACCCTCTTCGACTATTAAAGCATTGTCTTTAACTTCGATTCTTCCTTGAAAGTTGCCTTCGATGAAAAGGTTCTCACCGCTTGTTAATTCACCCTTTAAAGTGGTAAGCTTCCCCAAATGTGAAGCCTTTTCTGAGAATCTTTTATCAGATAAAGATATTTCTTCTTTACGCATTGATTCTCTCTTTTCAACAGATTCAAAGTGATTATAGGCAAGGCCTTTTCTTTATGTCAACTCGAAATATGCTTCTTAGGCAAAATATGTTATCATTTTTTGATATTTTTGAGATGAATCTTTTCTTCTCTTTTTGAAAATAGAGAGAGGCTAGGAAATCTTGAGCGAGATCTTTATCCCCTTTTAACTCAGCTTGGAGACTTCTTTTTAAGTAAGGAAAGGGATGCTTGTTTAATTTAGTTTTCGAAACTAAAAAAGAAGAGAACAGTCAATGGCGAACTTTTTTGCCTTTTAAATTTAATTTTGATGAAGAATAAACAGACTCGAAGCATCCAGGTTCACCGGGAAAAATGAAATCCTGTTTTTCTCCATCTATGAGGGCTGAATAGGCAAGAAATTCTCCTTCTTTAAAGGCCAGGAATCCGTTGGGGGGCAGTACACAATAGGTAAAGTTTTCAAGTTGGTCCCAGAATTCTTTTTCTGACCTGTTCACGTAGAGGACAAGTCCTCCAGTATACAAAATTTTAACCATAGAAAGCTTTTCATTCAGAATTGAGTTAATATCCTCGGCTGGAGTGTTGGGTAAAATTTTTCTCATGGCATCCGAGAGATTGAGGAGTTCGTTTCCTATCAGGTAATATATTTTGAGGGGAGTCTCGTTCAAATAATAACGTTGAATATGTTTAAGAAAACAATATTCTCTCATAATCTCCTCTTCTGGGATTTCTTTGGCAAAAGGATTGTGAATGAAACCCGCATTCCCGAAGGCTATTTCCGAGACCCTGTACTTCTCGAGTTCCTCCTTGGTGTAATCATTCCACTTGTTGAGAAAAAATCTTTCCAGGTAACCAGCTCCATGAGGAACAAAAAGTCTATGAAGGACTTTGAGTTTGTAGTCGACAATAAGTGGGACGTCCAAGCCTCCTTGATTGCTCAACACCTGAAATAATGAACGTGGATCAGCTTCTATAGAGTCTATGTGCCCCGCCCAAAGAGAAGCAGAAAATCCGAAGCCCTCACCTGATAGAGGTCCTTGATGGGTTTTTCTGAGATAGGAGAAGAGGTTTCTATAATGATTGAATGTTGAGAGTTGCATCCCTGCTTCTTTAATTCGGGCATCAAAATCAACTTTGAACGAAGGGAGAAGACCTGAATGGACATCGAGAAAAGAAGCGCTTGTGCGGTAAGAATTGTGAATCAGGGGTTCATAGAGTCGAGCATAAAAAAGAGAGCGAGAGGGCTTCATTAAATAACTCTGGAACCCTGTTAGATAATTGTACCAGGATTTTACCAGTGTTCCATCAGGATTAAGCGCCACATGATTTGGATTCCAGACATCAGAATTTTCATAGAAATCTACATAATTTGTGTGTAAGGCAAATAAATATCCATTCGATTCACAGATATCTACGATTTTTAAGAGTTCCCTTTCTCCTCCAAAGGAAATTCCGGCGGGATAAGTAGTTGGAAGACCATTGTCATATCCATATTTTTGCCACATATGGATTAAGACTAAAAGATCCTTCATCCCCATGGAAGCCAGTTTCTTCAGGTCATCGGCATAATCTCGGAACTTATTTCTCCATAAATCTATGACGATTTTTTGAGAGAGTAATTTTCTATATATTGAAATCGGGTTAGGAGGGAAGAAGAATGTATCTGAAATCTCGGGCGAGACCGTGAGTATTATTACCTCTCGGAGGTTTCTTCTCCGTCCATCTGTGAGAGGTCTATAGAGTGAAGCATATCCATAAGCGCAGGAAGAATTTGAGTAGTACTTTTTTAAAGGGAATATCGAAGAGGCGTTAGAACTGAGAGGGTCGATGATGGCCGAGATGAAAATTCCGTTGGTGAAGAGAACATTATGCCCATAGGGAAGCTCTATGACCTTCGAATCCAAAGTATTTAGAGATCTCCCCAGAGTGAAATCCACCACATTGTCGCTTTTAGGTGAAGTCTTAAATTCAATCTTCAGAGTTTTCCCCTTCCTTGAGATTTTTATCAAAAAAGTGAAACTCTTTCCTTGGTAGCTCCATCTGAATCTTGCCTTATAAATTTTATTGGAATAGCTTTCTTCAATGACTTCAGAAACATGCTTGCCTTCATTGGTCATGAGGTACTGATCGTTGAGGATGAAACGAGAAATTCCTCCCTCTTCTGCCGGGATGAATTTGAATGTCTTATTATAAATTAAGGTTAAATCACTTAGGGTTCCTGTCCGGGGTTTGAACCTATAGATTATATGGCAGTCTGGACCATCGTAAATGAAGTCAGCGGACTCTGCGAGTTGACTTAAGAAAAAAACAAGAAAAAGAAAAACAAAATTGAAGAAGAATAAAGAAAGAGGCCTCTCTTTTCCTTTTGATTTTCTTTTATCAATTAATGTTTTTATTTTATTCAATTCATTGTATTTCGTACCGTAATATTTATTCTATCTAATTAAGTCAAATGTTATCTAATTAAGTCAAATGTTGAAGTCTCATTTTTGCTTTGAATTTCTAAGATTCTCATTTATTTATGGCGTTAAGGATAAGTCAAAAAAATGAAGCCAACTTTTCTTCTTTCTCAACACTTGTTTTTCTTTAGAAATACTTTTTTTCCTATATTCACCTTATGTTTCCTGCTTGTTCATTTTCGATGGTCTCTTCAACAGTTATCTACTCCTAAAAGTAGAGTCAGCTTAAATAAAAACTTTCTAAATTTAAATTACTGCTTAAACCCTATATCTTTGCGAGGGAATTTCAAGTTTTAAAAAAAGCAATTACTTAAAATTATTTTTGTATAAGGCTTTATTTTTTGCACGGCTCACTCTGAAGATGAAAAGAGAGATTTTTCAACCTCTGGTTTTAATCTCAAGTCTAAATAATAATGAGCCTGGAAGCCATCAAAAACTTCTATCGGAATTTTACCTATTTTTTCTTTTGCATCGTCGGACTTAATTCCCGTGAAATATCCATCAAAACGACCGCCCCAGATTAAATCTCGCTCGATAAGCTCTAACTCGGCTTTTCTCCCCTCGAGCTTAAAACTCATGTATCCCGCACCTTCAAAAAAATCTTTTACTGAGAATAAGTGCTTGTGCAGAGGGTCACCTAGTCCTAAAGAAAGGACAAGCTCTAAGGTCCCTTCATCTCCGGAAATTTTGAGCTTTGCTGAGTACTCACCAACCCATTCAAACCCCCCATGGGATACTCCACAGTCATTGGCAAAAAAGACTCCACTATAGCTTTTTTTTATGCTTTTCTTGCAGGATGAAAGGGTAAGGAAAGAAAGAAAAATTAACACTGTGGTGATTGAGAGGCATATCTCTTTCTTCATTTTTACCCTCTCCTTTATAATGTCCTGATTAGAAAAGAAATGTTCATTTGAACCAGGTTTCACGCAGAATCTTTCTCACCTGCTTTTCTTCCTCTTTGAGGAGGACGCTGTGGTCAGCTTCTTCCAAGTATCCCAGATCTTTTAATTTTTTAAGAATCTTGTTTGCGGCTTCAAAGGGAGTTTCCCTGTCTGCATCTATGATAATTTCTGGATTATCTGATTCTTCATAGGGAATTGAAATGCCTGCAACATTTTGTAATTTTCCCTCCTCTGCCTTTTTAAAAAGCCCCTTTTTGTCTCTTTTCTTGAGAGTTTCCAGGGAGCATTTGTGGAAAACTTCCGCATATCTTGGAATCATTTTTCTGCATTCCTCTCTCAATTCTCGATAGGGAGAAATTGTAACCGCGATGGCAATCACCCCATTTTCGCTCAAAAGCTTGCATTCGAATGCTATGCGGCGGATATTTTTATAAATCTCTTCTCTGGTAAACCCTAATTTTTTTTCATATTTACGGCGAATCTCTCCTCCAATGAGGAGGGAAGTCTTGTAACCCAGCATCTTCAGCCTTTCGGCAAGAATCTTCCCCGTTTCTTTCTTTCCTGAGAAAGGAAGCCCTGTTATCCAGACCGTGAATCCTTCCTTGAGATTTCTTTTTTTCGCCTTTTCCATTTTAAATGTTTTTTTATTTTGATTTATATTTTTAAATTATCATTTAAAATTTCTTTAAGCAACTATTCGCGAGCAGAACCTGGGTTGAATAGCTCTAAACAAGAGACCGAGATTTCCTAGATTACTAGATTATAAGTGGCCAATAAAACTTGGCGAAGAGAAGAAAGAGCAGAAAGGAAAGAATATTCATCAAGAGTCCAGCTTTAAGGATGTCTCTAATGGTGAAATATCCAGAAGCAAAAGCTATTGCGTTGGGAGGTGTGCCAAGGGGAAGGCAAAAGGCCAGCCCGGCAGGGATAGTAACGGCTAAGACGAGGAGTTCAGGAGGGATTTGGAGAGAATTTACAAATCCGAAGGCAATGGGAATCAGAATGACCACCACAGCAGCATTACTGATTAGCTCGGTGATTAATTTCCCCAATCCTGAAAGGACAACTATCAGCATAAAGGGGTTAATTTCCATTGAATTAAGTATCTGGCCGGCTAGCCAATCAATTGCCTTTGTTTCTGCCAAGGCCTTGCCAAGGGCTATTGCTCCACCATACATCACGATCACTCCCCAGTTAACATAATCTATGATGTCAATCCATCTGGCGATGTTTAGGACAAAAACCATCACCGCTGCGGCTAGCGAAATGACGGCAAGCCCCATCCGATGACCTCCATATATCCAGAAGAAGATTGTAGTTATGAGGAGAATTCCTATTCTGAGTTCCATCAAGCTTAGCGGCCCCATTCGTTCAAGCTCCTTTTCGAGGAGTCTTCGAGCAGGGGTTATATCTGATATTTCAGGCTTAAAAAAGCTTAAAAGAACAAAATAAACGACAAGAGTCAAACTCAGGGCTATCGGTGTTGCGGCGAGTGCCCAGGAAGCAAAAGATATATTCTTCTGAAAAGTTTCATGGAGAAGCTCAACCGCAAGCGGAGCACGAGCTCCTCCAAGGAAGGTGCCAATTCCTCCAGCTACGGCTCCCCACGCAAGAGAAAGAAAAAGAGAAATGGCAAATTTGCTTCTTCCCCGTTCGAGTCCTAAACTCTGAGAAATTTCCATGACTACAGGAAACATCATCGCTGCTACGGCATGTTCTGGCATCAAGAGAGAAAGGAAAGAGCTGGTGAAAAGAATTCCAAAGAGGAGAAACTTCGGGCTTCTGTCGAAGAGGGTCAAGAAAAAGAGGGCAATCCTCTTGGAAAGTCCGGTGTGCATCATGGCGCCAGCAATGATGAAAACTCCGAGGAGAAAGAACACAGCACTGTTACCAAAGAAAGAGAAAACAAGCTGTTTATCGAGTATCTCCAAGGCAGGGAGAAGAAGGAGGGCTACAAGGCTCGTTGCAGCCAGAGGAATGGGAGCAAGAATCCAGAGTGTGATGCAGATGACCGCTACACCTAAACATTTGATTCCCTCTTCGCTTAAACCCGAAGGGGGAGATGAAACAATCAGAAAAAGACCAGCGCCAAGTCCCAAAAAAAGCAAGATTCTTCTTAACCACATGAGTCCAGGCTGCGAGAGCATTTTGAGAGAAACCCTATATTTACTCTTTATAATTCTCCACATCCGACTTTTCGGAATCTTGGGGCTAACTCTGAGTTTTATAAATTATTAAATTCATCGTTTCTCTTTATACTAAGGTTTTAAAAAAAAGTAAAACAACATCTTTAGTCTAATAAAAAATACATTTTTAGAGCATAAAGAGGAGTCCAGAAACGTGTGCCCATAGACTCAAAATTGCCATTAGAGATTTTTAGAGCCCCCCATTTTGCGGTCAGAGAGCAACAATCTACGGAGATTGTGCTCTTAAGGTCAACGCACAGCCCCATCTCATTATCTTCGGTTCAGTTTCACCGCTCTGATTGTATTTTTGAAAAGACCTCCCCTTTGCTTTAAGGTCATCGTTGTTCTAATGAAACAGAAG
>CAYSCS010000064.1:0-20646 GCA_964429695.1 uncultured Eubacteriales bacterium
AGAACACTTCACACTCTCCCCATTGAAAGAAAAAGAGTGTCTATAGGGGTCAAATTGAGACGTTTCTCCTTTGAGGAAGGCCACAGGAGACGGTTTGAGGATTTGCGAAAGGAGGAAGCATTACCCGAGGCCTCTGTGCTTGATGATGAGTATTCGTGATGTTTCACCCCACCCCGGGCTTCACTGGGCCAAAGCCATTGATCGGCAGAGGATGAGGAAGAATCTACCCTCTGCTTCTTGTCTGAGGAGGGTGCTCTGGGACAAGATGAGCTCAGTTTGAAGGAAAGAAATCGATCTCTTACACCAGGGGTTGAGCTGTGTAGGGGTAGTCTATGGGGGAGAAGAAGGAAAGAGAAGTCTTTCTTCTTTTTTCAAGAGACTTCTGAGATTTAAAGTTTCCCTTAAGGCTTTAACTCTTGATATGTTGCGGCCCTCTCTGAGGACGATAAGAGCACGTTTTCCTCAAAGTGCGTTGGTCTTTGATACCTTCCATATTCTCGCCGCTTACTACAGGATGCTAGATGCTCTGCGGACCCATGAGTATCACAAGCTCCCAGGCCCGATGAGAAAGCTCATTAAGGAGACTCAATTCTTGCTTCTTCGAGGGTAAGAGAAGCATCCCAACCAAAGAGAAACTCCAAAAGCTTCTGCAGATTAACAGGAATCTCTTCTTCATAGCTTATGTGCTTAAAGAAGAACTCTGGAGACTCTTGTGATTCGAATCTAGAGAAGATGCCGAGAGGTTTTTTATCGCTTGGAGTAGAAAGGCGCTGAATCTGGGGTTAGGAAGCTTGTGAAGTTTGCCACTCTTTTCAGAGACACGTGGAAGGCATCCTGAATTATTTTCCCTATTCCCTCTCCAAAGCAATGGTCTAAGGGATTAATAACAAGATCAAAGTCAAAAAGAGAAAGGCATAGGTCACAGAGAAGTGGAGTATTTTAAGCTCAAAATCTATAATCTCCACTTATCCAGGTACTCATTATTGTGATCAACCATATTTTTAATTTAGAGAGAGGCTGAGTGTATTCCTATGTTTGGTGAGGGTTTCAAAATTAAAGAAATAGAGGTTCATTCTTGAGGGAGAGTATTTGACTTTTGAAAAAGACTAAAGTTAAAATGCTGCCATAAAATAAATAAAAATATATTACCCACAGGATTTGGAGGAAACTCGAATCAAAAGATGAGAAATTCCCTTCGTCAGGAGTTAAAAAATCTCTCTGAAGGGAAGAAGACTGCGAAGGGGGAAGAGTATTTTTCCCTTTCCCATGAATTACTGATACGCTTTTCCCTCGAGCACAAACTCGGCTTGAGAGAGGTAGAGATGGAGGCTTTGAAGATGGAGATTGTTCCTGAGAGGTATCAGCGGAACCTAGGAACCATAGGAATAGAGGGGCAGATAAAGCTTCTTGATTCTCGGGTGGCAGTTGTTGGGGCAGGAGGGCTGGGGGGAATGGCTCTTGAGCTTCTAGCAAGGTTTGGGGTGGGAAGGATAACTCTCGTTGACAGCGATTTTTTCCAGGATAGTAACCTCAATCGCCAGATTCTCAGCCATTCTAAAAACCTAGGAAAGAAAAAAGTAGAGGAAGCTTCCCGGAGAATTTCCCTCATCAACCCAGCCCTAGAATTAAAGATTTTTGACCTCCTGGTTGACGAAGGAAATCTTCCCTCCCTTCTGGAAGATTGCCAGGTGGCTGTTGACGGACTGGATAATATCCAAACAAGATTCATTCTGGAGAAAGTCTGCAAGAAGAAGGGGATTCCTCTTGTCCATGGAGCCATCGCCGGTTTCATGGGTCAGGTGACTACTATATTTCCCGAAGATGAGGGCCTTAGGCTCATCTATGGTTCAGAAGAGACTAAGGCCATAGGAATAGAAAGTCAGCTAGGGACTCCTTGTCTCACTCCCGTTGCAGTGGCCTCCTGGCAGGTCTCTGAAGTAGTCAAGATTCTCCTCGGCTGGGATCCTACGCTTAGAAACAGGCTCTTGTTCTTTGATATGAAGAAAGGAATAATTGAATTTATAGACCTGGGTTAAATTTTCAGGAATCATAAAGAAATTAGTAGCTTAGCTCGCCTTTTTTCAATCTTTCTCCCTTTCTAAATTAAACTCTTTAAGGTGAGATTCATCTTTCTGTGAGAGTATCCGCATAAGAAAGCACTTCATCGATGATACTCAAGCCTTCTAGCAATTGATCGTCAGAGATAGAAAGAGGAGGGGCGATGAAGAGAAACATCCAGCGGACATAGGTGAAGAGCCCTCTTGCGAGGAGACGACGGAAAATTTCTTTGCTTGGCTCCGCCTCTTTCCCTTGAGCGTTGTAAGGTGTGAGAGGTAGTTTTGTTTTTTTGTTTTTGACAAGTTCAATGCAGGAAAAAAGCCCAATAGACCTTGTATCACCGACGCAGGGATGTCTTTCTTTCATTTCCTCGAGTCTTTTCTTAAGGAGGATGCCCAGAGTTTTTGCTTTTTCTATGAGATTTTCTTGTTTATAGACTTCAATCGACGCTAGAGCAGCTGCACAAGAGACAGGATGGGAGTTATAGGTAAGGCCACAGTAGAGCATTTCTTTTTCCAATTGCTTACTCACTCGAGTTGAGATTGCCACTGCTCCAAAGGGAAGATAGGCAGAGGTGAGGCCCTTCGCCATGATCATCATGTCGGGCACCACGTCCCAATGTTGAATGGCAAACCACTTGCCCGTGCGTCCAAACCCGCTCATTACCTCATCGACGATAAAGAGGATATCGTGCTCATCGCAGATTTCTCTTATGCGTTTTAAGTAGCCATCGGGAGGGATGATGAGGCCGTTACTCCCAGTTACAGGCTCCAAAAAGATGGCAGCAATGGTCTGGGGTGATTCATACTTTATGACCTCAGCCACATGCTCGGCGCACTGAATTCCGCATTCAGGGTGAGTGAGTTTGAAAGGACATCGATAGCAATAGGGGTCGAGGACATGCACTATACCAGGAATTCCGGGTTCAACAGGAAGCCTCCTCGGATCTCCAGAGAGGCTTATTGCTCCGTAGGTAGCGCCGTGATAGGAGCGGTAGCGGGCAATGATTTTTTGTTTGCCGGTGTAAGCCCTGGCCATTTTGATGGCATTGTCGGTTGAATCTCCGCCTCCAAGAGTAAAGAAAAATTTTTTGCAATCTCCAGGAGTAATTTCTGCCAGAGCCTTGGCGAGTCTGCTTCTTGTTTCATAGGCAAATCCGGGATGGAGGTAGCAGACTTTGTCTACCTGATCCTTGATGGCGCTAATGATTTTTTCGTTTTTGTGCCCGGCGTTGACGCACATTACTTGTGAAGAAAAATCCAAGATTTTCTTCCCTTCTGAATCGATGAGATATACTCCCTCTGCGTCAGAGATGACCATGGGGTCGTAATTCTCATTCACTGTCCAGGAGTGGAGAATGTGTTTCTTATCCAGGGCCTTTATCTCAGCCTTGTCCATCATCTTTTTCCTCTAGCTAAAGATTTTAATTATGGCTTGTTCAACCAATTAGCTTTGCTTATAGCAGAGAAAAATTCATAAGTCAAAAAATTCGAGAGAATGATGAAATTCCAACCCAAATATTCGGATAAGGGTTAATTTGGGGAAAAAATTAGAGAATCAAATCTGTTAGATACTAATCTAAATGAGACTAAGCAAAGTATCTTTTTCGAGCCATCACCCTCTGAAAATGAGCTAAAATCCTGCTTTTTCCATCATCCCACCAGAAAAATTTAATTCCTGAGCCAACTCTTTATAGTCTCAGTCCCACAGGTCTAACCTGAAGCTTCTGAAAAATGAGACGGGAAGTAATGATAATGGGCTGAAAGGCGAAGTAAAGCTCGGGGGGAATGATAAGCCACTCCGCTAGAAAAGTTGAGCACCCGGTAGGGTAAGTGCTTAATTTGGAGCCATAACCAGGAACCTTCCAGATGGGTAAGCCAGAAGCGCGAGTTGGGAGAAGACCGCTATGTTACCAGTTTCTTGGGGAAAGAGAGGCTTCTTTTTTTATAAGATGAAAAAATATCACCCCTTAAGCGAATATTCGGGTTCTTCTCGTTAATGAAGAATTTGATTTCTAGATGTGGTATAATAAAGACAATTCAGTGAAAAAAAACCTATTTAAAAGAAAAATTCTTTCAATCCTCCTTCCTCTTTTTTTAGCTTCTAATTTAAGAGCTGAAGAAACCCTTAATGACTTTTTTCTTAGAGTGAAGTCTTATCTTGAAAAGATGGAAATTTCTTACTATCTCGAAACTTTTGCTGAAGAAAAGAGAACCGCTGAAGAAATGCTCATGGAGGAGAAACTGGAGAAATTTCAGATTGAAAAAATCTCTCTTTTCAAGGCAAACATAGTAGACGAGGGAGAGGAAGCAAGACTATATGCGCGGGCGATTTTTCAAAACTCATACTTAGTCCTAATTGAAACTTGGAGTCTCTTTCTTTCCAGAATAGAAGGGAAGTGGCAGATAAAGAATAAAATTATAAATTCAGATGTAAAGGAACTATACAAGATAAAGATTCCTTCGGAAAGAATCGAGAGAATTAGACAAATTGAGATAACTCACACGGACATCAAGCTTAGTTTCGAAGATTGCCTCGTTCTTTACGACAATATCCCTCAGTTCGAAACTGCCCTTCTCATCCTCGGTAAGGGAAAGCTCAATTTCTCTCCCTCTGACCCTAAAGAAAGGCATCAGATACAATTAATCTATAAAGAGGACGAGATAAGAGATGATGTAAAATACGCTTACCTCAGATTTTCAGACTTTTTTTTCAAGAAAAACATCAAAATTGTAGAAGAGAGCGAGGAGAGAAAGAATCAATTTTCAGCAGCAGAAATAAACAGGGCTTATTCTCTGTTTAAGAGACATTATCATCGGTCTTTCACCATTCTCGATCCCTTGACAGGGGAGATTCTTTCTTTCCTTCCCCAGGGGGATGAGGCTGTGATTGAATTTGAGGGCGAAAAAATAGGACGCTTCAGCTATATATATTCTCCTTTTTCAAGAGAAGAAATAAATTTTTTCAAATGGGAGGGAGAAAAAATATTAAATCTTTATTCACCTCGAGCCATTCAAGAATCGAGAAGAATTTTTATCTCTTTTGGACAGATGTTTGATGTCGAAAGGTATCAAATTGAGGTTGACTTCGATCCCAAGGAATCCTATCTTTCTGCTAGGGCAAAAGTAGAAATAAAGTCCCATGTCAAGGCCCTTGATGGAGCCAAGTTTAAAATCAACCCCGACCTCCAAATTTTACGGATATTTGATCAGAAGAGAAGGGAGCTCTATTATACCCAAGACAAATTAAGAAAGATTCTTTATGTTTATTTTGTTGAGCCACCTCTAGAGACAGAAACAATCTCGATTGAAATTTTCTACAGAGGGAAGCTTTTGCCCCCAGCTCAGACAGCAGATGTTTTTCTCGGTCCTCCTTTCCAGGAAAAAGGTTTAAATTTCCCTGTTAAGTACGACACTTATCTCTTTAGCCAGTCCTCCTACTGGTATCCAGCCCCTCCCGAGGAAGGGTATTTTAAAGCCAGATTGAAGATTATGGTTCCCCCTGAATACACGTGTATTTCGAACGGAGAAATGGTGGAGAAGGGTAAAGTAAATGGAGTAGAAAGGGTGGAGGCGATCGATAAGGTAGGGCGTGCTTTTTATGTTTTTGAAACTCACTACCCCCTTAAATATCTCACCTTCATCGTTGGTAAATTTACAAAGGTGCATGAAGATTTCTCCCCTATCCCCCTTGAATTTTTCGTTTCTCAAGAATTGCGGACTTTTAGGAAGGAGATTCCGGGGGAGACTAAAGATATTCTGAGCTTCTTTGAAGATAAGTTTGGAGCATTTCCTTTTGAGAAGATGAGTATAATCAAAAGAGAATGGTCAACGAGCGGAGGACATAGCCCAGCATCCTTTATCGTGCTCAACGAATTGCCCAGATTCTCCGTGGGCTCGCGAATAATTTATAAGAGTCCTGTTGACCTCTCAAGATGGGATGAATATTTTCTTGCCCATGAAATTGCGCATCAATGGTGGGGGCAGGGAGTAACCTGGAAAACTTATCATGACCAGTGGCTTAGTGAGGGCATGGCTCAATTTTCTGCGATTCTCTACCTCGAGAAAAAATATGGAGAAAGAGCCTTTTCTCTCATTCTGAAAAAGCTTTCAGATTGGACTGTGAGGAAGTCTAAATGGGGGGCAATTTCTATGGGCTCGAGGCTCAGCTATTTTGATTTCGACGCCTATCAGGCCATCATTTACAATAAAGCTTCTCTTGTCCTTTTCATGCTCAGAGACTATCTAGGCGAAGGACTGTTCTTTAAATGCATACGGGAATTTTTCGAGAGACATAAATATGGCTCTTCGAGCACCGCTGATTTTATGAACACTTTGGAAGAAGTTTCTGGAGTTGACTTAAGTCAATTTTCAAAGATGTGGTTTGATTCTTTCTTGCTTCCTGAGGTGAAGGTAAGTTATTCTCTTCAGCGGGAGAAAGGCGAATTCATTCTAAAATTTTCCATAAGGCAATTGAAGGAAAAATTCGTTTTTCCCCTCTGGCTGGAATGGGAGATAGGGGGTAAAAGAATAAGAGAGAGAATTATAGTGAACGAAATCTTTCAGGAATTTGATTTTAGCCTTAAAGAAAAGCCCAAAAAGATTGTAATCAACCCGGACTCGGCAGTTCCAGGAAAGTTTCATTAGAAAAATTTACTCAATCTCCTACCTCTTCAGGACCTATCTCGAGTCTCTTTATCATTTCATTGAGAGTAGTGGGTTTTACTCCGAGAAGAGCCGCTGCCTTCTTCTGAATGCCGTTTGATTTTTTCAAAGCTTCTATGATGATTTTTTTCTGATAATTTCTCATCTGTTTTTTAAGAGGAAAAGATCCATCCTTCGAGATTATTCTATTCTCTTTGCTTTCTCTCTCAGGCAAGAGAAATGGCGGGAGACAATTTCTGGTAATGAGATTTGATTTTGTCAACACTACAGCCCTTTCGATTAGATTTTCCAACTCGCGAACATTCCCTGGCCAGTCATATTGCTCCAGAATTTCCATGACATCCTCTGTGACTCCGATTATCTCTTTTCCATTCTCGGCGCTATAGATATTCAGAAAATGGGAAACAAGCAGAGGGATATCTTCTTTTCTCTTCCTCAAAGGGGGAAGCTCTATCTTGATCACGTTCAGGCGATAGAATAGGTCCTGGCGGAATTTTTTCTGTCTTATCATTTCCTCAAGGTCCGAATTTGTGGCTGCAATCACTCTCACATCAGCCTTGATGGTTTTGGTTCCTCCTAATCTCATGAATTCCCTATCCTGCATGACTCTGAGAAGCTTTGCCTGAGTCTCAAGACTTAAAGAGGAAATTTCATCGAAAAAAATTGTTCCTTTGTCTGCCTCTTCAAAGAGTCCCTTCTTGTCAGTGACCGCACCAGTGAATGCGCCCTTTACGTGACCGAAAAGATGACTCTCCAGAAGGTCTGCGGGTAAGGAGCCACTGTTGACGACGATGAAGGGTTGGCCAGCACGGTCGCTGTTTTGATGGATGGCTCTAGAGACCAATTCCTTCCCTGTTCCGCTTTCTCCCTGAATGAGAATCGTGCTTCGAGTGGGGGCAGCTGCCTTTATGATTTCAAACACTTCTTGCATGACTTTGCTTTTGCCAATTATGTTTTCAAAACTGAACTTATTTTTGAGCTCTTGGCGAAGACGTATATTTTCTTCCTGGAGTTTCTTATGTTCTAAGGCTCTGTGGATGGTGAGGAGAAGTTCATCGTGTTTGAAGGGTTTCTGGACATAATCAAACGCCCCTGTTTTCATCGCTGAGATGGCAGATTCGATTGAAGCGTATGCGGTGATAATGATGACCATGACCCTGGGGTCGATCTTTTTCAACTTTTTAAGAACCTCAATTCCATCCATTCCAGGCATGAGAAGGTCAAGCAAGACAAGGTCAAAAGAGGAAGAGGAGTGTTTCTCCAGAGCTTCCTCCCCAGAGGTTGACACCTCCACTTCATACCCTTCTGAGGTTAAAAGGTCTGTAAGAATTTCATGGATTATTTGTTCATCGTCGACAATATGAATGAGTGCTTTTTGTTCCATTTTCACCTTATGAAGTTGATATCTTATTCATTTTCCTTTTCTCCAGGTTCTTGGGAATGGAGATTTCAAAAATCGTCCCTTTCCCTTTTTCACTTTCTACAGCGATATGGCCCTCGTGTTCTTTGATGATTGCGTAGCTTATGGATAAACCCAATCCGGTTCCTTTCCCGATTCCCTTCGTGGTAAAGAAAGGGTCGAAGATATGAGGAAGATGTTGTTCCTCGATTCCCGTGCCTGTATCCTCTATTTTTATTATGACCTCATTTTCTTTCTCGAATAATATGATTTTTAGAATTCCTCCCTCAGGCATAGCATCGATGGCATTGAGAATGATATTGATGAAAACTTGTTGGAGTCTTTCTCCCTGAGCATAGATAGGCTTGACTGGGGAAAGCTCAAGCACCAAATTTATGTTCATTGTTTTGAGTTTATATTCTATAAGAGCGACTATCTCCTCGAGCACTTGCTTGAGGTCAACACGGTAGAAGGAGGTATCCGAGGGATTTCGAGCAAAGTTGAGGAGGTTCTTGATGATTCTGGCTATTCTTTCGGTCTGGATTTCAATTTTTTCCAGTATTTGAGCGTGTTTTGAGTCGGGAGGCCTCTTCTGGAGTATCTGGACATAGCTAGAGATTCCAGTGAGAGGGGTGTTTATTTCATGGGCCACACCTGCAGAGAGGAGTCCGATGGAGGCAAGCTTCTCAGAGGTGAGGACTTGTTGCTGGAGACGAATCTTTTCCGTAACGTCCTCAAAGACAATGACTGTTCCGTAAGGGTTCATCCGATTGTCGAGCAAGGGAGTTTTAGCAATGTCGAAGAGTCTTTTTTCATTAGATGGAAGTTCGAGCGAAATTTCGCTGAGGAGACGGAAGCCCTGTTGAGTATCGGAGGGAAAGATTGCAGAGAAATTTTTTTCACCCAGCACTTCTTGGAGGCTTTTTTCAAGAACCTCTTGTTTTTTCTTGCCGAAGAATCCTTCAAGGATCCTATTCCAGCCAATAATTCTTCCCTGCGAATCGAGCACAGCGACTCCAATAGTCAGACTCTCGATTATGTTCTCACTATAGTCCTTCAGTCTTTCGAGCTCCATTGCCCTCATGTTTGCTTGTTCGTAGAGGTATGCATTCTCAAGGGCTAGAGCCATAGGAGAAGAAATTGTGGTCAGAAGCTCCCAGTCTTCAGAACTGAGGAAGGTGTTATTTACTTTTTTCCCCATACCTAGGCATCCTATCAGCTTGTCTTCTACCTTAAGAGGTAAATAATGATAGAGGCCATAGTTTGCAAGTTCTTCGAATTTCTTCTGCAGCCCTTTTCTATCTTTCAAGGAGTAAAGAGAGATGAAATCTTTTTCTTTTAGGATTTGCATGATTCTCTCGTCGAGTGTTATTGATTTTCCGCTGAAGTTGAGTTTTCCTCTGGCTTTCAGGATTGAAAAAGAACTCCTCTTCTCATCTTCAGGAAGGAGAAGAGCAATTGAATTGAGAGAGAGAGCATTAGCAATTAAATCCAGGAGGGACTGAGAAAGTTTCCCGAGGTTACGCTCTCGGGAAAGTTCTTTGCTTATCGAAAGGAGGGTTTTTCGATATATATAACTTCTTCTGTAGATGGCTCTGTCTAAAAGGGACTGGGAGAGAGCTTTCAGAGGAGAAAAGAGGGTTGCGCCAAGAAGGATAGCCAGCACGCCGAGTATTATGGCGTTAAGTCTGTATTCTGAAAAAATTTTTGTCCTTGAACTTACGATGAAATAGACCACTCCGATGATTATGAAGGATGAAATCAGGGTAACTGCTTTCTTGAGAAGAACTTCGAGATCCATAAGTCTGTATCGAGTTATGGAGTAAGAAAAAGTGAGGGGGATAAGCGCTAGAAGGAGAACAGTGAGCTCAGCTGCTTTTGAGGGAACATAGTCGAGGAGAAAAGGAATGATGTAGAAGATGATAAAGGGAATCATCCCAAAGCTGAGGCCGTATACGATCCATTTGCGCTGTTTTTTGATTAAAAGGTCATCGGGGATTAGGCTACTGGAGAAAGCTATTCCGAGAACAGCGAGAGAATAAAGAGTGAAATGAGTTAACTCGAGCTTCCCTGTTAAATTGTAGAGGTCGAGGATAGTCCCCTCTTCTATTTTTTCAAGAAGTGGCAAATGGATGATGACCTTGAAGAGAAGAAATGCCGCTGCAGGGAGGTAGATAGAAAAAATGGATAACTTTTTCTTTCGGAAGAAGCTCATTCTTTTGGGGAAAATCAAGAAAAAATGGAGCAAAAGAGGGGGGAAGGTGAGAAAAGAAACCTTATCCAGCCAATAAAAGAGGGTGTCAAGTGTATCCAGTTTCCCGCAGGGGGAGAAAATAGAGATAGAATAGAAGATTAAGCAGAGTAAATAGAAGAAGATGTACGGAAGTGAAAATGATTTTTTGGAATTGAGAAGGACAAAAAGGCCGATCGTTATGGAAGTTAAGCCAATAAAAACAAGGCAGATATCAGTGACTTTCGGCCCCCTTGAAACTGGATAGAACGAGGGAAAGATGAGTTCTCCCTGTCGATTGATCTGATATGTCAACCTCTGGTCTGAGCTCCAGGCTAACCAGAGATTTTTTTCCACATCAATCTTACTCTTCACGAGATTGTTGTTAATGGAGTAGAGAATATCTCCTTTTTTTATTCCTGCAAGATAACCTGGGCTATTTAAGTCGATTCTTTCGGCACGCAGGATCCCTTCTCTTTTTTTCCAGAAGATTCCATCCGATGGCTCTCTCCAATTTATTTTTCGGTAAACATTCAATCCCCCTAAACCGAGCAAGAATGAAAAGACTGCAATGGCAATGTAGATTCTTCTTTTCATTTTTTTCTCTCTATTCTATTCCCTGCAAATCCAAAAATTTGAATCGCAAACTCAAAAAATATAAGGGGGATTTATTCAAGTATATGTTTTTCACTTGTCCTGATGACCCATTTTACGGTTGGTTCCTTGAGAAAGTTTATTAGAGTTTCATCCTCTTTCAGTCCCAAGGGTTTTGTATTCCGGGAGAGAAAGGTACTCATATAGTCGTATTTCTGTCTTTTTATTTCTTGGGGACTTAAGGCCTCTTTTTCAAGGGAGAAGGAATCTAAAAAAGGAAGTTGTTTTTCTTTGATTCTTGAGGTCAAGGGAGAGAGAAGAAAGAAAGTTAAAATTGCAAGAAATAATTTTTTATTCATTATTTTTAAAGATAATCCCAGGCTGAATATTTGTCAATACAGACACTCATTCAGGAAGAGACATGGAGTCGGCGGAGGAAAGAGCAATTAAACTATCCCAGGAGGGCTAAACAAAATTTATCCTCCATTTCTTAGAAGAGCCGGGGTTTAAAAATTCTAGTTCTTTAATTCATTCTGCGACTAAAAATTTCAGAGTGTTCTGGATTAAGAGAAGAGATGGAAATTTCGACCCGAAATAAATTCAAGCGCAGAAGAGGGTAAGGTTCTTTCCTTGCCTTGGGTTGATTCGTTTAAAGATTCTTCAGTGTAAAGGATAACTTTGAACCCTTTTTAAAATGAAATCCTTATAATTTTACCTTAATTGAGAATGAGACGTTGGTTTTATCCTACACTATTTTTTAGGTGAGGAGTCTAAGCGGTTTTTTAGAAGACAGGTTCTATCTGCACATGTATTTGACAATTATTCATATATCTCCTAATATTAAACTAATAAATGGAAAATATAAAATGCCATATTTCCAATGTCGATTAGCCACTGATGAAGGGAGAACATTTACTCGACCTTTCTTTGCACCTTCAGTCGAAGAATGTAGAGAACACTTTGAGAGTGAAGGATTTTGTGTTCTTTCCATAAGAAGAGACTGGCGAAGAATCCAGGTTCCACTTCGTCCTTTCCAAACAAGAATCAAGGAGCGGGATTTCATCCTCTTCAATCAGGAGCTTGTGGCTTTAATTAAGGCAGGCTATCCTATTCTAAAGAGTATTGAAATAATAGCGAGTAGGGTTAAGAATGTTCATTTCAAAGAACTCCTGATGAGGATCGAGGGCGAGGTTCGAGCGGGGAAATCTCTTTCAGAAGCTTTCCTGCCCTTTGAAGACATATTTTCCAAAGTCTACACGGCTTCTTTAATGGCAGGAGAGAGAAGCGGGAATTTAGCAGGGACTCTGAGTCGCTATATAGGTTATGCCAAGGTGGTTTCTCAAACAAAGTCAAGAATAAGGTCTGCCTTGACCTACCCCACCTTACTTCTCGTTTTTTCCTTTTTGCTTCTAGGAGTTCTTTTAAACTTTGTTCTGCCCCGTTTTTCCCAGTTTTACAGGGACTTTGAGGCAGAACTTCCTTCGATAACCCGCATGCTTATGTCCTTTGCCCTTTCGCTGAGAAATAATTATCCATTCATTCTGGGGGTTTTCATTCTTTTCTTTTTGATTTACTTCCAGTTAAGAAAAAAAGAAAAATTTCAGGTACTCAAGGACCGCATCAAACTCAAGATTCCCTACGGTGGTCCGATTTGGCTTGAATCAGGAGTTTCGCTCTTCTCTCGGACGCTGAGTCTGCTTTTGGGAGGAGGAATTTCTCTTCTTTCTTCGATAGATATCGCAAGGCAGTCTGTTCCAAATAGATATTTAGTGACCAGGATGTCTGGAGTATCCGATGAGATTAAAAATGGAGAAAGCCTTTCTGAATCGTTAGCCCGAACGAATTTCTTTCCTCTTCTCGCCCTGGACATGATCAGAGTAGGTGAGACATCTGCAAACCTTGAGGGAATGCTTACTGATGTGGCGGAGGTTTACGATGAAAGAATTCGTTCAAGAATTGATACCTTTGTTTCTCTTATTGAGCCGGTTATTATCATTTTTATGGGTATGATTGTGGCAGCCATGCTTTTGGCTGTCTACTTACCAATTTTTAACATCATAAGAATAGCAAGGTAATGGCAAGATCAAGAGAAGAGCCCGAAAAAATCATCCATAAAGAAGAGGAAGAGACCAAAATGATTGCCGAGCGTTATCATGTTCCTTACATCGACCTCAACAATTATTCTCTGAGCCGTGAGCTTGTGCAGTCGTTTCCTGTGGAATTTCTGCATCGTTCAAACTTCATTCCGCTTGAGGAAAATGAAGGAGTTTTGAAGATCGCCATAGCAGACCCTTCTGACATTTCAGTCATAGATGTCATTGAATCTTTTTCGGGGAAAAAGGTGGAGGTTTATGCTGCTTCGAAAAGAGCCATTAATGAGGCACTGAGAAAAAGTGAGACAGCTCTTCAGGTACTGAGAAACGCTACCGAAGGATTCATTGTCCAGGTTGTGGAGAAGGAAGGAGCAGAGGAAGAGGAAGTAATTTCTGTTGAAAAACTTGCAGACCAGGATGGGTCAATCATCAAGCTTGTCAATTCTATAATTTTTACTGCCGTTCAGAAGAGAGCAAGCGATATCCATATAGAATCTAAGGAAGAAGGTGTGACCATCAAATACCGTATAGATGGTGTTTTAAGTGAAGCAATGGAGCCGATTAATAAGAAGTTCCAGTCTCCTATCATCTCGAGGGTGAAGGTGATGTCTGACCTAGATATTGCGGAGAGGAGGGTTCCTCAGGATGGGCGATTCAGGTTGAAAATAAAGGACAAGACCATAGATTTCAGGGTATCGATAATGCCCAGTATCTATGGTGAGGATGCGGTCATTCGCATTCTGGATAAAGAAATGATAACCGAAGCAATCTCAGAGTTGAGGTTGGATCTACTCGGTTTTTCGGAAGAAGTCCTTGAGAAATTCCGGAAATATATTACTCAGCCTTACGGAATGGTCTTAGTTACGGGTCCCACAGGAAGCGGAAAGACAACCACCCTCTATGCAGCTTTGACAGAAATTAAATCACCCGAGGATAAAATCATTACCATTGAGGACCCGGTTGAGTATCAGATAGAAGGAATAACTCAGATTCCGGTCAACGAAAAGAAGGGTCTGACTTTCGCCAGGGGGCTTCGCTCTATCCTCCGTCACGACCCAGATAAGATCATGGTAGGAGAGATAAGAGACCCCGAGACGGCTCAAATTGCCATTCAATCGGCTTTGACTGGACATTTGGTCTTTACTACAGTTCATGCTAACAATGTGTTTGATGTGATTGGACGTTTTCTTCACATGCAGGTAGACCCTTATAGCTTCATTTCGGCTCTAAACTGTATTCTGGCGCAAAGGCTGGTGAGAGTCCTTTGTTTGAATTGCAAGAAATCGGTAAAGTATGATGAAACCGAGCTCGTTAAATCAGGGCTAAATCCAGAGGAGTACAGAGATCAGGTCTTTTTTGAAGCTGTGGGTTGTCCAGAGTGCAATCACACTGGCTATAAAGGGAGGACAGCCATAGCGGAGTTACTGGAACTTTCAGATGATATTCGGGAAATGATCTTAGCCAAGAAACCACTATCAGAGGTGAAAAAGAGAGCAAAGGCGGAAGGGATGGTCTTCCTCAGAGAGATGGGGATGAAAAAGGTTTTGAAAGGAATAACCAGCCTTAAAGAATTGAACAAGGTCACTTTTGTCGAGTGAGAATGTTTTTCAGGGATAAATTAGGGGGAATAAAAAGTTTTTTTACCAAGCAGCCACTTCCCTCAATTTCTTTTTATGTGAATCCCCGTTACCTTTGTGGAATCCAGATTTCTCGAAGGGAGAAAAGGCTCATTCAATACTTTATTATTCCTCTCGAAAAACTAGTAATCGAGCCATCATTTTTGAAAAAAAATCTGAAAGACACCCGCTTTTTAAATAAAATATTGAGGGAAGAAATAAAAAAATTCCATCCTTCTGAGAAAAAAATAGCCCTTCTGCTTCCCGAGCTTTCCCAGAGGACATTTGTTTTTTCCTTCGATTCCCTCCCCCCTTCTCCTGAGGAGAAGGAAAAGCTTATTTTTTTCAGAATAAAAAGACAAATCCCCTTTCTCCCTGATGATGCAAGGTTCTCTTTTGAGCTTATTGGTAGTAAAAATTCCCCCAGAATAATAGTCTCAGTTGCTCGAGCTTCCATAATCGAAGAATACGAGATGCTTTTTAGAGAGCTCAAGTTTGAGCCAGGAATAGTCGGTATTCCAACCCTCTCTTTATTAAATGCCTCCTTCGTTGAGGAGAATTCGATTCTAGTCAACGTGGAAGAAGACTCCCTCAATCTTCTCTCAATAATAGATTCTGAAGTTGTGCTTTATCGACAAAAATCTTTTGCTCCAGAATTTGTCTATGAGCTTTCCTGGGAAGAAAAGATTGACCAAATTGTTAAAGAAATTGAGAATACAGCTAATTTTCTGGAGGATAAAGAAAAGAGAAAGGTTGATTCCCTCACAATGAGGTTAGGCCTTCTGAATTCCCGAGAAAACCTCCTTTCATCTTTGAGAAAGAGGCTCTCTTATCCTCTTAAAGAAATAGATGTTTCTTTTTTATCCACCCTTAACCAGAGGGAGAGGCATATCCTTTCCCCTCTTTTTGGCCAAATTTCATCAAAATGAAGCGTTTAGATTTGAACCTGGCAAGCGTCCCGATAAGAAATAGGAAGTTTTTTTTCGCTCTTCTCGCTCTGCTTGTGATCTTGACGCTTATCTTTGTTGGAGAAGGGACTAATATTTACCTTACTTATAAATCAAATCATAGAGAAATAGAATCAAACCTGGATAGAGTAGAGAAGCAGATAAGAGAGGTTCAAAGGATCGAGAAGAAATACTCTTCGAGCATTGAGAAACTCGAAAAAGAAAACAAAGAGATTGTGGAAATGATTAACAATCTAATCCTCAAAAAGTCGTTTCCTCTCATTGGCTTTTTAACGAGTTTAGAGCAATCTCTTCCTGAAAGGAGTTACGTGTTTTCCCTCGCTCCATCTGTTAATGAGGGAGGTGAGGTTTCTGTGAGATTCAGGGTAGTTTCAGAAAGCGTGGAAGACCTTTTAAGGTTAGTGGATAATTTAAAAGAACGCGGATTTCAAGAGATTAAGGTTTTGGGGGAAGAGAGAAATTCAGAGGGCTTAATTCTCTCTGAAATTACATTAAAATATTAAAAATGGTTGACTTGCTTCAGAAAAAAGAAAAGAGGATTTTGGGTTTTATGACCATTGTTCTTTTTGGTTCTGTGATTTTTTTCGGCTTGATTGCTCTTGGAGAGAAAAGAGCATATTTTAAAGATGTAGAAATGCTTTCTTCAAAGAAAAGGGAGTATCTGGGGCTCAGGTTAAAAACCCTCGAGAAAAGAAGCGAGTATCTGAAATGGCGGCAGACATATCGAGATGTTGAAGATTTAAGGGAAGAATATTTTTATGATGGAAAGGAGGGGATAAAAAAGCTAAGAATTGACCTTCAAAGAATATTTAACTCTTCTGAGGTGCGACCTTCTGGAGGAATTGCTTATGATTATTATGACCTCAATTTGAAAAATTTTAAAAAAGTAGTTGTTCGTTTCAACCTCGTGGGCTCTTATTATTCCCTGAAAAAGTTTATAAACACAATAATAAGCTTCCCTCGTTTCCTGGTGATTGAGAAGATAGATTTCTTAGAAGCCAGGTCCGACGATGGAAAGATTGAGGTGATGGTTATTCTGGCTGGCTATTATGAAAGTTAAAAAGATAATTTTTTGGCTTGCAATAGCCTTAATTTGTTTAGGAGTTCGGGCAGAGCAGGAGAAGATAAATAATCCCAAGTCTCCCGCGAAAGAGAGGCTGAGCTTTATCAAGAAAGAATTAATTCCTAAGGGGAGAGAATTCATTAATCCCTGGCGAAATATTTTTATTCCTTATGGTTCAAATGCTGCGCGAAAAAATATGAAGGAAATCCCCTCTTCGGCTTCCGGAGTTCTGGGAAGCTCTCAGCATAAGATCGCAGAGGTTTCCCCTGATATGGGTTTAAATTTGAAGTATGTTGGATATGTTGTTTCAGGAGAAAAAATCATGGCTTTGGTAATTTTTCAAGGTCAGGCAAGAGCCGTAGGGAAAGATGAGATGCTCAGTGAAGAATTCAGGGTGAAACGAGTGACAAAAGAAGAGATAGAAATATTTGGCCCAGGCTCCAAGACAATCATTTTTACTTTGGAAGGAGAGAGGCCATGAAAAAAATGGCGATTTTGATGCTCATCATGCTTGGATTATGGGGCTGTGCAGTGTTGAGTAGAAATTATCAACTTGGAACTGAAGCTGCGGTGAACAAAGATTGGGATCAGGCAGTCATCTTTTATCAGAAAGCAGTTCTTGAAGACCCAAACAATTCCGCCTATAGGCTGGCCTTGATAAGGGCTTCTATTGCCGCAAGCCTTCATCACCTTCAGCAAGCAAGAAATTTGGCTTCCCAGGGTAAGAAAGAGGAGGCCCTCGCCGAATATGAGAAAGCAATAGGCTATGACCCTTCGAACATCATGATTGTGGAGGAAGCACGAAGATTTGCCGGAAAGCCTGAGGAGAAAAAGCCAGAAATAAAAGAGCTTGAACTTCCTTTTAGACTCAAGGTTGACGATAAAAAAATAGAGCTTAAATTCATAAACGCAAGCGTACGTTCTATTTTTGAGGCACTGGGCAAGTATGCGCAGATTAACGTCATCTTTGATGAACAATTCAGGGACACTTCCTTATCTATAGACCTTGTGGATATGAGTTTTGAGCAGGCGCTTAATTCTATTTGTCTTGCCTCCAAGAATTTTTATCGAGTGATAGATGAGAAGACCGTGGTCATAGCTCCTGACCTTCCTGCTAAGAGGCTTCAGTATGAACTCAATGCTATCAAGACTTTCTATTTATCAAATGTAAATGCCGAAGATATGCGAGCTGCCCTTCAGCTCATGCTTCGTACGCAATTTCGAATGCCAAGCATACATGTCGACAAAGGCCTCAATTCAATAACCATTAAGGATACACCTGAGAGCATAGCTCTCGCAGAGAAGATGATTTCCCTTTGGGACAAGCCGAAAGGAGAAGTGGTGATTGATCTGGAGATAATGGAAGTCTCTCGCTCAAAGCTGAGGCAGCTTGGGCTGGATTTTGAACAGCACCTCATCGGTTTGAGATACAATCAGGAGAGCAGCGATAAAGGATGGTTCAAACTGAGTGAGATGGATCTCTCCAAGCGAGAAAACTACCAGATTACCTTGCCTTCGGCACTAATTCAATTGCTGGAGCAGGACGCCGACACGAAGGTTATCTCTCAACCCCGGCTTAGAGGACTTCATGGAGAAAAGATTGAGTACCTGGTTGGTGATAAAATTCCCATCCCTCGCACCACCTTCACTCCCATAGCAGCAGGGGGGGTGAGCCAGCAACCAGTGACTTCTTTTGCCTATGAAGACGTGGGAATCGATGTCAAGATTACCCCCAGAATCCATTTTGAAAAAGAAATAACTCTTGAACTTGAAATTAAGATTAAATCGCTGGGAGGGTCAGGGTTTGCCGATATTCCCATCATTGCCACTAGAGAAGTAAAGAATATGGTCAGGCTCAAGGATGGGGAGACGAATCTTTTGGCAGGTCTCTTGAAGGACGAGGAGAGGAAAACCTTGAGAGGGATTGCCGGTTTGAAGAGCATTCCCATTATCGGGAGCCTGTTTTCTAACACTGACCAGAGGATTCAACAGACAGATGTCATCCTTACCATTACCCCCTACATCATAAGGACGATTCCCTTGGGAAAGGAGGATTCAAAACCGGTGTGGGTAAACCCACAAGAAGTTTCTCCTCCTGCCGTAGCCACACTCAGAGAGCCGGAAGAAGAGGCTTTAGAGATGGGCCTAGAAGAAGAAAGAGAACTAAGAAGGCAACCAAGAGAGGAGGCAGGAAAGAATCTAATTTATCTTGAGCCTTTTGATTTTGAGGTCCCAAGGGAGCGGGAATTTCGGATTATGGTGAGCCTTCGCTCCGAAGCGGAGATTGGAAGTTTATCCGTGAACATATCCTTTAATCCTCAAGTTCTTAACTTAAAAGAAATAGAGAGAGGAAGTTTTATCAGACAGTTAGGAAAGGACCTTCCCTTCTTGAAGAATATAGACAATTCCTCAGGCTCCTGTACCATAGGGTTCTCAGGAACCGATGTTGCGCAGGGTGTCAGGGGGTCCGGAGATGTGGCTCTTCTTGTCTTTCAATCAAAGGGAAAAGGAGAGAGCTCTATTGCGGTGAGTAATGTTGCGGCCAATAGTCCGGATGGACAGACAATTTCTTTTGAGACGCGAGAGGCACGCGTTCGAGTCCGTTGAAGGGGAATATAAATTAAAAGATTTTTAGATGCTTTTCCCTTACTCGAGCCTTTAGGCAAAAAATACTATGAAATGCTCTAATTGTAACCAATAACAATTTATTGAGTATTTTCCCCTTCTTCTCCGAAGACATCTGAGGCCACAAAGCTTCCTCCTTGTCCTCATCCTCATCTCAAGAATCATATTCCCTTGAGGATTTGTCTTTCCTCTAATTATCCCTCTTTCAGAGAAACTTAGGGGCGAATTTTCGTTAGGCTGACTCATCAATCTTGACAAATTATTGAAGAGTCAATTTGTTAAAAAAGTTCATTAAAAAAAATATTTTTTAAAGTCATGATAAAGAAACCATTAAAAAAGAAGCTAAAAGGGAAGAGGAGGACTTAAGAGAGAGGGAAAGATTAATTAATCGGAGGGAGTAAAATAATGAAAAAATTTCTTTGACTATCCATCTTCATGGTTTCGATTATGTTTTATCTAACCGCAGATGGTCTCTCAGGTTGGAGCAAGGTTAAAAGGCTAAGCTGAACTGCTGGGGACTAGCAATGTTCGGTTATTTCCGTAGATTAAAATGGAGTAATCCCTGCAGTCTGGGAAGATAAGTCATCAGGAAATTTTGAGATATTTATTATAAGAGGAGCCCAGACGGAGGCTCATCCTGGAGCGCATCCAAAAAGCTAACCTCAAATTCAGTTGCTTCCTGTAATCCAGCCGTAAGCATAGATTCAAATGACGTGATTCATCTAGTCTAGGCAGATTCTACACCAGGGAATGGTGAAATCTATTATAAAAAATGCTCAGATGGTGGTGCATCCTGGAGGAAAAATAAAAGATTAACATTAACCTCAGGGAATTCACTATATCCATTAATTGCCATAGTTTCAAGCGACACAATCAATGTAGCCTTCGAAGATTACACACCCGTAATTTTGAGATTTATTATAAAGTAATTACAGATGGCGGAGCTTAATGGAGTGTAGTCGAGAGGTTGAGCTTCAAGGCAGGTCACTCCTGAAATCCTAAGATTAAGGCTTGTTCAGATAACAGAGTTAATCTTGTCTTGGATGATGATACCCCAGGAAATAAAATCATTTATTATATAAAAAGCGAGGAATAAGTTCATATTTTAGGTTTATTATTCCCGAATATTCGAATAACTGAGCCTTTTTTCTTTGGATTATAAAAAGATGGCCTCTCTCCTGCCAGGAAACCTGACAAAATAGAGGGAGAAACAAAAAACCAAGAGTTTCACCCAACAGGTGCAACCCTTGAGGTGCTTTGATGATAGGCCAAAGAATAAAAAATTCAACCTCGGGAAATTAAAAAAGACCACTGTCAGCGCCTCCAGTGGGCCCGT
>CAYSCS010000065.1:0-11755 GCA_964429695.1 uncultured Eubacteriales bacterium
CCTTCAAACTTCGAACCAATCGATCTGAACTTCGAGGATTGGATAGCCCACGTAGCTCAACGGTAGAGCTGCTGATTTGTAATCAGCGGGTTGGCGGTTCAAATCCGTCCGTGGGCTCCATCAGTATCATGGAGATCCATCGTAAGGCAATCGTTTACCTCTTCCAATGCCCATTCGGGCCTCTGGCGTAAGCGAATCCCTTTTTGATATTCTCACCTTATGGGCCACAACCCCTGAATCATCCCCTCTATAGGAAATCGCTCATCCCTTCGTTTCATTTTGAGGGACACCTTTTCTGTTAAAATGCATTTCTGACAATCCGCTGATGAAGCACACTAAGACGTCTTTCAATTTTTCTTTACCCAGATATGGGTAAATGATTAATGGAAAAAACCCAAATTAATGGGAGAATTCAGGTCGTGATAGATTTAAATGTCACAAAAATTTAATTTTTTTGAAATTTTTTTGTCATATTGAGAGGTTAATCTGAAAGCGTGAAAAAATGGTTGCTAACCGATTTGCACATCCACTCAACCTTCAGCGATGGCTCTATGCCAGTCGAAGAGATTGTAAAGATTTATGGAGAAGCCGGTTTCGATGTCATCGCTATCACCGACCATCTGTTTGATACTCAAACTCCCCGAAGTCTTGAAATTCATGAAGAAGGAAAATCGATCAAAGATGTTGAATCTTACTTCAAAAAGATTGAAGAGGTCTCCCAATGGGCGAAACAGAACTTTGGCCTTTTAGTTATACCCGGTCTTGAAATTTGTAACCTTTTTGAAGATTATCATATTCTTGGCATCGATTTGAAAGGACCGCTCAACCCCAATCAAGATGCGGAAGGTGTCATTGAGGATATTCATCGGCAGGGAGGTCTCGCCATTGCTTCTCATCCCCCTTTAAAACTCTCTTACTTTCTCCAAGGGGATAATGAATCGATTCGACGTCATCCCCTCCATTTATGGAAGCACCGTGCTAAGTATGCAGATAAGATCGATGCCTGGGAAATTGCTAATCGAGACGACCTCTTTGATAGAGTAAGCCTAGAGGGATATCCCTATATTGCCTGCTCCGATTTTCATAATCGGGAGCACCTCCATTCATGGAAATCACTAATCTTTGCAGAAAAAGAAATAGCCGCAATTAAGCAGGCCATTCGAGAAAGAAATTTGTCACTGTATTACTTCTATGTTGAAAAAACGAGGAATAGAAAACCTGTCTACGTCGAGGTGGATAAAAAAGGCAAAGAAAGCATTGACCACTTAGATGGGAATGGTAGAGAAAAGATATTGATTGTCGATGACGAGAAGGACCTCGTCGAATTGATTCTCTATCACCTCAAAGCAAAAGGCTATTCCGTACTTACCGCCTTTACCGGTCTTGAGGCTTGGGAAAAGATTCAAAAGGAGAAACCGGATGCCATCATCCTTGATTTGATGATTCCCGAGCTTGATGGCTGGGACCTCTGTCAAATCATCCGCCGTTCGGAAAACGAAGAAATCAAAAGGATAGGCATCCTAATGCTGACCGCAAGAGCCTTGCCGGAAGACAGAGTGGATGGCCTTGAAATGGGAGCCGACGACTATCTCACCAAGCCGTTTTCCTTTCAAGAATTAATTCTAAGGGTTGAAAAAATCTTGAACAAAAGGGCTACCCTCTCTGGACTTTATAAGGAAGTCGACCATCTTCGACATAAGATGAGAAAAACCGAAGAGAATCTTCGGGGAGTGGTTCATGACCTTAAGAGCCATCTGAACTCCATGGGATTTTCTGCGAAATTATTATTGCGTGAAAGACCCCAAGAGGAAAAATTGAAATTCATAAAAAATATATACGAAAACAGCCTCCAACTCACTCGATGGGTGGAGGATATTCTCAAATTTTATCATTTTCCTTTTGATGAGGAAAAAGAAGAAATGAGGGAAGTGGAACTTCCATCCCTGGTTCAGCGAGTAGTGGATTTATGGCAAGGTGTTGCTGGAGAAAAGAAGATAGAAATTCTTTTCCGGTCTCCGTCTTCCATTCCAACAATTCAATGTCACGAACGCCTATTGCAGAGAGCTATAGATAATCTCATCTCTAACGCTATTAAATATACACCAAATGGAGGGAAGATAGAAATCTCTATAGTTTATTATAATGGAGGCGTCGTTGAGATCGTTATTAAAGATTCCGGAATTGGGATTTGTTCAGATGACTTAGAAAGGCTCTTTGAACCTTTTTATAGGGGAAAGAATGTTAACTTCGAGAAGGGAATGGGGTTAGGTCTCTCATTGGTTAAAGAAGTGGTGAACATGCACGGGGGAAAAATCTTAGTCCAAAGTGAACCCAATAAGGGAAGCACATTTTCTATCCTTTTACCAATTAAGGGTAATTCCAAGGCAGAGAAATGGAAAGAAAGCATACAATTATTTAAACCCAAAGGCTGAGTAAATGAATGGCTATTTGTGGACGATTATCTGACTCTCCACCTTTCTCAACTGAAGTAATAATTTTTATGGCCTAAGCGATGCCCTTCAGATTTTTTTACCCCCTTATCGAATACCAACTCTACTTCCTTCATCTGCGACCCAACATGAGAAGAAATATGGGCAAAGAAGACGGTTCCCTTTTCAATAAAAAACTTAAGAGTATCAAAACATTAAGAGATCATGAAGAGGGAAAAGAAAGATTTGAAAAACTCTACCATTTAAAAAAAAATATCCAAGATTTATCAAATTCATCCTCCTTAAGAGGGATAACTATCTCTCCTTCCTTCATCGAGTGCTCCCAATTTTTATGCTCTAAAGGTATAGAGCTATTCATCTGCCTACCTTCTCCCTGATATCCTCAGGAGAAGGAAACTCATTAAGCTGTATCACCTCCTCCTTGGTCGTCCTCATCATCCATTCCATATCCGCATTCCAATTTGGATGGAGGGGATGGGAATTACAGAAACTCCTCCGAAGAACTCAAAGACTTGGGCATTGGGGCTAATCTATGAGAGCTGATCCTGTTAGAAGGTGGCCTACATGAAGGTATAATGACTGGTCCCAAAGGTAGCGACAAAGAGATATGCTTATTGGTTTTGTCCGGGGAGAAGATTCTGAAAAGGGATGGTTTGATTGTCATAATCGACAAATAATTTATCTAAACCCGATATTATTATCGGGTGTAGATATCGAGTTAATCTACCCAGTTCTGATAACGTTTTCAGCATGGGCTGTATTGATACCTCTGGCGATTGACCTGTTTATATTTGTACCATAGAAGCTGAAGAATGACTTCTTTCTTCTTTAGCTCTTGGTAAAGAGAATCCAGGGGATGTATTCCAAGATTTTCTAAAGTGATCGTTTGGGTTGAAGAAAAAAGAGATTATCAAGGTAAGCATCATCGAGATCGGTGGGGCAAGATTCCATTCATCCTTCCTCTTCGAGCCTGGCTGAGATAGTTCTTTGACCGTGCTTTGGGAAATGCCACAACTCTTAGCGATTTGTCTTTCAAAAAGGCCGATTTCTTTGGAAGGTCTTAGAACCTCTTTAATCTTACACACGTATAATTATAATCCTCATGTTACTCATTAGCACCTCTTTGTGTTTTTTGGAGGTTAAATGTTTTGGGGTTAATTATTCAGCGTCGCTTCCTTCTCACTCAAGGGGATTCCGATTTGGAATCAAAATACCCGGCCGATTTGAAATGGAATAGGTGGCCGGTGTGGATCGAAATGGGTGGCCGAATTCCGCCGGAATATGCATGTGGAATTACTTCAAAGGAAAAAATAATAGAAGTTGAGAATAATCAAACTGCCCAATTGGGTAGCGGGGGAGTTAGCCGATTGTATTGTTACCAAAGCCACCTTTTTGCTTGGACTGGATTTTGAACTGCCTCCCGAACTATTTGGATTTTTGGCGGAGCGAGCCATCTGCTTTTCCCTCCTCCTATTTCCCTGTAGAGAAAAGGAGAATGAGTGAGCTCTGCCGCAAATGAGGGAGGCAAGGAAGGATAAAGGATAGGAGTTGTATTTTCTGAATCTGATTCAAGAAGGATAAAAGGGATAAAATAAAAGGTAGTGTCAAATTCAACACTGCCTTTTACGATTTTTTACGATTTTTTAATTGGTATATTAGTTTTTTCTTTAATGCGAGGAGCCCGAGCAGGCCAGAACCTAAAAGAATTAAGGTTGCAGGCTCAGGGACAGCAGTTGCAGTAATGTCAAAAGCAAGTGGGCCGCCATAAACACCTGAAAAGTTTGAAGCAGGCGGGTATGAAGTATTAGACCAACCCCAATTTGCAATTAAAGCTTTTTCTATTACAGTGACTCCCGGGGCAGTGGTTATTGAGTCTCCATTAAGCCAACCGCGGACATTACCTCCTTCGGATGGGGCCGCGAGAATGAGGTAGTAAGTGCCTGCATTAAGGTTTAAGCCTGAGAACAAGGTCAGTTCAGGAGATGGGTAGCTGGTCATATACGGCAGGGTCAATGCTGAAGATGCTATAAGAGTTGAAGGGTCTGAACCCGGTCCAACTGCGGTTGTCAGGTATGCTGTGGCGTTAGTGTAATTTGAATCAACAGTATAAACATAAGCGCTTATTTCCACATTTGTGTATGCCTGGGGTAAGGTCCAGCTCATTAACAAATACTGGTTGGCAATACCCCCAATCGTTGGGGCACCTGGCTCACCTAAGCCTACAGAAACAATGGTGTCGGCTTGGACAAAGGGTGCAGAAAAAGCAATAATGAAGAAAGATAAAATCAATATAGATTTTGCTTTCATTTGGGCGCCTCCTTTAAAAATATTCCAAGAATAAGACAGCAACTACCATGCCAGATTTAAAACCAGCTAACCCGTTTAATTATTAAGGAATTTTTTGAATTGGATTTTGGTTTTCTATTAAAAATGTAAAGCTTTCCGACGCCATTTTGGGGGTGGATTGTAACTTCATTTAATTTAAGAAGATTTTACAATTTCTAAACCTGTAAGGTTTTCTTACACTTTACATGCTTATTGTCCCCTGCGTTGGAATTTCAGGGGAAAGGGGAAGTAGTGAGCTCTCCCTAAAATAAGAAGAGGAAGGAGGAATTTAAGAATTAGCAAGAATAGGGACCCATTAAAGCTTCTAAATTTCAATATTATCTTATTAATTTGTTAGATTATCTTTAAGGAACTTCAAAATAATTCCTCTTTTAAGCTGTTCGTGACAGAATTGGTTTTGGTAGTTCCTAAGGCATCCATAGCAACTTGTCTCAGGCCCGCATGTGCATTTTTCCAGCCGGTAAAGGGAAGCGTTGAAAACTTCTTGAAGATTATTTTTATCTATCAAATGCTTCACATACCCAGCGCCGCCAGGCACATTATCGAAAAACACAATCCAGATCTTTCTTTCATAGGGGTACAGACATCCATCTAAATCCTGACGGCGTATTCCCAATGCCTGGCTTGCACCTTCAAGGAGAGCGTAAAGCAATGAAAGCCAGAAATCTTCGCCTGATGATGCCTCTCCGGATTCAGATTGTTCTATGCGGACGGCAAGGACATCCGTTCCAAAAGTATGGCCAAAATGAAGCGGACCCACTGCTGAGGAGGAACATTCTTCTCCTGTTGGTTTTCTATGCTTTCCTTTTGGAGGCCTTGCGGAAAACCCAGCTCCGCAGTTAAAGCACACCCAAAAGCCAACCCCCTTCCTGCCTCTGCATATTACAGCCAGTTCCCCTTTTGGTGAATATCTGCATCTCAGCTTGAATTTTCCAATTTGAAATTCTTTTTCTTCCGGCTCTTTATAATTAAAAAAGTAAGGTCTTGTGGTAAATTCTCTTTTTGGCCTCGACTCGCCCGGTCTTTGGGGTTTACTTTCCCTGCCTGTAACAAACCCAAAAATTGGGGTAATGAATTTATGTATATCATTCCTTGGTATAGGCTCCCCGCATCCCTCGCATAAAATAAATGGAGGCGGATTCTCCCCGATAAGGTTTGATTGAATATAACGCCTGCACTTTGGGCAAACAGCATACCAATACTTCGGCCAGGCTCTTTCCTTAACTACTTTAAGCCCAGCGCTTTCCCAAATATATTTTTTTGCAACAACCTGGCTTGTTGGGGCAAATTCGGAAATTGCAATACGCAAATCGCGTTCCAGCTGGATTTTCTTTGCCTCAGGCACATGGGAGTAAAGGGTTAATTCAACCACATCGACAGGAAAACCGTATTTAGGGATAACGTTATTCGTAGCAAGAAAATCTAAAAGATCTCGATTTCGAATAGTCTCCATCCTATCATATGCCCACCTCATGTCTGCGTTCAATTTGTCGCGTTTTTTCTGCTCTTTAGTTTTAATCCATTCTTGCTCTTTCTTTTCATAAAATTCCTTTAGATTTCTATACTCCTCTCTTATCTTCAAATCAGCAGTTTCGAGGACCCCGCCTTCTCCTGTAAATTCATTTATCCATCCCCAGTTTTCAATATCAAAGATGCTATGCATACCACGGGGAATCGTCCTTCGAAGAGAATCCAGTATCCCTATCGGCTTGGATTCTAAATATTCCCTCACCATTTCAAGCCCAGAGTTATTTTCATCCTCTAATTTGAAGAAAGAACCCACCTTCCCATTCCCATTCCCATAGAACTCTGGGTTTTCTCTAAAGAACTGTGCTAACACGATAGAATGCATATGCCTCCTTATAATTTTCTCATTTCTTATTTCCACTACAGGCGGCTTTATCCAGCCTCGGACCATTTTCTCTGGCTCTTTGAAATATGTTAGGTCATGAGACCTGAGCTGAGCGAAGGTCAGTGTAAAGCCAACTGAATCAAGCCTTCGGCCTGCCCTGCCTGACCTCTGGATGTAGTTGGAAGGCTCCGGAGGGACGTTCCGAAGAAAAATTGTCTCCAGCTCGCCAAGGTCCACCCCGAGCTCGAAGGTAGTAGAACAGCTAAGTACATTTATTTCCCCATTTATGAATCTCTGCTGGACATTAGAAGCCTCGTCTGATTTCAGTTGGGCGGTATGCTCCTCTGCAACTAGATTAATAGGGGTGAGATTCAGGTATAAGTTTCGATAGTGGTTGTTCTCAATCTCCGAGCGCCTTGGAGATGAGCTTAACGGCTTGAGCTCTCCATTACATTCAAAAGTTGGGCAGACACCGCGTATGCTGTTCCTTGATACAGTACCACATCTGTCGCAAATGAACCAATGGCCATCAGGGTCTTCCTGAATCACCTTCCAAAATTTATAGTCGAGCTGTAAAAGCACCCCATCCTTTGGGTCGCTAAACTTATGAATTCCTTTCCCGTCCCAATTGGTTTTTAGATCATTGTAAATTTTTAGCAGGAGCTCCTTACATTCTTGACTGCCTAATTCTTCCCCTGTAATCTTTGAATGCAGCTTTTTTACGAATTCCACCCTTGTGTTCTTCTTCCCGCCACTGGGTATAAATGAGTATATCCCCTTCCCAGAATTCGATACCTCCCCGCGGAATCTAAATTCTTTATTCCTATGGAACCTGGCAAAAATTTCATCCTGGGGGCTCGGTCCATCGGGAGGGAAAGTGATGGCTTTATTGAAGCGCAGAGTATCCAAGAGAACTTGGTAGAGAGCCTCGGCTTCGTCCTTGGACATATTCCAGGGTGGTTGGGAAAGCTCTCCTATTGGTCTCCAGTTTTTGGGGGAAATTGCAGAGAATGACAACAGCCCCACTCCTTCCAGGGAGTTTCTTCGGTCCAGAGCACAAAACTCCTGAAGTACCCATCCCCATACCTCTTTCTTCTTCTGCTTCTCATCCAGCCCTTCATCAAAAATTCCTTTTTCTTCCGCAATGTTAAAGACATCTTTCCATAGGCTTTCCAGCCTGTAATCCTTCAAGCTTTTGTTCTGCTTGAGCGCTTCCACGATAAGACGCCTGTATAGTATATGTTTATAAGTGAAGTCCAGGTAGGGAGCAAAAAATGCCGCATCCTGCCTGCTGTCAGAGAAGGCGAGGATTTTCCTATCGCGGACCTCCTTTTTCTCAAGGTTCTGGAACAGGGCAGTTGCCAAAACAGCCGCAGGCGCATCCTGCTGGAAAGTAAATTCGCGGACTACATTAATTGATTTTAAACCGCAGTGATAGCATTTATTCAGACTGCCGTCTCTAGGAATAATCTCAATCAAGTCTCGCGTGCTGTTAGCCTCTCGGGTGCAACTGCATGATTTTGCTGTATCCCAGAGGGCCCCGCATTTGACGCATAACTTCCATCTTTCCCCTTTTTCTGCCATTTCTTCCGGAACCGCAGTCTCCTCATCCTCATCCTCTCCCAACTCCGCTTGCTCTTTCCATAAAATAAAGTACCTATTTTTTCTTTGAGTATCTACATACTCAAAAGAGTGCTTTAATTTTCCATCTATAACATCGCCTACTAAATATTCCTGCCCGCACCTGCGGCATGAAGCTACACAAAAAACAGGGTATCCTTCTTCGGTCTCTTCTCGCCTTTCCAAAAAAACCCTTGGCTCTGGAAAGAATGACATGAAAATTCCTTCAGGAGCGCGGACAAATAGGTGATAGCGGGCAGGTAAAAGCGGCAGGGATTCTTTATCAGGCCGCGCCCAAACAGCTACATTCACAAGGCTTATCAAACTTTGATAAATTTCATTTGATTGAGGACCCTCTTTCATAAATTCTCTTGCACATTCATCCAGGCTTTTAGGCCCCTTTTCTAAAATTCTTTTTAACAATCCAACCCTTGAATCCTTTGATAAAACCTCATACAAAAACTGCTTCGCGCTACCCCCGCATTTCTGCCTCGCTTCTACTAAAAGGTTTTCTTCAACCCCGCTATTTTTGCATTCTTCAAAGCACCTCTCCAATAAATCTGAAGGGTCACTAAGTCCCCTTGTTATTTCGTCAAGCCTTTTATACAACCCAATAGGAAATGTAACCATCCCTTCCGCTCTCGGAATTTCAATTCTCTCTCCCTTTATCACATCCTGCTTATTTTCATCTGCTGGGTCCCATTCGAATCTTTCCCCGAAAAGATTAGATGCGAACTCAGCAACCTTCCCGAAATCTTCCTCTTCTCTAACCAGAGTCGCACTTGTCGCTATGCACTGCAGAGCATTTTTCCCTCCCCTGCACACCCTGTCCTTAAGGCGCCTAATAAGCATCCCAATTTCCATCCCGTTTGCGCCGCTGTATGTGTGGGCTTCATCTAATACAAGAAATTTCCAGTCGTTCGCATAAATCCCATCAAAGAACGGTGAGTCTTTCGGCCTGAGAAGCAAATACTCCAGCATAGCGTAGTTGGTTATCAATATATGGGGAGGAGTTTTCTGCATTTCGTCCCTTGAAAGCATTTCGCTTTTTACAATTTCCTCACCGGGATTATTGTGCTTGAATTTCTCTTTCCCCTGTTTTTCTCCTTGAGGAGTGTCCCCAACATACCTGCCAAAAGTTATGCGAACATCTGGCATTTCTTTTTCCATTATCCTAGCAATTTTTCTCAGCCTGCGGAGCTGGTCGTTCGCAAGGGCATTCATAGGGTACAGAAGAAGCGCTCTGACCCCTGGGGTGAGATTCCCCTCTTTGTACTCTTTAAAAAGATAGCTGTAAATAGGAATTAGGAACGCTTCGGTTTTTCCGCTGCTTGTGCCAGAGGCGATTACGACATTTCTTCCTTCCAATAATTTGTTTACTGCTTTCTCTTGATGCAGATACAGAGGCTTATTTTCCAAGTCAGGGAATATTCGGCACAGAAATCGCTTGCACTCTTCATCTAACTTTCCTCCGCCGCTTAAGTCTTTTAAGAAACGGCCTCTTTTAAATGGAGGGGTGGCCTCTAAGATCGGCCCGTTTGTAAAGGGAAACTTTTCCATCTCGGCGTTAAAAAGCGCCCTCAGCTTCTGGTCTTGAAGCCTGAATGAAGTCGAAAGGTATTTTTTAAAGTTTTCCTTAACCGCTTCTGTAGTTTTTATAGGGTCGATTGGCATTTTTCCCGCCCCCCAATGCAATTATATTTTCTTTAGCTTTTTTAGCGTATTTATATTCCGGGCATACGAAGATTTTCTTCTCCTGTCATAAGGAATATTAAAAGTATGGACATCTCTAATCTTTAGCCCTGCTGAAAGAATCTCTCTTTTGCTGAACCCTTTAGCCCTCTTTTCTGAGCCTCCTCGAGAGGACTTTACAAATGCTTCCAGGAAAGCGGGTTCAATCTGTTTTTTTTCCCTTGCCTCGCTGGGCTTCTCTTTCTTGGGGACCTTTTCAGCTTTAAAATACAGCGCTTCAATTGAACCCAACAATTGCTTTTCCCTGGACCTGCGTATTTCTATCTTCATTACCAAGTCCATATTACTGCTCTCTATTGTTTCGTAGAATGTATTCAATAGGAGCCAATACTCAGACCCTTTCCTCTCAAAATTACTCCCCTCCTGTCTCTGGATTTTATTTTGTTCAAGGACTGCACGCATCTCGTATTTGCTGTCAAAATCATTTGTATTAATCAGAAGATAAAACGGCTCTCCCTTTTTTAAGTCTTTTTTCTCAATGCAGAGCGATTTACTCTGCCATTCCTTTTGCTTTGAGGTTTTCCACTTCAGCCTTGGGATATTTACTTTAAAATTAACAGTTGATTCCGGCCTCCCTGCTACAGAAGCGGAGAAGCAGCATATATCTTCTTCTGGTGGGACTTCAAATTGAAAGGAATTATTATCAAAAAATTCAAACTTCTCCCCTCCTTTTTTCTTAAGTTCCCATTCATCTTCGCTAAAAATCTTAACCTTAATCAGTGACGGCCCATGCCCGCTTTTAGCCTCAGGGAAAATAAGCGCCTTTGGATATTCTAATCCCATAGGAGGCATAAGCCTGAAGAAAAGCGTCTCGCTGGCTATCCTCGTATTTCTCTGGCATATATCTATCTGAAACTCTCCAAACTCGCACGGGATGTTTTCTGGAAATTTCAGCTCTAAGGGATCACTACCAGTCCAGCCTTTGCAAATAAACTTACTTCCTGCCTCCCTGTTTTGCACCCAAACACTCCACCCGTCAGGATTTTCGCCTGGAGCTAATATTCTAAGAGTTTTACAGGTGAAAAGAGGACATTCATTCGTGAAATCATCTTCTACTAAACCTTTTTCCTCTACCCCCTCAATTCTAAATGTATTTTGCGACTGGAGCTCTATTTTTTTACCCGTTTTCCTGCTTTCCACAATTAAGGCCCCAACTTCACCTAAATTCACTCGGAACGGCTTGTATCTATCCCAAATCCATTTTTCTTCCACTACCTCCGCTTCTGTTTTCAGCTCAAAGTCTTCATGAAGCAAAATCCATGTTTCTCTTCGGGGGAGGGGATTGATATTTCCATCGCTCTTGTTTAAATAAAAAAGCCTCCCTCGGTCGTCTCCTACCGCAATAAATGGATAAAATTCACTAATCTTTTGGCTGTAATTGAATTTTCTTCCTTTAAACTCAGGAGGGAGCTTTACTGAAAATCTGTGGAGCGGTTCTTCTAAAAGGATCCTTTTTTCCTTTAAAAATGCCTTACCTGCCTTATCTACTGCTGTAGTTGATTCAATTTTATTTGGTCTTCCGTTTATCTCAACCTCATAAATCAGCGAAGCGTTCCCACCCGAAAAATCCTGCTTCATTTCCTGCCTCGGCAGAACAAGCCAAACTTCTGCTGTGTCGAGGTCGATCTCGACAAAAGGAGACTGGACTATTGCGGCCCTTATTTCTTTTTCCTTATCTTTTTCCCTATCTTTTTTCTCCCTTTGTTTTTTCTTTTTATAAATCGGCCTACTTTTC
>CAYSCS010000066.1:0-16029 GCA_964429695.1 uncultured Eubacteriales bacterium
CACTCTTTTTCAGAGACATGCCGATGGCATCCTGAATTATTTTCGCTATCCCCTCTCCAAAGCAATGGTGGAAGGGATTAATAACAAGATTAAAGTCATAAAGAGAAAGGCATAGGTCACAGAGAAGTGGAGTATTTTAAGCTCAAAATCTATAATCTCCACTTATCCAGGTACTCGTTATTATGATCAACCATATTTTTTAATATAGTGCAGAAATCAATCCTTCTTATGGAAAAAGAAGAAGACCTTCCAAAGGGGTAATGTTCCGAAATAGTCGCTTAACTTTTCCCAGAGAGATAAATATTCAAACTTTTTAGCGAAGAAATTGGCAAAAATTTGATATAAAATGAAGGTTGAATTAACAAGTTTAGTTCCTTCTGGTTTTGTGTTAGCAAATCTAGAGAATCCCAGGTGTCAGAAAGTCTATTGAAAGACATAAGATAAAGCATTTCAGAGCATAATTGATAATGAGAATCTCTTCTCTTAATGATAATCATCGAATTAGTTTCCTAGATAATAAACTCAAGGGGTCTAAATCGATTCTTAGTTTCCTGAAAATACCCCTTTTTTACCCACAATAAAACCTTATGAAAAATAAATTTTTTTAAGTTATAAGATAATAAAATGATTAAATTACAAGGAGGATAAAGATGGGAAAAAATCGTCATCTCTTGTTTTCTTTGGCTCTTTTGTTTATTTCAATAAATCTTTCTATCTGCGCTATTCCAATTATCTACGCTATTCCAAGTGAGAACATTTCAAAGCAAATAGAGGATATTCTAAAAAAACAGATGATTGAATGGAACAAGGGGAATATCGAAGGTTTCATGGAGTATTATTGGAAATCAGAACAACTAACTTTTCAAGCCGATAATCTTAAGCTTAAAGGATGGGATACTCTCCTCAATCGTTACAGGCAAAACTATCCTCCCGAAAAAATGGGCTTTCTCGAATTCTCAAATCTTGAAATATGCTCTCTCTCTGAGGGGCATGCCTATATAACAGGCAGGTGGAAAGTCACTGCAAAAGAGAAGGTCTCGAGCGGTCTTTTCACTATCATCTTTAAACGTTTTCCTGAAGGGTGGAGAATAATCCTTGATCATACCTCGTCATAGAGATTTATCTCTCTATGTTTGCCCCTTTCTTTAATCTTAAAATCCTTTTATATTTTCTATTTTTTGGAAATAATAATCCTGTAATCTTTCTCTTTTTTTAAGAATTTCTCTATTTTATTTATTAGTTCATCATCCCATTCTCTGTTCTCAAAGATTTTATTCAGCGCGTGGATATTAATATCCGACACTTCTTCCAGCCTTCCTATCTCTTTTAGAGCTGCAATGAGGCATTCTCTATTCTCTGTGTCTTTGCTCGGCAACTTGAGTCTCTCATATTCCTTGATTGTTATCTTATTCTTGGTACCAAAGACAACTCTAACCTCCTCCCTCTCACAGAAAAGAATCAATGCTTCTTTGAGCTTCTCGAGTTTCTCTTCAGCCTCCTTTCTATGCTCATCTAACTCTCTTTTTATTCTTACATACTCATCCACAAGTCTCACTCCAGGGTCGTTGAGATATTCATTCTCGGGTTTTTCTTGAAGCTCTATTCCATGTTTCCACATGGGACAGAGAGGCTTGTAAGAACACCAAGCACATAATGAGGAGACATTGGGAGGAAATTCCTGCGCCTGCTCAATTTCATTTATTTTGTTAAGGATTTCTTTCCTCAACTCTTCAAGCTCCTCTTTCCTCCTATAGGAGTCAAATTCTCTATCGAAGGCCAGATAATGCCAAACTAGGCGAGCCACTTTGAAATCTTTGAAACGCTCTTTAACCCAGAGGGAATAGAGCGTAAGCTGGATATCCTTATCCAAATCTTCCTGGATGGGCAAAGTCAGGCTTGTTTTATAGTCGTGGACTTCATAAACACCATCTCCCATGTCATTGAGACGGTCAATTCGGATATGAACCTTATATTTTCCTTCCTCATCGAGGGGAATAATTTCTTTGGTCTCTATGGCGACGATTCTTCCCTGGTCGAAAGGCCAGTAACGTTTGTAGTAGTTGGCTATCTGAGCTTCTCCCATTTTTCTGTAATTCTTTTCATTGTATTCTTTATTAACAATGAGGATTGTGTCTCTCCACTCTTCTTCCCACCTTCGATTGAAAAAAGCGATTGTCTCTTCTAGGGTCAACAATTTCTCATGAATTCTATCTCTATAAAGCTTTTCTAATGTTTCATGCACTCTCGATCCCAGAAAAGTCTCGATTGTATCTTCAACTTCAATCTTATCTATATAGGCTAATTTGTACCTAAAAGGACAAGTGTCAAAGGTCTTGATCTCAGAAAAGCTATGAAGTGCCATTTTTCCCCCTCTTTTCTTTGCTTTTAGCCCGAAAATTGTATTTTCTTATCACCTCAAACTCCCCTCTTTTTCCTCACATCCTCTCAAAACTTTATGCTTGAGTCTACATAAAAACCCTCTCTCATTTTCAGTATCAAACCTTAAAGGTGTTCCTTCTTGTCAATAATAGACGCTAATTTTTACATTCCTCGAGCATGAGAGCGTACTCCACACTTGTTTCATATTCTCGGACCAATGGCCCGTAAAGAGATTGGTTGAGCCGAAGAGTAGGCTTGATTCACACTCATAATAAAACAACTTGTCAGGAGTTGAAGCTAGACGATTAATTTCATCCAGAAAAAACCTTCATTTACAGAGCCATTAAAACGAGCATCTCCTCTTCCAATTCTACTCATTTCGCACTTTAAGACTTTTCTCCCCAGTAACATTTATTTTCCATATTCTCCTCTATTTCTGCACAGAGTCTTGTTTCTCTCCTACCTTATAAGAAAAAATATAAAACTTAAGCGGATGAATGACCATAATCACTTCTCACTGCTTTCCTTTTTGAGAAAGATATTTCTTGGGAAATTTGGCCACCACCGTATATTTTGGGTCAACTACATTCCCTACGCGACAAGTTCCCACCTGAGAAATAAGTTGGAGCGCATCCCAGCGATCAAATCCATAATCCTCAACCAGCCAGTTTATCAATTCTAGGTGCGCCGATCGGAAAGCATCTATGAGAGGTCTAGTGCTTGCTGCTGCCATGATATAGTTCTCATCCTCAAATCTTGGCCAGCGGATTGCTTTTTTCTTGATAACATCCACCTTGAGAGTGACTTCAAGCGGACATTCCAGGCCAGTTCCACAGATTTCTCCATCACCTTGAGCGGCATGACCATCTCCAATCATAAAAAGTGCCCCCTCTACAAAGACAGGAAAATATAGAATTGTGCCTGCCTTTGTCTCCACACAGTCCATATTGCCTCCATGCTCAGCGGGCGTAAGCGAAAGGATCGCCTCTCCATAGTCAGGAGCAACTCCCACAGTTCCAAGAAAAGGATGGAGAGGAATTTCAATTCTCTTACCGCCACTCTGGGGAAATTCCAGAGCACCCACGTTCCTCTCTAGATCAAGCCTCCAGATGTAAGTCTTTTCTGGTAGGGGCTCATTCAACATGGCCGTGTAAGTTTCTCCAGTGAGAGCCCCAAACCCTGGGAGATGTGGAGAAACTGCAAACTCTCTATTTGGCTTCAACTTTAAAAGATTAATTACCAAAGTGTCTCCACGTTCAACCCCTTCTACATAAAAGGGACCTGTCTGATGATTGACATAAGGAAGATGAACTATTTCACTCGCCTTCTGTTTTTCGGATGTAATTTTATCGCCAAAGGCATCCACTGTGGTGGTGACGAGTGTATCCCCAGGTTTCAGTTTAAGAACTGGTTTATGTCTCGAGTCATAAGTATAATAATAATTTCTGGGCTTAAAATAATGTGTTTTTTGAGAAAAAACCTGATTCTGGAAAACAAAAAGAATAACCCAGGCGACTAAAATAAAATAGGTTGAGCCTCGATAAACCTTTTCCATCAGCGCCTCCTTTATGCCTAAATTTTTTTGGTTAGTCATCCTTTCTCAGGCTTCTTATAGCCTCTTAAATCTAATTTATTCAAAACATCTCTTCCACTACCTCCCCATTTATTATCACCATTTTAACCTTAGAAAGACGCGTGAGAGGGTCTCCCTCAAAAACTACTAGATCTGCGATTTTCCCTTCTTCCACTGACCCGAGCTTATTCTCAACCCCAAAAATTTGGGCGGGATAAATTGTGAGTGCCTTTATTGCCTCCTCATAGGGCAGACCGAAGGAAATAGCTCTCTCAGCCTGAGCAAGGAGAGAAGAAACATTCTGAATTGAACCTGTTTGAAAAGCAAACCTAACGCCCTTTCGATAAAGCTCTATAATCCCTTCATAGGAAGCTCCTTTCGTTTCCATCTTCTGAAAGTATGACTCCAGTGGACCAAAAAGCACAGGAATATTCTTTAAAGCCAACTTGTCGGCGACTCTATAAGCCTCAGCACCATGATTAATGATAAGGTTTAATTTGAATTCTTCTGCTATTCTCAGGCCAGTTAGGATGTCGTCAAGCCTGTTTGCTCGAAGAATTAGAGGGAGCCCCCCTTTTATTACAGGAAGAAGGGCGTGGAGTTTAAAATCGATCTCAAAAGGAAGGGGCTTCTCTGATTTATCCTTTTCCCTTTTTTTCTCTTTTTTTTCAAACTCTTCAACTTTTTTTTGATAATCTAAGAACCTATTCAAATAATCATTCGCATCGATAAGAGTTTGGCGGAGAAGGGCAGCCAAGCCCATTCGAGTTGAAGGATATACTCCCTTTTTTCCGTAGCGGAGCTTCGGCTCTTCTCCCAAGTTTCCATGAACAGCAACAGGAAACTTTACTATCATTTCCTCTATGCTTTCTCCAGCCAGGTGTATCAACGCACTTTGACCTGAAAGAAGATTGCCCTCTCCAGGTGCACAAAGCACTGAAGTTACACCATTCTTCCTTTCCACTCGAATGAAGCTATTTTCTGGATTTATGGCATCTATGATGCGAAGGTGTGGAGTAAGAGGAGTTGTCTCCTCATCGAAGTCTCTGTTTGAACGTTCTATTTCCACTGCACCCAAGTTAGTGAAGGAATCGATTAGACCTGGCATGACAGTCAGAGAGGAGGCATCGATTATTCTGGCATCAAGAGGACATTCTAGATCTGGGCCAAGGGCTTGGATCTTTCCATCTCTAATGAGAATAGCTCCGTTCTCAATTGTTCCTCTTGTCACCGTGATACACTTTCCAAACTTGAGGAAAAGAGCCTTCTCTTCCTTCTGATATCCTTCTGAAATGATTACTATCAAAAGCAAAAGAACGGAGGCAAATATCTTAGTTATTTGCGAAGACTTCATCATCTTCTCCTAAAAATTTTTTCAAGGGCGCAAGCGCTCCCCTTTTTCTCTCTTATAGACGAGTTTCCCATCAATAAACACTGCTTCAGGAATTGATGCTACCCTCAAAGGATGCCCTCTGAGGATTAAAATATCTGCATCCTTTCCTTCTTCTAAGCTCCCAATTCTATCTTTAAGTCCCAGAATTTCAGCCGCATCTATGGTGACTGCTCTCAGCGCTGTGGTCTCATTCATACCGTTTTTATAAGCAAAAGCAGCTATCTCAAGAAGGTCGCCTCCACCCCAGGCTACGCCGGGTGAGTACCAAGCCCCTTCTGTGGCGCGGAAAGCGATCTTTACTCCTGCTCGACTCAAAATCGCCGCAGCCTCAGGGTTAAACCCTGCATCCTCGACACTCCCCAAACCTCTGAAGATGTCTTCCAAGATGATGGGGATGTTTCTTTTTCTTATCTCATCCACAATCTTATAAGCATCTGTAGCTCCATCAAGAATGACCCTTAGTTGAAACTCATCTGCAATTCTTAAAGCAGTCAAGATGTCATCTCTTCTTTCACAATGAATGAGAACAGGCATCTCCCCCCTTAAGACAGGAATGAGAGCCTCGAGTGAAAAATCTCTCTCAAGTTCAAGTGCATCCTTATCTTTTTTTGCTATCTCCACTTTTTCCATGTACTCCTTTGCCTTGGTAAGAGTCTCTCTCAAAAGAGCTGCTATCCCCATCCTCGTCATTGGCATCTGATCCTCTCTCTTTGCAGAAGCTCCTAAGCCAAAGACCATCATCGCTTTATTTTTAACTAACATCTTATCGACTATCGCTCCAGCAGTTTTCACTACTGCTGCTTGTCCACCTACCACATTCTTATTTCCTGGCGTTACCATGGCAGTGGTAATTCCCAACTCGCGGCTAAAAGAAAAATGAGGTGCCTGGGGTTCGATGGCATGCCAAACTTCCATTTCCGGCACAACAGGCTTTGATATTTCATCTATAGAGCTCTGCTGTCTCCAATTAGAGGAGATTCCGATGTATGAACGAGCCGAAATTAAGCCGGGCATCACCACAAATTCACTCGCATCAACTATAGGATATCCCTCAGGAATCATAAGATTCTTACCCACCTTCTCTATCTTTCCCCTCTTCACCAGCAATATCCCCTTTTCAAGAGGAGTCCCTGCCATCGTCAGAATCAAGCCCCCTTTCAGGGCAAAGTTATCTTTAAGGTAGCTAGGGATTATCAAGTCTTTTCTTGCCTTGGGAGCATTAATCTCAAAATCCTTTACTCTTGAACTTTCCTTTTTTTCAAATTCTATTTTCCCATCGATCAAAACCTTATCCACAGAAGTAGTGAATTCAAGAGGGTGCCCTGTGAGAATAACCAGGTCTGCGTCTTTACCTTCCTCTATGCTTCCAATTCTATTTTCAAGACCCACTGCTTCAGCAGCATTAAGGGTAACAGCTTTGAGGGCATCCTCTTCCTTCATCCCATACCTGAAGCATAATGAAGCTAAATGAAGAAGATTTTGTTGAGCGCCTCCGATTGCATCTGTCTGGAGCGAAACTTTAAGCCCCGCATTGGCCAATATCGCCGGGTTATTCTTGAACCTAAGGATATTATCAAAATAAGTAAAGAAAACAGGAGGTCCAACATTAAAGTGGACATCCCTGCGTTTTGCCAGTTCATCAACAATAAGATGAGCCCAGTAACAATGCCCAAGGCTCAGCTTCAAATTGAATTCATCAGCAAGCCGAATGCAACTTACTATCTCAGAGGCAGTAGCGCAGTGAATATGGACAGGAATTTCCCTTTTAAGAGCCATAACAAGGATTTCCTTTCCCAAGTCTCTTTTGGGGGGAGTAGCATCCTTCTTTGACATCTTCTCCTTTTCATATTTTTCCCAGCTCTTCATGTAGGCTTGAGTTTCAAGAAAAGCCTTTCGTGCTAAGTGATAGACAGCCATCAATGTAGAAGGCATCTTTTTCTTCTGCCCATAGACTCCAACAGGGTTTCCTTCAATGGCCATCTTAAGGTCGCAAACTTCTTTAAGAATCATTTCTTCGGGTGGTGCATTTTTAAGCTTCACCGCAACGCTGGTTCCACCGATTATGTTTCCACTTCCTGGTCGAGAGACGATGGTGGTGACTCCTCCTTTAAGGCCGGCCTTTATCGCTGGATCATCAAAATTGAAAGAATCAAGAGCACGCACTTGGGGGGTAATAGGGTCTGTCATCTCATTGCCATCGTAATTCTCTTCAACAAAAGGAAGGCTATAAACACCGAGATGAGAGTGAATATCGATAAGCCCAGGTATAACAACCTCTGCATCAATAATCTTCGAATTTTCAGAGATGCTTATTTCCTTTCCCACTTTTGAAATTTTTCCTTCTCTAACCAGAATCATTCCTTCCTCAATGATTCCGTGGGAGACTGTGTAGATTTTCTTTGCTCTGATGACAACATCTTCGGCAGCAAGAAAAGGAGACATGAACCAGAAGATGAAGAAAAAGACGAAAAACGTGAAACGACTCAATTTACACTTAATCAAATCAGACCTCCTTATTACTTTATCAAACTAAACAAAGCGCTGATTTTTTTCTATTGAAATAAATAACGAAAATAATCATTCTCGAAAGTGTTTGATTATTAATTTATATTCTCAGGAAAGCTAAGTCAATTCATGAAAATAACGTTTAAGGTCATTACTTAAAATAGGGTTTAATATCAAGAATTGGGGTCTTATCCAGAATATCCAAGCCTTTAACGTAGATTTCATTATCTTTCAATGCAGTTACTTTAACCACAGACATCCCTATCGCATTAGGCCTTAGAGGCGAGCAGAGGCTGAAAACTCCTTTTTTAGCAAGGCTTTTATCTCCTCGAGGATGTTGTTTAATATCTTTCTTGGTGAATGGTCTACTCTTATGAAAATAGAAAATGAGCACTATCTCTTCTCCAGGAGAGATATTTTTAATCCCTTCTTCATAACGCTTATAAACTCTAACTTTCCCTTCCACTTCCGAATTCTTCCAGGAATGGGGCACTTCTCTCGTCTCGGTCCTAACTAAGCCTATAGGTCTAAATTCTAGTTTTTTTCCCATCTTCGTTTTTCCTAAGTACAATGTTCTTTTTAATAAAAACTCAGCTCTTTTCTATCTAGTAAGGCAAGAAAGAATGTTTAAAAGGTATTCAGCGTCGGGTCTGTCGAAGGTGTTCTGGCTTATATATTTGAACCTGAGAATACCTTCTTCATCGACGATAAACACAGCTGGAATGTTCTGCTCAATCTTACTCCCACTCCATTCTTTGGTAAATAATTGAAGTCCCCCAGAGACCACTCTATCAGAGTCGATGAGAATCGGGATAGGAAGGGGCACTTTTCCCTCTTCATACTCATAATTCTTCGGGAAATATTTTCTTAAAAGTTCAACTCTTTTCTTCCCCTTTTCATCCAGTTTTTCAGGAGTGTCAGGGTTTTTCCACTTTTTAAGGTCATCCATTTGGAGAGTGAATTTCTCGACCCAATCATCTATCATCTCTCTGCTATAAGGCAAAATAAAAAGAATCTCAACATTATTTAACTTTCTTATTTGCTTTTTGAGCTCAAGCTCGGAAATCTCTGCATATTGATAATTGCACACGTGACACCAGTGCCTCTCTCCGGCTAATCCTCGGGGAAAGATGATAATCACATTTTTTCCCCTGAGCTTAGAAAGAGTAACTTCCCCACCTTGATAAACAGGAAGGGTAAAATCCGGCATCTGCTCCCCTACCCTAACAGGTCTTATGAATTCCTCTCCCTGAGAAAAGACCGCACTTGAGATGAGTAAAATCAAGAAAATGATGAAAAAGGATTGAAAGATTTTTCTTTTCATCCTCTTCTCCTCTTAAAAAATAGGAGCTAAAATAACAATCTAGCCTTCTTGAGTCAATGACCTAGATTTTCATTCTTGTCTATCTAGGCAAATAAAAACATTAAAATAAAATCAAATCAAGGAAGCAAGACTTTAATAGAGATTCATTTCAAAAAAAGTCTATTAATAAGATGAATCCTTTCTCTTTTGCTCTCTTCAAAATTTCAATTTCTCTAAACTCAAGCCCCTTGACTGTGCTTAGATATACCCATGAACTTGCCCTCGAAAGCCCTATAAAAAGAGCCCTCTTCCTCATTTCATTCTGTGCCCAAGAAAAAGAATTTTCTGTCAATTGGGGCAAAAGAACGCTCTGAAATTTCAGTCCCTTAGAAATAGAGTATGTAGTGATCTTCGGATAACTATTAGTAAAATTATAACCACCATGAGCCACATTTTGAGCCTCTCTCTCTATTGCTTTCTCCACTTCAACCCCTCTCTTCTTGAGTTGAAGCGATACTTCATGGACTAAGCTTAAGCTAGGAACTATGATGCCAACTCTTTCTCCTTTAAGCATCCTCAAACTTACAGTCTCAGCCAGCTGGTTCATTTCTTCCTCAAAAGAGGGCGCTATGTAACAAACTGGACATTCTATGCCTTTGGTGCGGAAAAATGATTGAGGGAAACTCTCAAGGCTCGCATCTTCTTCAGAAATAAAATAGGAAGCAAGGTTTGCAATTAGAGGAGATTCTCTATAAGAACGGGAAATATTAATCTTAACACATTCAGGCTTTAATTTCTGAAGAATAATCTCTGGAGAGGTTTCACTTGCGATAACCTTCTGTTCAAAATCAGCAAAAACAGTGACATGTGAAGCCGAATGGCTGAGGATCTCAAAGGCTTCTGGAGACAAATCCTGTCCATCATCAACAAGGGCAATTTTCAATAAATTTCTGAGTTCTTTTCTTCTCTGGAGAAGATTCAGTACGCTCTGCCTTACTCTCAAATAATCTATCTTTAAATTAATATACACGCGGGGGAGGTCTTTGGAGATATAGCTTTCGTAAAGCAACCTACACCAATCATTTAAAGTAGTAAAAACCTCATCAGGGAGAGCAAAGCGAAGAACCTCAGATTTAAGAAAATCTTTCTGAATCTCATTAGAAACGAATATTCTGTAACATTCAGATGAAATGTTATGCTGCTTAGCTAAAAAAACAGCCCTTTGAAAGAGGAGCTGTGTCTTGCCGGAAGAAGCAGGTCCAATGACTAAAATGTTCTTTTCCAGGGGAAACTTGATAATTCTCAGCTGTTCATCGTTTAAATCTGAAATTGAAACGCAACATTTTTTCATGACTAAGAGATCCTATTTCATATTCTGAAATTAATCTTAAGCCCTATTAGTCCAAACTAAATCAACTGAATTGTCGATAATCAATTTTTCTGCTCTCAATTTCATCTTTCAGAACTTCTCTCACTTCATCTTTTGCTGTGACATAGATAATTTGCCATCCCGATTCAGATATTTTTCTCAGAATTCTAATCTGCTTTTCAAGCCTCTTTCTATCAGCCTTAATAAAAGGGTCATCCAGGATGAAGAACGCTGTTCCTCCTGCAAGAAGACTCTCAGCAATCCCCAACCTGATAGAAAAATATAATTGATCCCATGCCCCACCAGAAAGTTTCTTGACATCTAGAATCAAACCATCATGTCTCCTGACAAAGAGTTTTTTCTCCTCAACATTAAAAATTACCTCCGAATAAAAACCTTCTGTTATTCTAGAGAAATATCGAGAAATAGGGCTCTCTTTCCCGAAAAGACGAGAAATCTTTTCTTCTTCCTCCAGCTTTATTTTATCGAATATTTCCCCTGAGAAAAGAACCAATTCCCTAACTTTTTCCGCACTCTGAATGAATCTTTCAACCTTTTCTTCTACTGCCTTTAAATCTACTGAGGTTTTACAGTGGATGTAATCTGATTCTATTTTAAAGAGGCTATTAGCCCTTCTTTCCACCTCTTCAAGTCGAAGAAGAAAATCTGAGATTTGTTTCTCCACACTCTCTCTCATTTCTAAGAGATAAGCCTTAATTTCCTTAAGCTTCTCTTCTTCTTGTTTGGAATAAGAAACTCCCTCGGCCTTATCTTTGTAGATTTTTAAATTCTCTATTTCAGCATGCCAAGATGAAATTAACTCTCCCAAATTCTCACCCTTTTTGCCAAAGAGGGTGCTCAGTACTTCAATTTGCCTTCCAAATAGGTTTTCTTTTTCTTGAAGCTCTTTGAGTTTATTCCGATAATCCGAAAGATTTTCCACATTGACTCTTCTTTTGATGCGATCTATCTCGCTCTCTGAATTTCTAATCTTTGACTCTAATTCGGGCATTTCACGTTGGCTTAGATTTTCTATTTCGCTTTTCTTCACTTCTATCTCTTTTTCTAAAGAATCGACTACGTTCTTCATTAGGTAATGATTCTCATCAAATTTCTGGATACTCTGAAGAATTTCCTCTATGCTTTCGCCCTTCAAGTCATATTTTGCTTTGTTGAAGCGGATTCTTCTTAACAAACCCTTCATCCCCGATTTTTCACGAAAAAGGATGTATTTCTGGAATCCAAAGACTGCGCCTAAAAAAGCAAAAATAATCAATAAATATAAAAAGATTTTTTCTGTTTTATTGACCATTAACCCTATCATAGAGACCATAAGCAGCAAGGCCGAAATCAAGGATGCTGAGGAGAAAAAGGCACTCTTTGCCTTTTTCTCCTCAAGCTCTGCTTCTTTTATTTCATAACTTTTTAAATCAGGCTTCAATTCGTCATCGATCTTTTTCTTTATTCTTTCGAGAAGGTCAAATTTCTGCTTCTCTTCTTTAAATTTACTCATTAATTCTTCAAGCTCTTTTTGTTTTTTCTTTATCTCCTCTAAAAGCCTCCCCTTCCTTTCTTTTTCTCTAAACAAATCCTGTTCATATCTTATCCATGCCCTCTCTTCATCTAAGGAAAATAAACGCAATTTCTTGAGCTCTTCCATAAGTTCCTTGAGGACTTCAAGAGATCTTTTTCCCTTTTCATAAGTCTCTCTGTTTTTTGCTTGTTCGAAGAGTTTCAGTCGATACTCGACTTGTTTAAAATTTTCCTCTATCTCGAAAAGAGATTTTTCGAGCCCATCAAAATTACTCTTTATAGCTTCTTTTCTGAGCTTCCTTATATCTTCAAGAAGCGTTCTGGCTTCGTTGATTCGGGTCTTGAGCTTTTCATCCTTCACATCTCTAAAATCTCCGCTAGGTGTTAACTTTCCCAGTTCTAAGAGCGAACTCTTAATTCTTTCTATTTTCTCTGTCCTTAACCCAGTCAATTTGTCTGTTACATTACGGTAATGTTCACTTTCTCTCGATATCGAAAGATCACTGTCTCGGATGATGAAAATATTCCTAGCTTCAGTGGGGCTTATTCCCGTTATGGCAGTGAAATCTCCTTTTTCTGGAAATTTGTGGGTCTCTCCTTTATCATCTTTAACGATTACATAGCCTTCTGGTTCTTCTTCCACCCTATCTACATCCTCAAAAACCCTCGCCTTTTTCCCGAAGAGAAACCTCACCAAAGCATCTATAGTCAGAGTCTTTCCATCCTCGTTGTTTCCGAAAAAGAGGGTAAAATTTCCCAAGACGACGCGTCCTGAATCAGGTAAGGGGCCGTATCTCCTTATGGAGAATTCTTCTATCCTCATTTCCTTGCCTCTATCATTGCTCGAATTACAAGTTCTTTAAGACTTTTCTTTGTTTCGACATCAAGGTTCCTCTTCTCAACTTCATTTAGAAAATCTTTATAGAGGTCATCCCCGATTATCTCCTGAATATCCCTGACTTCAAAATTCATCTCTATGATCTTTCTCTCTGAAAGTTCTTTAATCTTGAATTGCAGTCCACTTTCAGTCATTCCTATCTGTCTGGAATCAAAGTAACCGCTTACTCTTAGGACTAATCTTGCCTCCGGATGGAGAATATTTATGCGCATTCTTAAATCATCAAGCTGATTTTCTGTGGAAAAAGGGTCGAGCTCTACCTCCAGTATTTCATAATGATAAGAATCTATGGGATGTTCTCTCGGCTCGCTTCCCACCTCGAACATGTTGAGTCTTCTCTGCCCAACTTCCTTTCTTGTTATAGATAAGGGAGAACCAGGGTAGACAAAATAACCTCCCTTATCTAATTTTCTTATATCAAGACGAGTATGGAAGTGACCACAAAGCACATAATCTACAGGGAGGTCATTGAAATACCAGAGCCAGAAAGGCATATATCTATCTGTACCTTCATCTCCAAAGTCTCTCCTGGAAAAAAAGGAATCGAGGAGCTCGCCGTGACAAAGGAGTATGTTTTTCTTATTTCCGATCATCAGGTTTTTCAAGGATGCAAGCCGGCTGATGAGCTGTTCTCCTTCTATCTGTTCAAAAGGAAGACCAAAAATTCTAACATTTTCAGTTTCAAATGGCATAAAAGGGTCGCTAAGGATTCGCGTATCCTCGCCAAAAAAAAGCCCTGTTTTAAATGAATCTCGATCATGATTTCCGGGAATAATAAGGACTTCGAATCCATTCCCTGAGAGAATCTTTCGAATCTTTGGTCTGAGCCTTTCTGCATCAAACCCCCTATCGAAAAGGTCACCGCTTATTATCAAAAAAGATACCTTTTCTTTCCTTCCTATCTCAACTATCTTTTCTAAAGTTTTCCATCTCTCGTCTTCAACTTCTCTCAAATGAATGTCTGCTGTGTGAAGGATTCTCATTTCAATCTTTAAATCTCAGCTTAAAATCATTCTCAATTTTAATTTCCTTTTAAAACATTCTCTCTTCTAAAAATTTTCTTCTTTTGGAATTCATTTTATATAATTATCAAGGGAGATGCATTAAATTGTCAATCAAAGTTTAACGTAATCTAATCGCCTTTCTTTATCAAGATGTCAAAGGAACTTAGATCTCAGGTGTAATAATTTAAATGGATCGAAAGAATTAGCCTTATTCATTAAAAATTCATAACATCTTGATGAGTATAAACAAAAATTTAAAGAAGCGAGGAAGAATGCAGTGATTATTTATTTTAAAAAATTTAATTAAAAAAACTCGTTCATCCCCCGATTTGCCGATAGAAGATTTAATTGAAACGAAAAGCCTCCTGATATAAGGTTATTTTTGATGAAAAAAACAAATCACCCGATGGATGATACCTTAACCAGGAGGGCGTCGTTATGATACAGCAAGGGATTTTGCCTTTCAAGCTTGAACACAGCGACGAGCTCATCAGACCGCGAAGCGGTTCGACGCTCTTTGGGGAAGTCATCAGGACATTGAAGGTTGATCGGAAGGTGAGAGAGAATTTTCCTCGGCCTGGCTCGAACCGGGGCTCAGAGGCCTGGGAGTATATTGAGCCTCTGTTGCTGATGCTGGAAGGTGGTGGGGGTTTCAGAAGAAGTGGCGGGTGAGATTGAGAAGCGGCTGGCGACGCCAGAGTATACGCTGGATGTCGATGCGACAGTGATTGAAGCAGAGAAAAAGGAGGCGCAGTGGACCTACAAGAAGGTGAAGGGATATCAACCGATTCTGGGCTTCCTGGCGGAAAATGGTGTTTGCTTGAGGTATGAGTTTCGGGAAGGGAATGTGGCCTCCCAGAGCGGGACGCTGGAGTTTTTCAGGCGGTGTTTGAGTCTCTGCCCCAGGATTCGCTATCTTCGCTCCGACAGCGCTTTTTATCAGGCGGCTGTTATGGATGAGTGTGAAGAGAGGGGGATTGGGTATACGATCACAGCTGACCAAGATGCTGGAGTGAAAGAAGTTATCAATACAACCAGCGACTGGAAAGTGCTTTTCGACTGAGAGGGTCAGAAGAAAGACCGGGAGGTGGGGACGGCGATTCACACGCTGGGGAAGGGGGAAGTGGTTTTTCCTCTGGTGGTCCAACGCTGGAGTGATCCTCAGTTTGGGCTTTTCTCGCCGCAAGGCTATTGCTACCACGTCCTCGCCAGCAGCGGGGATGAGCTTTTGGCGGAAGAAGTCGTTTGGTTTCATAACCAGCGGGGCCAAGCGGAGAAGTTGATCAAGGAGCCAAAGAGCGGGTTTGGGATGGAGCAGATGAGGAGCGGCGATTTTTCAGCCAACGCCCTGTGGTTTTCGATGGGCGTTCCAAGACGGTGGCCACGCTGCGCTGGCAGTTGATTGAGACTGGGGGACGGCTCATCCGTCACGGTGGTCGCTTGGTCCTTCGTCTGGCCACCTCGTTGGAGAAGTACCGCTTGTTCCTTGAGATTCGTCGGCTTTGTGCGAGTTTCCATTAGCCGCCTAACTTCCTGTTTCATTAGAACAATGATGATCTTAAAGCTAAGGGGAGGTCTCTTCAAAAATACAATCAGACTGGTAAAACTGAACCGAAGATAATGAGATGGGACTGAGCTTTGACCTTAAGAGCACAATCTCAGTAGATCGCTTCTCTCTGACCACAAAATGGAGGGCTCTAAAAATCTTTAATGGCATTTTTGGGTCTTCTCCAATTTAGTTGGTAAAAGCTTGAATGATCTTTAAAGAGAAGTCACCCAGATCATAGAAGCCATAAGCCTTTCGTCTAATGACTTTGATCTTGGTATTGATTCCCTCCAGCTTTCCTGTATGAATCGGAGAGTCACAGTGGTCCAGAATTCCCTACCACTGTAGCCACAGGGTCTTAGCAAACTTTTTTTCTCAACTGATGATTAACCCTCTCTGCCAGGGTACACCATTCCTCAATTGCCTTCTCATCCCACGTTCAGGATCGGTAACTCAAGATGTGTTTGAGCTCACCTTTGAGGCTCACCACCATATTGATGACTTTGTTCAACTGGAGCAATTCTCC
>CAYSCS010000067.1:0-6710 GCA_964429695.1 uncultured Eubacteriales bacterium
CTATGAGATAGAGCGGAAGGAAATTCAAAGGACCCCCAAACAGATTTTGGTAAAATCGATACTTGTCCCAAATCTCCTTTTTAATCGACTTCTGGATAAAGGAGAGCATTGAGCAAAAACTTATATGTCCCGTGAGATTGAGCTCGATTTTGGCAGCGGAAACCGATAACAATGATATGCCCTTTTTTGTACTTAAGATCGACTACAGCCCCGCGGCGGACGATTATATCTTCCCCCAGAAGCCAGCCGCTCAAGAGGACATCCTCTTTGGAGTAGCTGGCTACGACCTTTCTCTCCCATTCTCCGCAAGGTACCCTGGTTCTTAAAGCAAGGGAACGAGAGAACATGGCTGCAGCTTCTTCTGGCATTCCATAGCCGATAGGTGACTTATTATCCACCTCAATTTTTAAAATAGAGCCTGGACATAGGAATTTAGTGTGGTTGACTCCTACCAGCTCATTACTGAGAGGGGGATTGAATTCTTTAATAACTAAGCCACAAGCCTGGTTGAGAGTGACTAGAATTCCTCCCTGGGTAACAAAACTCTTGAGAGCTTCAACTCCTTCCTGGCCGATTCCTCCTCTATACTCAGAAGGCATATCAAAGAAATAGCTCTCATAAGAAGAGCCTTGACCTGGCTCTCCTGTTTTGATCGCCTCTGGGTTCTCATCGGCGAAAATTATGGCATCGAATTTAGAATTCAAATTCACTCTGATCTTTTTTGTTGACTGGAAATCCTCATTGTGAAGAGTGAGGAAAGGAATTTTCAATTCATCTAAAACATACCTTGTCCAGCCCTCATCCATGTTGGCTCTCCACGACTGATAAAGTCCGACTCGATGTCTTAACAGACGTGCATTGGTAACTTCATTTAGGTTGTCAAGACTTGAGACCTCAACTGGCCATTTCTGTAAAAGTTCAGGAAGAACTTCTTGAATATGGGGTGTATTCTTGATAATAAAACTTCCCGCAGCTGCATTTAAACCTTCTTTTTGGAGTGTTTCTAGAGAGCGGTAGATTTCTGCCCCATCTTTTATAAGTTGGAAAACAATAGCATAAGAATTATTCATCCTGGAATCTAGCACAAGATACGGCTCTCTTATAGCTAGTGATACTGGGGATGGATAGACTATTTTTCTCAGCTTAATGAGATTGGCGTTAAAAGGCTTTTGGACTTGATCACAGCGGACACCCATCTGCAGAGGTAGCGTCCAGCCTGCTGAATCATAAGGTGGGATGGGGGGAATCTCAGGATAAGGTCTGACATCAGGATACTTCTGTTTTTCCAGCAGAGCTTGGGCATAAGGTCTATAGGGTTGAGACATTAAGACAACAAAAGAGTCAGCCGGATAAAATTTTCCATCGGCCACAAAATCTTCCTGAGCCTGATGGATTTCCACTCCTCCAAGCATCAGAATATCGAGCATCTTAAGGGCGGTAGGATAATCATGCTGAGTTTTTGGTATGATAAAGGCATAGGGCTGCGATGGTTCATTTTTCTCTATAGAATCCCTGCACATCTTATAGAAGTTGTAGAGGAAATCTTCTTTATACACAAAAGCTATTTCAATCAGACTGAAAGTGAAGCAAAGCTCATAATCTACGATGTCTTTCAGCCTCCACCAGCCTCCCGGCCACGGATCAGGCAGCTGCATGCGTTTTTCAATGGTTGATTTGGGCAACTCTGTGGGGTCTATATAGATAGGACTGGCTATATTAACCGAGGCTACTTCGCTGAGGATGTTAATGACGTTGTGGAGCCAACCAGTATTATCGCAGGCGCCATCCCACCAGCCTATGTATTCTCTACCGTAGACAACTCCTTTAAAATCATTTTTCTGGAGGTCATAAGCCATCTTCATTCCACATAAGTCAATTCCCCTCCACAGGAGAGGATGAACATTGGGATTAGGTGGATCTACAAAAGGAGGCAGAAAGAGTCGAGCGTCTGTCTCACCCATCTGGTGTTCGTCAATATGGATTTGAGGGATCCAATCGTGGTATAAGACTTTAGTCACTGCTCTTGTCTCAGCCAGATTTAGCATGAACCAGTCTCGGTTGTTATCATGACCTGCATAATGATGGTATAGCCAGGGCATCCTTACCCCTTCATATTTGGTCCCTAGATATTTTTTGTACCAGTCAGTCACCATCTGCGTACCATCGGGGTTTGTGGAGGGGATAAGGAGGACAATGACCTCGTCCAAAATCTGGTCAGAATTAAAGGGAGTTTTCCCTGTCACTAATTTATAAGCGAGCTCCATGGCCATTTGAGAGGAAGCTATTTCATCAGAATGCAGATTGCAGGTTATGAGGAGAATTACTTTGCCCTGCTTAGAGAGCTTCCGAGCCTGGTCCGGAGTGAGGTTTTTAGCATCTCTCAGCTGTTTGGTGATGGCCCTATAATGGTCAAGATCAGCCATGTTTGCTTCAGAAGTGATAACGGCCATAATCATCGGTTTTCCCTGGGTTGACTGACCGATGGTTAGGACTTTAATTTTGGCTGATTCCTGATCAAGTAGCTGGAAATAAGTCTGAATCTGTTTATAATCTGCTAACTTGCGGTCGGTACCCACTTCAAATCCTAAGAATTCTTCAGGCGATGTTTGGGAAAAAAGAGCAAAAGGCAAAAATAATGAAAGGAAAAGAAAAGAGGCTAAAACTTGTTTTTTCATTGAGCCCTCCCTGAACTATTAAAATATTTTAAATTGAAGCATTAACAAAGCTCCTATTCCCTTAACCTTCGCATCTTTAAATTCATAACCTGCTCAGCGTGAAGAATAAAACCATTTATTCACTTTTCTGTATCTCACGTAGAATACAATTTTCTCCTCTTTCCCTCAAAACCTTCCCCTCTTAATTTATTAGAGGAAAAGGAAAGAAGAGCATGAGTTGTTTCTCTTTGCTTTAGAATCAAGTAGTTATTTTTCACTTTAAAATTGTAAATGATATCGAGTTCATCACCGAAATAGATTTAGCTTTAGGCGGAGCAGGACGTTGCTTCTTTCTTGATGATTGGGGCCCCATAAATTGATCTCCCTGATACAAATCAGCTATTTGATAAGGGATGAATTCAGAAAAATTTTGATCTGGGAATCGGACATAATAGACTACGATTTCTCTCTGATTTATTTATATTTATCTAGAAGCCCTGTTTTCTGATTGAATTCAGTGATAAGTTTGTCCCATTCTCTGTAAGAATGATATTTATCCTTCCAATAGTTTTCGTCATACCATTGTCTGTCCAGCTCCTCCACATCCTTTCCGAGTTGTTCAACCCAGGTGAAATATTTAAGGTTGTGAATTCTCTTTTTGTCCCAATAAGTGAGTTCTAACATATGATCTATGGTGATATTCATCAAACAGCCCTCGAAGTCAGCCGCCGCGTTGTATTCTGTATAATCTCCTTGCTTTTTTCTCAATTCTTTTATTCTAGACTGATAGAGCTCCATAGAATCAGTAGCGATAGTGAACACTATATCATTAGAGCTCATTTCATAGTATTTAGCCATTTTTATGGCTCCGATTAAGTTGGCTACAGATGAAATTCCCAAAAGATCTAACTTTCCCACTATTTCCTCAGGAATACCTTTTGCCTTCAAAAATGATTTGCCTTCCCTCTCATTGAATAGTCGGAGGAGTCTCATACAACATTCATCATCAATACCCGCTACCACGTCCATGTTCTTCACATTGTGAATCCAGGGCACATGCTTATCCCCGATTCCCTCAATCCTATGGGATCCATATCCGTTGTAAAGGAGGGTGGGACATTGCAAGGCTTCTCCTGCACAGACCTTTATTTGAGGAAATTTTTCTCGAAGATAGTCAGCTGAGCCGAGGGTTCCTGTTGATCCTTGCGTCAGGAAGAGAGCAGTCAGCCTTTGATTCTTTTCTTTTTGGTTGTGATAAACTTCTTCAATTGCTTGTCCAGTGCAGACATAATGCCAGATTGCATTTCCAATTTCATCAAATTGGTTTAGAATAACAATCTCATCAGGTCTTTCTCTCTTTAGCTCAAAGCTTTTATCATATACCTCTTTAACATTGCTTTCAGAACCAGGCGTGGCATAAATTTCAGTTCCTATTTTCTCCAACCATTCAAACCTTTCTCTAGACATTTCTTCGGGAAGAACAACAATAGAAGGACATGCTAGGAGGTAGGAATCGTAGGCCCCTCCTCGGCAGTAATTTCCGGTCGAAGGCCACAATGCTTTTTGGGTTGTGGGATCAAAAGCTCCTCTTACCAATTTTTCTACTAATGGGCCAAAGGTAGCTCCAACCTTGTGAGAACCTGTGGGGAAATATTTCCCGATGAGAATGATAATCCTTGCTTTTACACCAGATAATTCTGGAGGTATTTCCAAGAAATTCACACTTCCAAATCCTCCTCCAAATTCGACCGGTTCGTTCTTCCAGGTAATTCTGAACAGATTCCTTGGATGAAGATCCCAGAGACCTATATTCCTAAGTTCCTCTTTGATACCTTGAGGTATTTTTTCAGGATGAGCCATCTCCTCATAAGTGGGAATGATAATATTCCTTTCTCGACATCTCTTTATGGTATTTTCCAATATTTTTGTTGAGGTTTTCATTTTGATTATCCTCTCTCTAGAGACTATAAAATTCATACTTAAATTTCGTTCCGTCATCAGAAGAGTGAACTTAGGATTTTAGAAGCCTTCAATCTGTTTAGGAAAATAATCCTCACATTTTCCCTCACGGTAAACATCAGCTGTACAGCAGTGTAGGCCGCCCCCAAACGGTGCCACATCATAAAAGGGAACTGGAACGACTTCGAAACCGTGTTTATCAAGCAGTTCCATTACCGGTGGTTCACTGGCTTCCACACAGACAGTCTTGGGGTCAAGAGCAAGACAGTTCATGTTAAGCCACCAACTGCAGAAGTCCAACGGATTTTTCTTCTTTAAAAGTGCCTTCGGGGCTTCCACAAGTTCCCAGTCGTTCTTCTTGAACAGTTCAAATTCCCTTTTGTCGATAGGAATTCGCGTGGGGTTAATAAGCGCAAAGCCAGGTCGCAGCGGTACTAGAGTGGTATCCATATGCCATGGCAAAAGTTCCCTCCGCCCTACTTTATGGATACGATGATTGGGAAAGTGACGACGCAGCCAATCAATGCCCGCATCATTAGTAACCATGGATTTCTGAACAAAAAGATCCTTCCCGAAGCGGACAACATCGGCTGCATCAAATAATGGTTCTTCTTCAGTCAATATCCAATCGCCCTTTTCCGCACGGCTATACTGTTCATCCTCACTCAAAAAGTACCACTCTTTCCACCAGTCTTTCTTGTAAGAGCGTTCAGTCAAGCGCGGCTTGGGAGCTGCTTCCAAACGAAAATTTGGATCTTCTTTGAAGTACTGGAGGAATAAAGGACGATAACAAAGATATTCGAACCAGCGGCTGCGGTAAGACATAGTTGCTTCCAGAATTTCATTACCCACCGTGAGAAGCAAATCACGAGCTGGCATGCAACCAAACATCGTTTCCTGTTTCCAATCAGGGGTCTGCACCGCCTGACTGAAATCGATTGGAGTAGGCCGGTCAACTCTAATTCCACGATTCTCCAGGATTTTAACAAAATTATCAAGCTGTTCATTAGCCTTATCTACCATTTCCTGGGGATAAGGCCCATAAGTACCCATTGGAAATCCGTGATAGGGCCAATTGCGCTGAATGGCAATCTCAGGAGCCTGGACCATGGTCCCGTCAGGCCTGCCGAGAATGATGTGCTTAAGAGGATCCCATTCATTCCAAGAATTAACCACAGTTTTTCTGTTTCCTTTTGTCATTTTTCTCTCCTTATATCAAATGTTACCTTTATTCAACATATTTATTAGATGCGAGCCACTAAACATCTAAAAGAGGAGGCTCCTTCCTCTGAAATAAACGCTATGTGATTTCCAATCGAAGACAGATTTTAAACTTCTCCCTTAATATTCGGAAAAGGCCCACCTTCTTCTTCATTGGAAAAAACCCACCATTCCCCGTGAGTTAATATTGGCCTCCGAGAAAAGTTAAGATCATAGATTACCTGAAAAAAGGGTATAATCAGCCTCTGTTGGGGTGTTTTGTTGCTCATAATCTCCTTCGTAATAATTATTTTTGACTAGTTGATTCCTCCTAGTTATGGGAACTAAAAGGAAATTAATAATTTCCCCCATCCTTTCTGCCTAGATGTATAGGAGTATTTTGTATTATATTTTTTAATATCCATTTATCCTTCAGCATCTCTGCTAGGAGCATTTTTTATATTAATAAATAATCATATTGTCAAGTATTATGTATAATAAATGATAAATAATGCAAATAAATAAAAATAAATAAATAAATTTTAATTATAATCATCAACATATAGAGAATTTGTCCACTAGTTATGTTCAAAGTTTACGCACTTCTTTCAACCTCTAGAATAGATAGAAATGAGCGGATAAAGGAGCTAAGAGGATAAAGTCTAAATCAAATCCCCTTAAAATGATTTCTCTATTACCTAAAATTTTTATCTTAATTAAATAATCATAATATATTTTTCGAAAAGGATAGTCCCCAAGGAAAGCTAACCTACAATCTAATTATTAATGCAATAAATTTTGTTACATTCAAATCTCAAATATGTGGATCATCTCCCGATTAGTTGATAAAAAATAGAATATCCGGACACGTAACTATAAAATTCATTGGAATAGGAG
>CAYSCS010000068.1:0-87879 GCA_964429695.1 uncultured Eubacteriales bacterium
TCTCCGTTTTATTTGAGGGAAAGCCTCTCTAAAGTTCTTTTCGTCATATACAGCCCTCTTCTTGTCTCAAATTAAGATCTTTGCTCCTAACGCTTCTAGTGGATTTTTTCCAAAAGACCCTCTACTGTCTGAATTGCAGGAAAAATTCAGTACATTCTTGACTTTTACTGTCAATGAATCTAATATTTATCGATGATTCTAACGCTACTTTTAACGAAGAAAAAAGCGGCTTTATCTTCTCAGTTTAAACCCCAAAAAGAGAAAAAATGAAGGAATCTTACGATTTCAAAAACATAGAAGAGAAATGGCAGTTAATCTGGGAGCAAAGGGGAGTTTTCTGTGTCCAAGAAAATCCCGAGAAGAAAAAATATTACTGCCTCGAGATGTATCCCTATCCTTCGGGAAGAATTCATATGGGACATGTGCGAAACTATACCATTGGCGATGTAATCTCCCGCTTCATGTTCATGAATGGCTTCAACGTCCTCCACCCCATTGGCTGGGATGCCTTGGGAATGCCTGCAGAAAACGCCGCCATTATACAGGGAATTCATCCACAGAAATGGACATTAGAAAATATTGCTCATATGAAGGCCCAGCTGAAAAGGCTTGGGCTTAGCTACGACTGGTCAAGAGAAGTCAACACCTGTCTTCCGGAATACTATAAGTGGAATCAGTGGATTTTTCTTAAAATGTTTGAGAGAGGGATAGCCTACAGGAAGAAAAGCTGGGTGAACTGGTGTCCTCAGTGTCGCACGGTGTTGGCCAATGAGCAGGTCATCTCAGGAAGGTGCTGGCGCTGCGATTCAGAAGTGAAGCAGAAAGAAATGGAACAATGGTTCTTAAAGATTACTGATTATGCCGAGGAACTCCTTTCAGGTCATACTTTGCTTAAAAAATGGCCTGAACATGTGCTCCTGATGCAGAGGAACTGGATTGGGAAAAGTAAAGGAGCAATAATAGAGTTTCCTGTGGCTGATTCGAACCTCTCTATCGAAGTATTTACGACTCGAATCGATACAATTTACGGGGCGACCTTCCTCGTCCTCTCTCCTGAACATCCTTTAGCTCGCGATTTAATCCTGCATTCTGGAGAGAAAGAAAGGCTCGAGAGCTGGATTGAACACAGAATATCGATGCGCCTGATGAGGAAAGATTTGCTTGAAGAAGAAAAAGAAGGGATAGACACAGGAAGAGTGGCTGTTAATCCCTTTACAAAGGAAGAAATTCCCATCTGGATAGCAAATTATGTCTTGATGGAGTATGGGACGGGAGCAATTATGGCTGTCCCTGCCCATGACCACAGAGATTTAGAATTTGCCCAAAAATATTCTCTCCCCATAAAAACTGTAATCATCCAGGAAGGAAAAGTTGAAACGCGTAGCCTGGAAGAGGCATTCGAAGGCTACGGAAAGCTCGTCAACTCTGGACCTTTCTCCAATCTTACCTCCGAAGAAGCAATAGCCAAAATGACTTCATATGCAGAAGAAAAAGGGTGGGGAAAAGAAATGACTCTCTACCGTCTCAGAGACTGGGGAATTTCCCGCCAACGCTATTGGGGAACACCCATCCCCGTTGTCTACTGTGAAAAATGTGGAATTGTCGGCATCCCCTATGAAGATTTGCCTGTTGTCCTTCCCTGTGAAGTTGAATTCAAAGGAGAAGAAGGCTCTCCTCTGGAAAAGGTGGAGAGCTTTGTGAAGACAAAGTGCCCCAGATGTGGCGAAGAGGCATGCAGAGAAACAGACACCATGGATACTTTTTTCGACTCATCCTGGTATTACTTTCGCTATTGCTCCCCTAATGAAGGTGACCTTCCTTTTAACCCTGAGGCCGCAAAATATTGGCTTCCTGTGGATATCTATATAGGTGGCGTTGAGCATGCCATCCTTCATCTAATTTATGCTCGCTTCTTCTGCAAGTTCTTAAGAGATTTTGGACTAACCGACCTCGATGAACCATTTCCTCATCTTCTTGCCCAGGGAATGGTGACTAAAGATGGAGCCACCATGTCTAAATCCAAGGGGAACGTGGTCGACCCTGATGACATGGTCTCTCAGTATGGAGCCGATACCTTAAGGCTTTTCATTCTCTTTGCAGCACCTCCTGAAAAGGAGTTTGCCTGGAGCGAAAAAGGGATAGAGGGCTGCTTCAGATTCTTGAACCGAGTCTGGGAATTCTTCAGAGAAAACTTGAGTCTCTTTGCTGAAAGAGAATCAAAAAAAGAGGGAACGGAAAAACCTCACTCAAGAGTTGAAACTCTGAAGACAAAGATACATCAAACAATCAAAAAGGTGACAGAAGACATCAAAGAAAGATTACACTTTAACACTGCTATAAGCTCAATCATGGAATTTTTTAACCAAATTAAAGCAGAGCGCGATGAATTAATCAAAACGCAAGAGGGTAAAGAGGTTTTGAAAGAAGCGATGGAGAAACTAATTCTTATTCTTTCCCCGTTTGCCCCTCATATCTCAGAAGAACTCTGGGAAAAAATGGGAAAGAAGAGCCTCCTCATCCATAGCTCATGGCCCTCTTTTGACCCCCGCCTTGCAGTTGAAGAAAAAGTAACCATCGTGGTTCAGGTTAATGGGAAGTTAAGAGACAGGTTTGAAACAAAGAGAGACGAAGCTGAAGATGAAGTCAAAAAGATTGCCCTCAATTTGAAGAAAATTCAAAACATAATCAAAGATAGAAAAGTGAAAAATGTCATTTATGTAAGAAACAGATTGGTAAACATTGTCCTCTAATTACAAAAAAGGAAAACTTTTGAGAAACGCTCTCATCTGCGGAATGATTACGCTTTTCTTCGTTCAATGTGGATACAACCTTCGAGGGAGAGGAAGTTTTCTCCCGCCTCATGTAAAAAAAATGAACATCCCCATGTTTAAAAATATGACTACTCGCTTTGAGCTCGATGTAAAATTAACTCAGAGAGTAATTGATGAAATCGTAGCCAGAGGGAGAGTGGAAATAGTCCCAGATTCTCAAAATGCAGACGCACTCTTAATAGGGGAAATTACATCTTTTAACGTTAATCCCATAGCCTTTACAGGAGAGACAACTGCTGATCGCTATAATATTGTCATCACAGCCAAGATTACTCTCAGAGATCTCATCAACAAGAAGGTCATTTTTTCTAACCCTTCTTTTGTGTATCAAGAAGAATATGAAGTTCCTGAAGGAACAGATTTTGAAAGTGTCGAATCCGAAGCTATTGACAAGGTAGCCGAAAAATTTGCCAGGAGTCTGGTAATCACCATTTTAGAAGGATTTTAAGAGTGTGCAAAGCTTTCTCCTGAAGAAAGAAATTAACGGAAAGAATCTTCTCCCTTGTTATTTTTTCTATGGAAACGAACTCTATCTTGTTCATCAATTCATAGAGGAACTAAAACAAGCCCTCATTCCCCCAGAAGCTCGGGATTATTGCCTTGAGAAATTCAATCTTGAAGAAAATACCTGGCAAGAAGTAATTGACTCAGCCCGAACAGTTTCCATTTTTTTCGCCTCCTGGCGTATCATCCAGGTAGAAATAGACCCTACAAAGGGAAATGAACTCTCTTCTTCAGAAAAAAGATTAATTAAAGACTGGCTCCACTCTAATGCGTCACAAACCACCTTGGTGGTAGTCTATCCTGAAAAACTTGCTAAAAACTCCAGTTTGCTGAATTTTTTCCAATCCTTTTCTCCCTCTAAAGTCTTCCTCAAGGAGTTAAAACCTCTCAAGGAGAAGGAGCTTCAGGCTTGGATGGATAAAAAATTTGAATCATTAGGAAAGAATATTACTTCAGAAGCAAGAATGAAACTTTTAGAGCTAGTGGGCAACGAGCTGAGAAAGATTGACAATGAGCTGGAAAAATTAGCCACCTTCGTGGGGACTAAGAAAATTATTGAGCTCGATGATGTTTATCAAGTCTTAGGATGGACAAAATCTCATCTTGAATGGGAATTCATAGATAGTCTCGAAAAAGCCGACTTAGATAAAAGCCTTCTTATCCTTAACAGTTTCTTCAGGGAAGAAGCAAAGCCTGAATTTATTCTAAATTCAATAGCAAAGTTCTTCAAAGAAATCCTGCTCGCCAAGCTCTGGCTTAAAGAAAGAAGCAAAGAAAAGAAGGATATTTTCAAGTTACTGAGACCACAAATTAAGGAAGAATATGGAACTTTTTATGCCCATAAATTTAAAAGATTTTTCGCCCTTGTTGAAAGCTTTTCTCTAAAAGACCTAAATTTTCTTTTTGAAAAGCTTGAAGCAGTTGATATTAAAATTAAAACCTCTGACCTCTCGGCGCGAAATCTTTTAGAAAACTTTCTTTTTGATTACTGTAAATTCTGGAGAAAAGAGTGAATCACTTGGAAGAGGATGGCTCAAGAGCTTCAACGAGACGGGTGAGTCGCGATTTGTATCTATTTCCTGTGTTTCTGTGGATGGTGCCTTTCTTTACAGATTTATCAATGAGAGAAATTGTCTGGGGAAGGAGTCTTCTTGCCTCTTCTATATTTTTATTCTCAGCAGCTTGCTTTAATCTTTTCATCTGCGTCCTTAGCCTGGATTTATTTGCCTTGTTGATAGCCCTTCTTCTCAAGCTTCTCCGCCATTGCCGAACTGCTGATTGATGATGAGCCACTTAATCTCCTTTCTCAAGCTGGATATGATATGATATACGACGAATAAAGTCAATCGCTTGCTTAGATTGGAAGAGGGAGTTTTTGAAAGGATAAAAAGGTGAATGATTTCAAGAGTCTCGCCGCAAATAAAGAAAATAATAGACAACTTGTGCGCTCTACTTTTTCTGTAGCAGCACCCACCCTCTTGAGCAGAGTCCTGGGTTACTTAAGAGACATGATTCAGGCTTTCTATTTGGGAACAGGAATGGGAGCGGATGCCTTTACCATCGCTTATATCATCCCTAATCTCCTGAGAAGATTGAGTGCAGAAGGAGCGATGACTGCGGCCTTTGTCCCGGTCTTCACAGAAATAAGAAAACAGAAACCTGAGAAGGAGGTGTGGAGGTTTGCCAATTCCTTCTTTTTTGACCTTACTCTTGTCATGTTGCTGGTGACTATTCTGGGGATTGTCTTTTCTCCATTTTTAGTAAAGATTATTGCCTTTGGTTTCAAGGATGTCGAAGGTAAATGGGAGCTTACAACTCTTCTCACCCGAATCATGTTTCCTTACATTTTTCTGATAAGCCTCGCCTCCCTGGCAATGGCGATCCTTAATTCATTCCATAAATTCTTTGTTCCTGCCTTCACGCCTGTTTTGTTAAACTTGGTCATCATTGGCTTGGCCTTGGTTTTCGCTCGAAGAGTAGAAAAACCTGCAGTAATCTTTGCTATAGGGGTTGTTATGGGGGGAATCCTTCAGGTAGCTTTTCAGATTCCTTTTCTCTGGAATAAAGGGATGAGGTTCAAGCCATCTCTTTCTTTTTCACATCCCGCGGTTCGCAAGGTAGGTGAGCTCATGGTGCCAGGTGTGTTTGGAGTTGGGATTTCACAAATAAACTTCGCCCTAAGCAGGATGATTGCTTCCCAGCTAGAAGAAGGAAGCGTCTCTTCCCTGTATTATGCTTCGAGGGTTGAAGAGCTAACCCTGGGACTCTTCTCCATAGCACTCTCCATCGCCCTTCTTCCCATGTTCTCTGATTTTGCGGCTGAAAAAGATGTTCAAGGAATAAAAAGAACGCTCATCTTTTCTTTCAAACTCATTTCCTTGATAACTTTTCCGGCCATGGTGGGTCTCATGGTCCTCAATCGTCAGATCATTCAGGTTCTTTTTGAAAGAGGTATTTTCAATGCCCAATCAACCACAACAACAGCCTCCTGTTTACTCTATTTTGCAGTTGGTCTCCCTTTCATCTCTGCCACCAAGGTTCTTGCGCCTGCTTTTTATTCTCTTAAAGATACAAAAACCCCCGTCATTGTCGCCTTCTTCGTCATGTTGAGCTACATTTCCTTTTCGCTAATCCTGATGAAACCCCTTAAGGTGGGAGGAATTGCCTTTGCCCTCTCTCTTTCTTCTGCTTTGAATCTTCTCCTCCTTTTCATTCTCTTAGAGAAAAAAATCGGGAAAATAGAAAAAAAACCTATCTTTTCCTCAGCTTGCAGGGCTCTTTCATCCGCAGGAGTAATGGGTCTGGCGGTCTGGTTTTTCATGAAAGAGTTCAACTTCGCTCAACTTGACTTACTCTACCAACTGGGTCTTCTCCTATCGGCAATTCTAATGGGAATAATGATTTACTTTCTTCTTCAGGTTTTATTCAATCGAGAGGATACTAAAATCCTAAAAAATGCATTTTCGGGAAAATGATTCTCAAAGAATAGAAAAAAATGAAAATAATCCTTCAAAGAGTCAAACAAGCTGCAGTAAAAGTAGAAGGTAAGAAGGTAGCAGAAATCGGAAAGGGAATTTGCCTTCTAGTAGGCGTAGAAAAGGGTGATGGAGAGGAAGATGCTCAATATCTCGCCAATAAAATAGTTGAACTCAGAATCTTTCCTGATGAACAAGATAAGATGAATCTAAGCTTGCTTGATATTCATGGAGAAGCCTTGGCTGTTTCACAGTTTACGCTTGCTGCAACGTTGAGAAAAGGACGAAGACCAAGCTTCGATAAAGCAGAAGAGCCTCAAAAGGCAAAAACACTATTCGAGTACTTTTTCGACCTCATCGAAAAAAGAGGAATTAAAGCCAAGAAAGGAGTGTTCGGAGCCCTTATGGAAGTAGAGTTGATAAACGATGGACCTGTCACTTTCATCCTTGACTCAAAAAAGTTAAATAAAGCCTGAGCCCTCAAAGTTAAAACTCAGAGAGGTAGCTTTTGTCTTTGTCTAAGCAGAGAAAATACCTTATCCTCAGCTTTTTCCCCAAATTTATTTCTTACCTGAATTTAAAGAAAGAAGTTCAATTGGAACTTATATGAAAGAGCTTCCGAAAATTTCCTAATTCAATCTCACAATTTTTGGGCAATTTTAGCCAAATCACAATGCGGAGCATGCTTTTGAAAAAGATCTTGATTGAAGCTCTTGAGCTTGTATTAGCGAAACCCAATTTAAGTCCAAAAAGCCTAGAATTTATAAATATATAATTTTCCGCAGCTGAATTTTCTCTATCCCAACAAAATAAAAGAATTTTAGAAAAATTTAAGCTTTTTTTTGAAAATTCCTCAAATTTAAATTATCGCTATGTTAAGATAAGGAAGAAGGATAATCAAGCGAACTTAATTTCTGCAATTTTTCGCATCGCCTCTTCTGCTGATTTCCGAACAAAATGATTCCCATCTTTCATCAATTTAGCCAGCAGGGCGAGAGCCTGTTTTCCCCCAATTTCCCCGAGTGCTTGAGCAGCACACCTCCGAACCTCTGCGTTTGAGTCATCTACGGCCTCTTCAATAAGACTAAATGCTTCTTGTCTCTTTTGCAGAGCCAGTATTTTCATTACCGAACTTTTTACATACCAGGGTGGTCTCTTAAGTTTCAAGGAAAGAAGAACAAGGTTTACTCTCTTTTTCTGACCGAGTTCCTGAATCAGGAAATCACGGATCTCTTCAGAAGGGTCATCGAGGGCTTCAATCAAAACCTCATCTATCCAGGGTGCATTTCCTTTTGCCACCGCTTTTATTATCTTCAGTCTCTTCTGATTTTGTGTCGAAGACCTTATTTTATTGAGGACGGAGTTAACCCAGAATCTATGACTTCTTTTTTTGGGAGCTTTTACGCTCTTCGCTGTGCCTCTATCTTCTTTGCTCGGCACTTGACTGCTTTAATTAAATTATATTTTAATCAAGAAAAATTCTTTATCTCATTATTGAGGGGCTCTTCCCTATACCATTTCCAGAATATGTCCCAATTTTTCTTTTTTTGTCTTCAAGTACCTCAGGTTTTCAGGTGTAGGGGGTATTTCTATGGGTATTCTTTCCACTATCTCCAGCCCGTACCCCGCCAGCCCTATGAATTTTCGAGGGTTATTGGTTATGAGCCGTATTTTGGTTACCCCAAGAGAAACAAGAATCTGGGCCCCTATTCCGTAATCTCTCTGGTCAGGCTTAAATCCGAGCTTGCAATTAGCTTCGACTGTATCTACGCCCTGGTCCTGAATGGCATACGCCTTGATTTTGTTGACCAGACCTATGCCTCTTCCTTCCTGGTTAAGAATATAGAGGATTACTCCTCTGCCTTCCTTTTCGATGATTTCCATCGCCCGATGGAGCTGCTCACCACAATCACAACGAGTTGAGCTGAAGGTGTCCCCAGTGAGACACTGGGAATGAGCCCGAACAAGGACAGGTTCATCAGGCTTTACCTCACCTTTTACTAGGGCAAGATGATGCTCTTTATGGATGAGGTCTTCGAATACCAATAATTTAAACCTACCAAATTTAGTGGGCAATTCTGCCTCTTCTATTTTTCTCACGAGCCGTTCATGACGCATGCGATATTTGATTAAATCGGCAATAGTCAAGATAGGGATTTGATGTTCCTGGCTGAATTTCTCTAGTTGAGGCATGCGAGCCATTGTCCCATCCTCATTCAATATCTCACAGATTACTCCCGCAGGAATCATCCCTGCCAGTCGAGCCAAGTCCACGGCTGCTTCTGTCTGACCTGCTCTCTCCAGAACGCCGCCATCCCTTGCCTGAAGAGGAAAGATATGCCCTGGCCGAGCAAGGTCGGAAGGTTTCGTTTTGGGGTCTATGGCTACCTGGATAGTCTTTGCCCGGTCGTGAGCAGAAATTCCTGTTGTTATTCCTTCCTTGGCATCAATAGAAACTGTGAACGCAGTCCCGAATCGAGCGGTATTGTCAGTAACCATCAAGGGAAGGTCGAGCTCCTTCAGCCTTTCCTTTGTCAGGGGAAGACATATTAATCCCCTCCCTTTTTTAGTCATGAAATTGATTATTTCGGGTGTGACTTTTTCTGCAGCAACCATCAGGTCGCCTTCATTCTCTCTATCTTCATCGTCGACGATGATTATTAACTGGCCATCCTTGACACATTGAATTGCTTTTTCCACTGAGACTGTCTTCGGCTTACTTTCCATCCTCAAACCTTTTTTACTATCTTTATTTTTTCCAATAAATTATACACATATTTCGCGATTATGTCACACTCGATGTTTACTGAATCTCCAGTTTTTAAATCCCCTAAATTTGAATTCTTTAGAGTTATGGGGATGAGTTCAACCTCAAAAGAATATGTCCTGATTGATGCCACGGTAAGGCTCACACCGTTAAGAGCAATTGACCCTTTGGGAACCAAGAAAGGAGACAATTGAGAGGGTAAAGAAATGGTCAATCTCTTTCCTGTTCTTGTCTTAAGGATTCTCTCCACATTCCCCGTAGAATCGACATGCCCTGTGATAAGATGGCCGCTCAGCAGGAAGGAAGGTGTTAAAGGTAATTCGAGGTTCAACCTTTCGCCCCTGCGAAGATGACCAAGGTTGGTAGTTCTCAGAGTTTCTTCAGAGAGGTTAAAAAGTAAACAATTATCTTCTTTCTTAACCAGGCTCAAGCAGACGCCATTCACAGCCAGGCTTTCCCCAATTTTGATTTTCTCCACAATTTCAGCTGCTTCAATGATAAGCTCTTTCTTTCCTTGCCTGTATTCTTTAAACACACCGATGTGAGAAATTATTCCTGTAAACATCAGAAGTACCCTTCGACAATGATTTCTTCGTCGAGATCATACCAATTCATTTTTCTCAATTTTAGAGAATCTCTGACAAACCTGACCCCCTCTCCCTCGAAAAATGTGAGTGCCTTCTCTCCTCCAATCAATTTAGGCGAAATTGAAACATAAATCTTATCTATTGCTTTTTCCTCCAGAAAAGAAGTAAGCACCCGCCCTCCTCCTTCCACTAACACACTCGATATTCCCTTGTTTGCCAGTGAGGAGAGAACCTTTTTAATTTCTATTTTGAAGTTACCAAGAGGAATGACTTCAACCCCTTTCTCCCTCAGCAAATCAGCCTTTTCTTGGGATGCATTGCTAAGGGTGAAAATGAAAATTTTACCCTCTTCAAGAGTTTCAAGGATTTTTGCTTTTAGAGGAAAACGAAGATGGGAATCAAGGACTATTCTGAAAAGATGTTTTCCCTTCCAATGAGGATGACGGACTGTGAGAAGAGGATCATCCTTGAGAATCGTGTTCACCCCAACCATCAGGGATGAATATTCACCCCTAAGCAAATGGACATATTCTCTTGTGCGCGGAGAAGAAATCCACTTTGAATCAAATTCTCGGGTAGCTATCTTCCCGTCAAGGCTAGTTGCAACCTTGGCAGTAACAAAAGGAAGGTTTCTCGTTATATATTTGATGTAGACTTCGTTAAGCTCATCATTTTTTTCTTTTAGTAATCCTACCGAAACCTCTATCCCAGCTTCTCTGAGTTTTTTAACTCCTTTCTTGAAAACCACAGGATTGGGGTCAAGAGAAGAGATTACAACTCTCTTCAGCCTCGCCTCAATGAGTCTATCTACACAAGGAGGGGTACGTCCCCAGTGAGTACAGGGCTCTAAGGTAATATAGGCAGTCGCATCTCTTGCACTTGAGCCCGCTTTCTCAATAGCAATTATTTCAGCATGGGGTGTACCCGGTTTTTCATGATATCCATGACCAATGATCACATCTTTCTTGACTATCAAAGCTCCAACATAAGGATTCGGACTTGACCATCCTTTTGCTTTTTCTGCCAGGGCATAAGCCATTTGAAGATAAGAAATGTCCTTAGTGTTCATCATGAAAGAAGAGCCCTGGTAAATTCTTCCGCTGAAAAGGGGAGGAGATCCTTTTCTCTTTCCCCTATGCCTATGAATTTAACTGGAATTTTCAACTCCTCCACAATTCCAATGACACTTCCTCCCTTTGCTGTGCCATCGAGCTTGGTCAAGAAAACCCCAGTTATACCAGAAAATTTGAGAAACTCACGAGCCTGAATGAGTGCGTTTTGACCTGTACTGCAATCCAAGATAAGGAAGATTTCCTGAGGTGCACCCTCAATCTCTCTGGCTATGACTCTCTTTATTTTCTCCAGCTCATTCATCAGATTAAGATTAGTATGAATTCTTCCCGCAGTATCGACGAGGAGGAAATCTATGGAACGAGCCTTCAGAGACTGGAGGGCATCAAAGACCACAGAAGCAGAATCAGCTCCATATTGACCCTTTATTACCGGAAAGTTTAGTCTTTTTCCCCAAAATAAAAGCTGTTCCTGAGCTGCTGCTCGAAAAGTATCGGCAGCCACAGCCATGACACTTTTTCCCTGACTCTGAATAAAGTAAGCGAATTTGGCGAGCGAGGTCGTCTTTCCTCCTCCATTAACCCCCACAAACATGACCACCGTCTGAGGCGCACCTGATTTTAATTCGGGGGAAAATTGAGAGAGAACCTTCATTATTTCTTCCTCCAGAAAAGATTTTATTACTGAAAAAGAGTCTTCTTTATTGCATTTCTTGCGCACATTATCCAAGATTTTCTCAGCCGTATTTATTCCCACATCGGCAAGTATCAGCATTTCAAAAAGGTCGGCGAAGATTTCCTCTCTATTCTTATTACTTTGAATTATCTCTGCAAATTTTCTTAGGAAAGCTTTGCGTGTCTGGAAAAGCTTCTCTCTCAGGCTGGTAATCATAGAATAATTATATTTTTCAAGGATAATTAAAGTCAATTTGATTACCCTCTTTCTTATTTCTCTCTTAAAAATTTTGCCAGAGCAGAAAAATTATCACCTCCAAATAAATAAGAATCACATCCTCTCCTTCGTCAAATGAATAAATTTGGGAATCATCTGCAATTAAGATGAAAAGAATAATTCAAAAGAAATGGGGCACAAATTCATCTTAAATGGGTGGGGAAAAAATCCAAGAGCGCTTTTTTAAGAAATTGAGGACTCCCTTGCCCTCATCAAAACAGGAGGCGTTGATGGGGCAAGTTGTCGATTCCCTCTACTTATGTTAAATTGAAAAAGCGATGAATGAGCCAATCTGGAGAATCAATCCCTACCGAGGAGAAGCAAAAAGACTCTCCCGAGAACTTGGTTTGTCTCTTTCTGCTGCTCAAGTACTAGTCAATCGAAAAATCTATCAACCTGAAGAAGCCCATAAATTTCTTTACGGTGGACTAGATGACCTTTATGACCCCTTTCTCATGAGAGACATGAGGAAAGCAGTCTCAAGAATTAAAAAAGCGATTGCGGATAGGGAAAAAATTTTTATTTTTGGAGATTATGATGCAGACGGCGTCCTTTCTGTGGTTATCCTCCTCAAAGCCCTCAGAAAACTGGGTGCAAAAGTCAACTATTTCATACCCAATAGATTAGAGAATGGATATGGAATTAAGGAAGAATACCTCACCATGGTCAAGGCTTCTCAGGCAAGCCTGGTCATCAGTGCAGATTGCGGAATAAAAGCAACAAAATTCCTAAAAGTCACAAAAGAAGCAGGTATAGATGTCATCATCACCGATCACCATCATCCAGGAACTGAGCCTCTCCAAGCTTTCGCAGTTTTAAATCCCATCCTGGATGACTCCGGCTATCCAGAGAAGAGATTGACAGGAGTGGGAGTTGTCTTCAAGTTAATCCAAGCCCTCTTCGCCTGCAACCAGATTATCTCAGGGTTTGATGATTACCTAAAGTTAGTCTCCCTCGGAACCATTGCCGATGCAGCAGAGTTACGCGGGGAGAACAGGCTGCTAGTAAAATCAGGTTTAGAGGGGCTTGAGAATGCATCCAGCCCGAGTTTAAAGAGCCTCCTCGAAGTATGCGGCCTGGGTCAGGGTCAAAGGAAAATTTATGAGTCTGATGTTGCCTTGAGAATCGTCCCCCGGATAAATGCCGCGGGAAGGATGGGGATGGCAGAGCTTGCCGTAGAGCTCTTTTTCACCCATTCAAGAGCTAAGACAAAATCGATAGCTAACATTCTGGATGAGCTCAACTCAAAGAGGCAGAAGATTGAAGATAAGGTTTATGAGTGTGCGCTTAGATTTATAAGAAAAAAAGGTCTTGCTCAAAAATATAAAATTCTGGTAATAGGTTGTCGCAAGTGGCATCGAGGGGTTATTGGAATAGTCGCCTCAAGAATAAAAGACACTTTCTATCGCCCTGTGCTTCTTGTTTCCTATGAGGATTCCAAAGGCTACGGCTCAGGAAGGAGCATATCAGAAATCTCACTCATCGATTGCCTCAATAAGCACAAAGAATTTTTCATCAATTTCGGAGGACATGAATTTGCAGTTGGCTTTGAAATTGAAAGAGAGAAAGTTTGCGAACTTAAAAAAGCCCTCAACCAATTTGCAGAGTTGAAAATAAATGAAGATGATTTGAGAAAAAAAATCTACATCGATGCTAAAATAAATTTCTCAGAACTTGACTCTTCCTTAATCGAGTTTCACTCACTCCTCTCCCCCTTCGGCGCAGGAAATCCCACGCCACTCTATCTCACCCTAAAAGCTGAGATTCTGAATGAACCTCAGAAGATTGAAGGTAAACATCTAAAACTCCTGCTTAAACAGGAGGGGAAGGTGTTTGAAGCCTTCGGCTGGGAGAGGGCTGATTGGGAAGAGAAGTTGAGAGAAGGAAACAGAGTAGACCTGGTTTATTCTTTTCAACCAGGTGACTATTTTGGAGAAAAAAACGTTACTCTTTACCTTGAAGACTTGAGAATGAGTGAGTAAGGAGAGATGGGAAAAAGTAAATCCCTAAGATTGACCCTAGAATTCTTTCTCCTCGCCTTTATTCTCGCCATGAGCCTGGATTTCCTTTTCCACTTAAGAAAAAGACCCGAAGTCATTCACCCCCCAGATAAAATTCCCTCTCAAAAAGTGGAAATGAAAAGGAAGATAGAACATCTTGAATTAAGAGGGGAAAGAGGCAATGTTCGAGTAAGAGCAGATAAACAATATATGGGAGAGGATTTTCTCTATCACCTTGAAGGCAATGTTGAGGTTGTCTTCTTGAAGAAAAGAGAAGGCAAAGATGTGATTCTTCAAGGGGATGAAGTTATCTATGACAAGAATTGGGACGAGTTCTCGATCAGGGGCTCTGCAAAGATATCTCACAAAGACATAACAGTCAAATCCTCCACCTTGGTTTACAACACAATTGCCGAAGTTCTCAGAACAGAGGAAAAGGTTGAGTTCTCTTCTTCACGTCTTTCAGGTTCAGGAAAAGGCATGTTCTATATAGTCCAGAAAGATAAATTGGAGCTCCTAAAGGATGTTCGACTTCAGGTAAAGCCGAAGCTTGAAACTTCTCTCCCTTTGTTAATTGAGTCTCAAGGAGTGAAGTACTTCCGTGAGGAAAAAAGGGGAATACTGGAAGGGCAGGTAAATCTATCCCAGGAAGAAAGCCATGCCTCTGCAGAAAAAATCTGGTTTGAATTGGATGAGGATGAAGAGCAGATTAAGTCTCTTACCTTAAAGGGAAGAGCCAAGGCCCGGCTCATCGAAAAAGAAAAGGAAGAAGAGATTCCTTCCTCTCAAGCTTTCACGCTCCTCAAATCTTCGCAAAAAGAGGTAGAGGGTGAGAGAGTTGAGCTTCGCGGATATGAGGGACTAACCGCAATTCAATCCGTGCATGCCAAAGGAGGGAGTCTGGCTAAGTTTGCCTCCTCTTCAGGAGCATATACTCTCATTAAGGCAGAAGCAATTCATTTCTTGCTCAGAAGTGACGGGACGCTTGAAGAATTCCAGGCATCAGGGAAATCTCAAATCATCGAGGAAAAAGGGCTTCCCACAGAGCAAATCAGGGGAGAAGGGAATAATATGTTTATAGGGAAAGGAAGCAAGCTCCTTGAGATCCGGGGGGGAAAGAGATTCAAGGCAAAAATAATCCTTGGGGTGAATGAGATCCTCGCTGAAAAAATCAGCTTAAATTTGGACACTCAGGATGTGGAAGCCAAAAGCTCTGTAGAAATGACTCGCAGAGAAAAGCAAAAAGAAGAGCCCTCTTTAGTCTTTTTTGAAAATAAAAATCCGACATTCCTCACTGCTGAAGAGGTGAGATACTCCAAGGCAAAAAAACGTTTCTTTGTGAGAGGGAAGGTGAAAATGTGGCAAGAGAAAAAGAGCCTTCAAGCTGAAGAGGTTACTCTTTTTGAGGAAACGGGAGAAGCACACTGCAAGAGCAATGTCAATTCCAGCCTTCCTTCCCCCAGAAAAGACAAAGAAGAGGAAGAAGAAAGGATTGAAATATCATCTCAAAAGATGAACTTCATTCCCGCAGAAAATCTCATAAGCTACGAAGAACAAGGGACACTCCGAATAAAGGATATCATTCTTAATTCTCCATCTCTCCTCATTCATCTTGACCCTGAGACAAGAGAAATAGAAAAAATTGAAGCCAAGGGAGATACGACCATCACTCAAGGTTCACGCGAAGCGATAGGTAAAAAGGCATTATACGAGCCAAGGAAAGAAACGATGGTTCTTCTGGGTAATCCAGTCTTGATCGATAAGGATAAGGGTAAGGTGGAGGGGGACAAATTGACTTTTCACCTCTCGGATGGTAGAATCGTCGTAGAAAATAAAGGAAAAGAAAGGTCTATAATTTTAATAAAATCGTGAAGAATGAAGGCTCAACTGGAAGCAATTGGATTAGAGAAGAGCTACGCAAAGAAGAAAGTCGTAGAGGATGTTTCTTTGACTGTCTCAAGGGAGGAAATAGTTGGCCTCCTCGGTCCAAATGGGGCAGGAAAGACCACAACTTTTTCTCTTATTTTAGGGCTTGTTCCCCCAGATAAGGGAAAAATCTATTTAAATGGAGAAGACATCACCGAGCTTCCCATGTATCTAAAGGTACGGAAGGGACTCTGTCTTCTTCCTCAAGAGCCATCTGCCTTTAGAGGCCTCAGTGTGGAAGAGAACCTCCTTGCAATAAGGGAAGCCTTTCGAAACTCTAATTCTTGGAGCTTCGAACCTCTAGAGAGAATTCTTGAGGAATTCGGTCTTGAAAAAGTAGCTAAAAGCAAAGCCTATGCTCTCTCTGGAGGGGAAAGGCGAAGACTTGAAATTGCTCGAGCCTTGATTACAGATCCTGATTACATTCTTCTCGATGAACCCTTTACCGGGATTGACCCCTTAGGAGTAAATGACCTTCAGCAGTTAATCCTCAACCTTAAAAAGAAAGGCATCGGAATACTTGTCACCGACCATAGCGTCAGAGAAACCCTTAAGATTACAGATAGAGCTTACATCATTGACAGAGGAAGAATCTTCAAGGAAGGAACCCCCCTGGAGTTAATAAACTCCGAGGAAGTCAGAAGAAATTACTTGGGAGATTATTTCTCTCTTGATTAAGCCCGTAGACTTAATTCGAGTCTGAAAATGTCTATCAAGCAACGTCTGGACCAGAGGCAGGTGCAAAAGCTCATCCTTGCACCTGCCCTCCAGCAGGCAATAAAACTCCTTCCCTTAACAAACCTGGAGCTGATTGAGATAATAGATTCAGAACTTTCCCAAAACCCTGTCCTCGAAATAGAAGAAGAACTGACAGAAAAAGAAGAGGTTGCGGATGAAAAAGAGAAGAAGGAACAAGAATGGCTGGAAGAAAAAAAAGAAGAGAGAGAAGAATTCTATCAAGAAGTAGGGTCTGAAGATAAAGATTTTGAATATTATTTTCAAGAATATTTTGATGAAGGGTTTCGTCCCTTTTCTTTTGAACAAAAAGAAACTCCGCCCTTAGAGAACATACTCTCGAAGAGCCCCTCACTTTGGGACCATCTTAACTGGCAGGCCAATTTGACCTTTTTCGACGAGGAAGAACGAAAAATTGCCCTGAATATTATAGGAAACTTGAATGAGGATGGATATCTTGTGGCTTCACCTGAAGAGATATCCCGTCTCACGGGTGCTTCTCTGGCTGAAGTAAACAAAATCAGGGAAAAAATAAAGAGGTTTGACCCAGTGGGAGTTGCTTCCTTAGACCTCAAAGAAGCTCTTCTGACTCAAATGGACTCCCTTGGAATAGATGATGAAATTGCAAGAAAAATCATAAGCAATAATCTCCACCATCTGGAAAAGTCAGATTTTCCAGGCTTGGCCCGAGAATTGGGAATTCCCCTCTCAGATATAAAGCATCATCTGGAAGTAATAAAAGCCTTAGACCCTGCGCCAGGGAGGAAATACAGCCAAGAGAAAACCTCATATGTCGTTCCCGACATTTTAGTTTCTAAGGAAGGAAATGAGTTAAAAATATCCCTTAATGATGAGGGCTTACCCCGCCTGAAAATAAACAGCTACTACCGAAGATTATTGAACCAAGCTTCTAAGGATAACCCCGAAGCCGTCAGGTATCTAAGAGAGAAGATGAAAAAGGCACTCTGGTTTTTAAAAAGCCTTGATCAGAGGAATCGAACAATCTATAAAGTTGCTCAATACATAGTGGAAAAACAGAAAGAATTCATCGAAAAAGGGATTGAGTTTCTAAAACCCCTAACCTTAATGGAACTCGCCCAGGAAATCGGAGTCCACGAATCTACCGTGGGCAGGGTTGTAGCTAACAAATACATCATGACACCTCAAGGCGTGTTTCCTCTCAAGTATTTCTTTCACAAATCAATTCCCAGCGATTTTGGCGAAGAGGTCTCCTCTTTGAGGATAAAGGAAAAAATAAAGAAACTCATCGAAAATGAGGATAGAAAGCTCCCCCTGAGTGACATCGAAATTGAGAAAATTCTGGCAAAAGAAAATCTGAGAATAGCTCGCCGAACTATTGCTAAATACAGGAATCAATTGAAGATCCTCCCTTCTCATATAAGGAAGAAAAAATACATGATGGAGGAAGGATAATGGGCCTAAATCTTAAGACTCGCCGAGCAAATCTCACTCCAGAGATAGAGAAGTATTGCGAAAAGAGGCTAAGACGGCTGGAAAGACTCATAGGACAGCCAATCGGAGTTGATGTTTTACTTGGAATCGAAAAAGGTAGAAGCAAGGTTGAAATCAATGTGAAAACAAAAAAATCCTCTTTCAATACCATAGAAGAAACCCACGACATGTCAACTTCCCTAACCCTCGCCTTCGACAATATCGAAAAAAGAATAAAAAAAGAAAAAGAAAAAATCAGGGAAAAGAAAAGGAGAAAAAATCGAGTGGCTAAACCTTTCCCCATTTCTCTCCAAGAAAAAGAAGAGGCAATCCCTATCGCAAGATACAGGGATTACTCTCTGAAACCGATGCCGCTTGAGGAAGCACTCCAGCAATTTAGGCTGAATAGAAAAGAAATCTTCGCTTTCAAGACTATTGAGACGGAAAAGTGGGCCGTGCTTTTCAGAAAGAAGGACGGAAATGTGGGACTCATGGAATTAGAATGATCTTCTTAAAAGGAAAGTGAAAAATTGAAAATACACAATTTCTTAAGCCAAGAGATGGTTATACCTGACCTTGTAAGTAGAGATAGAGAGGGTGTTTTGAGGGAAATGGTTCTCTATCTCAAGAAGAAAAACTACGTCTCCAAGGAAAAACAGCTTTATGAGAAGCTCCTGCAAAGGGAAAATCTGGGAAGCACAGCAATCGCAGATGGAATTGCCATACCTCATTGTAAATTCAAGGGTGTGAAGAATGCCCTCGTCTTACTTGCCATTTCCAGGCAAGGAGTCAATTTCAATTCTCTGGATGGCAAACCATCTCACCTTTTCTTCCTTGTCATCTCTTCTCCTGACAACCCCAGCCTGAATCTCCAGATTCTTGCAGCAATAGCCTGCCTCGTGCGTAAGGCTCCCTCCTTAAGGGAAAAGATACTAGGCGCAGAAAATAAAGAAATGATTCTTAATATCATCCGCGAGGAAGAAGAAAAAATAGATGAATAATGAAAGTAGTCAATCTTTCGCTGGAAGCAATTTCTACAAGAAATTAAAGAAATCCCTTAAGCTTACTCCCGTTGTTGGATTAGCTGAATTTAAGAGAAGACTCAATCTCTATGGGCTGAAAAAATGCTCACTCGGGGTGAAGGTCTGGGGTAAAAAAGAAATGACGAGACTCGAAGCTCTCTCTACTGAAGAAAAAGAGAGGTTCTTGAGAAGGAGGATGAAAAAGGAAGTTCTCTGCCTTATTGTTGCAGACAATCTATCTTTTCTAAAAGAAATCAAGGATGAAGCAAAAAAAAGAGCCATCTCCCTCTTTCTCTCTCCCCTTCCCCAGAAAAAATGTCGTCAGGAACTCGATGGACTGATTAGGAAATTTTCCCTTCAGACATGCCTGATTTCAGGTGGATTGCTTCAGATTTTCGGCTTGGGAGTTCTCATCATTGGAGATAGCGGGATAGGAAAGAGCGAAAGTGCCCTAGAACTCATCTCTAGGGGGCATCTTTTTGTCTCAGATGATGTAGTCTCCATCAAAGTCGTAGAAAACAAGCTATTTGGAGAAGCTCCTCCCCTCAGTCGATACTTCATGGAGATAAGAGGTCTGGGAATCATCAACATCAGAGAAATCTTCGGCCCCAAGGCGGTGCTGGAGCACACAGAAATAAACCTTGTCATCCATCTGAAAAAGTGGGAAAGAGGAAAAGAATATGATAGGCTTGGACTCGAATTTTCAGAAAATTATAAGGTCTTGGAATACAATCTTCCCCAGATAAGCATCCCCGTGGCACCGGGAAGAAATATCGCCACTCTGATTGAAGTCGCCTGTAAGGTTCATATCCTGAGAGAAAAGGGATATCTAGCCTCTAGAGAAATAGATAAAAAATTGAGGCGCGCACTTTCAACACCTTGAAAGAAAAAAAGATTTACCAGGAAAACAGATTCCTCATCATCACCGGTCTCTCAGGCTCGGGGAAGACCACGGTGAGTCGTTTTCTAGAAGACATGGGATATTATTGTATGGATAATCTCCCCACCAAGCTCATCCCGAATTTTGTAGACCTGTGGATGAGAAGAGAGGTGGAAATAGGAAATGTGGCCCTTGTAGTCGACATCCGGGAAGCACGCTTTACGAAAGAATTCCCCAAAGTACTGGAGGAAATTCGCCAAAAAATTTCCCCAAAAATAATCTTTCTTGAAGCCTCAGATGAAACCCTTGTTAAGAGATTCAAGGAAACGAGAAGGCCACACCCCCTTGCCAAAAGGAAATCTGTGCTGGAAAGCGTCGCTCTGGAAAGAAAGCGTCTTGAAGGGATAAAGAAGCTGGCGGATGAAGTAATAGATACGACAAACATAAATGTCTGGGAGTTGAAAAAATTTTTGACCTCAAGGCTTCTAAAAATAAAAGCCCAGAAGCTTCAAATCCTAATCACCAGTTTCGGCTATAAATACGGCATCCCCTTAGATTCTGACCTTGTCTTCGATACCAGATTCCTACCTAATCCATTTTATATCGACAAGCTAAGAGAAAAGACAGGGAAAAATCCCTCGGTCAAGGCCTATGTGCTCGAAGCTGAGGAAACCAAGGAATTCCTTGCTGAATTATTCCGTTTTGTTGAGTTTCTCCTGCCTAAATTTATCGAAGAAGGAAAGAGCTTTCTAAATATCTCCATAGGATGCACAGGGGGGAAGCACAGGGCGGTCGTTCTTGCAGAGGCACTGAAGGATTATCTCAAGGAAAAGAATTTCCCCACAAGAATCTACCACCGTGATATCTATAAATAGTTCGACTCATAGAAATTCCTCAAACTCAGGTTTAAAACCATGTTTATTCTCTTGCAATTAAGTGGTAAAATACATTCAAAAATCAATAATTTGAAAAGCGAAAGATGATTGGCGGAATCATTGTCTCCCACGGAAAGCTGGCAGAAGAACTTCTCAATGCGCTGACCATAATCCTGGGAGAAGTTGTCAACATCGAAGCGATTTCCATAGGCTGGTATGATGACGTCGAAGAATCAAGAAAAAAGATTAACCAGAGCCTGAAGCGGGTCGACCAGAAGAATGGAGTGATAATCTTCACTGATATGTTTGGAGGGACTCCTTCCAATCTGAGCTTCAGCTTTTTAAAAGATAATCAAGTTGAAATTATTACTGGTGTAAATCTGCCCATGCTGATAAAGTTTGTTTCTCTACAGAGGAGCCACAATCTAAAAGAAGTTGCAAGAAAGGTTGTTGAACAGGGCAAGAAGAATATTCATCTCGCAAGCGCTCTGCTCAATTCAAAACATTAAAGCTATCTTCCTGAAAATGGTTGAAAAAAAAGTCAAAATCAAAAACAAATTAGGATTACACGCTCGAGCTGCCGTGAAATTTGTAAATCTGGCCAATCGCTTTCGATCCTCTGTCAGAATTGAAAAGGATGGAAACGAAGTTGATGGAAAGAGCATCCTGGGAATACTTACCCTGGCAGCTGTTCAGGGAACAGAACTCATTCTGAAGGTTTCAGGTAAAGATGAAGAAGGAGCACTCAAGGCTTTGGTCGCTCTCGTGAATAATAAATTCGATGAGAAAGAATAGAAATCGATGGAGTATTTCAGATTAAGAGGAATTGGAGTCTCACCGGGAATAGCAATAGGTGAGGCCTGTCTTACTGAAAGAGTCGTTTTCACTTCGAGAAAGAAGACAATCTCTGCGGATGAGGTTCCAATAGAGCTTACAAGGCTGAGAAACGCCTTTAAAGAAACTAAGAATCAGCTTACTCAGATAAAAGAGAAGATAAAAGAAATAAGCGGGGAGGAACATTCGTTCATTTTCGAGGCTCACCTCCTCATTCTCGAAGACCAATCCCTCTTCTCCAGCATCGAAAAAACAATCGTAAGGGATAAGGCAAACGCAGAATGGGCAATCTCTAGAGTGCATGATAAATACAAAGAACTCTTTGAGTCTTTGAGCGATGAATATTTTAAACAGAGACTTTCCGATGTTTCTGATGTATTGACAAGAATATATAAGAATCTTGAACCCGAAGAAGAGAAAAAGGGGGACGACGATTCAGAAAAAATATTGGTGGCTCATGACCTTCTTCCTTCTGAGGCTGCCTTGACTCTAAGCAGAGGAAATACTCTGGCAGTAGCCATGGACATGGGAGGCCAGACTTCTCATACAGCAATCCTTGCCCGCTCTCTTAATATCCCCGCCGTGGTTGCACTGCGAGAAATAACCCAGAAAGTAAGGAATGGGGATGTTTTGATTGTCGATGGAACCGACGGTGAGGTAATCATTAACCCACCGCCTGCAATAAAAAGAGAATTCTTGAGCAAGAAGAAGAAGTATGATGATTATCGAAAAGAATTGCGGAAAATAGCCAAACTTAAGTCTATGACTCTGGATGAGGTTAAATTTTTTCCGCTTGCGAACATAGAGCTCCCAGAGGAGGTAGGTCTTGCTTTCTCCCTCGGTGCCGAAGGAATAGGTTTATTTCGTTCAGAGTTTCTCTATCTCCAGAGAACCTCCCTTCCCAGTGAAGAAGACCACTTCCAAATTTATTCACGAATCGCAAGAGATGCCTATCCCTCCCCTGTCTACCTCAGAACCGTTGATGTTGGAGGGGAGAAAAACCTGCCCCAGCTGAAGGTTGAGAAGGAACCAAATCCAGCTCTCGGACTGAGGGCAGTCCGTCTTTCATTGAGGGATAAGGAGCTCTTCAAGACCCAGATCAGGGCTATCTTGAGAGCAAGCTTGATGAAAAATGTGAGGATTATGATTCCGATGATTACCGAGGTTGAAGAGATAGAAGAAGTGAAGCTCATCTTGCGAGAAGTGAAGGAAGAGCTGAGGCTGAAAAGAGTCAAGTTCGATGAAAATATACCTCTCGGAGTGATGATTGAAGTTCCTGCAGCTGCGGCTTTAACCGATATTCTTATCAGGGAAGTGGATTATATAAGCATTGGAACAAATGACCTTATTCAGTATTATCTTGCAGTCGATAGGTCCAACGAGCTTGTTTCCTATCTCTATAAACCCCTCCATCCTTCAGTTTTAAGGCTTCTGCGCTTCATCATTACCACAGCTGAAAAAGAGGGGAAGGAAGTAACAGTCTGCGGAGAGATGGCCGCAGACCCTCTTTCTGCACTGGTCCTCCTTGGATTTGGTTTAAAGAAGTTTAGCATGAATCCGATCTTCATTCCCAGAGTCAAAAGCACACTGCGCTCTGTAGAATACAGGGGCATTCGAAATATCGTAAGGAAAGCAATCACCTTGAGGACTGCCCAGGAGATTGAAGAATATCTTTTAGAAAAGGTGTTGCTCAAGTACCCCAAGGCTTTTTTGATGAATCAAGTCAAATAATCCTCTAAGAAATTTCGGCCCAATTTTAAGAGGATTTCTGAGCTAAACCTTCTTCTAAAGATTTGAAAAGGCCGACAAATTGAGAAAGTGAAACCTGCTCAGGACGCGCATTCTCTTCTATTCTGTATTTATGGAATATTTCTTTCATCCCTAAATCTGGAGAAAACATCCTGGCTTCTTTGAGGTTGTTTAAGAGTTTCTTTCTTCTCTGTTTAAAGCAGAACCTTAGAAAAATTAAAAAAGAACAAACATCTACTGCATAAAGAGGGCGCTTTCTTTTCTTAAGGGAAATCAAAGCCGAATCCACTTTGGGTGGAGGCAAGAAGCATGAAGGAGGGACAATGAAATGAAGTCTCGTGAAGAATTCATTCTGGATGAGGATGGAGAGAGGCGCGTATCTTTTTGAGCCGGGCTCGGCACAAACCCTTTCTGCCACTTCTTTCTGGAGAAGAAATACACACTCAGAGATGACCTCTTTCTCTTCCAAGATTCTAAAGAGAATGGGGGAGGAAATGGAGTAAGGAAGGTTCCCAACGATTTTGACACTCTTTCCACTTGAAAGGCTTTTAAAATTGAGTTTAAGAACATCTTCATTGATTATCTCAACTTTGGGATAGCCTAGGGCTTCAAGATGGGGAATGAGTTCTCTGTCTTTTTCGATGGCAATCACCCGAGCCCCTCTTTGGGCAAGGTACCGGGTCAGAGCTCCTTTTCCTGCTCCTATTTCGATAACGAGCTCCTCATCTTGGGGATTGATGATGTGAACTATATTTTTGAGGATTCTCCTTTCCTTAAGAAAATGTTGTCCGAGAGTTTTTCTTTTTGCTCTTTTCATCATTATTTTCTTTAAAGTAAATAAATTCTTTCCCTCAAAAACTCTGCTTTAAAGAATATCAGGAGAGGAAAATTTTGTCGACGTCTTGCAGAAAATTTTCTTTTCGAAAAGATTGCAAAGCTAAAAATAACCTCAAAAGATGATTGTCTCCTAAAAATTTTTCTGTTATAAAATAGGCGCGCCAAAGATGAGAAACATAAAATTCTGATGCATAAACTATAAACCTGGAGTATATGGCTAACTCTAATTTCCTGAAATAAAGGAGTATCATGCGACTAAATAACTGGAAAATTATGATTAAGAAATTAACTTTCCCCCTTTTGCTTCAATTCTCTCTCCTCTCTCTTTCCCTCCTTGCCTCGGTAAACCTTTCTCAGACAGCAAGAGACTCCTTTTTCCCTGCCATTGCGGTAAACTCCTCAGGCGAGGTGATGGTAGTCTGGACAGAATGGGAAGGTGACAACAAGATGTACTACCGAATCTTCCGCAATGGCCAATGGTCACAGATCCAAAATGCAGGGATTGTGAAAGAAAGGGCCTGGAGCAATCAGCTTTCTGTCGACTCTTACGGAACCTTTCACTGGACATGCGCGGATGGCTTCTCATCAGAATCAAGAGATATATATTACAGCTATTTTACAGGAAGTGGATGGGCAGCCGCTGAGATGCTTTATCGAAGCCCCTATAACTCAGCCTGGAACAAGATGGACATAGACACTAATAACGACATCCATGTCGTCTGGTATCACAGCCATATACCCAAAGGTGATGTCTACCAATCAGATATTGTGACCATGGCTAAAAAGAGGATGGGCACCTGGCCCACAAGCTTCGAGTATGTCTCAAACAGCCGCACTCTTGAGTCTATCCACCCAGCAATCGCCGTTTTAAAAGGGAATGTCTATTGTTGCTGGATGGAGGGAGCAAGCCGTAAGCTTTATTTCAATGAGAAAGTAGGAGGGAGATGGGGTACACCAAGAGAGATTGATCCCAGAGGATACTATCCCGACATGGAGGTGGATAGTTCAGGTGATCTTCACATCGTCTTCAGCTCAAGAGCGGGAAATATCTATTACTTAACAAGGAGCGGAGGAAAATGGAGGACAAAGCAAATCCTCTCAAATGGAGGGGCTCCCCTTCAATTCCCTGACATCCATGAAAAAAATAATATTCTCGTTGCGGGCTGGGTCCAGGGACAGGGAGGAAACTGGGCGATTTATGGAGCCACAAAGCTTCCAGGTACCCAGTGGTCAGCACCTTTCAAGGTTTCAAACGCCCCAGGAGGGGAAGAAGGAAATAAACATGTTCAGGTTTTTCTCGATCAAAACAATTATGCTCATTTTGTCTGGGAACAAATAGGGGTTGGCGGAAAACATGATATCTTCTATGAGAAGATTCCCATCCGCGGCGTTGAAGGTCCTTATATTGAAGTCGATAATTCTTATCTTACCTTCCAAACAGATGGCTCATACAACCCTGAATCTCAGATCTTTAATCTTAGAGCTGGAGGTAAAGGAAGTTTTAATTATTCCTTATCCTCAAACAGAAGCTGGCTTCATGTCTCACCTAAGGAGGGGCATTCTCAAGGAGAATGGGACACAATCTCCGTTGAAGTGGATATTATAGGACTTGAAGATGGAACATATAATGGAACAATAACTATTACTGCCTCAGAAGCCTACAATAGCCCCTACGAAGTAATGGTTTCACTGACAATCGGTGAGCCACAGGGGCCGACCTATCTCGAATTAGACACTCAATCGCTTTCATTCTCTACTAAAGAAGGGAGAAACCCCGGCTCACAAGCTTTCAAGCTCAGAGCCACTGGGGGCGCAGCAAGCTATAAAATTTCCACTAACAAAGATTGGCTCCATGTCTCTCCCCAACAAGGAAGCTCCTCAGGAGAATGGGATGAGATCACTGTCTCTGTGGAATGTGAGAACCTCAAGCATGGAACTCGGAATGGAACAATTATCATCGAATCTGAAAAGGCGCAGAATAGCCCCCTTCATATAAGTGTAACTCTGGTGATCGAGAAAAGAGAGCTCCCCTCCATCCAGCTCAGCAGGACGTCCCTCTATTTCTGGGCCTATGCAAAAGGCGATAACCCTGAACCAAAGACATTTCTCATCAGGAACGGAGGGGCAAAGACTCTCGAGTATGAATTAGAGACAAACAAAGAATGGCTTAAACTCTCGCCAAAAAAGGGAAGCTCAAGCGGAGAATGGGATACGATAACTGTCTCTGTAGAGATCTCATCTTTAAATGTGAACAATCATACAGGAAAAATCACCATCAGAGCTCAGGGTGCAGATAACAGCCCCCTCTGGGTAAATCTCCAGCTTGAAATCATGCTCCCCCCAAATCCCTATCCTCCACTTAAAGTCAAGGTGACTAAAATCAACCATGAAGGCCTGATGATAAAAGAATATAAGAACAAAATCGAGTGGGAAGAAAACCCAAAAAATGATGGGCTTTTTGCAATCGAAAAATACAGAATCTACAGAAAAGACACTTCAGCCCCAGACTCGCCTTTTCTCTATCTGAATGAAGTGCAGGCAAACACCTTCATTTATTTTGACGGAGGCTTCTCAACAAAGGCTGAAAGAAATAAATATGCCTATTCAGTTACCTGTTTAAGTTCTGATGGAAAAGAAAGCTTTAGGTCAGAATCTATTGATGGGGAAGAAACCCAAGACGAGCCTCCAAAAGAAATAAATAAGAGGAAAGAAGCTTTCCCTCGCAGAAAATAAAATTTGATTTATTATCTAAATCTATTTATTCCCTCTCTTCTTAAAACCCTTACTCAAAATTTAAAAATTTTTTTTTAAGCTCATTTCTGAACCTAATCCAAAAAATTTTTTCGATTTCCTTTTATTTTTATTACATGAATTAGCTTAATAATTTAATTGCAAAACGAGCTTGAAGCTTTTAATCATCTAAACTTGAAAAACAACGATTCATTCCCTGTCCTTGGTTTGACTCACTTTTTTGCCTGTGATATACAGGAAAATCACAAAATACTTGAATCAAATTGAAAGCAAAAAAGGAAGTAAAAATTATGCATCTTCTTAAAAAATATTTTAGTATTCCCATCGAAAAAATAATATTTATTTTGACACTTTTTACCTATCTTTTCTTCATTTTTGCTTTCTTCTCACCTTCGCTACCCAGACTCGGTATCTCCTTGCGAGGAGCAAGAGAAGAGTTGTTTTTCCTTCTCCTCTTTCTCTCTTTTCTTTTTTGCTTTCTTAAAAGAAAAAAACTACTTGTGGCCTTGAAGAAGAAGAAACTAAAAATCGTATCCCTCACCTTTCTCATCATCTCCCTTACCCTACTACTTACTCGACTCCCTTACCTAATCAATGATTTCAGCCTCTTAAACGCTGACAAATCAGTCACCCTCCTCATGGTTAAGAATATTGCAGAAGGAAAAAGCTTCCCTCTCTACTTTTATGGCCAACTCTACCAGGGAAGCTTGAATGCCTATCTTACTGCTCTAATCTTTTTTCTCATCCCCTCGTTGAAGATTTCCGTTCTTCTAATAAACATCATCTTTTTCTCCCTGTTTATCCTCTTTTCCTCCCTTCTCCTTCGTCGGATTACGGATTCAACCTCTTATTTCTATCCTGTTCTCATCCTTTGCCTCCCTCTTTCTGGGTTAGTTTTTTTTTCGAATGATGAAATAAGGGGATTTTCAGTAGTCGTCTTTTTTGAAATTCTTCTCATTTATCTTGCCTACAGAATCATTTTCGACTCACGTGATTATCATTTCTCAGTCGGCATGGTCACAGGAGTCCTCTTCTGGCTCTACCAGCCCTCTCTTTCCACAATCCTTCCCATCTATGCGGGAATATTTTTTTCTGAGCTCCGCAGGAGCCCTCTGCGAAAGTCTCTCTCCAAGGGTATTCTTGCCTTAACAGGGTTTATCGCTGGAAGCTTTCCCCATCTTTTGGGAGAAATTAATAACGAGTTTACAAACACCAAGGTTCTCTTCTTTTCAGGAGATTTTCCTGCCCATATAAAATCGATGAAGCTCTCTTCCTTACTGTCTGCTCTCAAAGCCTTGCTCTTTGATTTAGATTCGCAAAGAATCATCTCCCTCTTTTTCATCCTAATTTTCTTTGCAACCATTATTATTTGTTTATGTTTATTCATTAAGAAAAAAGAGACGAAAAAAATCTTCCTCCCAGCCCTCATGGCAGCAAATCTCTTACTCCTCCTCCTTTCCATGTATCCTCCCGTTCCTCGTTACATCGTTCATTACCGCTTTTTTTCGTTTTATCCTCTTTTGATCTGCTCAACATTCTTCATGGAATTTAAAATATTCTCAAGAAAAAGATTGAAATTTGCCTTTATCATCTTTTTTGCTTTTTTCTCTGGATGGAAATCTGTGAAAAATTATCCCATGCTCAGAGAGGCTCATTTCAAGAATAAAAAGGACATCTGCGAACTAAAAGAAGGAAGAGAAAACCTTATCCTGGGTAATTACTGGGATATGATGAAATACCTTCCTTTCATGGAAGACAAACTCCTCATCTCAACCCCTTCTGAAGTCAGAATCGACGGAGTTTTTCCTTATGCCAAGTACCTTCCCCTCGGCTTTAAGCTCGGAGAATTCTGGGAGAAAGAAAGTAGAGCTTTTCTGGTGCCAAGGAAGAAAGAGGCTTCGAGCGAAGAATTTCTCAGGGATTTAGGAATTTCCTTCGCCAAGAAAGAATTTTCTTCTGGACGTTATGCTCTTTATTCGAAATTCTCAAGAGAAATCTCACCTTACCTCCTCGTGCTTCTCAATTCTGACCTCAAGAAAAGATGGGAAGGAGGAAAGAGGCCAAATTTCATCTATTTCAAAAATAAACTCCCCTCCCTTCCCGAGCTAAAGGTAAGGGAGGGGAACCTAATCCTCAATCTTCCAGAATGGGAAGACCTTCCTTCTCAAAGCAGGGGAGCTGAGTTTTTTAAGGATTGGCGGTATTGCTTAAAGACAGAGGAAGAAAAGCTAAGCTTCCCTCTCAATCTAAAATCAAGAATAACAGCTTATTCATATCCCCAGCACATTTCACTCCAAGGAAATAAATACAAAGCCTTCATTAATTTTCTCGATATTCCTATTCTCGAGGCTGGAGAGGTCGAAATTAAGGGGAATTCACCTCAAGCGAAGTTAATCATATCTCGACTAAGAGACGCCCTAACCTTCTTCCCCATCTGGGGAAAAGAGAGGAAACCCCGAATTGGAGTCCCCGTAGAAGGGCTTAAACTCGAGGTTGTTAACCCTTCCGTCGTCTCCATTGAGCTTCGTATTTTTTCCTTTTTTAACTTCGACTCATCCCTCTGGACAAACTTCTATCAGCAGACTCTTCATGTGAATGGGGAAAAAATCCCGCTTAAATATGGAGAAAACCGGATTCTTAATAAGCTTCACCAAGAAAGAGTAATTAAGTTGAACACAGAATTTAAAACTCTGCTTTATGCTCTCGATTCCAGAGGAAATGTCACCTTCCCCAATTCTGGGGCAATACTCGAAAGCATTATCCTCCATGAAAAAGGGCAAAGTTACATTCTGAATCCATTTTTATCTCCGCTTGAGTGAAATTCATTCTTAGAGGTAACCAAGAGACTTCAAAAGCTCAATCATCTTTTGGTCCGGGACCACCTCTTCGCCCTTCATTTTCAGATTATTCGCTCCGGCTTGAATCACATGTTGAAAAAGGGGGATAACCTTCCTCACCTCATATTTTTTCTGCAAATAGAGGTTGAGCCTCTCCTGCGGGTCCTCAATAAGGTCATAAAATTCATATTCGCTGTAAGGAGGCGGAGGGTTACTAAAGAAGGCAAATGTCTTTTCAGTATAGGGAATGTTATAGATCACTTTTTGATTTCTCTGGATTGTGGCTACCTTGAAGGGTAGTTCGGGAATATAGAAGCCGCTGGTAAGAGAAGAAATGAGAGCCCTCTTCTTTACTTTCCCTTTGAGGAAAAGAGAGAGGTCAATACCATCCACCGCTTTTCTTTCAAAGGGAAGACCGTAGTAATTCAAAACGAAAGGCATGATATCAATCAGACCAACTTCTGACTCTACAATCTTTCCTGCAAATTTCCCTTTTGGAAACTTGATGATAAGCGGTACGTGAATAAGTTCGTTGTAAAGAGAGTGAACATGCCCCCAACCAGAATGGTCAAAGAACTCTTCTCCGTGGTCAGAAATCAAGATTATCATCGAGTTCTCATAAAGATTCTTTCTCTTCAAGTACTCAATGAACTCTCCAAACCCGAGATCAAAGGTATAAATTTCAGCGTCATAGAGGTCTAAATAAGCCTCTATCATCGCCTGAGGAAGCTCCTTGTACTGGTCTCTGTGTTGAGAGCCAACTGTGGGAGATGAAAGAGAGGTGAATTGCGGGGATTCGTTGAAAAGCTTCAGGTTTTCCAAAGGAGGGTTGTAAGGGCTATGTGTCTGATAGGTATGAAGGAAGTAGAAGGAAGAAGGGTTTTTATTTTTTTCAAGGTCGAGGGTAGTCAATTCAAAAAGCCTTTTCGTTGCTTGCGGAGAGAATTGGTCCATCGGGATGCTGTGGTAGAAATCAAACCCTCTGAAAAACCCAAAAACAGATGAGACATAGATACCACCGTTGAAACTTCGGGTTGAAAACTCTCTCGAAAGCTCTTCAACGAGATAGTTGATCCGGGAAGAAATGACTGTTCCCCTTTTCACTCCATGATTGAATTCGTAAAGAGAAGTGAAAAGAGACATATGAGATGGAAGAGTCCAGGGCGCCTGGGCATATGCATTCTTAAAGACGACACTCTCCCTGGCAAAGGCATCGATATGGGGAGAAGTCTTGCGCTGATAACCATAGGTTTGAAGATGGTCTGCACGAAGGGTGTCAGCACAGATAAGAAATATAAGCCTCCTTTCTCCATCTCTCTTTTTTTTAAAAAAAATTGGTTCCCCGATGAGCAAAATCCCCTTCCCCGCAGCCGCCAGAGTGATTTTATCATCTTTAGCTAATCTTATTTCTTCCCTGATAGAAACAGTATTCTTAGAAGAAATATTTTTTCCACTAAGAAGTGTGCTATTCTGGTAAATTTTAACAAGAGAGTTTGTCTTTAAGCCAGAGAGAATCTCAAGGTGAAAAATATACTCTCCTTTAAGCTTGGGCCTAAAGCTTATCTTTCTCACCCCTTTCTCAAGCCTAAGAAGCTTCCCCCGCAGAGACGTCGACTCAAACTCAAAATAATCAATCCCCCTTACCTGAAAATGCTTGAGATTATTCTCTTTAAGAAAAGATTCTTCAAAAGAAGAAGATAGAGGCAAAGGAATTCTTCGAAATTCAATCCCTCTCTTCATAAAAGAGAAATAGATAATAAGCGAGAAGAAAATAAGAAGAAAAGCAAGGACTAATGCTTTCTTCATACGGATTTTATACCACACTCCCTCTTAAATTTACAGAAATTAACTCCCCCACAAAATAAAACATCTTCATCAGTAAAAAAAGAAATTAACCAAAAAATTTTTAAGAATAAGAGGCCTTAAAGATTGAATCTATAAATCAGGGAAAGGGAGTATTCGACTCCTCCAAGATTAACCCTTATTTCATCTTCCACGGTCTCAGACCAGAGATACTTGAAATAAATCTTCAGCGCCAGAAAAGGAAGAGGGTCAAAATATGTGCCTGCCTGAAGATGATATCCCACATCCGAACCGCCCACTGAAGAAATCACGAAGTCCTCCGGGTATTTTTCCTTGTAGACTATATAATCCACTCCTGTGCCAATAAAGGGAGTGAATAAATAAACCTTTCTCAAATATCTGAGGGCAAGGGAAAATGAGGTGATGGTGAGCTTGAGTTCTTCTGCGGTAAGTGAGGTCTTTCCTTCCTTACTGAAATGAGAGGCGCTTGTCCAGAGATCAAAGTTATTGATTCCTACCGGAAGAAGAAAAGAGAGCTCCCCTCTAAATACATAACCTCCATCTCCATAGACTTCTTTAAAAACAGAATCCTGGAAGAAAGAATATCCATAGGAAAACCCAACAGCAATATCTCTTATTTTTTTCTCAACTTGAGGCGTTTCCTCTTTTACAGGAGTTACACCTCTTTTGAGTTCTTCAATTTCAGCTGGCTTTGCACTCATCTCTTCTTGTTTTTCCTCTTTTTCTTCTTCGATTATCTGCTCACCTTTTTCACTCTCTTCAGAGGTTGAAAAAGCTTCTTCGGAGAAGACTATCACAATCCCATTTTCTTTTTCTTCTAAGGTATAATGGGGGATTCTTTCGATGAAGTTGAAGACTACCCGCGCCACTTCGGGCTTAAACAGTGCGCTTCTTATACTCGCTAATTCACCTTCCTCAATTTCAATAAGCGGGTCGATGCTAATTTTAGAAACAGGTGTGAAATCTAAAACGAGGCAAAGAGGGTCTTCGAGGGTAAAGACCTCATAGGTGAGCTCACCCTTATATTCAACTAAGATTTCAAGCTGATGGTCCAACTTTTGATAGATGATGCGCGATAGCTCTCCTGTGACCTCACTCTGTGCAAAGAGAATGCTCGCTGACACTAAAAGTGCAAGAAAAATTAAATTCAATCCCTTTTTCATTCTTTCCTCCTCTATGGGCTATCCTTAAAATCGTCTCTTTGCCTTTGAAAGAATAGAGCTCTTTTATAATGGATTTATCATCCTTTGTCAATTTTTTTCTAATTCAGCTCAATATCAGGAAAAATTAGGTAAATTTCGGGCTATAATGGCATGAAATATTACTTGAGGTCTTGCGATGTTTTCCGTAATATAGCTAAAGAGAAATGAATAACCAAAAAGATTTTGAAGAAAAAAGCGTTCATAAAGTACTTCTCAATAAGAAGCAATCTGCTTTAAAAAAATATTCCGCTCTCTTTATCGGAAAAGAAAACATCTGGCAGATACTTAAATATGAGCTAATCACCCTTCTTTTCTCCTGGATACCAGGGGCGCTGGGGATAATCCTGAGAAGAATCTTCTACCGCCTGATCCTCAAAAAAATTGGAAAAGGAGTGGCACTTGGGCACCACATTACCCTCCGACATCCACATAAAATCTCAATCGGAAATAATTCTTTCATAGATGATTATGCGGTACTCGATGCAAAAGGAGAGAAGAATACAGGCATTATCATAGGAGAAAACGTCATCCTCGGACGCAATACAATTCTAAGCTGTAAGGGAGGCTCAATTTTTCTTGAAGATTTCTCGAACATCTCTTCAAATTGTTCCCTTCTCTCTGAGACTGAAATAAGAGTGGGAAAATATACTTTCCTTGCCGGTCATTGTTACCTTGTTGCCGGAGGGAATCACAGCTTTGAACGCACAGACACTCCTATCATGTTTCAACCTTCAATCACAAAAGGAGGAATCCATATCGCCGAAGATTGCTGGCTTGGAGCCTCTGTGACTGTGCTTGATGGAGTAAGTATAGGAAAAGGGAGTGTAATCGGTGCAGGTTCTCTCCTCATCGATTCCCTCCCCGAATACTCGGTTGCAGTTGGCTCTCCCGCAAAGAGAATAAGGGATAGAAGAGAAGATAAAGTGTGATAGGTTTTCACCTTTCTAAAATTTTTTCCTCCAATATATCATCTCTAGTTTAATTGACTAAGGGGTTCATATTCTTTATACTTTCATCTAACTCGATGCTTATTTAAAGTTAAGATGAAAGTAATTCTCATCAATCCTCCTGCTGAGAAGCTTGTACGGACTTTTGCCCCGGACTCGATAACAGAAGAAATGGGGTTATACCCTCCTCTGGGTCTCTTGTATGTGGGAACTCATGCTCTTCAATCACTAAAGAATCAAATTCAACTCCAAATCCTCGATGCTCAGGTTGAGAAAATGAGCAGCAAGAAGATAGAAAAATTCATAGAAAAAGAAAATCCAGATGTAGTGGGAATCAGCAGTATGACCTTTCTTGTCCTCGATGCCTTGGAAGTGGCGCGCATCGTAAAGAAAACCTGTCCTGAAGCTTATGTGGTTGCCGGCGGAATCCATGCCACTATCTATCCCCACGAAATGCTCTCTCAACCCGAAATAGATGCTGTAGTCATCGGAGAAGGTGAACTCGTTTTCACCCAGCTTCTGGAGGCCCTGTTGAGAAAAAAAGAACTCTCTCAAATCAAAGGTCTTGGATACAAGGTCGATGGAAAAATAATCATAAACCAGCAAAATGAGTTTATCAGCAACCTCGATGGCCTGCCCATCCCTGAAAGGACATTACTTCCCTATAAAAAATACTACAACCTTCTTGGGACCGGTAAAGAAATAATGACCAGCCTCCTGACTTCAAGAGGATGCCCCCACAATTGTATCTTCTGCACTCAGAAGGATGGTCGAATCTGTCGCATGCGTTCCCCAGAAAATGTTCTCATGGAAATCGAGGCCTGTGTAAGACTTGGAATAACGGATTTCAATGTCGTCGATGATACCTTTACCATCAACCGTAAAAGAGTGATTGAAATATCAGATCTCATCATTCGCAAGGGATTAAAAATTACCATGGATGTCAATGCTCGAGTTGACCAGGTTGATCAGATGCTTCTCGACAAACTCGCTCAAGCAGGATGCAACCGAATCCGTTTTGGGGTTGAGAGTGGCAATCCAGAAGTGCTCAAGAACTTAAGAAAGGGGATAACCCTCAATCAGGCAAGAGAGGCTTTTAGAATGGCAAAAAAGGCTGGCATCGTCACCTTCGCCTATTTCATGGTTGGTTCTCCAGGCGAGACAAAAAAAGAAGTAAAACAAAGCATAAAACTGGCAAAGGAACTCGACCCGGATTTTGTTCAATTTCTTATCACGACTCCTTTTCCTGCTTCTGACCTGTATGAGCTGGGCAGAGAAAAGGGAATACTCAAGGGAGACTATTGGAGGGAATTTTCTGCTCATCCTGAGGAAGGGTTTACTCCTCAATGGTGGACTGAAAACTTCACGCCAGGAGAGCTTGAGAAATGGCAGAAGAGGGCACATCTTAGCTTCTATTATCGCCCAAGGTATATTCTTAGACAGCTACGGAGTTTGAAGTCTCTCAGGGAATTCAAAAGAAAAGCTCATGCAGGTTTAAGGATATTCTGGGGATAGGATGAAGACCATAAGTGTAATCATACCTGTCTTCAACGAGCAGGATACAATCCTCAAAGTAGTGAGAAAGGTCAAAGAGGTTCCTATATCCAAAGAAATAATCATCGTCGATGATGCCTCTACCGATAGAACCTCAGAACTGCTGAAGCAACTGGAAAGTGACCCTGAGATAAAGATAATTACCCATTCTAAAAACCTCGGTAGGGGAACGGCCATCAGCACAGGCCTCGAACATGCCCAGGGAAAAATTACAATCTTTCAGGATGCTGACCTCGAGCTTGACCCCGCGAACTATCCTCGATTGATTCAACCTATTCTCGAGGGAGAAACAAAAGTAGTTTTTGGCTCGAGATTCCTAGGAAAAGGATTTATCACAGGGATGGGCTTTACCTATTATGTAGGAAATGTCATCCTCACGGCTCTCACCGATCTCCTCTTTAAAAACGCAAGGCTAACCGATGTCTTGACGATGTTCCAGGTGACAGAAACGCAAATCCTTAAAAGTCTCAATCTTCGAAAGACAAGATGGGAATTTCCAATAGAAATAATGGCAAAGCTGCTGAGGAGGGGATATGATATCCTTGAGATTCCGGTGGAATACATCCCGAGGACGAAAAAGTCAGGAAAAAAAATAAACTGGAAAGCATTCTTTCCCTGCCTCTTCACGCTTCTCAAATTCAGATTTTCAAAAAAGTTCTGAATAAATTCTCACTGACTCAATCCTCAACCTTCATATTTCACACAATCTCCTGCTTAATTGATAAAAATGTTAATACTTGATTTAGTAACTAAAAGATATTATTGAGATAAGCGTGGAATTACCTTTTCCCCTACCATATGCTCATCCGCTAATTTCACGTTTATCAAACTACTTTTTTTCTCCTTCAATTTAAAAATCAACCGTGAGAGGTAAAAAATAAAGGAAGGGGAAAAGTTATCTATAGAAAGCTTCCTTCCTTTGAAGCAAAACCTTATCAAACCAGAGCGAAGTCTCTCCTGAAGCATAGATTCTTAGCCCCACAGCTGTTTCTCTCTCAAGATGAAAGCAAAGACTGAATTCCTTATACTTAAAGGAAGAATTGAAATCTCTTCCATAAACATCACGGGAAAAAAGAAGCCGTCTTTTTTTAAGATCAAAGACATCAATCTTCGCCAACCACTCACCTGGAGGGGAGGAGTCCTGAGTTTTCAAGAAAAACAAAGCTTCATATTCTCCTCTTGAAAGGGTAATTGCTTCAGATTGAACAAGAGAGGCTCTTTTTTTCTCGGCTAAAAAAGCATACCTATTTGAGGCTTCTTCATCATACCTCGGTATCCCCCCTTCCCCGAAAAATACCTCACCTTCAATGATTTTTTTCTTTCCTTCATCTTCAACCGAAGAAGGATTAAGCTCATAGAGTTCAACATGGGTTTTCCAGATGGGATAGCGGACAATTAGTCTTGCTCTTCGCATTACGTGGGGAAAATCATTCTGGTAGACCTTCTTTTCATCGAAAAAGGGATTGATAATAAGATGTGATATTCGGTATTTAGAGATAAAATCTTTTCCCTTGTTTATATATCCGGTGTGGTAGGAATGAGCCTCATGCTTGTTCTCCATAGCCATCACCGGAGCCAGAAGACCTCCTATAGACATTTTCTCAAAGGCAAATCCTAAATCTCTCGAATAAGTTCTCAGATCAAAACGAGGAAAAAATACCCAGATAAAATATTGCTTAAGGTTAAAGAATAAAGAAATCAAAATGAGTGCTGAAAGTATCACTTTTCTCAGAGAAGGAGAAAGAAATATTTTCAGTTTCCCTCTCCAGATAGAAAGAAAATAAGCACAGACAAAAGTTAATCCAAAACTGGTTCCAACAAGAAGAATTGAACAGATAGAAATCGATTTCAAATTCATCGGTTTTAATCCCAGGATAAAGAGACCACTCAAGACAAAAAGAAGCCATAAAAAAAACAGGGGATAAAAGAAAAAAGGAATCCTCGTTGGTTTTTCAATCGACTTCGCTTTTGAAAACTCAAATAGTGAACCTACGGCAAGGACAACGATGGGAAAGATGAGAGGAATAGCGTGCCTCATTGGCCTGTAGTAAATAAGCGAATAATGGATGTAATTGCTGATAAGCCAAAGTCCAGATATCCAGAACAGTGGGGTAATTTTTTGGGGGAACCTCAAGTAAAAATACAACAAAAAAGGAAGAAAAATTAGAGCAAGAATAGTTTCAACAGGCATATTGTTGAAATAATGAAGGGGTCTTATCCAGAAATTCCTGAGAGCCTCTGCTACGCCATGGGGTGAAAGCCATTTATAGTTATCTCTTGCTATATCCTGAAATAATTCTTTGTGAGGGAAATAAAAAAAGAAAAAATAAAAGATAGCTATGACTCCCATCCCAAGAATAAAAATGCCGCAGAGAGTAAATGTCTTCTTCAGGTTTTTATTGTTTTTAAAAAAAGCATGAATTAGTGCGCCAAAAACAATCGAGGGGAGGATGAGGAGGAACGTCCCTTTGACAGTGAAAGAAAGAGAACATGCTCCTCCAGCCAGGAAGTAAAATAATCTTTCTCTTCCTTTTGAAAGCTCTAAAAAGTAAATCGAAAGAAGGGTAAAGAAGAGCATGGGCATAACTCGGACTGCAATCCTGCTGAACATGGTAAACTGGTAGTTAACTCCAAGAAGTAGGACTCCAAGGAGAGCGAAATTATTCCCAAGGCTTTTCTTAAGAATGAAATAGAGGAGAAAAAGGAGGAGTGAACTGAAAAGTGCGGGGACAGAGTTCATCTGCGCAATCCCCACCCCAAAGAAACGGAAGATAGCATAGGTGATAAGGTGAGAAATTGGAGTGACATACATGAGGTTCCATTCATCTGTTTTCCATTTCCCAAAAATAACCTTATTCCTCGCATTTGAAACATACTGACCAGGGTCCCCTATGTGTCCAATGCTGTAAGGATCAAGCCTCCGGGGTGGGTCTGCACCCAAATGGATGAAACGCAGGGAGATAACAAATACAAAAATGAGGAAAAAAACAATGCTCTTCTTCATCTCTTCCATGTTTGGTCCTTTCTAAATATCATACGCTTTTAACAGGTGTCAATAAATCGCTACGCCATAACGAGACTCGACACCCGAAATATATTAGAATCAGGAAGCTTAAGAATTGTCCTTTGGCTAATCATCTTTTTACTTTAAATTTCAAGAAAATTACACAAACCCAAGCTTATATAAAAATCGTTCATCGCGCTTTTTAGTGGCTAAGCACTTCTCGTTTTTATCGCCAACAATGACTGCTGAGCATAAAAATTTGGCTCTTCTCCAAATAAGGCAATAAAAACATATATGGGAAAAAGGAAAAGAAATAGATTCTTCTTTTAATTTTGAGGGTTAAATTTATAAGAATAGAAAAAAGTCCAACTTTTATTCTCCAGTTTATATCGCGGCTCTTATTCCCACTCTTCCCTCAGCAATATCTTTCAATTACTCATTCGAAGATAAAAATTTTCATCAACTACTCTGGAGATGAACTAAAATTTTATAGGCTTTAAAAAGCAAAAAAATTCTTGAACGAGGGAAAGTATGATAAAATTCATACATGCCTTTAAAAATATTCGATTTTGTGTAAGACGCGAAGATGGAGGAAGCAGAAAAAATTTATCATTCCCTTTTCAAAGAAAAAATCCCGCTCATTTTGAACCAAAGATTTCAAGAAGCAACTGAGAAAATAATAGCCAATAATTCTAATGATTATCTCTCGAAGTCAGATTCTGCACTGGGTCGAATAAAAGATTTAGAGGCTTTAGAGATGGCTGCAAGATTCAAAAGAAGGCTCCCCTCCCTTTCTCTTAAATTTAGGATCATGGTCTTTCTTGCCGAAACCTTACCCCAGAATCAAAGAATCTTCGTCAACGCTAAAGACAACTCCTTCAAGGCTTGGGCATCTCTTCTTTTTTCTGGAATAAGGAGTGTTTTCAAATTTTTTAAAGGTATTTATCTCTTGCGGAATTTAAAGAATGTATGATGTCTTAATCATAGGGTCAGGGATTTCTGGCGTATCAACCGCACTGAGACTCTCTGACTTGGGAATAAAAACCTGTATCCTAGATGTAGGAATTGAGCCCCGTGAAAGGCATGAAATCAAAGAAAACCTTTATGACTACCGTTTGAAGAATGACTCATTTGAGCTCATGATCGGGAAAAACTTCGAGGGACTCCATAACCTGAAGAGCACTAACCAGACACTTCCGGCAAAGCTCGTCTCTCCCGGGATGAAGTTTGTCACCGAGCGAGCAGAGGAGCTTTCACCTCTTCTTTCCAGAAACTTCACTGCCGTCCAGAGTTTTGCGAAGGGTGGCCTTGCCAATGCCTGGGGAGCAGGCCTGATGAGGTTCAACCGCAGAGACCTTGAAGGTTTTCCCATCAAAGAAGAAGAGCTTGCTCCTTACTATGAGAGGTTAATAGAAGAAATCGGGATAAGCGGTGAAAATGACGACCTGACCCCTTTTTTTGGAGAAGACAAACTGCTCCAGAAACCGCTCAAGCTTTCGGCTAATGCTCGGATAATTCTTAAGAATTATTTAAAGAAAAGAAAAAGATTGAACAGAAAAGGGGTTTTCATCGGCAGGCCCCGACTTGCCGTTCTCTCCGAGGAGAAGGAAGGGAGGAAAGCCTGTGAATATCATAACCTCGAATTCTGGCAGCCTCATCTCCCCTACATCTACCATCCTTCCCTCACCCTGGATAAGCTCATCTCTTCAGGAAAAGTAATTTATAAAAGAGGGCTTCTGGCAAGGGCATGGTTTCACAGGGAAGGAAAAGTGGTGGTTGAAGCAGATTACCTCCTTGAAAAAAGAAAGATTTATCTTGAATGCCGTAAGCTTGTTTTAGCCGCTGGTGCCATTTCGAGTGCAAAACTTGCCCTGACTTCAAGAAAAGATTATCGCTCCAAGCTACCCCTTCTCGATAACACTGCACTCCAGTTTCCTTTCATCATCCCTCAAAGAATAGGGAAAAAACTCGAAACAGATGCTTTCGGGCTGACCCAGCTTAATTTTGTGTATGAAGCAAAGAATCAAGGGCTTCTTCAGGGAAGTATTCTTGAGGTTACCTCCCCTTCAAGGGCTGAATTTTTCTCAAGTCTCCCTCTTGCAGCGGCAGATAATCTGCGTTTGATAAAATATCTTCTTCCAGCCCTGATTGTGATGCAACTTTATCTCCCTTCCCTTCAACCCGCATCTTTACGCTTGAATGAAAGCGGCGAGCTCGAGATTGAAGGAGAAGTAATTAATATCCAAGAGTCTGTAAAAAGGGAAATAATCCGCATTTTCAGATCACTTGGGGCCTTCTCCTTCCCTCGCTTTGTGGTGAAGGTACCTAATGGGCTTGGAATTCATTACGCTGGGACACTCCCCATGGTTTCCTCACCTCAAAGCCCCTATCAGTGCAATAAATTTGGCGAACTCCACGGAGAGCAAGACGTATATGTGGTCGATGGAGCACTCTTCCCCCGCCTTCCTTCCAAGAACTTTTCATTTGCCGTAATGGCCAATGCCATGCGAATTGCAGAACATATCGCAAAAACTCTTTAAGGAGAATGAAAAGAGAAAGAAAATGAAAACAATCCTCATTTCAGGTGCTGATGGTTTTATTGCCGGACAACTTGCCCGAAGGCTTAAAGCATCAGGTTTAAGGCTAGTTGGGCTTGCCTTAAGAGCTCGACCTCTTAAATTTTTCGACTCTGTGTATCAGGGAACTCTCCTTACTCCTCTTGAAGGATTGTTCGAAAAGGAAAAAATTGATGCCTTCATTCACTGCGCCTACCACCCAGGAAAGGACGAACTCAGGGTAAATGTGGAGGGCACAAAACTATGGGCAGAAGAGGCAAAGAAGAATGGAGTAAGATTACAGATTTTCTTGAGTTCAATTTCGGCTCGAGAAGACTCCTTTACTAACTATGGCAAATCTAAATATGAAACAGAAAGATGGTTCTTGAAAAATGGTCAGGTAGTACTCCGTCTTGGTCTTGTCATTGGAGAGGGAGGCTTTTTCAAGAAGATGGTTTCGATGATGGAAAAGTGTCCAGTGATTCCCCTTCTTAACCGAGGAGAGTCTGCGGTCTATCTTACAGGTATAGAAGATTTATGCCAGCTCATCGAAAAAATTGTTCGAGAGGAACAAGAAATAAGGAATGGAGTTCTCTGGAATTTCTTCCAGCCCCACCCCCTGACCCTCAAAGAAGTTCTTAAAGAAATTAAAAGAGAGGAAAGCATCCGGTGCTTCTTCCTTCCCCTTCCCTATAATCTTGTGCTTTATGCTGTCATGGTCCTCGAGAAATTCCCGTTTTTAAGACTCAAGATAAACAGCAATAACATCAAAGGCTTGAAACAGAACGATCGCCTTGACTTTGATTCTGATTTTCTCAAGCTTGGTTACCAAGAAAAATCTTTTAGCGAGCTCTTAAGGATGTCAAAAAAATGAGGAACTAAGAGTTTAGGTAAAATTCCTTAGGGCATTCTTTTGGTGATGAACTTCCACAGATATTCCCTCGGGACACCTAAAAAACTTCTCCTCCATACTCTATCACATTTTGAGCATGCTTTAAGGAGTTCTATCTGCCCCTCGGCAAGCCTCATCCTCAACTCAATCATCCTTTCCCCATTCCAGATCTTCTTCAGGGATTCATGCTTGACGTTTCCCAGAATGTAGGCACCAAAAAAATCCTGGGTGCAGGCAAGAACAGAACCATCCCAGAAGACGACAAGCGCATTCCAAGGGAATGGGCAGAGAGTATATTTCTTTCCCTTCTGCCTCTCTCCCAGGTGCCCGGCCCAGTTGTGCATTTCTTTGGTAACAAACTCATTGAGTGGCAACCCCTTGAAATTATTTAAAAATTTCTTCTTTTTCTCATCTAAATCTTTTTTCTTGGTAGGCCCAAAACTTATGACTTCAATGGCTGTAACAGGCTTCTTGGACTTTTTCTCTTTCTTCAACTCAAGGAAACGGATGATGTTTGAGACTGTCTTTTCGAAATCTCCACCCTGACGAATACGCTCATAAGTTTCTTTTTCATACCCATCAAAGGAAAAGCTCAAGCGGTCGAGACCCGAGCGAATCATTTCGTTCGAGAGCTCTGCATTTAAAAGAGACCCATTGGTGTGGAGGCGCGTAAACATTCCCCTTTTTTTTGCATAACAAATGGCCTCAATGAGACGGGAATAGAGGAGGGATTCTCCTCTGTGGGCAAGGTTAACCTCGAAGGCAAATTCTCTAGCTTCATCAATGATTTTTTTTAAAAGCTCAAATTCCATAAATCCTCTATCCTTCTTTTCGAGTTCCCGGTTGGGACACATGATACACCTGTAGTTACAAATGCTTGTTAATTCTACCCAGAGTCTTAGAGGAAAGTAAGGGAGATTTTTTGATTTTTTCCAGTAATGGAAGGAAACTTCAACAAGCCTTAACCAGTAAAAAGAGGAGTCCATGCTCTTTTTTTCTCTTCAGAATTTTCGATATAAACCGCGCAAGCCATATCACCAATGATGTTGGTGGTTGTTCTGCACATATCAAGGAAGCGGTCTACTCCAAGAATGAGGGCGATACCTTCCAGGGGAATGCCGATCTGCTTGAGAACCATCGCTAAGGTTATAATCCCGGCTGCAGGTACCCCTGCAGCTCCCACTGAAGCCAGAGTTGCCATAAACACTATGGTAATCTGATCCGTGAGATGAAGAGGAATTCCATAAATTTGGGCGATGAAAACTGAGGCAACTCCCTGATAGAGAGCAGTCCCATCCATGTTGATAGTTGCTCCAAGAGGGATGATAAAACTCGAATACTCACGCTTCACTCCTATATATTCGACACATTCCATACTCACAGGAAGGGCTGCGTTTGAGCTTGAGGTGCTAAAGGCAATGATCATGGCTTCCTTTATGGCTTTGAAGAAGAGGAGAGGATTCGTCTTCCCCAGAAACCTTACTGAAAGGCTGTTAAAAGTGAAGGTATAGATGAGAAGCCCTCCCACCACGACAAGAGAATATTTGAGAAGCGTGAAGAGGATGTGAACTCCATACTGCCCGATGACAGCTGCAATCAAAGCAAGAACTCCGTAAGGTGCAAGCTTCATGGCGATGTGGACAACCTGGATGATGGCGTCATTCACGCCATCAAGAAAGTCTATGATGATTTTAGATTTTTCCCTCTTAATCATGGTCAGGATTATCCCGAAAAGAAGGGCAAGGAAAATAACCTGGAGCATGTTACCCTCGACTAGAGCTTTTACAGGATTTGTAGGTACTATGTCTACTAATACATCGATTGCAGAGGGCTTTTCCTCCAGAGTCTTGAGTCTCATTTGAGCCTTCGATTCATAATTCTTATAGAGCTCTGCTCTGACATTTTCATTGAGACCCGCTCCTGGTTTTACGAGATTAGCCAGAATAAGTCCCACCGAAATGGCAAGCATCGTAGTAACCATGAAATAGATTATTGCTTTTATCCCTATTCGTCCAAGCTTCCTTAAATCACCGAGGCTTGCTGTGCCCAGCATGAGTGAGACAAACACAAGCGGAACTACAATCATGGTAATCAACCGAATGAAGATGGTTCCCACCGGCTCTATCAGAGAGGCCTTTTCCCTGAAGACAAGACCGGTAGCAATTCCCAGGATTAAACCAATGAAGATTCTTGTATGGAGTTTAATCCTTATCTTTTTCATCTTTCCTTAAAACCAGGTCATGAAAAAACGTTAGTGTTTATGATATTGAGCTTAAAAGCCGAAGTCAATTTTTGACTAAGGCTCAGTACCAGTCAGGAAAGATATCGTTCCCCGGGGAGTCGAAAAGAAGTCGAGCTTCCCTACTTTGAAGGTCAAAAATGAAAAGTTTCCAGTCTCCGTTATGATCACGCTGAGAGGAAGAGTTGAAAGCGATATTCTTTCCATCGGGGGAGAAACAGGGAAAATAATCATAGGTCTTATCCCAGAAAGTGAGCCTTGTTTTCTCACTCCCATCATGATTCATTATCCAGATGTCGCCCTTCCCATCAGCGCTGGAGTCTACATAAACAAGTTTTTTCCCGTCCCTTGAGAAACGAGCCCTGCATCCCTTTCCCCCCTCAGTCAAAAATTCTGACTTCCTCTTCTCCAGATCATAGAGCGCTACATCCCAGCCGATTGTCCTTTTTGCGGTGAATGTAAGGAGCGGTGCTGAAGGAGAAATATGGGGAATAGCGTTATTCCTTGAGAAATCGGAGATCACCTTCTTTATTTCTCCCGTAGAAAGAGAGACTTCGAAAATGTCTATTTCCTCTCTCAAGAATTTTTTTAAATGTCTTGAAAAGGCGATTCTCTTTCCATCAGGAAACCAACAGGGAGATTTTTCATCAGAAGACAAGGAAGTCGCCGCTTTTATTCCTCCGCTTTCAAGATCGAGGACAAAGATATCGTAATTTCCTTTCGGGTTTGCGGAAAAGGCAATTCTCTTCCCTTCAGGTGACCAGACAGGGTACTCATCCTCCCAGGTGTTATCGGTCAATTTCTTCAGATTCTTCCCTTCGATGAGATAAATTTCATTGTCCCCATCAAAGTTACTCTGAAAAATAATTTTTCCTTCTATAAGAAATCTGGGGGTAAAACTCTGTTTGTTATCTTCTTCTGCAATTAAATTCCCTCCTCCCTTACATGTTCCAAGAAAAAAGAGGAAGAAAAGAGAAAATAGAAAAGTCTTTGACTTCATTTCCTCCTCATTCAATGTAACCTAAGGCCCTGAGTCTTTCTAACTCTTTCTCTGATAGATTGGGTTTAGCATCCTTCTGATCTACTCTTAAGTAACCATACTGGTTAAAGAACTCGATATATCTTTTTTCCATTTCCTTTTGAATATGCTCTTTTTCCGCAGAAATATCTTTTCTTTCTAAAGGGTCCTTATAAATGTCGAATAAATAATTTTTTTTCAGGTTCAATTGATTCAAGAGCGGAGAGTCAACCTTTACCAGATGGTAATTATTATAAACTACAGACCATGTTCCTAAGTGACCCTTGATGAAAAGGAATCTATTCTTTTTTCCTTCAAATAGATTTATCCCTTGAATTTCATAAGGAATGGAAAGCCCTGCTTCTGCAAGAAGAGTAGGGTAGATATCCATGAGGCTCACTGGGTATTTTATTCGCTTTGGCTTTCTTTTCGGCGAGTAGAATATCAATGGCACCCGCACGCTGGAATTGAAGGTAAGAGGACCGTGGTTGTAGAAGAAATTATATTCTCCTAGCTCCTCTCCATGATCTGAACTAATGATGAACAGAGAATTTTTGTCATATTGTTTTTCAAAAAAGAGGTCCACAATTTTTTTTAATTCAGAGTCGATGTATTTTATGGCTCCATCGTAGAGAGCCAGAAAATAACCTTCTTTTGTCTTCTCATCAATATATTTTCTATGACTAGCAATTATCTTTTCTTTTACCTCCATGATGACTCTTCCTTCGGGTCTCTTTTCGACAAACTCTCGGGGAGGAAGATAAGGAGAATGTGGTTCAATGTAATGGACCCAGAGAAAGAAGGGATTAGACTTGGTTTCACTTAAAAATTTTAAGATGTTCTTGGTGATGAATGGAGTCGACTCTCTCTTCTCTTCTGTCTTTTCCCATACTTGAAGATAATCATCAAAACCCTGATTGAATTTGAATTTTTCAGATAAATTGGGATTATCAACTATGGCATAATTATAATAACCTCTGAGTTTCAGAGCTTCAGCAAGGGTAATAAATTTTTCTTTGAGAAAATCTCTATTGGGTCTGGTCTTATGGACGAAAGGGTGCAGCCCTGTCATCATGGAAGCAATGGAAGCGGAAGTTTTAGGTATAGGAGCATAGGCATATTCGAAGACTACGGTTTTTTTCGCGAATTCATCGAGATGAGGCGTTGTTTGGTAAGGGTAGCCATAGAGAGAGATGTGGTCTGCTCTTAAAGCATCTATCGTAACTAATATTATGTTAGGCAGTTCTTTCTTTTCTCTGAAGTTTTTACAAGATTTGATAAAAATAAATGAAAAAAAGAAAAGAAAAATTAAATAACCTCTCTTTTTCACCCTGCTTATTTAACATTTTGAGCCCCCAAAGTCAAACAAATCCTTTAGAATTTCCCTTTATGGAGATATTTCTCAATTCTCGAGTTTTGAAATGCTTACTGGAATTTTATCTCTTTAATTCAAAACCAAAGCTAACACTTTTTAAGAATTTTTAATTTTTCCCCATCTGCACATAAAATTTTCTTTAAAACCCACCCTCCTTAGGAGAGAAAGAAGAAAAGGTAAAAAATATTATCTTTTAAGTATATTAAACCCTTTTTACATCCTTCCTTTGAAAAAAAAAGTCGACTTTTCTTTAAATTTTAATTGGCATCTATTTCTTCTCTTCCTAAGTTGATTTTCTGTTTTACTTACTTAAGCGCATTAGCTATAATTTAAAAAAATGAGCAAAGCAAAATTTCACTTTCATGTCATTGCCTTCGGCATCTTAATATTATTTTTAGTTTTAATCTCCACAATCATAAAAATAAATTTATTTTCTTTTAGAAAGAACAAATCCTTTATTGAAAAAAAAGAAATCATCCCCATTGTAAAAAAGCCTTTTGATATTTTTAAAACTCATCCATTTTTTTTTGCCATTAACAATTATTATTTAGACTTTTCTGAACTTCAAAATCAATTAACCTGGAAATTGGATGAAAACTTAGAAGGAGGATTGAATTTTGAGCTGATAATATATGTCAATAAAGAAAATGGAAAGGGAACTCTGCCAAGATTAACTACTTTTTCCTTATTTCAAAAAAATGGATATAAAGAAGAAATATTATTTCAAAAAGATATTTCTGAATTTCAATTCAAAGAGCATAAAAAATATTTTTATTTTAAAAAAAAAGTAAAGATCTTTAATAAATTTAAAGAAGGCTCTCTTCTTTGTTTTAAGTTTAATTTCCTACCTGAATATGAAAACAAACAGATTCTTTATGGAATAACGATTCCCCAAATTGAAAATTCTAATCTTATCAATGGATTATCTGAAAAAAACCCCAATCTTCTAATTTTATCCATAGATACCCTGCGTTCTGATTTCATGGGGGTTTATAAAGCTCTATCCGGGGAATCTTTCGAATTTAGCTTCTCTCCAAATCTGGATTACTTTGCACAAAGCGCAGTCCTCTTTAAAAATGCCTATACGCCCCTTTCCGCCACCTGGCCAGCGTTGGCTTCCCTGTTCACCTCGAAGTATCCCTTTGAGCATGGCATCATGTACAATCGAGAGCAGCTCTCATCCTATTTTGATACGATTGCAACCCATATGCTTAATTTGGGATATTCCTCTTTATCTCTCCACGGGAATGCCTTTGGTCTGATGATTCCGGGAATTGAAGAGAAATATGAGTTTTTTAACGATGACGTTGAATTGATTAAAGCTGCCATTCGCTTCCTCGAAAGAGACTCCCATCTTCCTTTTTTCCACTGGTATCATTTTGTAGGAGTTCACGCACCATACACTCCTCCCAAATGGGTGATGCCCATCATTGCCCGGGGGAAACAGTATCGTCAATATAAACTATCTTCAATCATGAAAGGTGAAGCTCAGGTAACGCCAGAAGACCTGGAGTATATAAGAATGCTCTATGCGGGGGAGCTTTATAACCTAGACATGGAGTTGAAAAAGATATTTGATTTCTTGAAGATAAATAATCTATGGGATAATTCTTTGATTATTGTCACCTCTGACCATGGTGAAGACCTCTATCAGCATCATAATCACTTCTATCACTATCCTTCTTTGTATAATACCTCTTTGAAAATTCCTCTCATGATTAAATTTCCTTTTCAAAGAAAACAGATTGTCATCAAGGAACCAGTTTCTCTTCTTGACCTTTTCCCTACCATAGCCAAATATTTTTCGAATGATAAACTCAAACACTACAGAGATTCAGATTTTTCAGGTCTTTCTCTGTTACCACTTCTCAAAGGAAACAAAAAAGGATTCAAAAAGAGGAATATTTTTGCTGGAGTCGAGGAATACAAAATTCTCTCTCTCTTGCATAAAGACTTGAAGGTAGTTTTTAATCCTAAAAAATTGATCCCTTTAAATCTTGTCTCCATGCCTTATCCTTATGAAGAAATAGAACTCTACAATTTGGAGAAAGACTCACTTGAAGAAAAAAATATTTACCCCAATAATGTGAGCTTAGCCCGAGAATTAATCAAACAAATTGAGGCATTCAGGAAAGAGCATATGGATAAAAAGAAAATTCAACCGGCTTATTTTATAAAGACCTCTAAAGATATATCCGAGACTATCCTGGAAAGACTGAGAACCCTTGGATATATAAAATAAATATCCTCATATTTTAAAATAAGAATATGCAAAAAAGAATCACAAGAAGAGATTTCATAATCAAAACATCGCACCTCTTAGGCCTCTCAGGGTTAACAGGGAGTGGAACATTTTTTCAAAGCTGTAAATTAAAAAAAGAATTCACAATTCTTATAAAAAATGCTCAAGTCGTTGACATATTGAAAAACAAATTAATTTTTACAGATATTGGGATAACCGGCAATATCATCAAAACTATGGGAAAGATATCAGAATCGAGAGCAGAAGTTGTAATCGAAGCTAAAGGTAAATTCATTATTCCTGGATTAATCGACATGCACGTTCATTTTACTGATCAAGCTTTTTCAGAACTTTTCCTTTCAAATGGAGTGACGAGCGTCAGAGATTTAGGAAATGAAACCTCTTTCATCCTTTCATTAAGGGATAAAATAAATTCAGGAAAACTTGAAGGGCCGAGCATCTATGCCTCAGGCCCTATCATTAACAACAGAAAGATTCCCTACGGAGCCAGTTTCTATACCATAGTGGTGAAAAATGAAGAGGAAGCGAGAAGGGTTATCCGGAGCCTAGCTGAGAAAAAGGTCGATTGGATAAAAATCTACATGACTCTACCAGGAAAACTGGTGAGAACAATAATTATGGAAGCCCAAAAAAATAATTTGCCTGTTGCTGGTCATCTGCGAAAAACAGATGCCAGGTTCGCTGCCAAATGCGGGATAAAGACCTTAGAACATACAACAGGAATAGCAGAGGCTCTTCTTGGGAAAAAAGACTTCGTTGATGCCCCACCTCTTCAGACCATATCAGATAGAGTCTGGCTTCATGTTGATAAAACGAAATATAATAGCCTGATTGAACTCTTGGTCAAAAAGGAAGTTTATATTCTTGCTAATCTCACTGTCTTTGAAATACTAGCCTCACCTCCAGAAAAGATTAAAGATGTTTCTGACGTTAAATTGATGCCCCCACATTTCATCAAGAAATGGAAAAACTTTATCTATTATCGAAAGAAAAATCCAGAAAACTGGAAGATGACAAAAAATAGGATTGAAGAATTTTTACTCCTCTTCAAGAATAAAGGGGGGAAAATCCTGGCCGGGACTGATACTCCATGGCCCCTCCTTATTCCAGGAATATCGCTTCATAGAGAATTAGAATTATTAGTTGAGGCTGGATTATCTTCACAGGAAGCGCTTTTAGCTGCAACTTTTTATCCTGCTGAGGCTCTGGGACAGATGAAAAACATAGGAACAATCGAAGAGGGAAAAAGGGCCGATTTAATAATTCTCAAAAAAAATCCTCTTCACAACATAAGTAATACTAAGAATATAGAAATCACTATCAAGGATGGAAAAATTATTCATAGAAAAGAACAATTGCCTAGAATTCCCAACCGATATATGCCTTCTTATTTCAAATAATTAAAGCAAACAATAATTTGGTGCTAATAACCTCGGAAGAGCCTAAATCTAATAAAGAGAGTAAAAATAATTCTCACAAGGGGAAAAAGTCACATTGACAAGAATAATTTGTTTGGATAATATACGTCCTAAATTTTGAATGGAGGTCAAGAAAATGAAAGGATGGAAAAAATCACTTATGATTTCAATAATATTAATTTTAATTTCTTCCAGCCTCCATGGTTCAAGAAACATATCTCGCAGTCAAGCAGGAAGCGGAGCTCCAGCTGTTGCGGTGAACAAGGATGGAGTAGTGCTTGTAGTGTGGGTTGAAGATGTAAACAAGGATGAAAATGCTGGAACTCTCTTTTATAGCGTTTATAAAAATAATGAATGGACAGACCCGAGAAATCTCGGAATCACTCTCTACTTAGCATGGACGCCACAACTCGATGTTGATGCCCAAGGCAATTTTCATCTTGCTTATGCCGATGGTGCATCAAGACTCAATAGAGAAGTGTATCACTGCGTCTATAACCCTCAGTCAGGATGGGGGAAATCTTCGATGATCTGGCTCAGCCCTGAAAACTCAGCTTGGCATAAAATAGATGTCGAGGAAGATAGAGTTTATATTGTCTGGTTCCATGAACATGCAGGAATATATGAAGGGTCAGATATTGTCATGCAATCCAAAAGAATAGATGATTCTTCATGGCCAAGCCTTTATGAAAGGCTCTCTTATACTGCCCAAGCCTTAAGCATACATCCTGCTTTTAAAGTAAAAAATAACATAGTGCACGCTGTGTGGATGGAAGGTTCACCTCTTCATGCGCCCTGGAGACTCTTCTACAAGGAGGCAGAAAGAGGGTCTAACTGGATGACAGTTCCTCATGTAGAGATATCTTCCCTTGGGTATTATCCTGAGCTCGAAATAGATGACAAGGGTAATATTCATGTTGTTTATTCCAACCGTACAGGAAACTTTTTTTATCGAAAAAAGGTTGCTCAAGGTGGATGGAAACCCGTTGAGATAATATCAAATAGATATGCTCCACTCCAGTTTGGAGATATTAGATACAACAACAATGTGCTTGTTGCTGTTTGGGTTCAAACAGAGCTACAAGGAACATCTGTCTATTACTCAAAGAAAAGCGTTGATGGGAAATGGGATATTCCAACTCAAATCGAACAGGGACATGATGCCTTTCTTCCCAAGCTATGGCTTGATGACAATGGGTATGCCCATTTTGTATGGAAAGATAGAGGAGAGATTTTCTATGAAAAAATCTCTATCCCGATTCCTGACCCCTTCTTAAGAATCAACCCTGAATCTCTTTCTTTCACAGTTGAGGGAGAAAATCCGGAACCTGGTACCCTTTCAGTAAAAAACATAGGAGAGAAGCCATTAAGTTATAGAGTTCAGGTCGATCAAACCTGGTTGAATGTGGCGCCAGGATCTGGAAGATTGGAGAAAGACGAAGAAGATGTACTCCAGTGTACAGTGGATGCAATCGAACTTGATGAGGGAACTTACACAGGACGTATAGAGGTCTCCAGTACCCAAGCTATAAATAGCCCACAATATGTGAATGTAACTTTAGAAGTCCTTGCTCCGCCCATATATCCGCCTTTAAATTTTAAAGGAGAATTATTAGAAAATAAGGCTTTATTCTTCCGTGAATACCTCCACCATCTTAGTTGGGAGCCCAATCCCCTAAACCGTGATATTGAGCATTATCGATTATATGAGATTGACGGTGTCAACCGAATATTACTTGAAGAGTTCTCTTCCTCGACGTTTGAATTCACACGCAGAAACATAGATCCTTCCAAAACATATACTTATGAACTTTGGGCGGTGGATAAAAAGGGGCGCATGAGTAACGAACCTGCTACACTCGAAATGAGCGGCTCCTTAAGCGTAACTTTAAGCAAAGAAAAATCTAGTTCATCTGGAAGTCAAAAAGGAAATTAACAGAGAAGGATAATTTTTTTTGACTAGCCTAGCCAAGAAATGTTCGTTACCGATCTAAGTTATCTCGAGATTAAAATAATTTGAAGGATGATATTTTTATCTATTAACCTTGGAGATGGGAGCTCTATCCTCAATAATACTTATTCTTCTCTCCCTTCTCACTTACTCTGCAGGTAAAGTTGGAAGAGAGAGAAATAGCGACGAAGTCAAGACAAAAATCTTCGATTTGATCATACTTATCCTCATCTGGTCTTTAGGAATATACGCAGGAACAAGGTTCGACTTAAAAAGATGGGTCTTACTTCTTATTTTTACCATCATCTCTTTTTTTCTGGGTCTACTAACAACTTCATTCAGAAAAAAGGAAAAGACTCAAAGAAACGCTTCTCATATCCAAAAAAAAAATTCTCAAAACATCTCTTCCTCTCTCTGGAATTCAGGGAAGAGATTTTTTAAAAGAGTGGGTGTATTTCAGACAAGGATCATTCTCTCTTTTTTCTATTTCATCTTCGTCTCTCCCCTCGCTCTTGGCGTAAAACTCTTATCTGACCCTTTAAAAATTAAACAGCATAAGGAAATTTCTTTCTGGTCAAAGAGAAGAGAAAAAAGAAATGATTTCGATGAATTCAGGAGACAGTTCTAATGTATATCCTAGGCATCTCTTGCTATTATCATGACGCAGCAGCGGCTTTGATCAAAGATGGCAAGCTCGTAGCAGCAGCCGAGGAAGAGAGATTCACGAGGATAAAACACGATTTTGATTTCCCGCAGAATGCCATCCAATTCTGCCTTGACCATGAAGGGATAACCGCAAAGGAGCTCGACTACGTCGTTTTCTATGAAAAGCCCTTTCAGAAATTCGAAAGAATCTTGATGACAATATTTCAGAGTTTTCCAAGGTCATGGAGTACATTTAAGGAAGCCATGATTACCTGGCTTGCTGATAAGCTCTGGATAAAGAACACCCTAAGGGAGAGGATAGGCGTCGAAGAAAAGAAAATACTCTTCAGTGAGCATCATCTATCGCATGCTGCGAGCGCCTTTTATCCTTCTCCCTTCGAGGAAGCAGCTATACTTACCGTCGATGGAGTTGGGGAGTGGACCACCGCCACCATGGGAATCGGAAAAGGAAATGAAATCAAGCTTCTCAAGGAAATAAAATTCCCGCATTCACTCGGTCTCCTATACAGCGCCTTTACGGCTTTCCTTGGTTTCAAGGTAAATGAAGGAGAATACAAAGTGATGGGGATGGCACCTTATGGAATTCCCCGCTATGTGGATAAGATTTATGACCATCTCATAAAGGTTTCTGAGGATGGTTCATTCTGGCTCAACATGGATTATTTCTCCTATCATTATTCTGATGAAAAGACATTCAACTCTAAGTTTGAATCAATTTTTGGAAAACCTAGAAATCCAGAGATGAATTTTTTCACCTCAAAGACAAGATTCCCTTCTTATTTTGGAAAAAAGCCTCATGATTTTGAGGAACTCTGTCGCAAGAATGAACACTATGCTGATATTGCTGCCAGTATTCAGCTAGTGACAGAAGAAGTTTTATTGAAACTCGCAAATCATCTCTACCGAGAAACAGGCTTAAAAAATCTCTGTATCGCCGGCGGGGTTGGGCTGAATTCAAAAGCAAACGGAAGAATTCTCATTGAGACCCCCTTTGAGAATCTCTTCGTCCAGCCTTCAGCCGGAGATGGAGGAGGTGCGCCAGGGGCTGCGTGGTATGCCTACCATGGACTTCTTGGAAAGCCGCGAAATTTCATTCTGGAACATGCCTATTGGGGAAAAGCGTATTCAGAAGAGGAAATACTAATTTTTCTCAAAAAAAATAACATATCTCATGAATATTTCTCTGATGAAGAAAAACTTCTGGAGAGGATAGTTGAATATCTTCTCCAGGGAAAGGTCGTCGGCTGGTTTCAAGGAAGGTTTGAATGGGGGCCAAGAGCCCTGGGCAATAGGAGTCTCCTCGCAGACCCAAGAAGTGAAGAGATGAAGGATCTCGTGAATCTGAAGATAAAATTCAGAGAACCTTTCAGGCCTTTTGCCCCTGTAATACTGGAAGAAAAAGCAAAAGATTTTTTTCATGGAGATGGAGTCGAAAAACAATTCCCAGCTAGATACATGCTCCTTATCCTCCCCCTCAAAGAAGAAAAGGCCCATCTTATAAACGCGGTAAATCACATGGGTACGGGAAGGCTACAGACAATTAGAGAAGAATGGAACCCCCGTTATTATAGAGTGGTAAAAAAATTTGAAGAAGCAACGGGTCTGCCCGTTCTTCTCAACACTTCTTTTAACCTTAAAGGTGAACCAATAGTGAATTCACCCTCAAACGCATTCGAAACCTTCGCCAAGAGCGGAATAGATGCTTTAGTCTTGGAAAATTTTCTCGTCACAAAATAGAATAAAAAAGAGGAAATTATGAAAACAAGAAAGAGTATAAAATTTAAGCTGGAAATATTCAGAGAGTTGTTAGTCTTTCTCTGGCAGAAGAAACTCTGGTGGCTGATCCCGATGATAATCGTCTTGATTCTTTTTGGGTTGCTCTTAATCTATACTCAGAGTTCTGTGGTTGCTCCCTTCATCTATACTCTCTTTTAGGGAGTGGAAAGAAGAATAAGAAATGAAGAAGTGGTTATTAAGAATTTTTCTTTTGCTCTTCGGCTTCCTTTTGGCTTTCCTTATTTTAGAACTTGGAACCAGGTTTTTCTGGACGAAGTTAAGCGAACTCGACCATTCTTCATATAGATAGCTTCATTCCCTACCGTAATCGTCCTTGAGCCTTACAATGTCAGCTTCATCTGAATCCCCAATCCAGATCTCCATCACCCTTGCCTCCTTGCTCCCTATGCAGCGGAGTCTGTGAGCAGATTTTCTGGGAATGAAAATTTCTTCGTTTACCCTTGCTCTCCAGGTTCTCTCCCCCAGGGTAATTTCCAAACCCTCATCAAGCACAACCCAGAACTCACTTCGGCGTTGGTGATATTGAAGAGAAAGAGCCTCACCTGGCTTTACAGAAATGATTTTTATCGACCTTGCCTTTTGATGAGGATATGAGCGGAATTTTCCCCACGGCCTTCTATCCTCGATTATCCCCTCTCTAAAGCTTCTTTCCTCTTCCTCAGTTCCTCTTTCTACCATATAAATGATGCTCAGCTTATTTTTTGTTATTTATCTATTGCTGAATTTTGCTTTAATTATGTGGGTCTTTCTCTCTTATTTACTATTTCCCTTTTATCTCTTACTCCTCAGAAAGGAATCTCCTCATCTTCTTCATCAGGGTGCGAGAGGTCAGCCTGTTCATCCGGAAAATCAGGCGGACTAGGTTCCACATAGGCTTCTTCAGGCTCAGCCTCTTCTTTTTTGCCGAGGAGGATTATGTTTTGGGCCTCAATTTCGGTAGTGAGCCTCTTCTGTCCGCTTTTATCCTGCCAGCTTCGGGAACGAAGCTTTCCCTCTAGGTAAATTTGCTTCCCCTGGTTCAGGTATTTTTCGCAGAATTCAGCAAGTTTCCCCCAGACAACAATCCGGTGCCATTCGACGCGAACATCACTCTCATTGGTGCTGGGATTAAAGAAACGCTCGTTAGTGGCAAGAGTAAACCTTGCCACTGCCCTCTCTGTCTGAGGAATGTAGCGCAACTCAGGCTTTTGTCCCAGTCGGCCGATCAAGATTACCTTGTTAAGACTGTTTATGTCCCTCATCCTTGGATTGAAGCTCCTTTATTTTCTGTTGGGCAATCTTTGTCTCCTCCTCCAGAGGATACTTACTGATTAAAAGCTTGAAAACCGCAATGGCCTCTTCTTTCCTTCCCAGTTCTGAAAGGCTTATCCCTTTTTTCAAATATGCAACAGGAATCTTATCTCCATGGGAGTAATTGAGGATTAACTCATTGAACTCATCGATGGCTTTTTCAAATTTCCCCTGGCTAAAATAACATTCTCCAATCCAGTAGGCTGCGTTATCTGCAAGCGGGCTATCCGGAAATTGTTCTACATAAAGCTGGAATCCTTCCCTCGCCAGGTCATAGTTACCGTTCAGATAATCTGAATATGCCATGTTGTAGATCTCTTGAGGTGAGAGAGTTGGGGGAGGCATGGGCCTAGGCTTTTCCTCTGCTTGTGGCTTTTCTCTCTCTTTTTGGGGTGAAGATGCCTTTCCCTCGGCCAGTTCACTCTCGGGGAAAGAAACACTCTTTAGCGCCGAAAGTTCAGCCGAGAATTTCATAAATTGCGTATTCAGCATCTCAATCTTCTCAAGGAGAACCTGATAGAGAGCAGGAATCTTCTTCTGGTCTTCATTGAAACGAGCCTGCTCTTCCTGAAATTTCCTTAAGGTTGAGAATAAATCGTTGAGCTCGCTCTTCATCACCTTCAAATCCTCAGAATTCTTCTCTATTTTCTCTTCGAGAAGAAGGATTTTCTGTTTAAGTACTTGCACGTCTTGATAGATGAGTTCGTAGGCCTTCTTGCTTTTGTCCACACCATTTAAGAGAGAAGAAAGGAGAAAAAGTAAAATTATTCCAGAGGAAATTTTATTTGCCATCTTCTATTTTTCGATGATCAGGAATTGGGCCCTCCTGTTTTTCTGCCAGGCATCCTCGTTATGCCCAGGATCAAGGGGCTGACTTTTTCCATAGGAAATCGTCTTCATCCTTTCGGGTGAGATTCCAAGGGAAACAAGATAGTCAAAGGTGCTCTTTGCCCTTCTTTCACCCAATGCAAGGTTATATTCTTCTGTTCCTCTCTCATCGCAGTGCCCCTCGATGAGGATTTTTACAGTTTTGAATTTCTTCAGCCATGCTGCGTTTGCCTCAAGAACAGGCTTTGCATCTCCACGAATGAAGTACTTGTCAAAGTCAAAATGAATCATCTTCAGCGGCATTTCCCTGTTCAGCTCATCGAGAGACTTGGCCATGAAGATTTCTTCTTCGCTGAGCTCCGGTCCTTTAACCACAGCCGGTTCTTCAACCTTCTCTACCTTTGGCTGTTCGGCAACTTTTGGTGGGGGTGGGGGAACTTCTGCTACTTTCTTACGACAGGAAAGGAAGAACGAAAAAATAAAAATGAAGGTAAGACTCATAATCACAATTTTCTTCATTCGTCCTCCAAAATAAATGGGTTTAATTTTTTCGTCCTCTTTATACCGTTTAATTCTCCTTCTGTCAATAGATATACTTAAATAATTCGCTTGAAAATCCGATTTCTTACTCTCGAGACCAATCAGGAAGCTTATTATCCCCTTTGGATGTCAGACGGCGCAAGTTTGCCCCGTCATAATCTATGCTATAAAGCTGAATCGTCCCGTCCAGGTTCGAAGAGAAAACGAGATGGCGCCCATCAGGCGACCAGGAAGGAGATTCGTTACGAGCATTGCTTTCCGTGAGTTTGATGATTTGATTCGTCCTCAAATTCAGGACATAAAGGTCGAAGATTTGGTCAACCCTCGAAACATAAGCAATCCTATCTCCCGTAGGGGACCAGGCTGGGGCATCATGATAGGTTCCTCCAAAGCTCACCCTTCTTACATTTGAGCCTTCGGCATCCATGATATATATCTGAGGCGTGCCGCTTCTATCTGAAGTAAAAGCTATCTCACGACTTGATGGAGACCAGGAAGGAGCAGTGTCAATGGAATCATTGAATGTCAGACGTTTGACATTCTTGCCGTCGCTAAAGGCAACGTAGATCTCAGGGTTTCCATCCTGGGTAGAACAGAAAGCAATCTTCTTCCCATCTGGTGAAAAATCGGGAGAAAACGATGTTCCTCGCACTGGCAGTTCTTGGAGCTTTCCTTCATAAATATCAAGGATACAGAGAGAAGTGCTTTGGCCTCGGTAAGAAGTGTAAGCTATCTTTTTCCCATCAGCCGACCAGGCAGGCATATAGTCTCTTACCTTGTTGAAGGTAATCCTAGTTTGATTAAAGCCATCGTAATCCATCATATAAAGCTCATCATTTCCATCCCTATTAGAAACAAAGACGATTTTGGTGGTAAAAATTCTCTTTTCTCCAAAAACCCTCATAATTTCATCCGCAAGTCTGTGGGCTGCAAGGCGGAGCGTTTCTTTCTGGGCCTGGTAGCGCTTGCCAAAAATGAACTTCTCACTCTTTACGTCATAAAGCTTGGCTTCAAAAAGGAAGCCCCCCTTCTCTCCTTCCGAGACCTTCCCCACGAGAAGAATCTTGGCCTGGATTGATTCCCAGTCCTTGAAGAAAATTTTTTCCACATCAAGAGGTCTTATGTAGCTGTAATAGCTTTCGGGAAGAGGAGCAAAGACCCGGCTATACTTGATGTCACTGATTAGTACCTCATAGAGTTCTTGTGAGGCTTCGACAAGGACCGAAGATTCTCCTTCCACCACAAATTTGGGTAAAGCAAAAGGAATAACAGGCATTCCTTCTTTTATACTTAAAACTACTTCCTGTTGGAGAGAGAGCATGAGTGATGAAGTAATTATCAATATTCCATAAATTAAGATAAATTTATTTTTCATTTCGAGTGTTCAAAGATGAGATGGATCACTAAATAATCTTCCTCATACTCTCCAGGGAGCGGAGGAAAGGGAGCAGAGGATTGAACCGCTCTGAGCGCAGAGAGATCGAGCGACTTCACACCGCTCGATTCTTCTATTTTCAATTCAGAAACTTGCCCATTTCTTAAAATCTTGAAATAAACGATGGTTTGAAAATTTCCGCGAAGACCAGGTTCAACAAGGGAAGTAAACCAGTTGCTAGAAACTTTTCCCAGGATGATTTGAAGATAATAGGTAAAGGGAAATGTTGAGAGCCCGATCTGGGAAGCATATCCTGAGCCTAGTCCAGTACCAGAGCCCGACCCAACTCCAATTCTCAGACCTGAACCCGAGCCTGTGCCTGAGCCTGACCCTTCTTGAAAAAAGCCTTCTCTCTTCGCTCCAGAAGCTTCCTTAGGTTCAGACTGCTTCTGAATTGAAGCCTTTTTTTCAACCTTGGGTTTAATCTCCTTTTTGGGTTTTTCCACTGGGTGTCTCAAAGATGAGCTACTTTGCTGCTCGAGTTTCTGAGGAGTCGTGAGGTCTCTGAGTGTTTCTCTGCGGGTTATTTCTGTCACTCCAATTCTCTCCGCCTTCCCGCCTCCGCCTCCACCTCCCCCTCCCCCAGGAAGCGAGATTAGATTTACATAGTGAACTAATCCCTTTTTTGAATTCTTGGGAAAATAGGGCGAAAGGAAGACAAGTAGAAAAAGAGCAATGTGGAGGGTTATAGAGAGGATGAAGGCTCTCTTCAAGGCTGTCTCCTGCTTCTTTATGCTCCCAAATTCCATCATTTTCTTGATTCAGGCTCCAAGGGCTCAACCACCAGCCCTACGACTTCCACTCCTGCTTTCTTGACAATGTCGAGGATATTAATCACAAATCCATAGGTAAGACTTTCATCAGCTCGAATGAAGACGATTTTCTTATCTTTGCCGAAAAAATGTTCCCTGAGTTTTTGTTCAAGCAGGAATTGATTTATCATTGAATCCTCTATGTGGATGTAGCGGTCCTTAGTGATGGTAAGAGTCAAACCCTCCTCAGCCGGAGTGGACTCAGTCTCAGCTTGAGGAAGATTGACCCCTATCCCGGATTGAATCATCGGTGCAGTGACCATGAAGATGATGAGGAGAACGAGCATCACATCCACGAAGGGAGTGACGTTGATTTCAGAAAGAGAGGTACCTAACTTTCTCCTTGTTATCTGAGGGGACTTAAGAGCCATAGATTCTCTCCACCAGGTTGACGAATTCTATCGAGAAATCTTCCATTTCAGTTATCATTTCTTTAATGCGATGGAGGAAATGATTGTAGGCAATTACTGCAGGAATGGCAGCAAAAAGCCCTGCCGCAGTGGCAATCAAGGCTTCAGCGATTCCAGGCGCCACTGTCACCAGGCTTGCCGACCTCACAATCCCTATGTTATGGAAGGCATCCATGATTCCCCACACTGTACCAAAAAGACCGATGAAAGGAGTCACGCTTCCGGTCGTTGCCAGAAAATTCATCATTTTCTCTAATCTTGAAATCTCCCTGTTCGAGGCTTTGACCATGGCCCTCGATAAACTCTCGAGGTTCGCAGGGGAAAGAGAAGGACGAGGGTTTGATTTCGTCAGATAAGAAAGCTCCTTAAAGCCTGCCTGAAAGAGGACAGCAAGAGGAGCGTATTTATATTTTCGAGAAGCTTCACTCACTTCCTGAAGGTTTCTGCTTCCTCTAAATACTTTTAAAAATTTTTGTGATTGAAGGAACGCAGTTCGAAGAGTACTCCTTTTAAAGAAAATTATCGCCCACGAGAAAACAGAAAAGAAAACCAAGATTACAAGGACAAGTTTGACTACTGGCCCTGCTTCTGCGATTAACCTTAAAAAGTTCATGATTTCTAAGGCAAAATTAACACACACCCGGATTATTGTCAATCAGCCCAAAATCTGGCTAAAAGCCTCCTCCGCTCAAAAATTGAGGCATTCCTTAGGATGAAGAGAACATCTCATTTTCCTTCCGTCTCCCTCAAAATTCAGATGCATTCATCTCTTTCAAAATCGATTCTTATTAAAGTTTTTGATGGAGCTTTGAGTAATCTAAGTTGTGAATATTCCTTCGGAAAAACCCCCTTTTCTTTATGTTTAAGATAATTTTTGGAATTAACTTGAGGGATATCACTTTTTCTCTATCTGGCCCAAAGACTGACTCCCCCTCTCTTCCGCTTTCAAATATCTCTCCCTTAATTTGCCTTAATTCCATGTTTCTACTTGAATTAGAGCTTAAATTGACAAAAAATGAGGGAAATAATAGATTGAAACGAAACACCATGCTAAAGAAGATGAGATTGGAAAAAAAAGAGGAGAGAAAATTTCAACCCGCCCAAGTGCTGATAGCAAGCTTCCTCATCTCCATATTTGTGGGAACGATGCTCCTTCTTCTCCCCCTCAGCTCAAAATCAGGTCACATCTCTTTCATCGATGCCCTCTTCACTGCCACCTCTGCCATCTGTGTCACTGGTCTCACCGTCAGAGAAACGGCAACCTATTTCTCTACCTTCGGTCAAATAGTCCTCCTCACTCTCATCCAACTGGGCGGATTGGGAATAATGACATTTTCCACTCTCATCCTCTTTGTCGCAGGGAAAAAAATTTCAATAAAGGACAGGCTCATCCTCCAGGAGGGCTTTCATCCTTCTTATCCCTATGAAGTCAAGGCATTAATCAAGAAAGTCGTCCTATATTTCCTGGTCATCGAAGCTTTTGGCTTCCTCTCTCTCTTTCTAAGCTTTTATTCAAACTTTCCTCTTCCCCAAGCCATCTTCAATTCTCTCTTTCATTCTGTCTCTGCCTTCTGCAATGCAGGATTTTCGCTTTTCAGCACAAGCCTTGTTTCCTACCATGGACACATAGGAGTAAACTTAACAATCATCATTCTAATCGTTCTAGGTGGCCTTGGCTTTTTGGTTCTGGATGAAATAAGTAAAATAAAGAAGTTTTTCTCCAAGAAGGAAAAGAAGAAAGCCTCTCTCCATACGAAACTTGTCCTCAGGATGACGTCCTTCCTCATCCTCTTTCCTTTTTTACTTTTCCTTGCGCTTGAGTGGGGTCATTCGTTAAAAGGATTTTCTTTGAAAAATAAAATCATAATCTCCCTTTTTCAGGTTATTACTCCCCGCACAGCAGGTTTTAACACCATTGATTTGAACACCCTTAGTTTCGCCACCATCTTTCTCCTCATCATGCTCATGTTTGTGGGGGCTTCTCCCGGTTCAACAGGAGGAGGAGTGAAGACGATTACCATCGGAGTCATCTTCGCCTTCCTCAAGGCAAAGATTGCAGCCCGAGAGTCTATAAGCATCTATCAACGTTCCCTCCCCTTTGAAACCATAACCAAGGCCTACACCATTGTGACTCTCTCGCTTCTAATTATCTTTCTAAATTCTTTTTTGCTCCTCCTATTACATCCATGGGCGAGCATAAGTATGGTCATTTTCGAAGTTTTTTCAGCCTTCGGGACCGTGGGTCTTTCACTTGGAATGACTCCGAAGTTATGTGTTTTGGGGAAAATTGTAATCATTCTCACCATGTATATAGGCAGGATTGGTGCCCTCACTCTTCTCTATGCTCTGAGCCGCGCCACCCCCTTTGGAAAATATGCCTATGTTGAAGAAAATGTGATGATAGGATAGAATCAGCAAAGGAGATTCAAAGTAATGAAATTTGCGGTAATTGGATTGGGAAGTTTTGGCTCAAACGTGGTCAAGACACTCTATGAGGAAGGAAATGAAGTACTTGCCATAGACAGGGAGAAGGAAAAGGTTGATGCGGTGAAGAACTTTTCCTCTCATGCCGTATGCATGGATGCGACATCCAAAGAAAATCTGATGGCTCTCGGCATCCAAGAGATGGACGTAGTCGTCGTAAGCCTCGGCCCTGAGATGGAATCCTCAATTCTTACTGTCCTCCATCTCCATGAACTCGAGGTTAAGAGGATTATAGCCAAAGCCCTCAGCGAGGACCATGCCAAGATTCTCGAAGCCGTGGGTGCTACAGAAGTCATCTTCCCCGAAAAAGACATGGCCATTAAAACTGCTCATCGCCTTAGCAATCCAAACTTGCTCGAATACATCCCGCTTCTTTCTGGGTTCAGCATCCAGGAAATTGCTCCCCCCGAAAAATTCATCGGCAAAAGCCTCAAAGAGCTGGATTTAAGAAATAGATATGGCGTCCATGTCATCGCCATCAAGGAACTAATCCCTGAAAAGACAACCCTCATCCCTAGGGCTGATTTCGTGATTAAAGATAGTGATATCCTGATTATAATAGGCGAAGAGGAAAAGCTCGCCAAACTATCCTCTTAGAAGAAAAAACTCCTCGCGTAAATCCTCAATTTCTGTGAAATCTATTTCCATTCCTTGCGTTTTTCTCAAGGGTGAAAAAAATCCAAAATGAGAGAAATGAATCACCCCCAAACTCATTACTTTCAACATACATCCCTTCTGCATTTCTTCCTAACTTGGTGGAGATAAGAGGGGCCTTCTCCTCCAAGGCTCTGTGCCTTTATGTTACTCCAGAAGACTCTTGAGGATTGCGAGGGCTGCCTGTTTCGAAAGCTCTCCACTTTCTTTCGCCGGACCAACACAGGAAGGACATCCTTCTTGACAAGGACAGACTTCAATTGTCCTTGCACATTGTTCAAGGAGCTTTTTCTCGAGGTCAAAGAGAGAGGGACTAAGGCCGACCCCTCCTGGAAAATTGTCATAGATGAAAATGTTTGGTTCAAACCCAGCCTCAGCAAAGAAAATCGCCTCTTCTTCCTGAGGCTGGAATTTAAAGCTAATGTTTCGAGGAGGGAGTGAGCGGCCGCTGATGTTGTCCCCTATGCAGACCCCCACATCATGAAGGTCACACATCATGAAAAGAGGTGCAACATGGTGGATGAGGTAAGCAAGACCGAAGAGCCCGTTTATCTTCTGTTCAGGAGTGAATGGAAGCGAACCAATTATTTCGGAGGGAATGGTTAACCAGTAACTCGTGGTATGCATTTCGTTTTGAGGCAGGCTCAAGTCGCCTGCGCCCACATTCTCCATGGTGTGAAATTTTATCTTCTTAAACCCTACAACTTGAGTTGCAACATGAACCTCGCCGTGGGAAATGGTGCATTTTTCGAGATTCCTTTTATCGAAAATATGGAGAATTTTTATCTTTGTATAATCAATGGCATCAGTGAAATAATCTACATCCGTCTTCTTTACGTATGCCTTCCGCTCGCCATAGTCAAGTCTCTCCACATAATACTGTTCTCCCTCACAGATGTAGATTGCCTTGGGATGGAGGGTAGTAAGAGCAGATGAAAAATCAACTTCGGCAATAGCCTTCGTCTTTTCACTCGTATCGACAACGACGAAATTATCGGAACTGATACTTCTCAAACTCACTCCATCTGCAGGATAGGCATCGGAAACCCAGAACCATTTCCCTCCTGAATAATGGACGAGGTTCTCTTCCTCAAGGAATTTCAAAATCTCTGAAATCTCTACATTCCCGAATCTCTCTCCCTCATAAAAGGGAAGTTCGAAGGCAGCACACTCGATGTGACTAGTGAGGATGGAAAGATTGTCAGGGTTGATGAGGGCTCTCTCAGGGCTTCTGGAGAAGAAATACTCAGGGTTGTTGACGATGAACTGGTCGAGAGGAGAGCTGGAGGCTACGAGAATGGCTGCTGATTTTCCTGTCTTCCTCCCCGCGCGTCCGGCTCTCTGCCAGGTACTGGCTATTGTCCCGGGATAGGAAGCAAGCACCGCCACATCGAGACTCCCGATATCAATCCCCAGCTCAAGCGCATTGGTTGAGACTACTCCCCTAATTTTTCCTTTCCTCAGATTTTCTTCAATCTCCCTCCTCCTAAGAGGCAAATATCCTCCCCTGTAACCTCTTATCAGTCCCTCATCCTTTATGGTCTTTTCTATGTCTTCCTTGAGATAAGTGAGGAGAACTTCTGTGATCAGGCGGCTCTGGGCAAAGACAATGGTCTGGAGTCCACTCTGGAGGAAAAGGGAAGCCACCCTCCTTGATTCATTGACATAGGAACGCCTGATTCCCAGAAATTTGTTAACAACAGGAGGAGTATAGAAGATAAAATATTTTTCTCCACGCGGAGCACCATTATCATCCACAAGAGAAACAGGTGCTTCAATCATTCTCTCCCCGATTTCGAGAGGATTAGCGATGGTTGCCGTGGAGAGGATGAATTGAGGGGAGGAACCATAGAATTTTGCCACTCTTTTCAGTCTTCTCAAGACATTAGCAAGATGACTCCCAAAGATTCCCCGATAGTTATGCAACTCATCGATGACCACATATTTGAGATTCTCAAAAAGTTTTATCCACTTGGTATGATGGGGAAGAATCCCTGTATGAAGCATATCAGGATTGGTGAGGATGATATGCCCCCTTGCCCTTATCGCTTTTCTTGCATCCTGAGGGGTATCACCATCATAGGTGAAAACCCTTATTTCTTCAGGGAGAAGGGCAATTGTCTCATCCAATTCTGCTTTCTGGTCCTGGGAAAGAGCCTTGGTGGGAAAAAGATAGATGGCTCGTGAAGATGGGTCTTTAAGAATCGAATCTAAAACAGGAAGGTTATAACAGAGAGTTTTTCCTGAGGCTGTGGGAGTTACGACCACAATGTTCTTTTTTTCTTTAAGAAGCTCCCAGGAATGATATTGATGAGTATAAAGCCTTTCAAAGCCCTTTTCCTGGAGAGCCTTGAGCAAAGAGGGATGGACATCCTGGGGGTAATCCCTGTATCTTCCTTCTTGAGCAGGGAGGTGTCTTATGGCACGGATGCAATCATGCTTCGCACCAAGCTCTTCAAGAAGCCTAAGTGCTTTTAAAAGATTTTCTTCTTTCATCCACAGAGACTCTTCTCATTTTTAAATATTATTATTTGTTGGGGAAATGGTCAATCTCTTAGAAAGTTCCTCTGAATTTGATAATTTGTTTCGCAAAAAATTAGAAATGACCCGGGCAAAATGAACAGGCTATCTCATCTTAAAAAAATAATTAAGGAAAGTCTTCAAACTTGAAATTATGAGGCTCTATTTTAAAGATTCCCCTTTGTATTTTTTTAATCACCATAAAATAAATAAATTAGATTGTTTTGAAGCAACCTTCTAGAAGATGTCTTATTCAAATTCTCTAACAGGGGTAAAAGGTAAGGAGAAATTTGATTTTGAAAGCCGATGAGCCTGAGAGTAAACTCAAGGACACATTCCCAAATTCGCTTAAGGAGTTACTTCTTCTCTTTCTATTCTCCTTCTTTTCCTCGATGAGGCTTCCTCAATATGCTAAAATAAAATTTAAAATGATAGAAGAGATTCGAGTTAAAAAAGCTTCACAGCACAACTTGAAAAGAATCGACGTAAATCTCCCTAGGAACAAACTCATCGTCATCACAGGTCCGAGTGGTTCTGGAAAATCTTCCCTTGCTTTTGATACCCTTTTTGCCGAAGGGCAACGCCGCTACCTTGAATGCCTTTCCACCTATGCCCGTCAGTATATCGAGCAGATGGAAAAGCCCGAGGTAGAGGCGATTGAAGGAATTTCACCTTCTATTTCTATCGACCAGCGCACAATCTCCTCTAATCCCCGCTCTACTGTGGGGACAGTCACAGAAATTTATGACTTTTTGAGACTCCTTTTTGCCAGAGTGGGTACTCCCCACTGTCCGAAATGTGGGAGGAAAGTAAGTTCCCAGACTAAAGAACAAATAAGAGAAAAAATCTTAACCGGTTTCGATAAAGAAAGGGTGATGATTCTCTCTCCCTTAATCAAGGGGCGCAAAGGAGAGTACCACCGCCTCTTCGAGTGGTTGAGGAAGAAGGGATTTCTTAGAATCAGGGTTGATGGCGATTTTATGGAACTCGATGAAGAAATAACTCTGAGCAAGACAAGAAAACACAACATCGATGTCCTGGTGGATGAGATAAAAATTCAAAGAGAATCGGCTTCACGACTCAATGAAGCCGTGGAGAAAGCCCTTGAGATGTCAGAAGGAGACTTACTCCTGCTCTCCGAGGATGGAAAAGAAACCTTCTTCTCTCAGCATCTCCTCTGCCCCTATTGTGAAATAAGCCTTCCTGAGCTTGAGCCAAGAACATTTTCTTTTAACAGTCCTTACGGCGCCTGCCCTGAATGTAATGGGCTTGGCTATCAGACTGTGTATAACGAATGGGGAGAACTCGAACTCACCGAAGAGGTATGTCCTCTCTGCGAGGGAGCAAGGTTGAAGAAAGAGAGTCTCGCCATAAAAGTAGGAGAGATGAACATTCATGAATTGAGCTCGCTTTCGGTGAGCCAGCTGATGAAAAAGCTCTCTTCCCTGAGTTTTCCTCCTGCCCAGGAAAGAGTGGCCTCAAAAATCATGAAGGAGATAATGACTCGTTTAATAGTCATGGAAGAGCTGGGAATGTCATACCTTGAGTTAAGCCGCACCACAGGCTCCCTCTCAGGGGGAGAAGCAAGAAGAGTGAGACTCGCAGCTCAGGTTGGTTCCCGGTTGAGAGGAATCTTATACGTCCTCGATGAACCAACGATTGGACTTCACCAGAGAGACAATAAACGCTTGATTTCTTTATTAAAAGACATCCGGGACGAAGGAAATTCTGTTATAGTTGTGGAGCATGATGAACAGACAATTCGAGCCGCTGATTATATCCTCGACCTCGGCCCGGGAGCAGGAGAGCAGGGTGGGTATAAAGTTGCTGAAGGGCCTCTTAACCTTGTGCTCGCTACCCCTCAGTCACTCACCGCTCAATATCTCAGAAAAGAAAAATTTATTGAATATCCTCAGCAGAGAAGAAAGCCAAGAGGGTGGTTGACAATCATCCAAGCAGCCGAGCACAACTTGAAAAATATCGATGTGCGGATACCCCTCTCGGTGATGACTGCAGTAACCGGAGTCTCAGGCTCTGGAAAGAGCACTCTCGTCTATGACATCCTCTACAAAGGACTGCTGAACATCTTCTATAAAACAAAGCAAAAAGCAGGCAAGCATCTATCGATATTGGGAGTAGAAAAAATCGATAAAGTGATTTCCATAGACCAGAAACCAATTGGCAGGACTCCCCGTTCAAATCCGGCTACCTACACGGGCCTTTTCACGCACTTGAGAAGGCTTTTTGCTCTGACCGCAGAATCAAGAATAAGGGGTTATTCTCCAGGACGCTTCAGCTTCAACCTGAAGGGAGGACGCTGTGAGGAATGCGAGGGGGCGGGTTCAAAGAAGATAGAAATGCACTTCTTGCCCGATGTCTTCGTTACTTGTGATAGATGCCAGGGAAAACGTTATAACAGCGAAACCCTTTCTGTGCTTTACAAAGGAAAAAACATAGCTGATTATCTTGCGATGAGTGTCGAGGAAGCCTATGAATTGCTGAAGGCCCATCCTGTCCTTAAAAGAAAACTGGGATTATTGAAAAGAGTCGGGCTGGGTTATTTAAGGCTCGGTCAGCCTGCCCCTACTCTTTCTGGTGGAGAGGCACAGCGCATCAAGCTCACCAAGGAGTTGAGCCGCAAAGCGACAGGAAAGACCCTTTACCTGCTGGATGAGCCGACTACTGGGCTTCATTTCGATGATGTAAAAAAGCTCATGGACGTTCTCTCTGAATTGGTAAGACTGGGGAACACCGTGGTAGTTATTGAACACAACCTTGAAGTTATTAAATGTTGCGATTATATTATTGACCTGGGGCCAGAAGGAGGGGAAGAGGGGGGCTGGATTGTGGCTGAAGGTACTCCTGAGGAAGTGGCAAGGAATGAAAAATCCTACACAGGGAAATTTCTGAAAAAGGCATTATGGAAACGAGCGATTGTCTGAATCACAAACCATAAAAGAAGCGATGGCATTTAAAAACATTGTGGGAAACGAGAAGGCAAAAACACTCCTTCGAAGGTACCTGGAGCTCAAAAAGATGCCCAATTCGATGCTCTTCTGGGGTCCTGAAGGGGTGGGCAAAATGAGCCTGGCAAAAGAAGTCGCAAAGGCAATAAACTGCAAAAAACTGCAAGAAGATGCATGCGATTCATGCTCCTCCTGCAGGGCGGTGATGAATGAAAATCATCCAGATATAATGTTCATCTATCCCAAGGGAAACATGCTAAAGATTGAACAGATGAGGATGTTGAAGCAGATTGCTTACTTCAAGCCGATGATTGGTAAAAAAAGAGTATTCATCATCGATGATGCGGAGAAAATGAATGAAGAAGCAGCAAATTCTCTTCTGAAAACTCTAGAAGAACCCCCAGCCTTTACCCATGTAATTCTCATCACCACTAATCCTTTCCTCATCCTCCCCACCATAAAATCTCGCTGCCAGATTGTGCGGCTCTCCCCTCTTTCAAGCGAAGAAATCGAAAAGGTTCTCATAGAAAAAGGGTATCAAAGGGAAAGGGCAAGGATAATATCCCTTCTCTCTCGAGGGAACCTCAAAGAGGCCTTGACTCTTGACTGGGATGAAATAAACACGATAAGAGGAGAAGCATGGAGGCTTTTTATCTCCCTCATCACCGGGCAGGGTGTTGGTCAGAGGTTGGAAAATTATTATTCCCAGAATCTTTCGAGGGGTGAATGGGAACAGCTTCTGGAGATGATTGCCTCCTTTTGCAGGGATTTAATCCTGATTAAAGAAAGAGGAGAGGAGAGGCTTCTTTTAAACCCAGATTTTCTGGAGGAGATCCGAAGGGTTGAGGCTGAAGCGAATATCGAGCGATGCCTTGATTATCTCCCTAAAATAGACTTTACCCTTTATGGCTTTAACAAAAATCTTAACCTGAACCTCCTTACAGCTTCCTTTTTTGCAAATTTTAGTGGAGAAACTCATGCCTGAAGTAATCCTTGTCCTTCAAGAAAGAACGGGAAAGATTCTAAGAGCTTGGAATGAAAAGGAGGATTTGAAAAAAGGAGACCTCTGTCTCATCGAATCAGACCTGGGCGGAGACCTTGCGAGGGTTGTGGATACTTCAAGGTCTATCGCCAATCATCCTAAGGCTACGAAAGATGTGACCAAAATAATACGCAAAGCGAGTGAGGAAGATAAGGAAAAATTTCGAGAACTGAGGAATAAAGAGCAAAAGGCATTTGAATTTTGCCTTGAGAGAATAAAGGCCCTGAACCTTCCCATGAAGCTTGTAAGAGTAAATTATTTCTTCAACGAAAAGAAGGGAATTTTCTATTATACGGCCGATGGCAGAGTAGATTTTCGCCAACTCGTAAGAGATTTAGCCAAAGAATTAAAGATGAGGATTGAAATGCGTCAAATTGGAGTTCGCGACGAAGCAAAGCTTCTGGGCGGGCTTGGGGTTTGCGGAAGGACACTTTGCTGTTTTTCATTCATGAAGAGTTTTGAACCCGTCACGATTCAGAAAGCAAAGAAACAACAGATTGTCATCAATCCCACAAAGATTTCAGGACTTTGCGGACGGCTGATGTGCTGCCTTGCCTTTGAAGAAGAGTCAAAGGGTAGGATGTATGCTGAAGAAGAAAAGATCGAGGAAGATTGAATCTTTCCCTGATGAGGAGCCTATTTCTTAATTCTGAACTGGACTATTGAAGAGACGGCAACCAAAATCCCCTCTTTTGAGAATGCCTTCACCTGCCAGGAGTACTTTTCACCTGCGCTCATCAGGCCTCTGATTTCTTCAGGCAAAAGGATAAAATTTTCCTTGGTTACGCCAGTCCAGAGAAGCTTCTCATTGTAGAGGTAAATCTTATATTCTACATCTTCTGCAAGTTTCTTCCAGGTAAACTCATAGGGAATAGTGCCCACCTCAATCACCGGTGAAATGAGGGTGATCGACTCCCCTCTGACAAGGTCTTCGTTGATGAAAAATGCCGGAGAACTCGTCTTCAGGCGAGGAAGCAAAGCAATGATCGCGATGAGAAGCACGCCTACAATCACCGTAGCTGCTGCCCATTGTCTGGGAGTGAAAAAGGAAGTGAACTTTTCATACCAGAGAGCCCATCTTTTTTCTTCTCCTCCCTCCAAGTCCTTGAAAATCTCATCTCCTTTATATTTAATCGCCTTTATCAATTCATAGCGCTCTGCCATCTTCTCAAAGCAGTAAGAACAATTGAAGTAGTGCTCTTCAAACTCTTCCTTTTTCCCCTCGCTCATCCGCTCAAAAAGGTAGTCATCTATTAGATTTTCGAATTCACATTTTCTCATCGCTTATACCTTTCACTTGATTTCAATTATTTAGTCGATTCTCGAACAAAAAAACGAAATAATTTTCATTTTTTAATTATTTTTCTCAGAACCTTCTGAATGTAATTCACTCGTTCGCTCACACGGCGGGGAGAGATGCCTAATCTCTTACCCACTTCCTCTCTTGAAAGCCCTTTATAATAATAGAGGTAGAGAAGCTCTCTGTAGCGTGGCTTGAGCTTTTTTAGAGCTTGAGCAATCAATTCCATTCTTTCCCTGTTTTCCACCTCCTCCTCCGGAGTGGGAAAAGGATTCGGCTCAGGAGCATGCTTCAGCACCTTGCTTTTTTCTCTTATGTAGTCGACTATCCTGCGGCTAGTAATGGTATAGATGAAGGTTCCTAGAGAAGATTCTCCCCTAAATTCACCCTTCTTTATTTTTTCTATGACGTTGAGGATGATCTCACTGACAACATCTTCCCAGTCAGGATTGTTCGCCCCGAGCGACCTCTTCACCCTAAATCCGATGATAGGACGATAACGGATTATAATCTCTTCGAAATCTGAATTATTCTTATTCACTTTTTTTATTATATAAGAGGATTCTTTAAGTTAGCAAGCTCGCGTATTGGAATCATCTAAACGGATGGAAACCTGAGCGTGCATCTCTCAAAGCTTGAAGAAGCAGGCTATATCTTAATTAGAAAATCTTTTCGAGGGAAAAAACCTCTTACCATGTGCTCGATTACCGAAAGAGGAAGAGAAGCGTTCGCTGCCTATCTCAAGGCCTTGGAGAGTTATCTCCCCCAAAAGAAATAAAGACCTCTTCCCTAACGCTCCGCCCAGCCAAGTTTCTCCTGGAGAAGGTCAAAATAATTTCTTTTCGGTGAGGATATGAGACGGAGTTCATAGCTGCTCGTCTTTACCTCAACCACATCATTCTTCTCTAGAAGATTACCTCTTTGTCCATCAAGCGTAAGATAGACCTCCTCTCCTCCCGTAAGAAGCTGGATCTTTATTCGCGATTCTGAAGAAATCACCATCGGCCGAAAAGATAACGTATGAGGACATATAGGAGCGATGATGATGGCCGGGATGTAAGGCTGGATGATTGGTCCTCCAGCTGAGAGAGAGTAGGCAGTCGATCCCGTCGGGGTTGAGATGATGAGACCATCAGCCCTTAGGCTAGCGATTTTCTTTTCATCGATCCAGATAGTGAACTGAATCATCCTTGCCAGGGCACCCTTGTTAATCACCACATCATTCAAGCAGTAATATAATTTCCCCTTCGCCTCTGCCTCAAGCATCCTCCTCGGGCTTACAATCTCCTCATTTCCCTCAAGGAATGATTCAAAAGTGAGATACATCTCTTCGAGGGGTACTTCTGTCAGAAAGCCAAGTGAGCCTAGGTTTACACCCAGGATAGGAACACCTTCCTGCGCTGCCAGATGCGCCACGCTCAAGAGAGTCCCATCCCCTCCGAGAACCACAAGCAAATCAACTTTCCCTGGAAGCTCATCGCGTCTCACTCCCTGACCTCTTTTGAGTTTTTCTGCTGCCACTTCTTCCAGTAAACATCCAATTCCTCTCTTCTTGAAATAGCTGAGAAGCTCTTCGAGGATGCTCTCAATCCCTGGTGCATGAGGCTTGATCACAACTCCAACCCGCTCAATGCTTCTCATTCCCTACTATCTCCTTAATCAGAGACTGAATCTCATTTCGCGAAAGATGACTCTCGCCATATCTTAGGTGAAGAAAAAATTCCTGATTTCCCCTCTGTCCCCTGAGCGAAGGCTTCATCAGGCCCCAAATTCCGAATCCTAGCTCCATCACTTCCTCCACCACTGATTTTAAAATCTGCTCATGGAGTTGGGGATCGCTAATGATACCCTTTTTCCCCACTTTTCCTTTTCCCGCCTCAAACTGAGGCTTTAGAAGAACTAGGATATCAGCCGAGGAGACAAAGGACTTCAAGGCAGGTAACACTTTGAGAATCGAAATGAAGGAAAGGTCCACTGTCACGAGGTCCAGCCTATCCCCAAAATCCTCTCTCTTTAAATAGCGAGCATTCTTCTCTATCATCACTACCCTGACGTCTCTTCTGAGCTTCCAATCAAGCTGAGTGGTATCCACATCCACGGCATAAACTTTCCTTGCTCCTCTTTGAAGAAGGCAGTCGGTAAAACCTCCAGTTGATGCCCCCAGGTCTGCTGCCACCATCCCTTTGACTCGAATCTGGAAAGAATCTAAAGCCTCCTCAAGCTTCAAGCCTCCCCGACTGACGTAGGGCATTCTCTCTTTGAGCACTATCTCCTTGGTCCTCTCTATCATCATGCCAGGCTTTTCTACTCTCTTGCCTGAGCAAAAGACAAGCCCCGCCATCACCAAAGCCCGAGCCTTCTCTCTCGTCTCTACTAGGCCTCTCTCCACAAGAAGCCTATCGATTCTTTCCTTATCCATGTTATCTACAAAAAGCAAAATCCCTTATCCCTGCACCCGGTCTATTTTCCCCTCAACTTAAAAGAATTAATTTCATCCTCCCTTCTCTTTCTACCTTGGACCTTATTCCTTCTTTTTCCCTCAGCGTAGAATTCCCTGATCTGTCTCACAATCCCTTCCTCATCCAGAAGTAACCTCTTCTTTATCTCGGAAGCATCCCCCAGGGGGTAAATCTCAAGCGGAATCCCTATTCTCTTGAATCTTATCCTGAATTTCTCTTCCCTGTCTAAAACCTCTCTCACTGCACTCCCCATGCCTCCTGCAATCACTCCTTCCTCGGCGGTAATGATTACATCCGCCTTCCTCGCGAAGCCTAAAATCATCTCCTCATCCAGGGGTTTGGCAAACCTTGCATTTGCCACAGCCAGACTTATTCCTTCCTTCTCCAGCCTCTCTGCCGCTTTAAGAGAGGGATAGACCATGCTCCCCAGGGCGAAGAGTAAATCTTTGCCCTCTTTGAGAAGCTCGCTCTTCCCCACAGGGATTATCTTCAACTCCTCATCCAGCTTTACTCCATAACCTTTTCCTTTAGGAAAACGAAGGGCAGCAGGATGGGGATAAGAAAGCGCTGAATAAAGCATGTGGCGAAGCTCATTTTCATCTTTAGGTGCCATGAGAATAATGTTGGGCATGTGACGCAGATAGACTATGTCGTTAATTCCTTGGTGGGTAGGACCATCTGCAGAAACAATCCCTGCCCTGTCCAAAGCAAACACCACGGGTACATCCATCAGACAAACGTCGTGATAAATCTGATCATAGGCTCTCTGAAGAAAGGTAGAATAGATGGCTACTACAGGCTTAAACCCATTCAGAGCCAATCCAGTCGCAAAATCTACGGCATGTTGCTCGGCAATCCCTACATCGAAAAACCGCTCAGGAAAAAAATCAGCAAATTGCTTAAGTCCTGTGCCATCCGGCATCGCAGCCGTGATTGCCATCACTTTAGGGTCTCTTCTGGCAATCTCACACATCGTCTCCCCAAACACTGAAGAATAAGTCGGCGTCTTATCTTTTTCCTTGATTTCACCTGTTCTGAGGTCAAAAGGCGAGGCACTGTGAAATAGGGAAGGATTCTTTTGTGCAGGAAGATATCCCCTCCCTTTCTGCGTTACACAATGAATGAGGACAGGCCCATCGTAAGTCTTTGCTTCCTCAAAAACTTCTATCAAAGAGCCAAGACTGTGTCCTTGGACAGGCCCAACATACTTTATCCCTAACTCCTCAAAGACAAGCCCGGGAAAGAATGTCTTCTTGATTACTTCCTCAATCGTGCGTGCCACCTTGATCATCGGCCACCCCAAGGTGGGAATAGACTTGAGGATGGTTTTGGCATAGTCTTTGATTCTCAGGTAATACTGACCGGAGACAAGGTAGGAAAAATATTTTGAAAGCGCACCAACATTGGCAGAGATGGACATCTCGTTGTAGTTGAGAACCATGATCATTCTCTCCCTGAGGTGGCCGATTTGGTTCAATGCTTCCCAGGAAACACCGCCCGTAAGACTGCCGTCTCCAACCACAACGATTACATGATAATCTTCCTTCTTCTTGTCCCGAGCCACTGCCATGCCTAGACCCGCTGAGAGGGCAGTCGAAGCATGGCCTGTGTTATAAACGTCATACTCGCTCTCTTCCCGGCTGGGAAACCCGCACAGCCCTTCAAACTTACGCAGATTCTTGAAGAAAGCCTTTCTGCCCGTAATTATCTTATGAGTATAGCATTGATGTCCCACATCCCAGATAATCTTGTCCCTCGGCGCATCGAACACATAATGAAGAGCAAGCGTAAGCTCCACCACACCCAGGTTAGGCGAAAGATGTCCTCCATTTCGAGAGACGACTTCAAGAATTAGCCCCCTTATTTCTCTCGCTAATCTAGCCAGCTCCTGGAGAGAGAGCTTCTTGAGGTCTGAAGGATAATTGATCCTTTCCAGAACCTTTAATTTATTCTTTTCCTCCATTTCCATCCAGTAAAATCGAAGCAAGATAAAAAAGCTCTTCAGAGCTGATTTCTGCCATTTGAAGAGCCTGATTTGCCTTTCTGACAAAATTCGATAACTTTTCCCTTGCTACTTCAAGCCCAAAAAGAAGCACAGAGTTTGGCCTTGCAAGCGAGGCGTGCTTCTCATCTGAGAGAGAATCAAGGATGTCGTCTCTTATCTGAAAGGCAAGCCCCAAGTTTCTTCCATATTCGAGAATACCCTCCATCTGAAGGGGGGTAGCCTCGCCGAGGAGCGCACCAACTTTCACAGAAGCAATAATTAGAGAGGCTGTTTTTTTGAGAACGAGAGAAAGATATTCATCCTCCGTCATCTTGGGAGAAGAAATGATATCCATCAATTGTCCCTCAATCATTCCCTTGACTCCGGCAAGACGGCTTATTTCTTCAATGAGCTTATTTTTTTGCCGCAGGAGGCGCTCTTCCACAGGTGCTTCGGCAAGAGTCTCAAAAGCAAGAGTCAGAAGCCCATCTCCTGCGAGTAATGCCACCTCTTCACCATAAGTCTTATGGCATGAGGGCTTCCCTCGACGAAAATCATCGTTATCCATGCAGGGTAAGTCGTCATGAATCAGGGAATAGTTGTGGATCAACTCCAGAGCACAGGCAAAAGGAAGAAGAATTTCCTCAGAAACTTTGAAAAATTCACCTGAAGAAAGAACAAGCAGAGGTCGAAAACGTTTCCCCCCACCAAGAACCGCATAGCGCATCGCCTGAAAAAGCAGAGAATCGCTTTGAGAAAGGATGCGCCCCAGCTCTTTCTCCACGGCTTCCTTCTTCTTCTTCAGTCTTTCCTTTATCGTCATTTCCCATCAAAAAAGGGAGCCATCTTCCCCCTCTCCTTTTTCCTCTTCTCTTTCGGAAGAAGAAAAATCCTCCCTCTCGAGGACAAAGGGCTGAGCCTCGACTTTTCCTTTCTCATTCTTGAGCAGAATTTCTACCTTCTTCTCTGCCTTCTCCAGCTCTTCCCTCAAAAACCTGGCCAGTTTCACGCCTTTTTCAAAGAGCTTCAATGATTCGTTGAGGGATAATCCACCCCCTTCAAGTTTCTCTACAATTGCTTCTAACTCTTCCATTGCCTTTTCGAAGCTAGGTTCATTCATCTTTTCTCCTTTGTGAGGCGAGATTGGATTTCCCTTACTCTGTCAACTTCTTTCACAAAACAGATAAATTCTCCTTTGAAAAAGGAAACTGTGACCTCATCCTCTTTATTAACCTCTTCGATTTTTCGAATGAGACGCTCGCCTCCATTAGTCCAGCAGATTGTATATCCTTTTTTTAATATATTCAGAGGACTCAGGTTGTGCAACCCCGCAGAAAGCCTCTCCCAGTGTGCGCTAAAATGCTGGATCTCCTTTTTAATAACACTTTGCATCTTTTCCTGGATTAGGGTTAATTTTGCCCTTGCTTCAGTGATTAGCTGTCGCGTACCGTGAAAGCTTTCCCACACCTTTTGCTCAAGTTCATCAATCTTCTGCTCGAGGTTAAGTAGCTTTACCTTGAAATTGGGGAATGCCCGATGTTGAAGGAGACTGAGAACCTTGTTTCTTCTTTCCTCGAAGAGATATCTGTAGGCCTGGATTATTCTCTTCTCCATACTTTCGATGCGCTCTAAAAAAGCCTCTTCCTTCTCGATAACCATTTCCGCAGCGGCAGAAGGGGTCGAAGCGCGGAGATCGGCTACAAAATCGGCAATGGTGAAGTCTATCTCATGTCCAACCGCGGAAATGATGGGAATGGGACAGCGGAAAATTGCTCTGGCAACTTTCTCTTCATTGAAAGCCCACAAGTCTTCGATCGAGCCTCCACCTCTACCCACGATGATTGCATCTAAATCAGGAATCTTACCCAGATATTCAATTCCTTCCACAATTTCCTCTGCAGCTCCCTCCCCTTGAACCTTCACTGGATAGAGGAGAAGATGGAGCCGGGCGAAACGCCTCTCCAGGGTTCGGATGATATCCACGATGGCAGCTCCCCTCGGTGAAGTGACAACCCCCACTTTTTTGGGAAAAAGAGGAAGCCTCTTTTTGTGCTGGGGGTCAAAAAGCCCTTCTTTCTTTAGTTTTTCCTTGAGCTGCTCGAAGGCAAGCTGAAGGGCTCCTTTTCCCTTGGGCTCAACCACTTCTGCTATGAGCTGGAGCTCTCCCCTAGATTCATAGACATTTATCCTTCCCTTACAGATTACCTTGAGCCCGTCCTTGATTTCAAAGGGAATAAGCCTTGCTTCAGAGCGAAAGATTACCACCCTCAACTGACAGGACTCATCCTTCAGAGTGAAATAAAGATGCCCGGATGGGTAACGACGGAAATTGGATATCTCCCCTTCGACCCAGACAAAGGGAAAAGCACTCTCCAGCTCAAGCCTAACCAGCCTTATGATTTCGGAGACGGTATAGATTCTATCAGGCTTCGTCAGATAATCTTGCTCCATTCTCTTCCTCAATGATTGTCTCTCTGTGGATGGAAATGCCTTTGCCGGTTGAGGCATTGATTTCTATCAGCACAGAGGAAAAAATCGTTCTCCCCCTCCCAGGCTCGAAGCGCTGGGGCATAGAGGTCAGGAAACGTCTGATCGCCTGCTCAGGGCGAATCCCGATGACCGAATCATAACCACCTATCATCCCCACATCGCTGATGTATGCGGTTCCCTGGGGAAGAATCCTCTCATCTGCCGTAGGCACATGAGTATGAGTGCCGATGACGGCTGATACTCTGCCATCCAGATAAAAACCCAAGGCTTGCTTTTCAGAAGTAGCTTCAGCGTGAAAATCGACAATGATTATGGGGGTAATTTCTCTCAGTTTTCTGACTTCATCCTCGGCTACCCTAAATGGACAGTCAATCGGCTCCATGAAAACTCGTCCCTGGAGGTTAATAATTCCCACCTTGATTCCATCTTTCTCCCCGAACACGTACGTTCCCCTGCCCGGAGTTAAGGGGGGATAGTTTGCTGGGCGCAAGAGCCTCGGCTCTTTCAGCAGAAAGCCACATACTTCCTTTTTGTCCCAGATATGATTTCCCGAAGTCAGGACATCGACATGAGAGAGGAGTTCATTCGCAATTTCCTCTGTTATTCCGATGCCTCCTGCAGCATTCTCACCATTAGCGACGAGCAAAAAAGGTGAATATTTATCTTTGAGCAGAGGAAGATATTTTTTCAAAGCCGTGCGACCTGGACGTCCAACAATGTCCCCAAGGAAAAGACAGCTTATTTTATCGAGCATATTCCACTGCTCTCATTTCTCGAATGACAGTCACCTTAATCTGACCTGGATACTCAAGTTCCTGTTTTATCTTCTGGGCTATCTCTTTAGCAGCGAGGATCGCCTTTTCATCCGAAATTCTCTGACTCTCGACGATTATTCTAATTTCTCTTCCTGCCTGGAGAGCAAAGGCCTTAGCCACACCATCATACGATTTGGCGATCTCCTCCAGCTTTTCCAACCTCTTGATGTAGGCCTCCAGAAGTTCACGCCGAGCACCAGGGCGTGCTGCGGAGAGGGTGTCGGCTGCCTGAACAAGGACTGCCTCAATGCTAGGAAAATCGACGTCCCGATGATGGGAAGCAATCGCCTGCACTACCGCCTCTGATTCTCCGTACTTTTTGGCAAGCTCTACGCTTAACTCGGTATGCGTTCCCTCAACCTCTCTATCAACTGCTTTCCCGATGTCATGAAGCAACCCTGCCCTCAAACCTACCGTGGCATTTGCACCAATTTCCTTAGCCATAAGAGCCGCAAGATAGGCCACTTCTTTGGAATGCTGAAGAACATTCTGGCCATAACTCGTGCGGTACTTAAGCTTACCAAGAAGCTTTACAAGCTCAGGATGCATGTCCTGAATCCTGAATTCGAGAACCACCGATTCTCCTTCTTGTTTTATTTCCTGCTCTAGCTCTCCCTTGACTTTCTCTACTACTTCTTCAATACGAGCAGGATGGATGCGACCATCAACTACGAGTTTCTCGATGGCGAGTCGAGCCAACTCTCTACGGATTGGATCAAAACTCGAAAGGATGACTGCTTCTGGGGTGTCGTCCACGATGATGTCCACTCCTGTAGCCAGTTCAAGTGCCCTGATATTGCGTCCTTCTCTTCCGATTATCCTTCCTTTCATGTCGTCAGAAGGAAGGTCAACCACAGAAACCGTTGTCTCCACCACATGCTCTGCAGCTGAACGCTGGATTGCCTGACTGATGATTTCACGGGCGATAATCTGACTTCTTTCTCGAGTTTCTTCCTCTATTTTCTTCAGGGTCTGAACGGCCTCGAGTTTTGCCTCATCCTCTATTTTTTTTGCCAGCTCCCTCTTTGCCTCCTCTTGAGTCAAACCTGAAATCCTCTCCAGCTCCCTCCTCGCTTCCTCAACAAGTTCATCATACAACTTCTTTTGCTCTTCAATCTCCTTTTCCATCAAAGAAATTTTGCGTTCTTTGATTGAAAATTCCCTTTCTTTCCTTTCTAAAAGCTGAAGTTTCCTTTCTAAATTCTCCTCTCGGTGAACAAGCCTTCTTTCCATCTGATTCAGCTTCATTCTCTGCTCACGAGTCTGACGTTCAAACTCTGCCTTGAGGTTTAAATATTTTTCCTTGGCCTCGAGCGAGGAGTCCTGCTTTATCTTCTCAGCCTCTGCTTTAACCTTTTCTAAAATCTCTTTAGCTTCCTGACGAGCCCTGAAGATTGCCCTTACCCCTAGAACCCTCTTGACTACAAGATAGATTATCACCCCGCAGAGGAAAAAAATGATGGAAACGAGAATCAACGACGTTAAATTCATCTTGACCACCTCCTTTCAGGCGCGTCAAAGGAGAGGAGAAGAAGGAGGGCTTATGAATCAATCACATATGCGACGCAAAGGCTTCGAGTACCACTTTCTTGTGAAGGACTTCTTGATAAATATTTAAAATTCAAAAGATTCACACTTATGGTTTTTGAGCGCAGGTTTTCCCTCGGCTCATCTATTTTTCCAAAGTTGGACTTTCTCATTTTTATGTCACTTCCTCCACATTTTCATACTTAGTCTCATCCTTCAAAAGGTGAATCTCAATGTTTTCTATCTCGCTCTCCAGATGCCCTATCACTTCACTGAGTTGATCTAATTTTTTCTGCGACAGAAAATATTCATCCGCTATGTTTAGCGCCGCCAGAACGGCTATCTTCAATGAATCCACTGATTTTGACTTCACGGCAACCTCACGCATCTTCTGGTCAACATAAGAAGTGAGATGGGCTATGTATTTTTCATCCTCTTCTCCTTTGACTCTAATCCTATATTTCTGCCCATATATTTCGATATCTAAAATTTTATCTATCATATTCCCAGCTGGTCTATCTGGCTAATGATGCTTTCAACCTTCTGCCTGATGATTTCTCTCTCTTGCTCGTATTTCTTCACACTCTCATCCAACTTTTCCGTCTCCTTTATCTTCTGCTCAATTGTCTTTTTCTCGGCTTTTAGCTCCTTAATCTGTTCCTTAAGCCTTTCATTCTCGCTAATGAGCTTATTTATATAATCTACAACCTGAATTATCTTTCCTTCAAGAATTTTAATTCTTTCAAGTTCACTTGTCAATTTTTCCTCCTTCTCTTAATTGTATATTGAAATTAGCCTTGAGGATATCGATTATTTTTTTCTGATAGCCATCCACCTCTTCGCTGAGGAGAGTCTTCTGTGGATGACGGAATAAGAAACGAAGGGAAAGGCTCACTTTTCCGCGAGGAAGAATGGACCCTGAGAATCTGTCATACAGCTCAAACCTTTCGAGACAGGGAAGGGAGAGCTTTTCGAGAGTATTTTTTATCTCCTCAAAAGGTATATCTTCATCAAGGAGGAAAGATATATCACGGCTGACAGCGGGAAATCTTGCCACCGGCACATAATGGAAAGGTTGAGGCTGCTTTTCAAGTAACCCGGCAAGTTCAAGTTCGGCAGCCCAGACTTCCCCTTCTAAAGAATAGTGGGAAAGTATTTGCGCCCTTACTGACCCCAGAAATCCAATCGTTTCTCCTTTATATTTCAGGGCAAGTGAATAACCTTCCTTGAAGAAAGAATGATTTTCTTTGCTGAAGGAGAAAGGTTGATATCGAAGAGAACCCATGATTGCCTCACAAACTCCCTTGAGCTTGAAGAAATCAGCCCTCTCCTTTTCACTCGCCCAGTTTCTCTCCTCCACTTCCCCTGTGGTGGCAAGAGCGAGAAAGAGCCTCTCTCGAGTGGTCTCATTCTCCCAGAAATAGATGTTCCCAATTTCGAAAATATTAATTCCTTCAAGACCCCTGTTTTTATTCCAGCGAATATTCTCCAAGAGACCTCCCACTAGAGTAGTTCTAAGAAGGGAAGCACGCTGCGAAAAGGGGTTTTTTATCTGGATCGCTCTACGAGAAGTTTTTAATATGGCCTCTTTCTCCTCATCAGAAAAACTGTAATTCACCACCTCATCAAAGCCATGATGGAAGAGAAGGTGCCTGAGCTTTTCCAGCCTTTTCTTCCTTTCATTTCCTTGAAATTCAAGTTCCCTAAGGGGAGGGATTCTCGCGGGAATTTTATCGTATCCGTAGAAACGGGCTATCTCCTCGATCAAATCAGCCTCTCTCTCCACATCCACCCGATGGAAGGGTACCCCCACTTGCCAGCTTTCGCCCTGAGCCCCTTTTACCTGGAATCCGAGTCCATTGAGAGTCCTCTCTACGAATTCCTTTTCAACCTCTATTCCAAGAAGAGCGTTGATTCTGCTCTTACGCAGAATGAGTGTGTTTGTCTTTCTTTTTTTAGGATAGATATCTATCAATTCCTTAGTCACCTTCCCTCCCATCTGGCTCAAGAACGAAGCACAGATAAGCGACGCCTGTGGAGGAAAGGAAATATCAGCTCCTCTCTCAAAGCGATAGGAAGCATCGGTTGATATTCCGATTGCCTTACTCGTCTTTCGCACAGAGACAGGGTCAAAGTAGGCACTCTCGATAAAGACATTCTGAGTGGTCTCGGAAACTGCTGACTCTTCTCCCCCTATAATCCCAGCCAAGGCGACTGGTTTTCTTTCGTCGGCGATCACCAGCATCTCAGGCAGCAAAGAAACTTCCTTACCCTCCAAGGTCTTAAGCACTTCTCCCTTTTTTGCCTTCCTGATGAGAATCTTCTTCCCTGAGAGTTTATCTAAGTCAAAAGCATGGATGGGCTGGGAGGTGGCGAAAAGGACATAGTTAGTCACATCCACCACATTGTTTATCGACTTAAGTCCCATAGCCTCTATCTTTTTCTTTAACCAAAGAGGAGAAGGTTCAACTTTCATACCCTTAACAATAATCCCACAATATCGAGGGCAGAGGTTTTCATCCCAGATCTGGATATCGATTAAATCTGAAGTCTTTTCATCTGTCTCGATAAGAGGCCAATTTTGCTTTTTCAGCTCCAAGCCAAAAGCTGCTGCAATCTCTCTCGCAACTCCCAGGTGACCGAGGGTATCAGGACGATTAGCGTAGGTCTCTATCTCGAGGATGATGTCTCCATCCTTCTCCTCCCAGTCCTCAACCAGAAGGCCTATCATATCGAGCTTATTCAGCAATTGAGAGAAGGGGACCTCGATCTCCACAAATTCCTTGAGCCAATTCAGACTTAATCTCATTTGAGTAAAAATTGTCTCGTAAACCTTAAGTCATTTTCGTAAAAGAGCCTCATATCCGGAATCTGGTAGGCAAACATTGCCGTCCGGTCTATTCCTAGACCAAAGGCAAACCCAGAATACTTCTCAGGATCGATGTTAACATTTTTCAGAACCTGGGGGTCGACCATACCCGACCCAGCTACCTCTATCCAGCCTCCTCCACCACAGACGCGACATTTTACATCTTCTCCCCTGCAGACTGTACATTCGATATCGACTTCTGCAGATGGCTCAGTGAAAGGAAAGAAGCTTGGCCTAAATCGAACCTTAATTTTCTCATGAAAAAGGGCTCTCAGAAAATATTCCATCGTCCCTTTCAAATGCGCAAAGTTTATGTCTTCATCAACCACAAGCCCCTCAAGCTGGTAAAACATGGGTAGATGAGTTGGATCAGGGGTTTCTTTTCGGAACACCTTGCCAGGAATTATGATTCTGATCGGTGGCTTTTTCTTCTCCATTACCCTGATTTGGACAGGGGAGGTGTGAGTGCGAAGAAGGAGCTCATCTGTGATATAGAGTGTATCCCAGTCATCTCTTGCTGGATGGTGAGGCGGAAAATTCAAGGCTTCAAAATTATAATAATCTGTTTCAATCTCCGGTCCCTCAGCCACTGAAAAGCCCATGGAAAGAAATATTTTTTCAATCTCTTCTTGAAAAAGCAGCAGAGGATGGGGTGAGCCTAAATACCTTCTTCGACCTGGAAGAGTAAGGTCAAGAAAAGGCTCTTCCCATCGAGTAGCACCAAGCTTTTCTTTGAGGGCCCTTATCTTCTCCTCAACATACTTCTTGAAAATGTTCAGAACTTTCCCTGCCTCAGGTCTTTCCTCAGGCTTAAGCTCCTTCAGTTCCTCAAAGAGAAGGGTTAGATATCCTCTTTTCCTGCTTAGAAACGTATTGCGAAGGTTCTGAAGGCTCTTCTCATCTTGAATCTGAGCCATCTCTTTTTCGAATAATTCTCTATAGTGTTCTACCTTCTCGGCAATGCTCCTCATCCTCACCCCTTTCACTCCCTAAAGGAGCGAACAATCAAGATGCTTTTATTTTCTCTACTAAGCGGAAAAAAGTCTCTGGAGACTGAGTAGCCAGGTCAGCTAAAATTTTTCTATCGAGTTGGATGTTAAGCCTTTTTAAGCCATGGATGAAGCGATTGTAAGAAAGTCCTCCTTTCTCTGCTGCAGCCTTTATCCTTATTATCCAGAGACGCCTGAAATTTCTTTTTCGAGCTCTTCTGTCTCGATATGCATACTGGAGCGCCTTCTCCACAGCTTCCTTTGCTGTTCGATAATTGTGGCTTCGGGCTCCCCAGTAGCCTTTAGCCAGTTTTAGTATCTTGGCTCTTCTTCTTCTCTTCTTGGCTCCTCTTTTTACTCGCGGCATCTTCTTCTCCTTTTACGAATTCGGTCTTTGAAGAAACTCAAATCTGATAAGGGAGCATCTTCTTGACGATGGCTTTATCAGCCTTGCTCACGAGTTCCTTCTTCCTCAATGATCTTTTTCTCTTTGCAGACTTCTTGGTTAGGATGTGACTCTTATTTGCTTTACTGTGAATTATTTTTTTCTTGGCTGTTACTTTGAACCTTTTCTTCGCTCCTCTGTTCGTTTTTAGCTTTGGCATCTTTTCCTCCTGATTTAATGGGACTCAACAGCAAAGAAACTGCCCAGCCCTGCATGCGGGCATCCCCATCTTGCCTGCCGATGTCTCTTACATCTTCTAAGACTCGCTCGATTATCTCCTGAGCCATTTCGGGCCTGGCCCTTTCTCTCCCTCGAAGCATTACGGTGAGCTTCACCTTATTCCCTTCTTTTAGGAACCGCTGGATGTGGCGGAGCTTGAAGCTGTAATCGTGGATGCTTATCTTGGGCCTGAATTTTATTTCTTTGATATGAATTTGCTTCTGACGCCTCTTTGCCTCCTGTGCCTTCTTATGGAGCTCATACAGAAATTTTCCATAATCCATCAACCTGCATACCGGTGGCTCTGCATTCGGTGCCACTTCCACTAAGTCCAGCTCCTTCTCTCTCGCCAGCATCAAAGCCTTATCCAAAGGAAAAATCCCGAGCTGCTGCTTATCCTCATCGATTATTCTTACCTCTCTTGCCTTTATCATTTCGTTTATCCTATGTGGCTTCTTTACCCTACCTCCCGCTGGGAAAAACCTTTTTCTTATTTTTAACCTCCTTTAAAAATTTAAGCCTGCCGCTTTATTCTTAATCAATTCCTTGACTTTTTCAAGGAATTCATCGACCTCAATCTCTCCTCTATCACCAAGAGTATGAAGACGAAGAGAAGCAGTTCGATTCTTCACTTCCTTATCCCCAACAACAAGAATCAGAGGAATTTTCTGGGTTTCTGCTTCTCTTATTTTGTAGGCAACTGTCTCCCGACGAAGGTCAAGATATGTCCTTATCATTTTTTCCTTGAGCCTATTCTCCAATTCACGGGCATACTCATTGTGTCTCTCGGCTATGGGGATGATTGAAACTTGGATTGGAGCAAGCCAAAGGGGAAAATTTCCGTTATAATGCTCAATCAAAATCCCGAAAAATCTCTCCAGTGAGCCGAGCAGAGCACGGTGAATGAGGTAAGGCCTGTGCAATTTGCCATCCTCTCCAACATAACTGAGGTCGAACCTTTGAGCGAGGTTGAAGTCAAGTTGGATCGTGGTGCACTGCCAGGACCTCTTGAGAACATCCTTGACCTTGATGTCTATTTTTGGACCGTAAAAGACCCCCTCCCCCTTATCGACTTGAAACTTTAAGCCCTCATCCTCGAGAGCCTTCTTTAGCGAAAGGGTTGCTTCCTCCCATTCCTCAATGCTTCCGCAATACTTATCAGGACGGGTAGAAAGAAATACCTCATAATCAAGAAAGCCGAAAGTCCTGAGGAGCCTCGTGGCAAGAGCAATCACTCTCTGAATTTCGTCTTGAAGCTGATCAGCACGACAGAAGATATGGGCATCGTCCACAGTGAAACCTCTCACCCTTAAGAGACCATGAAGAACTCCGCTCCTTTCATAACGGTACACAGTTCCGAGTTCAGCAAAGCGCAGGGGAAGGTCTCGGTAGCTTCTCTTCTTTGCTTTATAAACCATCATGGCAAAAGGACAGTTCATGGGTCTCAATTCATATTCAATCTCATCGCTCAAGATTGCAGGATACATTGCCTCATAGTACTCTGTATGCCCGCTCCTCCTCCAGATATCGAGCTTGGCGATATGGGGAGTGTAGAGAAATTCATAGCCATCCCTGAAATGCTCCTCTCTCCAGTATTCCTCAATCTCGTGTCTTATTGAAGCTCCCTTTGGATGCCAGAGAATGAGCCCTCCCCCAAGGTCATCGTTGAGACTGAATAAATCAAGCTCCTGCCCTAACTTTCTATGGTCTCTTTTCTTAGCCTCTTCTAAAAGGTGGAGATAATTCTGGAGCTCGTCAGCGCTGAAAAATGCTGTCCCGTGGATTCGCTGCATCCTTTTCCCCTTCTCATCTCCCTTCCAGTATGCTCCAGAGACTGAAAGGAGCTTAAAATGCTTCAGGAAAGACGTTGAAGGAAGATGGGGACCGAGGCAAAAATCGATGAACTCTCCCTGCCTGTAGCAGGTGACTTCTGAGCCACCTTTTTCCTTGATAAGCTCGACTTTTAGCTCTTGACCTAATCTTTCGAATAGCTTAAGAGCCTCTTCTTTGGAGAAGATGACTCTTTCAATGGGAAGACTCCTTTCCTGAAGCTCTCTCATCTTGCTCTCAATTTTCTCGAGGTCTTCAGAAGAAAAAGGAGTCTCCTTGAGAAAATCATAATAGAAGCCATCTTCCACCGCTGGGCCAATACCTGTCTTTGTCCCAGGGAAAAGCTCAAGAACTGCGTGTGCCATCAGATGTGAGGTGCTATGGCGCAGAATCTCAAGTGCCTCTTTTGAGTCCTGATATACGAATTGGATCTCCATGTCTTCTTTAAGCTCAGTCTCCATATCAACGACTCTCCCTTCAACTTTGGCAAAGAGAGGAGCTTGGGGCAAGTTTTGATGAGAAAGGAGGTCTCGAACTCTTTTTCCTTTCTCAACCGAAATTAAGGACCCCTCTACTCTGATGTTTATCAACTCTTCCATTAAAATTATCTGATTTTAAAAGGGAAGAAATCCTCTTTCTTTCAGTGCTTCCTCTTGAAAACTGCTCCTTAAGAAAAAAATGGTAGGCGCGGAGGGTATCGAACCCTCGACCTCTTCCGCGTCAAGGAAGCACTCTACCACTGAGCTACGCGCCTATCTCCTTTGGCTTTTATATATTAATAATTTAGCTAGATACTGTCAATATGACGAATTGCCTCACTTAAAATCTATACTAAAATGATTCGTTAGAAAATAAGCGGATAATCTCCTCTCTCTTATCTTTTGTTCTAGATTGAGATCTTATCCTAATTAATATTTGATCCCCCATAAGGCTTAATCATAATTTTTACCCTTAAATTTTGCCGGCTAAGACTCAAGCCTCTATTACTTACCTCACTTAGCTTAGGAGATAAAAAGGATTCTTTTTTTATCTTTACCCCTGAAAGATTCTCCCCCCTCACCCAAACTCTTGAATCATCCCTTTTTACCTTAGAGAGATATCTCTTCTCTAGTTCTTCTTGAAGCAAAGATCTAATTTCCCAGGAGTAAAATCCTGCTCGACCAAATTAAGATATTAACTGGAATTTACGGGCGTTGCTAGTTTCGCTGAAGAGCAAGAGCTCCCGATCAGTCGCTTTTATTCAGGATGAGCCTCAATCTGTGCCCTTCTTGTAGTAGATCTCGTCATTTCCAGGAGTGTTATCACTCCAGACAACATGGAGATGATTATTGGAATCTACGGCTATGGCTGGGGATGATGAATCGCCAGAGTTCCAGGTCAGGCGCTTGGTTGTCCAGGATGAACCTCCATCTGCGCTCTTCTTGTAGTAAATCTCACATTTTCCAGGGGTCGAATCCATCCAGACCACATGGAGATTATTATTGGAGTCTATGGCTATGGCTCGGGATAATGAATCGCCAGAGGTCCAGGTCAGGCGCTTGGTTGTCCAGGATGAGCCTCCATCTGTGCTCTTCTTGTAGTAGATCTCGCCATTTCCAGGAGTGTAATCCTTCCAGACAACATGGAGATGATTATTGGAATCTACGGCGATGGCTGGGGAAGATGAACAGCCAGAGGTCCAG
>CAYSCS010000069.1:0-44321 GCA_964429695.1 uncultured Eubacteriales bacterium
GGGGGGAGCCCGTTGGCAAAAGGGTGAAGGGGTTGACGAGTTTCTTAAAACTCATAAGAGGCTTCACTTGGAATATCTTCCTCTCAGCCCGGATAAATGTTAGGGAACGCATCTTGCGGCAAATTCGTTTTGAAGCTACCTAGAATCGATGGTTTGAAAATTTGGAGACAATCTGGGCTGTGATCAAAAAACTGCACATTCATGGTCTCTAAAGAAATCCCGACGATTATGTAATATAAATTAATGCTTTTATATTAGTAACTGAGTCTCTATTTCATGTTGCTTCTCTTTCTTAAAAAGAGTATAAAGGAGCTTGTGAGGAGGAATGGAGAGGAGAGAGATGGAGAGAAAAAAAATCTTACTTATAGATAGAGACGAAAGACGAAGAAATCGCATCCTTAATTTCCTCTCGGCTCTAAATTACGAAGTAAAGGAATCTAATTCTTTTGAAGAAATCTCCCCACCCCCATCTCCCCCTAGAACTCCAGACTTTGTGCTTCTGAGCCTCCCCCATCTCAATGAGAACATCATAGGATTGCTCAAAAGATTAAAAAACTACTGGCCCAAGATATGCCTCATTCTCCTTGGTGATTTCGAAAAAGCCGATGCAGCCCTTTCTCTCCTCAAAAAGGGAATCATTGACCATATCGCACCCGCTGAGCATCTGCTCGCAATCTATTCTGCTTTGAGGAGCGAATCTCAAAAAAGGAAGTTGAGTGAAAAGAATTATTCCTTTCTTCAGGCTCTTCAAAAACTTCACCTCAAGCAGAAAGAAGAGAGCAAAAGAGCTTCATCTCTTGAAGAAATATATAGCAATACCCTTGAGAATTTGATGGCTGCTTTAGACCTCAGGGATGTGGAAACCTTCGGACATTCAAAGACAGTGGCTAAATACAGCCAGGTTCTGGCTGAAATTATGGGCGAAAAAGATAGAACTTCCCTAGAAAATGTGAGGAAAGGGGCACTCCTCCATGATGTAGGGAAAATAGCCATCCCTGATTCAATCCTCAAGAAAACTTCTCCCTTGACTCGAGGGGAATGGGAAAAGATAAAACTTCACCCCGTGCTTGGGTTCGGGCTGATAAAAGAAATAAATTCTATTAAAGAAGTGGGAAACATCATTCTCTACCATCATGAAAGATATGACGGAAATGGCTATCCTCATCGCCTCAAGGAAAAAAGTATTCCGCAAGAAGCAAGAATATTTGCCCTAGCTGATGCCCTCGACGCAATAACATCTTATCGTCCTTACAGAAAGGAGAGAAATTTTGAAGAGGCTCGAAAGGAGATTCAAAAAAACTCAGGCACTCAGTTTGACCCAACTGTAGTTGAAGCCTTCTTGTCCGTAGAACCAGAAGACTGGAAAAAAATAAAATATGAGACGACAAAAATCATTCCCGGAATAGAGGAGTTTTTGGGGGAAGGTGGGCAAAAGAAGAGAGTTAAAGAGTAAATCCTTTTCCCTTTACCTTGTTTTTGCCACAACCAGCCGGGGAAGACCCCCGAGGTCGCAATAAACTCTTTTGCTCAGGTAATTCTGACCAAAAAGAGACTTAACTCTTGACTCCATCCTATCTCCAATCTCAAGGAGAAGATAACCACTTTTTTTGAGAAAAGCAGGGGCTTCTTCGATTATCCGGGAGATAACTTCAAGCCCGGTTTTTCCTGCAACAAGAGCCTCTTTTGGCTCGTTTTTCTTAATTTCAGGGGAAATCTCCTCCCAATCTGACTCAGAAAGATAGGGAGGATTGGAGACAATAAAATCGCATTTCTTCTCCAGAGCCATCTTCTTGAGGGGAGCGAAGAGGTCACCTCTTAGAAATTCTATGTTCCGGGTTCCATGGGAAGAGGCGTTAAGCCGGGCTAGGTTGAGGGCCTTCTTTGAAACATCTGTGGCTATTATCCTTGCTTGAGGAAGTTCCTTAGCAAGCGAGATGGCTACGTTTCCGCAACCTGTTCCCAGGTCAACAATGAGCCCTTTATTTTTAGAGCCAAGCTCTAAAACCTTTTCCACCAGTAACTCTGTCTCTGGCCTGGGGATGAAAACCCCAGGTGAAACAAGGAAAGAGAGAGACCAGAATTCCTTTTTTCCCGTAAGATAGGCAAGGGGAAGTCCCTTTTTTCTTTTTTTAAGCAAACTCAAAAATTTTTTTTCTTTGTTCCTAGAGACCTTTTTCCCCGCCGAGGTAAAGAACTCCTCTTCTTGCAGCGAAAGGCAGTGGAGCAAAAGCACCTTTGCCTCAAGTGCAGGATGGGGAAGTCCCTTTAAGGCGAGGATGCCTTTCCTGAATAATTCCTCGATGGTGCTCAAGGACGAAGGCTACTCCGCAGTTCCTCTTTCTCGCCGATAAGCTGAGTCTGATGATGGAGGATAAGGGCCTCTATTATCTCTTCCAATTCTCCATCTAAAACAGAATTGAGTTTATGGAGAGTTAGGTTAAGACGATGGTCTGTAACCCTTGATTGCGGAAAATTATAGGTCCTTATCTTTTCGCTCCTCTCTCCCGAGCCTACCTGTAATCTTCTACTCTGAGCAATTTTGCTCTCTTGTTCTCTTCGAGCCATTTCCATCAAACGTGAGCGGAGGATACGAAGAGCCTTTTCTTTGTTGCGATGCTGGGATTTCTCATCCTGGCAGGAAACCACCAGACCCGTGGGCTTATGAGTAACGCGGATTGCAGTATAATTGCGATTGACGTTTTGTCCACCTGGCCCTGAAGCTCCGAAAGCTTCAATCCTCAAATCTTTAGGGTCAAGCTTTATCTCCACTTCATCTGCCTCAGGCAGAACTGCAACTGTGGCTGTTGAAGTATGAATTCTGCCGCTTGCTTCTGTTTCTGGAACCCTCTGAACTCTATGAACTCCACTCTCGAATTTCAACTGCGAGTACACTCCCTTTCCGCGGATGCTGAGGATGACTTCTTTGAAACCTCCGATTGGAGAGAAACTTGAATTCATAATTTCTGTTTCCCAACCCTTTTTCTCAGCGAAACGCAGATACATTCTTAAAAGGTCCTGGGCAAAAAGCGAAGCTTCATCTCCTCCCGCTCCAGCCCTTATCTCCAGAATTACGTCTTTTTCGTCGTTCGGGTCTTTGGGAAGAAGTAATATCTTAAGTTCACTCTTGATTTTGTCTTCCTTCTCCAAAAGCTCTTTAAGCTCTGAGTCTGCGATTTTCTTCAGCTCCGGGTCAGCCTTCTGGTCTTCTAAAATTTCCCTCAATCCTTTGAGCTCTTCTTGAATCTTCTTGTATGCTTCATACTTTTTCACGATGGGTTCAAGCTCTGCGCGCTTCTTAGAAATTTCTTTTATTTTATGAGGGAGAGAGGCTAAGGCCGGGTCAGAAAGGGAAAGGGTGAGAGTGTCGTATTTTTCTTTGATGTTTTCCAGCTCTTCGAGCATGACTTTTATTCTTTAGGTTCACCATATTTTTTCCTGAATTTCTCGACTCTTCCTGCGCTATCGACAAACTTCTGTTTTCCTGTAAAAAAAGGATGACACTGGGAACAAATCTCCACTCTAATCTCCTTCTTAGTTGAACGGGTCGTAAAAGTGTTTCCACATGCGCAAGTAACCGTACATTCCACGTATTCAGGATGAATTCCTTGTTTCATCTTTTTTCTCCTCTAATTAGCTTAAATTATACCATGAAATAAGGTTATAGCAAAAGATTTTCAAGGCTCATTCAATTCCTTACCTTTTTGGACTAATTCCAGCACCAATTCTTTTTCTCTTTTCAAAAGGGGAACAAAAATGGGGAAAGAAGGCTATTTCTTTCTTTCCTCTTCATGGATTACCCTCTTTTCCCCGTATTTTTCTTTAAAGCATTCCCAATCTATAAAAAATCTCATTTTTTCCTGAGTTTCTTTTACTCTTCTTTTATATTCTTTTTTTTCAAAGTATTTCTTGAGGACTCTCTCAAGGGGATAAACTTGAGCTGCAGCCTTCCATTCATATCTTCTCTGTTTGCTATCCTTGAGACAATTCAGATGGACAATCCAAGCAAGCTGTTTGAAGGAAAGTTGGGGAAAGCCCTTCTGGATAGAAATGACCTCAGCCTCCTTTTGAGGATTGAGGAAATGAAAATATCTCAAGAATAATAAGGCATTATGAAAATATGCGGGGAAAACAAGAATCCCTTGCTTCTTCCTTATTTTCCCCAGATGAATAAAGATATCGAGAACTTTCTTCCCCAGATTGAGTCCGGGGTGGGTTTGACCGGGAAGAGGAGATTTCCCTTCTTTAAAATCGATAAGGGGATTCTGGAGGGTGAGCCATTCAATGATTAAAAAATCAAACTCAGCGGGCGAAAAATTTAAATCAGACTCATTTTTTAAGGAAAACTTTCCTTCCCTTATTTTGAGGTCTACAATCAAGTTCTCGGGCTTCTTTTGCTTGAAGAAAACCTGAAATCTTTGAAGAGGAGGAAATTCCGTAGAATCAAGGTGGAATTCTAAAGGCCAGAGCTTCCTTTTCTTGGCGTCCTTGAAAAAATTTCTCTTCTTCAAGATTGCTTTCACTTCTGGCAGGGAATAGCTTCCCAAAAAAAGAGTGGTTCCCTTTTTTTCGGTAAGTTCGGCAAAAATATCTGCTTCCCTCACCTTTTCTCGAAAATCATCTTCTTTTTCCATCTTCTATTGCGAATCCTGTTCACCTTATTCATAAAAACAGAGAGTGTCGTCTCCCATGGTGACTGTTCTCTTCAATTGAAAATACCTTCCCTCAAACTTTGTTCGACGGTTCTTCCGCAAGATTATCATCCCCCCTTCTTTGAGAACACCCCTTTTTTTCAAAACCTTAAGCGGATTCCTTTCCTCAAGGAGTTTATAAGGAGGATCAAGAAAGATGAGGTCAAACTTTAAATTTTCCTGAGAAAGCTGGATCACGGCGCGGTTGAATTCCTTTCGAATGACGCGTGCCTTATCCTCTGCCTCGCATCTGGCCAGGTTTATCTTGATGACTTTGACAGCCGGCCAAAAGTTCTCAACAAACACGACCCTTTCAGCTCCACGACTCAAGGCTTCTATTCCGCAAGAACCGGTTCCTGCAAATCCATCTAAAAAGATGCTTCCCTTGATTCGGGTGTGAAGGATGTTGAAGAGAGACTCCCTGAGTTTTCCTGGTAGAGGCCTCACTTCACTTGCCGGAACCCTTTTGAGTACCTTCCCTTTATAAAGACCGCCTATAACTCTAATCATTTGCTCATAAATAGCTAATTGAATAAACAATTAGAACTCAAATCACGTATTCAGTATTCAAAATTCAAAATATTGCCCTTGAAAAATTAAAATTAGTGTCCTTTCAAACTTCCTTGAGCCACTCATGAGTAAAACATAACTGGGCATTAAATCTTATTTAAACTGGCTTCTTTGCTTTTAAGCTCATGGTTATCTAATAGGACTCATAATGAGAAAAGGTCTCAATCAATAATAGAAAGTCACCTTCCTCTTATCAGTCTTAATCTCCTTTATTCCAAAGGGGAGGTCATACCAGTCTTCAAGGCTGGAAGGCTTCGTGCCCTCAACCTTGGAAACCATGTAAATTATGAAGTCAAGGAGCTTGGGTTGAATCCGCTGTCCTTCGATAAAAAGGTCATTGATGATAATCCTCGCTTTCCTATTTTTAACTTGAAGCTCTGCTCTAAAATAGAAAACCATCTTTGGCTTGAGAAAAAACGGGATTTTCTGCAAGCTTAAGTCCAAAAAGACCTTTCCCTCGAGCCTGTTTCGAGGAAAAAGTTTTAGTTTGAGCTCCTTCATCACCTCTTCTTTATCTACCTCGATGCTGTAGGCAAGGTATGAATTCAGTTCGCTTTCAGTTAGCACTATCTCTCTCAATTTACCTCTATCTTCGCTCATGCTCTCCCGTGTCACCTTTTCAATCGCATCCAAGACCTTCTTCACTTCCTGGAGAGAATAATCCTCGGTTGTAAATATCGCCATTTTCCCTGTGAAGAAAATAAAATTGATAAAGAGGAAAAGCCTCAAGAAAATTACCCTCGATTCCTTCATCGCCTTAAATGCTACCAGAATAAAAAATAATTTTCTACCGCCCTCTAAAAGAATTCCTGGCTCGAGAGTGAGGAAATTTTGAGGTCCTTTAATTCTCGGGCCGAAAATAGTCAATGGGGAATGAATGGAGGAATTAAGGGAAAGCTCATCTCGGGCCAAAAGAAAGAGAAGTTCAAACACCTTTCTTGAATGAGGAGTGGATAGCAAATCTTAACTCAGTGAAAAGTAAGGGTGGGTGAAAAAGAAGGCAAAGGCTAAGGAAATTTCTCCTTCCATGTTAGCCTTAAGGCGGAGCCCTCTTCTCTACCCCTAACTCCCCCTGTGCCCCACGCCTTGACACTCGCCATCTCAAACTGGCCACCACTCTCTTGCCACAGCTTTGGTCCAGAAGCTCCCATACCCAGATGAGAACCCGCCTGAACATCATAGACCCTCGGCCTCCTCCGCTTTATCTCCCTCGCCTCCTAAATAATCACCGCCTGCTTCCCATCTTTCCCGGATAAGATTACTTTCCGAGCAAAGTTGCGCAAAAACCAGCTCGTAAAGCAGCGATTATACTCGGTAAGAGTAACAGAGTCCTCCACAACCCGGCTCTTCTCCCTCTTAGAACCTCTCTGATACCTCTTGGCAAGCTCCTTTACTACCGCTCGTTTAATCTTCTTCTCTGACGCCAGGTGCTTTCCTCCTCGCTAGAATCAGCCTGATATTTAAGGGTTCCACTACCCAGAAGGCAATACAATTTCGTCGAGATTTTCTCGTGAGGCTACGAATCATTTTCGTCTAGATTTTAAGTAAGGTAATTCGAGAGCTTGACATCCTTTTTACTTTTAAATATTATTTAACATATCGGAATACTAAAAGGAGGAATCAAAAATGTCTTGGGCAAAAGTGAGTGAAAAAGACATAACTCTTGCCATCATCAACGGCTTCAAGAAGGACATGGAAGAATATGTGCAAAGTGATTGCATCATAGTCGGCGGGGGACCATCGGGTTTAATGGCGGCAAAAATTCTTGCACAGAATAAGGTAAAGGTCCTCCTTATTGAACGCAACAATTATTTAGGAGGCGGATTCTGGATAGGCGGTTTTCTGATGAATCACGTCACCCTCCGTTCTCCTGCGCAGGAGATTCTCGAAGAACTCAACATCCCTTACCACAAAGAAAAAGAAGGGCTCTTTGTGGCTTCGGGTCCTCATGCCTGCTCCAAGCTCATCGCCTCTGCCTGTGACGAAGGGGTGAGAATATTGAACATGGCGAGATTCGAGGATTTAGTCATCAGGGAAGAAAATCGCGTCTGCGGTGTAGTCATAAACTGGACTCCCGTCTCAGCTCTTCCCCGCGAAATCACGTGTGTCGACCCCCTTGGTCTTGAAACCAAATTTGTCATCGATGCCTCCGGCCATGAGGCTGTGGTGGTGAAAAAACTCGAAGAAAGAGGTCTCCTCAAGCTCAAGGGATTTGGTGCGATGTGGGTAGAGAAATCCGAAGCTTCTATCCTCGAACATACTGATGAAGTATTTCCTGGGCTCATGGTCTGCGGCATGGCAGTTTCTTCAACCTACGGGCTTCCCAGGATGGGACCAACTTTCGGGGCCATGCTCCTTTCTGGAAAACGGGCAGCAGAAGAGGTTTTGGGGAAGCTCGCTGAAAATTAATCTCGCCAGAGTGCCCAGCTCTTTGAAGCCTAATTTTTTAACTTAATTGGCTCCTTCCTAGAAAACAAGCTAAAGAAAAAGAAGGCCAAAATATACCTTGAGGAAAGCTTACGTCCCATTTCTCTAGGCTCGAGACAACTTAGATATAACCCTTGAATCTCTAAAGAAAAATCAAACTTGAATTCATAAATTATAAATGATTATTCAAGAATCAAATAAAAGATGGAGGGTTATCTTCTCTTTCTTTATTCATCCTTGTGCATTAACGGCTTAATTTTTAAAACTTTAGTCAAAAACTTCGCACCTCCTCGCGAGGAATTTATCCAGAGTAAGCTTCGCTTGTCCTAAACTCTTTCTTTCCTTATCCCCCATTCTTCACCTCGACTTCTCATCCCAGCCTTCTCTCAATCTGGAATATCCAACTCCCTAAATTCCTCCCCTCCCATATTTCCTTTTCTCTAGAAAATCAAATTCCTCCACCATCTCTTCCCTTATATTCGCTTTATCATCTCCATAAATTTGGCAATGCGGAACATCTTCTAAAAGCTCAACATCTGAGGAAAGTCTCAGATGGATATTTCTTTGTGCATCCTCAATCTCAGGATCCTCCCTTCGGATTTCATCCATTTTCTTTGGCGAGTACTCTTCCCCTCCCTTTTCATGGGCACCTCTTATCCTCATCTCGGTATTCAGAGGATACGAAACATACCTCCTTACACCCATTTCACAGGGAATGAAGACTGAGGAGAAATTTCCTCTGAGTTACCTCTATGGAATTAAAAAAAGGAAGAATTTAAGTAGGGCTTCGAAAAATTGAAAATCGGAGAAAAAATTCGTGAAGGAAGAAATATTTCAGGATTAAACTCTCCCTCTTACCTAAGAGAGGCTTAAATCCTTACTCATCTCTGATAAATCAGCCTTCCTCCTCCAAAGACCTTTTCTACCCTAGTTCTTATCTGGAGAGGATGACCGTCTAGAATGATGAGGTCAGCATCCTTTCCTCTCTCAAGGCTTCCTACTCTGTCTGAGACGCCGAGGATTTCTGCAGCATTGATGGTTACCGCTTTCAATGCTTCTTCTTCCTTAAGTCCGAAAGCTGAAGCAAGCGCTGCTTCAAGAAGTACCCATCTTCCCTGAGAGGAGCTCCCCATATAACCTCTACCGTAGGCGAAGCTTGCCAGGGCAATCTTAACTCCTGCCTCTTGAAGGAGGGCTGCTTGTCTTTCCTCGCGAAGTGTCGCAAGTTCTGGAGTCTCCTCAACAGATTGACCGCTCGAAAACGGATGGGATACAGGACCCAAGACCACAGGAATTTTCTTTTCCGCCAGAAGCTCCCTGAGTCTATAAGCCCCCGCCCCACTATCTATTATGAGGTTGAAATTGAATTCCTCGGCGATACGGATAGCTGTGCGAATATCATCAGGCAAATCAGCTTCAACTCTTGCTGGAATCTCCTTTCTGAGAAGCATGCCCATAGCCTCCATGGCTAGGTCTCGAGGTGGTGGAGGGGATTTCTCCTCCCCCTTTTTCTCCTCTTCTCTTGCGCGCTTCTTCAAATATTCCTCCGCGCTAATTAAAGTCTTGCGAATCAAGCTAGCTACACTCATCCTGGTTAGCGGAGATTGTTTCTTCGAGCCGAAGGCAGTTTTGGGAGGGTCTCCAAGAGTAATATCTATGCTTGCACACTCCCGCACAATCATCTCCTCAAGTCTCTCTCCAAAAGTCTTTACCACTGCGCCCTGCCCTCCGATTACCTGGCGATTGCCTGGTGCTATATAGATGGTGGTGACCCCTCCGCTGAGTAATTCTGAGCTTCTTTCTTCTCCGCCTTCTTCTCTTAAAAAATTCCGAAAAGGATAGAAGGCATGGATGATGCGATTTTGAGGCGTTACAGGGTTAGTTAAATCGTTTCTATCCTCAGGCCTTATCCCAAAATAACACATGGCATCCACGATTCCAGGCATGATATATTTACCCTCAGCTTCTATGATTTTAGCTTCTGGGGGCACCTTAACTTCAAGACCGACATCCTCTATCTTCCCCTTGCGGATGAGCACTGTACCCCCTTCGAGTACCTCCCCCGCCATGGTGAGAATTTTTCCCCCCTTTATGGCAAAAATAGAATCAGGGCTCGAGATTAAACGAAAGGCAAATGCACAGAGAGAAACACCTAACACCAGGCTTAGTCCAAGAGCGGGAATCGAGACAGATTTTAGCAAATCTTTTACTAATTCTTTCCTTAACATTTTCCCTCCTCTTATTATTCTTCTTTCTCCCTCTCATAAGAAAGACAACCATCAATAAAAACCTTTTCTACGTGAGTTTCTACCCTGAGGGGATGCCCGTCAAGAATCACGACGTCCGCATCTTTTCCTGGTTCAAGGCTTCCCACCCGATCTGCAACGCCCAGAATCTGAGCGGCATTGATGGTTACTGCTTTCAGAGCCTCTTCTTCAGAAAGACCGAAGCCGGTGGCAAGCGCTGCTTCAAGCAGGAGCCAGCGACCCTGCGTTGCCTTTCCTGAGCCTCCAAAATCTTTAGCCTGGCTGCTTATCGAAATCTTCACTCCCGCATCCAAGAGCAGTGACGCATTTCTTTCACTTTCGAGCTGTTGAAGCTCGATGAGATTATTCAAGTGGGATACATAGTCTATCGGGTGTGAAGGAGGGCCGAGGACAACTGGGATTTTCTTTTTGGCAAGTATTTCCCTCACCTTGTAAGCCCCGATCCCAGAGTCTATGACGAGGTCAAGCTTGAATTCATCGGCAAGGCGAATCGCAGCTAAGATATCATCCACGAAATCAGCCTCAATGCGAGCGGGAATTTTTCTCTCCAAGAGGCTCGCCAGAGCTTCTTTTCCCAAGTCCCGGGAGGGCTTTTGCGACTTCTTCTTCTCATCCTCAGACATTTTTTCATATTCTTCTATTTTTTTCAGATAATCTTGGGCTTCTAACAAGCTCTTCCTCAATAAAGCCATGGAACTCATCCGGGAGGGAGGATTCGAAGAAGGCATTCCTGATTCGGCAAGCGGTGCATAGGCAAGAGTCATATCGATGCTCGCACTCTCTCGAAGGATAAGGCTCTCATAGTCTCTACCGAAGGTCTTAAGCACTGCACCTTGGCCACCGATAAGCTGTGCGCTTCCAGGTGCAATGTAGACAGTCGTAACTCCCCCGCAGAGAAGTTCTTCCTCTGCTTGAATTCCTCCAGGGCCTCTCATCAGCTCTCCAAAAACATAATAAGCATCCACGATTCTATTCTCAGGAGTCACTGGCTCAGAGGAATTGAGCGAAAATGGCCTCACTCCAAAATAACACATCGAATCTATGATACCAGGCATCACATACTTTCCTTGAGCGTCGACTATCCGGGCTCCTTTGGGAATTGAGATTGCCTTCCCCACTTTCCATATCTTCCCCTTTTTGATGATTAGGCTCCCATCCTCATAGACTCTGCCAGCCATGGTCAGAATTTTTCCTCCTTTTATAGCTAGAAGACTCTCTCCAGGCTCAAGCAGAGAAGGAACGAAAGTTGCCACAACAAAGAGAATTGCTATCCCCTTAAGTGTGCCTTTCTTTTTTTCTTTATCCTCAAGCTTTCTTGTTTTTTTCATCTTTCTTCCTCCCTCAAGGAGTCATAGGCAAGAATTCCATCGACAAAAACCTTTTCCACCGTGGAGGAAATCTCATACCATGGACCATTGAGAACTACCAGGTCTGCATCCTTACCCACCTCGATGCTCCCCACACGAGTATCAACCTTCGCCATCTCTGCTGGATTTATGGTAATCGCCTTGAGGGCCTCTTCTTTCTCGAGTCCGTAACGGATGGCGAGGGAGGCATTCAGCCTGAACCATTTCTCCGGCGCAACAGGATAGTCAGAGTGCATGGCAATCTTCACCCCGGAGCGTTGGAGGGTAACTATTCCCTTGAGCAGGTCTTCAGGGAGATTTATGCTCAAAATGATGGGCATACAGATCACACCCACCTTCCTCTTTGCTATTTCCTCTGCAACCTTCCAGGCTTCAGGAGCATGGATGAATTGAAGTTCAAACCCGAATTCATCCTTCATCTTGAGGAAAGAGATGATGTCATTAGCCCAAATCACGTGAACCCTTAAAACCTCCTCTCCCTTGAGTACCTTTGCCAGTGCTTCAAGCGAAAGGTCTCTTTCAGGAGGAGAAGCTTTATCAGCCTCAGCTTCATACCTCTCCCACTTCTTTAAATATTCCCGGGCCTTAAGGAAGTTGGCCTGGATGGTGGGGATATGGGAGAGATTGACTCCATTAACAGCCATCTTCAGCTCTCCGGACTCTTTCAGGATTCTTTTCTCTAGGTCCTTTCCAAAAGTCTTGATGGTCACCGATTGCCCTCCCATCCTTTCTCCGCTTCCGGGACCTGTGACCACGGTCGTTACCCCACCCTTCACCGCTTCCATCCAGTCAGGAAGGTCGAGATGAAGCGCATCGAGGGCGCGGTTTTCAGGGCCGATAGGCTGGGGAAGCTCATTGGCATCGTTAGCGGCGAAGACTCCGATGTGACTGTGAGGGTCAACAAGCCCAGGGATTATCTCCTTTCCCCGCACATCCACGACTCTGATTCCCTCAGGCAGAGAAATATCCTTCCCCAAAGCGACAATCTTTCCCTTTTTAACGAGTATCGTTGCTCCTTCGATGGAAGCTGATGTGACAGGATGAACAAGAGCGCCCTTCAAGGCAAAGGTATCCTCTTCGCCACTTAAACCCAATCCAAGCCCTGATACCAAAAAGATGAACATTGTAAAATACCAGAAGCATTTCCTCTCTCTTTTCATTTCCGTCCTCCCTTTCGGCTATAAACATTCACACCATCGATGAAAACCTCATCCACCCAAGTCTTGATATCAAGGGGGTAGCCATCGAGGATGATTAAATCAGCATCCTTTCCAGCTTCAATGCTTCCTACACGATCGTCGACTCCGAGGATTTGTGCGGCATTGATGGTAATCATCTTTAAGACCTCCTCATCCGGGACCCCAAATCCTGCAAGATAAGCCGCCTCAATGAGCAACCATCTCCCCTGAGTGGCATATCCAAATCTTCCGAAACCAAACCCGAAGCTGGCGAGCGAGGTCAAAACTCCAGCCTTGATTAGTTCTGAAGCGTTGTACTCGTTCATTTCTCTATAAAGCTCACGGGTCATGCTTACCTCGCCTCCTTGAACAAAGGGATGCGTAGGAGGGCCAAGAACCACGGGAATTCCTTTCTCCGCGAGGGTCTCTTTAAGTTTGTATGCTCCAAGTCCACTATCGATTATCAGCTTGAACCCGAATTCATCGGCTATGCGCAGGGCAGTGCGGATGTCATCAGCAAAGTCAGCTTCAATCCGGGCAGGAATTTCCTGATTCAAAAGCGCAGCCAGAGCCTCCATCCTCGGGTCTCTAGGAAAAAGAGGACTCTTTTCTTTTTCTTCGCCTTCTTTCTCCTCCGCTTCTTTTTTCTTCCGCAAATATTCCTGAGCCTGGAGAAGGTTGGTGCGGATGAGAGTTGAGATTCCCATTCTGGTCACCGGAGTCTTTGCTTCTCGCTTCATTTCATACTTGGCAGTATCTCCGATTGTCATGTCCAGGGCAGCTGGTTCACGCAGGATTAGTTCATCATAACTTTCTGCCCAGGTTTTGACCACAGCTCCCTGTCCTCCGATTACTTGTCTATCGCCGGGTGCTATGTAGACCGAAGTCACACCCCCGCTCAGGATTTCTCGGTCGCGGTTTATCCCCTCTTTTCCCCTCATGAATTCACCAAAGGGATAATAGGCAAAGATGATTCTATTTTCAGGAGTGACAGGATTCTCCATATCATTCAAATCGAAGGGTCTTATCCCATAATAAGTCATCGAATCGATTATGCCTGGCAGGACATGTTTCCCCTGCGCATCAAAAATTGCAGCCTCCTCAGGAATTTCTACCTCCTTCCCTACGGCTAAAATCTTCTTGCCTTTGATAAGGACCACCCCCTCCTCTATCCTCTCTCCAGCCATGGTGAGAATAGTCCCTCCCTTTATGGCTAAAAGCTGTGTTTCCCGGTCTCCTTCTCTCCCCAAACAAAAGATAAAAAACACAAGAGTTAGAGATAGAGGAAGAAAACTATTAAAGACAAGTTTCGTCCTTCTAAAGTTTTTCATTTCCTCTCCTCCTTAAACTTCTCTTCATTCGCCCGGTCATAGGCGAGGGTGCCATCGACAAAGACCATCTCCACCCTTGTCCTCGGCTGATACCAGACTCCGTTAAGGACTACAAGGTCAGCATCCTTCCCCTTTTCAATGCTTCCCACACGCGAGTTTATTTTGCTGCTTTGAGCGGGGTTAAGGGTCACCATCTTGAGGGCTTCTTCCTCAGGCACTCCATAACGAATTGCCATCCCTGCATTCAAGCGGAGGAGCTTCTGATGAACGACAGGATGGTCGGTATGCAGAGAAACCTTAACTCCTGCCTCAAAGAGCTCCTTTATTCCCAAAAGCATCTCATCGCAGACTGGAATTCTTGTGGCAAGGGGGAGGGTTATGACCGGGACTTTCCTTTTCGCTATTTCCCTGGCAATCTTATAGGCTTCAGAACTGTGGATAAAAGTCAGGTCAAACCCGAATTCATCCTTGAGTCTAAGAAAGGTCAGCATGTCATTGGCGAAATGAACATGGAGGCGGAGTTTCTCCTTCCCTTCGAGAACAGGAACAAGGGCCTCAAGGGCAAGGTCTTTTTCAGGTGGGGCGCCTTTCTTTTCGCTCGCTTCATACTTCTCCCATTTATCTTTGTATTCGAGTGCCTTATAGAACATCTTGCGAATGGAGGGAATATGAGAAAGGTCGCGGGCATTGACTGCCATCTTCGCTTCTCTTGATTCCTTGAGGATTCTCTGTAGAGGGTCTTTCCCCCAGGTCTTGATGGTCACCGACTGACCTCCCATCCTCTCCCCGCTTCCCGGCCCTGTGACCACTGTGGTTACACCTCCTTTGAGAGCCTCATACCAATCTTCATCGTCCAGGTTCAGGGCATCGAGGGCACGGTTTTCTGGTCCAAGAGGCTGGGTAAACTCGTTTACATCGAAGTAGGAACCGATATGGGAGTGCTCATCGATAAGGCCGGGAATAATCTCCTTTCCTTCTAAGTCGATTATCGTTGCTCCCTGAGGAATAGCGACCTTACTTCCGACCTCGAGTATTTTCCCCTCCCTGATGAGGACGACCGCAGAAGGAATAGGCGGGCTAGCTGCAGTATGAACTTTAGCCCCCTTGAGGGCTAAGATTTCCTGCTCCTCGCTCGAGGGAAGCAATTCAGGAAAGATTAAAATTAAGATGAAGATAAAGAGCAAAACTCCGTTTCGATTTTTCCTCATCTTACCTCCCTTGTTTTAATTAAGTTCATCTTTTTATCCTCTCTTATATTATGTATATTATGCATGAGAAAAATTTTTTTTAAATAAAAAAGATATTCTCTGAGATAATCTTTCTTAACTAATATTTTTTTGTCGAAAAAACTTCTCCTTAATCTGAGCAGAAAGAATTGAGAGCTTTTCAGATTTTAATTTCGATGATTTAAGGAGAGTCTCACAAGCCTTAGAAAACCTCAAAATTATTCAGCTCAAAGAGAAGAAAATAAAATCGGCATGTAAAATTTTTATCTAAACAGAAAAACTTAAGAAAATAATTTTAATTGTTTATTTAAGCTAAAAATGATAGGATAAATAAGGTTTAAATAAGTTTAAAGATGTGATAGAGTTTTAAACCTGAGGGAAAAAATTATATCCCAGAAAGATAAATAGAGGAAAAAACCATTGCTTATCATCAATATCTTTCAATTTTAAACATGATGGGATAAATTAAAAGAAAACTATCTTTTCCTTTATTAGAAAAAAGCGGGGCTTCTCATAAGAGAAAGGAGATGATAATAGATCTCAAGGAGAATAAATTTGGATGATATTTTTCTAGATTTTGCTGAAGAAACAAGGGAGCACTATCTCATCTTAACCGAAGCAAGCGGAGATTTACTTTTCATCCTGGATAAGGAAGGCAATATCCTTTCTTTAAATAGAGCTGCCCTCAAATTCACAGGTTACTCTAAGGATGAAATAGAAAGAAAGAATATTCTAGAAATAATCCCTGAAGAATACCATCAAATTATGAAGAGAAATTCTCAAAAGAGAGAAAGGGGAAACTTCTCTCCTTTAAGCTACGAGCTGGAATTCATCAAAAAGTCTGGAAAGAAAGGGGCGGTAGAGATCCGTGAATTTCCAGCCCAAAGAAAAAGAGAGCTTCTGGGTATCTTCCTCTTCGGAAGGGAGTTAAGCGAGATAAAAAAAACAGAAAAAAAGCTTCAAAGACTCAACCTCGTCCTTCAAGCCATAAGGAAAGTTAACCAGCTTATCACCAGAGAAAAGGAAAGACAAAGATTAATCCAGAAAGCGTGTGAAATACTCACCGCAAAGAGAGGCTACAGGATTGTGTGGATAATCCTAGTCGATGAAAATAGATTGCCTCTCTATTTTGCGGAAGCAGGGGTGGGGAAAGAATTCAAAACTCTTTTGGAAGAAATAGCAGAAGGAAGATGGAACTTCTGTTCCAAACTCGCTCTTTCTTCTTCGCAAGTGGTGGTAGTTGAAGAAACTGAGGCATCATGCAGGGAATGCCCGCTCAGGGAAAAAATAGATTGTAGAAAAAATATGACGATTTGCCTCCGTCAGGGAAAAAAAATATATGGAATCTTAAGCGCCCTGCCTCCACTCGAATTTCCTCTAAACAAAGAAGAGCAACTCCTCTTCAAAGAGATCGCAGGTGATCTTTCCTTTGCCCTGCATGCAATCGAGCTTGATGAAAAACGAAGAAGCATAGAAAGAGCGGTTAAAGAGGAACGTGACTATGCGCAAAACATAATCAACACGGTAAGAGAGCCCCTTCTTGTGCTCGACGGAGAGCTGAATGTCATTTCCGCCAGTCGTTCCTTTTACAGGGTGTTTAAAGTTAAACGCATGGAGACCGAAGGGAGGAAGATCTTCGAGCTAGGAAAAAGGCAGTGGGATATCCCTCTGCTCAGGACTCTTTTAAGCGAGATCTTGCCCAAGAACACCTCTTTCGAGAACTTTGAGGTCACTCATGAGTTCCCCCACATCGGGAAAAGGGTCATGCTCCTCAATGCACGAAGGATAAGACAGAGGACGCCCAAAAAAGAATTGATCCTCCTTGCCATAGAAGACATCACAGAGAGGAAAAAAACAGAGGAAGTAATTAAAGACTACCAGAGCAAGCTTCGCTCTCTCACCCTTGAGCTTACTCTGAGTGAAGAAGCGGTGAGGAAAAATGTCTCCTCATTCCTCCATGATAATGTGGCCCAAAAACTGGCGCTGATGAAGCTGAAGCTGGATGAGTTTAATGATGCCATAAAGAGAGGATTGCCACTTGTCGACCAGAGTCAACACTTCATTGAAGAAGGAATAAAAGAGACACGCTCTCTGATGCTTGAGCTCAGTCCGCCCATCCTCCATGAGCTCGGGCTGGTTAAGGCAATGGAATGGCTCACAGAACAATTTAACCTAAACCATCCTCTAAGGTTTGAGTTCAAGGATGACGGCAAAGAAAAGACAATCAACGAAAGCCTCAGGCTAATCCTCTTCCGTTCGGCTACGGAGCTACTGATGAACGCAGTAAAACACTCTGAAGCCAAAAAGGTGAGGATGAAGCTTAGAAAAACAAGAAAAAGAGTGGAGCTCAGTGTCAGGGACGACGGAAAAGGGTTTAATCCTTCAAAGATTCTTCCTTTCAGCATAAAATCAGGAGGTTTCGGGCTCTTCAGCATCAGAGAAAGGTTAAGAGAGCTCGGCGGGGAGATGATTATCAATTCAAAAGAAGGAGAAGGAACCGAAGTGAGGCTCCTCGTCCCGGAAGATTAAAAACCAAAAAATAACCATGAGCATAAAAATATTCATCGCCGATGACCATAGAATCATAAGAGAAGGGCTGAGAAGCCTGCTGGAGAGAAGGTCAGACTTTCAGGTGGTGGGTGAGGCTGAAGACGGCGTAGAAGCCATCAAAAAAGTGAAAAAAATTTGTCCCCATATAATCATCATGGACATCGGGATGCCCGGCCTAAACGGAATTGAGGCAACTCGCGAGATTCTGGAGTTTCTGCCTGGGGCAAAAATAATAGCCCTCTCGATGCATGAAGAAAGGAAGCTTGTGGTCGAGATGCTCAAGGCGGGAGCAAGCGCCTATCTCTTGAAAGATTCGGCTTACGATGAACTCATCCAGGCTATAGAAGCTAGCCTTTTGAATAAAGTCTTCCTTACCCCTCGCCTTTCGGAAAAATTAATTCCTGACCTCATCAAAAACATCCCCAGAGAAACTCTCTCTGCCTTCTCCATCTTGAGCCGGAGAGAAAGAGAAGTGCTCCAGCTCATAGCCGAGGGGAAAGGGACAAAGGAAATCGCCCGGCGCCTCTTCTTAAGCGTCAAGACAGTCGAGACTCATCGCAAGAAAATCATGGAAAAATTAAATCTCTACAGCGTGGCAGAGCTGACAAAATATGCCATCAGGGAAGGGCTCACTTCCCTCGAAAAGTAACAAAAAGTTTCTTCCCTCAAGACTAAGATTTCGGGTTTTTCTACCTAAAAAATAAGGTTTCTCCCGATTGATTTTGCCCCCTAATTAATTTATTTAAGATAAGCAAAAATTTGGGAGGAGATAATCCTCATGCCTGAAGTTTTCTCTCTCTCTCTCTTCTTTTAAAAAAGATAAGGAGGAAGAGATGGGCATCAGGATTCTTCTTGTCGAAGATAGGAAAGAATTTCGAGAAAGCCTGCGAAGCTTTCTAGAAAAAGAAAGAGATTTTGAAATCGTTGGCGAAGCAGAGGACGGACGAAGAGCCGTTGAAAAAACAGAAGAATTGAGGCCTGAGGTGGTAATCATGGATGTCGTGCTTCCTGAACTGGGAGGAATAGAAGCAACTCGACTGATTAAAAAGAAATTCCCTGAAACAAAGGTTCTTGCTCTCTCCATCTACTCTGATAAAGAACTCGTTGCGGAAATGTTCAAGGCCGGTGCCTCTGCCTATGTGAGCAAGGAGAATGTGTTTGAAGAATTGACTAAAGTCATTCGTCTTGTATCTTCAGGGAGGTTCTATCTCAGCCCTTCTTTAAGAAAGAGGGATGTTTTAGACCTCCTTCAGAAACTTGAAAGAAAAGCTTGATGTTTTTAAAGAAATTAAAGATGAAAGTTAGAGAGAAGAAAAGCATCCTTGAAACAAGCATACTTCAAGAGGAGAAGAACATAGAGAAAAGCCTCCCTTCTCCTCTTCCCTTAAGGAAAAAATGGGGTGAAATTTTTGAAAGCTTAAAAGAAGGAATAGTCTGCCTCGATGCCAAAGGTTTCATTCTCGACTTAAATAGGATAGCGGCTGAATACTTCCGAGGGAGGAGAGGAGACTTCAGAGGCAGGAATCTTCAAGAAATCTTTTCTCCTCAAGGAGGAGAGAAAAAAGATTTTCACCATAACCTGAGCCTTGCCCTTCAGGGCAAGATTAAATCCTTCGAGGCAAAGGTCCAAAGGAAGAAGGGCAATGTTTTTTATTTAGAACTGAGCTTTGGAGAGATTAAGGAAGAAAATGGAGAAAAAGAGTTCATCGTTTTCCTTCGTGATTTAACCGAGGTTCGGAAGAAAGAAGAGGAGCTCAAAAATTCAGAAGAGAGGCTCAACATTCTTTTCGAATATGCACCCGATGCTTATTTCCTTACTGACCTCAAGGGAAATTTCATCGCAGTAAACAGGAGGGTAGAAGAGCTGAGCGGCTATAAGAAAGAAGAGCTTATCGGTAAAAACTTCTTGAAATTGGGCTTATTAACCAGAAATCAAATCCCTAAGGCGCTTAAATGCATGAGGGCGAATGCCCGTGGAATGCCTTGCGTACCGAATGAATACCTTTTTAGGAGAAAGGATGGTTCCCAGTTAATCGTGGAAATAAGCTCCTATCCTGTGAAAATTTCAGGGAAGAAAGTAGTGCTCGGGATTGCCAGGGACATCACAGAAAGGAAAAAAAGAGAGAAAGCCTTAGAGGAGAGTGAACAAAAATACCGCACCATAATCGAGAACACCAAGGAAGGAATATTCATTTTTAGAGGAAATCGTCTCTTATATGTGAATGATGTAATCTGCCGAAAATCCGGTTACTCGCGAGATGAGCTCCTCGAGATTAACCTTTGGAAACTCGTTCATCCTGAAGAAAGAACAAGGTTGATGAAGATGGCGGAAAAAATTTCAAGGGAGAGGAAATTTACTCTGGCGATTGAAGGCCCTTTTCTCAGAAAAGATGGAGAAATCATCCACTGCGCACTCACCCTCTCCCCCATCGTCTACCAGAATAGATTTGCCCTCCTGGGGATAATAAGGGATGTTTCTCTACATGTCAGAGCCCAGAAAAAGATAGAAGAAGCAAGGGATTATGCAGAAAAAATCCTCGACAGCATTCCTCTTCCGCTTGCGGTCATTGATGAGAAATTGAGGCTTGTCTCGGCAAACTACTCATTCTCTCAAACCTTTGCCTTGATACCTGAAAAAATGGTAGGGAATGAGTTCTTAGAGCAAAGTAAAGTAAGGTTTATGAATGAGCATTCAAAGAAACTCCTGGAAAGGCTAATCAAGGAAGAGAAGTCTTTTAAAGACCTTGAAATAAGCTTCGATTTTCCGGAAAAAGAGAGGAGAGTTTTTCTTGTTGGAGGAAGAGAATTTCATCAAGAGAAGGAAAGCAGGAGATTTTTCATCCTCATTTTTGAAGACATTACAGAGAAGAAAAAGGACATGGAAGAGAGGCTCCTCCTTGAAGAGACGATCCGTCAAGCTGAGGAGATGATTATGGTCACAGGGACTGACTCAAGCATTAAATATGTGAATCCGAGTATAGCCAAAATAACGGGGTTCTCTGCGGAAGAAGTCAAGGGGAAGAAGCTTAACTTTATATTTAGAGACGAGAGACAGTTTCCTCTAAATGATGTCCAAAAACTACTGAATCAAGGGAAGATGTGGTCAGGTTCAATCGATGCCGAGAAAAAGGGAGGAGGAGACTACTTCGTGGATATGGTGGCTTCCCCTGTTAAAGACCAAGAAGGCAATATTCTGAATCATATCTATGTGATTAGGGATGTCACGCGGGAAAAAGAGATAGAAAACAAACTCCATCAAGCACAGAAGATGGAAGCCCTGGGTGTCCTGGCAGGCGGAGTGGCCCACGACTTCAATAACATTCTCACCTCAATCGTTGGATATGCAGAGCTTGCCCTGGATGATGCCCCGAGGGGTTCTTTACAGGAGAGCAACTTGAAAGAGGTGCTCAGGGCGAGCCAGCGGGGGAAAGAGCTTGTCAACCAAATTCTTCTTTTTAGCCGCAGAAGAAAACCAGAGAAAAAAGTCATCCAGATTAGCTCTCTGCTAAAAGAAGCCTTAAAATTTCTCAGGGCAACCATTCCTTCCAATATTGAGATGCGTCAGAGCATAAAGACCGAGGCTTCGGTAGAAGCCGACCCGATTCAGGTTTATCAAGTCCTGATGAATCTCTGTGCCAATGCAGCAGAAGCGATGAACCAAAAAGGAGGCATCCTTGAAGTCAGCCTGGAAGAGGTTAAGCTCGAAAAGGAGGCACTCGAGGGAAGGGAAGAGGCAAATCCGGGTACATATCTCAAGCTTTCGGTGAGGGACACTGGCACGGGAATCCCTGATTCTATTCTTCCCCGTATCTTCGACCCTTTCTTCACTACCAAGGATACAGGTCGGGGAACTGGGATGGGACTTTCTATGGTTGATGGAATAGTTAAAAACCATGGAGGAATAATCAAGGTCGAGACAGAAGTAGGAAAGGGCTCCACATTTCATGTTTTTTTCCCAAAAACCTCTGAGGTAGCACGAATAGATGAGGAAGAAGTAGAGCTTAATAAAGGAGATGGACGTATTCTCTTCATCGAAGATGAAAGACAGGTTCTTGACTCTGGCATAAAAACCCTTGAACATCTCGGCTATCAAGTTGAGGGATTTTCGGACCCTGTTGAGGCTCTTGAAGCCTTCAAAAAGAGCCCCGAAAGGTTTAACGCCGTGATTACAGACATGACTATGCCCCGGATGATGGGAGATAAACTGGCGAAAAAAATACTCCAAATCCGACCCGAAGTGCCTGTAATCATCACCACGGGTTACAATGAAAATATCGACGAGGAAAAGGCAGGGGAAATTGGGGTCTTTGCTCTCATCATGAAGCCTTTCTTGAGGAAGGAGATAGCCTCGGTGCTGGAGAGGGCACTAAACTCAAGAAAAAATTTAGGAGAGAAAAATTGAAAAAAATCCTCATCATCGATGACGACGAACAGATTAGAACCTTGTTAACCCAAATGCTCGTGAAAGAAGGTTTTGAAACAAGAGATGCCCCTGATGGAAGGAAAGGTCTCGAACTCTATCGAGAGAGCCGTGCCGACATTGTAATCACTGATATCCTCATGCCCGAAAGAGAAGGCCTGGAGACAATCATGGAGCTCAAAAAAATGGACCCAGAAGTGAAAATAATCGCCATTTCTGGGGGAGGAATGATAAATGCTGAATTTTATCTCCAATTTGCCAAAGAATTTGGAGCACTGCGGACGATTCAAAAACCATTTGGGAGGAAAGAGATTCTGGAAACTATAAGAAAGCTAATTCCTAACGAGGAAATTTAAGATGCATAAAATCCTCATTGTGGATGATGAATTGTCCATAAGACAGCTTCTTAAACAGATGATCGAAAGAAATGGATTCACCTGCAGTCTCGCCTCAAGTGCCGAAGAAGCTCGCTTCTTATTGAAGAGAGAAAAGTTCGAGCTCATGCTCTGTGACATAAACATGCCCGCAGAATCAGGCATCGAGCTTATAAGGGAGACTCTTTCCTCAAATTCTAACTTAGCCGTGATAATGGTTACCGCAGTCAATGACCCAGAGACGGCAAGGCTTGCTCTTGAGCTCGGCGCTTACGATTACATCACCAAACCCTTCGACAGAAACCGCATACTGATCTCCATCTACAATGCCCTCCGCAGGTTAAAACTTGAAATCGAAAACAAGCAATATACACAGAGTCTGAAGAAGCTCGTTGAGGAGCGTACCTTGCATCTAAACCACACCCTTGAGAGGCTGCAGAAGACTTTGCAGGGGACGATCCAGGCCATCGCTCTCACTGTTGAAGCAAGAGACCCTTACACCTCAGGCCACCAGAAAAGGGTTTCTGAACTCGCTGCTGCGATAGCCAAGGTTATGAAACTCAAAGAAAGCCAGATTGAGGCTGTTCAGATGAGCGGAAGCATCCATGACCTTGGGAAAATATCCATCCCTGCGGAAATTCTCTCCAAACCAGGTAAGCTAACTCAAGATGAGTTTCAGCTCGTTAAGAAACATCCCCAGACAGGCTTCGAGATCTTGAATTCAATTGAATTCCCCTGGCCAATTGCTCGGATTGTACTCGAACACCATGAGCGAATGGATGGCTCGGGTTATCCTCAGGGACTCTCGGGGGAAAAAATAATTCTTGAGGCAAGGATTCTGGCGGTGGCAGATGTGGTCGAAGCCATGTTTTCCCATCGTCCCTACCGTCCAGCTTTTTCTCTAGAAAAAGCATTGCAAGAAATAGAAGAAAACAAAGGAAGGCTCTATGACGAAGAGGTAAGCAGGGCTTGCTTAGAAATATTTAAAAAAAGGGGACTCAACTTAAAACTGTTCAATGAAATTGGCTTAAAAAATAAGGAAAAATTTACTTGCTCGCTCGAAGTTTAAGATTGGAATAATTAAGACATGTCTTGGGAGAAGGGGCAAAGGATTTTTATTACCATAAGGGGCAATTTAGGTATTAACCAAGCTGATTATCTCTCCTTCAAGCTTCTCTCTTTCTCTACTCAGAAATCAGCGCTTCTTTCCCAAAGAGTTCTCCATTTTCCCTCGTTTAGGGATTAACAACTTCCTTTAAACCTAGAAAAATTAAACGCCCTTCTTTTCTAATTTCAAATAATCATCAAGAGCAGATTACCGATTAGAATTCCAAGATAAGTCCCAATCACATAACCCCAGATCCCGACGAGGAGTGCAGGAAGCACGAGCTCCTTCCATCCTTTGGCAATGGCCATGGCTGCGGCTGACACAGGTCCTCCAAGAGCGGCGTTTACAGAAAGAGCCAGCTCTTCGAGGTTGAGACGGAAGATTTTACCAAGAGAGAAGGTGATGAAGAAACAGGTTAGAGCAATTAACAGGCAGAAGAAAAACAGGATTGGCGCGGTTAAGACCAAGCGAATTAGGTTAGCGGGAACCCCGATGAGGAAGAAGAAAAAGTAGATTAAATAGGTCCCTAGCTCCTCGACTCCATGGATCGAATCCAATGCTTTAGAGAAAAAGGTTGCAGCAAGGACACAGAAGGTTGTGATCAAAAGAAATGGGTTCCCGATGATGCCCTTTATTGTTTCAGGCATACCCAAGCTTTTGATTAAGCCTGAGAGCTTGCTGGAGAGAAAGGCAATGATGATGGCAACTGCAAGCCCTTTGGCGATATCGAGAAGAGAGACTTCTTTCCTCTTCCAGAAACTCGCTGCAAGAAGCCCTTCGCCCCCTCCTTCTTCAACTTTCTTCTGGTGAGGCATGGTGAAATTCTTCCTGAAGAGACCTATCCCGGTAAGCGACATCAACACGAAAAACATGAGAGCCATGATGAAATTGTCCGCTACAAGAAGGGCATTCGCTTCCTCAGAAAAGCGCGCCACGCCTTCGCTTCCAGAGGGCATAAAGGTTGCAGTAAGCGCCACAAAATTGACTGCTCCTCCTGTGTAGCTTCCTGCCATCACTCCTGAAAGCTGGGCAGCAAAAGGAATCAGCCCGGAAAAAATCATTCCTGCAAAGAAAGCCCCTGCCGAAGTCCCCAAGACTGAAAGATGAAAGGCTCCGAACATAGAACCACTGGTCTTGATAATCCTCAGGATATTCGCCCTGAAGAGAAGGAGGGGAATGGCAACAGGCACGAAGAAGCTCTCGATAATGGTGTAGCTTGGTGAGTGGAGGGGAAGGACCTTGGTATTGGAGAGGACGATGGCAATGATGAGGGCAAGCACAGGTCCTGTAATCTTGGAAGCCCACCTGAAATGCTGCTCAAGGTAAATGCTCAAGGCAACAGAACAGAGGATTATGGTCCAGATACTCCAGAAATCATCAGGACAAATGAGGGATTCCATCTTCCTTGCCTTCCTGAGTTGAGCTAAATCCTGTGCGTTTTTTCACCCTCTCAAGCAAAATTTGCTTCGTCTCTCTTTCGTCTCTTTGGGTATTTCGAGCCTTTTCTTAAACTTTTCTGAAAAAATCCTCTTCTAAATTTTTTTTCCTATAAGTCATAATAAAGGTCGTATTCATAAGGATGAGGCCTCTTTTTGAGAGGCTCAATTTCCAGGCTCTCTTTTACTTTTATCCAGGAATTTATCAATTTCTCTGGGCAGACATTTTCCTTTGTTAAAAAATCATGGTCTTTTTCAAGCGAAATGAGCGCCTCCTCGAAGGAGTTTGGCGCACGGGGAAGGTTATATTTTTCTCTTACTTCCTGGAGATTAAAATTCTCTTCAAAAGGTCCAAACCCTTTCTCAACGGGGTCAATTTTCTTCTCAATCCCATCTAGACCTGCCATGAGCATGGCTACAAGGGAAAGATAGGGATTGCCGGTTGCATCAGGAATTCTAAATTCAATCCTTGCTTCCCTTTCATTTATGGCATAGGCAGGAATTCTGATGGCAGCGGTTCGATTGGCAACCGAAAAGAAGATGTAATTAGGAGCAGCACGATAACCCCCAAGTCGACGATAGGAATTTGTACTGCCGTTGGTAAGGGCAATCACAGCCCTGACATGAGAAAGAATTCCTCCTAGGTAGGAAAGGCCAATCTTATTCAAGCCTCCATACCCCTCAGGGTCATAAAAAAGAGACCTTTTCCCATCTGTTAGGTACTGGTGATAATGCATCCCATTTGTTGACTCAGAAAAAAGAGGCATGGGCATGAAGGTAGCCGTCTTTCCATATCTTACGGCAGTATTCTTGATTACGTATTTGAGTTTAAAAATATTATCAGCGGTTTGGACTAAAGGAGTAAAATAGGTTTCTATCTCCATCTGGCCTGGTGAACCTGATTCATGATGATGATATTTCACCGCTACCCCAACTTCCTCCAGGTGCTCGACAATCCTTGTTCGCAGATTGGAGAAGGTATCGCGGGGCAAATCAGCCTGAGAGCCCTTGGTGTAAGGAAGATTATAGCCCTTACCACCTTCTTTACTCGCATTCCAGTAAGACTCCGAGGAATTAACCCAGTAGCTTGCTCCTTGAATATCCGTCCCATAACGAACCTCATCAAACAAATAAAACTCCACTTCAGGTCCCCAGAGGCTGTATCCTCCAAGATTGCTCTTTTCGAGGTATTTTTCCGCTTTCTTCGCCACATAGCGGGGGTCGAGTTCAAAGGGACTTCCATCCGGGTTAAGGATATCGCAGATGAAACAAAGGGTTGGCACTTCTGCAAAAGGGTCGAGGAAACCTGTTGTTGGGTCGGGCTTAATCAGCATATCTCCGCACTCCATGGTCTTGAAGCCTGGGAAGGAGGTCAGGCTGGTTCCTGTGCCTTCTTCAAAAATTCTCTCCTCGTTATGACCACAGCGGTAAACCATGTGGCGCCAGCGCCCGACCAAATCTGCTGTCTTGAGGTCCATCATGGGGATTTTCCTATCTTTTATAAACCTCAGCGCTTCTTCTATATCTTTAAACATTTCACCCTCCCTGACTGAGGTAAGAAAAGACTATGTTTTTAACCAGTTCAGAACAGATTATAAAATCCTCCACGGTTATAAACTCATCGACTAAATGCATCTGGTCGCGGTTTCCGGCACCCATACAAAAAGAAGGAATCCCACCCACATTCTTAAAAATGGAGGCATCGATTCGCCCCCCAGCAAATCTATTTTTGCTCTGATAGCCAAGTTTCTGTGACTCTTTATGAATAATTTTTGCCAGAATATCATCCGGGTTTTCTATATAGCCAGGTGCACTGTATGTCTTCTTCAGGGAGAAATCTTGTCCACAAACTTCTCTGCAAGTCTCGGCTACTTGTTCATGGATTTTTTTGTCTCCAGGAGCAGTCCGACAATGAATCATCACTTCACACCTGTCAGGGACGAGGAAACGGTCTGCTCCACCCTGAATCCTGAGTGGCATACAAATTGTTTTAATTTCCTCTTCCGCTGTTAAAACCTTATGATAATCGAGGCTTTCGAGCCTTGAGATTATCTCCGCTGCCCTTAAAATGGCGTTTATCCCTCGCTCGGGATAGCCTGTATGGGAAGCCTTTCCTCGAATCTCAAGGAGCATGTTTTCTATTCCCCGGCAACCATAGATTACATTTATCCTTTTCTCCACTACATCAGTCTGAGGTTCAAGCACAAGAGCCCTTTCTGCTTTCAAAAACTTGCAAAGAAGGAAACTTCCTTTTGACTCAAGTTCCACCCCGTATTCTTCGCCAGTGGTGAAAGTAAAAATAAGCCTTCCTTTGATTTCTTTTTCCTGGAGAAGATGAGCAATTTCAAGCATCAAAGCGATGTTTCCCTTGTCATCGCTCGCTCCTCTCCCATAAATCCTCCCTCCCTCCATCTCTGCCGCGAAAGGATTGTGTTTCCATTCTCCTTCCACGTCCACTGTATCAAGATGGGAGTTAAGAAGAAGAGATTTTTCTCCTTCCCCTACTTCCAGATACACATTGTTCTCCACTCGCAAGGGACAATAGCCCATCTCCTTCAACTCTTTCCAGATGTAGTTTGAAATTTTCTCTTCTTTTCCGGTTACGCTCGGGATTCGAATGAGCTCTTTGAGCCAGTTTATTAGTCTCTCTCTGTTTACTTCCATATTCATTATTCATTAACTGGAGATGAAATTCTTGATGTGCTCAATGGCAAGCTCAATCCGCTCTGGGGGAGTAAAACCATAACAAAAACGAATATAGGCGACATCAGGATGAGTGGGTTCCGGGTTATAAACCTCGATGCCTGAGTTCTTCTTTCTGACCCTGAATTCAAAAACAGTCCCGGAAATTGTGCTCACCCTACCTTTCTCCACAAGCTGGAGGGCGAACTGGTCTATATCCCCAAATCTCTTTATTAATTCCTGAGGCACATGAATGACGGCATAGATTGCTCCTCCCGGAGGCTTTATCTCCCAACCCAGCTCCTTTCTCACCTTCTCCACAAGAAGGTCTCTCCTTTTCTTTATTTCTATCATCAGCTTCTGATGATAACTGCTTATTTTGTGAGGCTCTTTCTCATAGAGCGCGAAATGAGAAATTAGCGCTCTCTGGGGGCTTACAGAGGGACAACCGCTATGAGAGCGATTATAAAAATAGACAAAACGCGCAGCTCTCGGGTCAAAGCTTGAAATGTATCCTAGACGCTCACCGGGAATCTGGAGAGTCTTGGAAAATGTGCCACAGACAACGGTTTTCCGCATCACTTCGGGAGAAAATGACTGAGCATCTCTCCCTTCAAAGACCATCCTGTGATAGGCAACATCGAGGATGAGAGGGACACCAAGCTCATTGATGATGGTTTCGAGTTTATATTGTTCGGCAGGATTGGTAATCACTGCTCCATCGGGATTGTTGATCAGGGTATAAAGGAAAGCGGCTATTTTCCCCTTCACAGGCTGGCAGAGTTTGAGAATTTGCTCCGGCTCAGCCACCTTCCCTTCCTCATCGATGAGCGGCACAGGCCAGATCATTCCTCCATGCATATCGACGATTAAATTATGATTCTGCCAGGTCCTCTGATTAGTGACGATTATTTTTTTGTCCTCTGTCAAAAACATCGATACCGCTGCACCCAGGGCTCCTGTACCACCATGCGTAACTGCAACATATTTGTGGATACTCTCCTCTCTGTATTTTTCGAAATCTACATTCTGAGCTATTGCTTCATCCCGCAATTGCTCGAGGACCATACCTTGCAGCAAATCCGGAAGCTCATGCTTGAAAATGAGCTTTTTGAGCCTGTTATCTCCATCGGGAACTGTATAGCCTATTCTCCCTTCGTTAAGAGCCGTGGATGCGGTCTTCTCCAGCCCTTCCTTATATCCTGGAGGGAAAAGTCCCGGAATACAGAGTTCTCCTATGTCGGCGCGCACAAAATCAGGGTCCTCGGCTGATAGGAGGCGTGCTTTCCCGGCTATAAGAGTTATAGTTGACTTCTTGGAAAGAGTTTTAATGGCTGACTCAGAAAGCCTAAGCTCCTCGCTCATCTTTTATCTCCTCTTTAAAAATCAAGTTTATCTCTTCCCTAATCCCTAAACTTTTACCAGAGTATTTATCTCCAGTCAAACAAAAAATAAGATTTATCTCCAGATTTGTTGATAAATCTTTTAATCTTTGAAGGAGTAATTGAATGAAATCATGAAGGAAACCGCGGGAATAAGTGCCGCAACATTAAGAGGAGAATGTATGATAGATTCTTTTGTGCTCCTCTTAATCATAACCCTCAAAATTAAGAGAATATACGTATTTCTTTTCCTTTTTCCTTTGAGTTTTTACCAACTAATCAGGAGAAGAGCCAAAACTAAAAATCTCTTTTCCAAGGCGAAGATAATTTCTCTTTTAGCCATCCTTTATTTTCTGGAGAATCATCTTGAACTCAGGCTCCTCCCTGAAAGAAGTGAAAGCTTCTTCATTCTCGATTATTTCTGCATCCTGAAAACCTTTTTCTACGGCCCGCCTCAAAGTCCGGAGAAAGCCTTTTTTATCTCCCGTAAGAGCAGAAGCGCAGGCGAGCTTATAGAGCACCAAAGGTTCCTCAAGCGAAGCTGCAGCAGCTATCCTCAAGAAAACTAAAGCCCTCTGGGGTTCATTCCTTTGAAGAGCACCACTTGCCTCTCGAAAGGAATCCTTGAATATTCTTCCTAATTTCCTGGAGGCAAATGAAACCTCAAGAAAATCCTTTTTCGTTTTAGTTTCTCTGAGAAGCCCATCAACACCAAGCGCCATAACCGCCTTCCTTCTCTCTAGAGGATTTTCAAAGACTTCAATGAGTCTTTTCCATTTCCCCTCCCATCCAACAAGAAAACCCTTCTCATTTTTCTTTAGAATTTTTTCTTTCCCGAGATACGATTGATAGAGAGGGGACTTTTTAAGACCCTCAAGCTCCTCTTTGAGATAAGAGACATCAATCAATCCTTCAAAATCAGAAATCATTGCCTCCACCATCTTAACTGCGCTAGGAACATCTTTTGAATCTTCTTTGAGCCTAGCTTTTTCCCTAAGCTTCTGAATTTGAGAGTTGAGAAAGTCTTCGTCAACCTTGATTTTCCCTCTCTTCATGGCCTGAATCTCAAGCCATTCAACAGCTTCGGTGAGGACTTGGGGAGGAGGCCAGCGAGGTTCTCCTTCAATCATTTTCAAGCGATGGGAGACTCCCAATGAGCCTAATTGCTCATCCAGCTCGCTTAATTCTGCAGAGCTTATATCTTTAGGGGCTATTATTCCATAGAAAGCCTCTGACCCTAAATTCTTGATTTCTAACCACTCTGGAAGCCCCCCGCTACAGGCAATGATTCCGGCCACAGGTCTTCTCAGCATATATGAAAATCCAGTGGAGACACCTACCCCCCAGGAAAAGCCGGCTGTATAAATTCTCCTCGCATCGATTCTGAAACGAAGGTTAGTGTCAATCCAGATAGACTTGAGCGACTGAAAATTAAGCTTCCATGAATCTGCCCTTGAATCATTCGACCCGATGACGATGTACCCATATTTCTCCGCTGCTTCACGGAAGAGCTCGACAGGCACAACTCCCCTTCCCCACGGATCAAAAGCATAAATAACTGGCCATTCCCTCTCAAATGAATATGGGGAGGGAAGATAGAGAGAATAGCTCTTCCCTTTTTCTCTGAGGCACTCAAGATGAGGGATAACTTTCCCTCTCTCTAATTCCTCCTCTTTTTTAGGTGTTTCAGCCTGAAGAGCGAAAAATTTAAGAATTAACAGGAAAAAACAAAGAGAAAAAAGAAATGAAGCCTTCCTCTCTTTCATCTTTTCATCTTCCAGAAAATCAAGGGCTGTGGCTTATTAGACAAACTCACCTCTAGCGACGAGAATCACCCTCCCTCCTACAGAAACATCTATCCCTTCATCCTTCTCCTCTGCCTTGAGAAAAAGAAGAGAGGGTCTTCCTATCTCATAGCCTTGTTCCACCCTCACCTCCACCTTGGGCTTTCGAAAATACCTGTATCTCACAAGATAAGCAGCCAGACACCCATTGGCACTTCCAGTGGCAGGGTCTTCTGGCACGCCCTCATATTCCACAAAAACCCTTACATTGAGGTCGTTTTCCTTGTGGTATGTCTCTGGAGAAAAGACTAACATGTCCTTTGCCTCTGTATTCTTAATCAACTCCATAAATTCTTTCCTCAAAATTTTCACCCTTTTTACACTCCTCAGGCTTCTCAGGGGTACGATGATGAAGGGAAGACCGGTGGAGACTTCCTGGATGGGGAATCTATCATCTATATCTTCGAGCTCGAGGCTCAGGATATGCGCTATTTTCCCTGGTTCAAAACAGCGTCCAAAAACAGGCTGTTTCTGTTTCATCCACAGAAACTCTACTTCCTCTTTTCTATAACTCAAGGTTACCGGAATTTTCCCCACTCTGAGATTAAGATAGATGGTTTCGTTCTTTTTTTTCTTTATTTCTTGCTGAATGATGAACGCAGTACCCAGGGTTGGATGTCCGGCAAAAGGGATTTCGGTCTCTGGAGTGAAAATACGCACATCATACCCGCCATCTCTTTCCTCTTCGCAGAGGATGAAGCTTGACTCTGAAAAGTTCATTTCTCTGGCAAACTTCTGCATTTCTCTCTCTGAGAGATCTTCTGAATCTCTGAAAACGGCAAGTTGGTTTCCCGCATATTTCTCCTCTGCAAAGACATCAACTATGTAGAATCTTCTTCTTTTCTTCAATTCCCTCCTCCCTATCTTATTAAGCTAATTCAAATTACTTCCTTCTTTTTAAAAGAGTAAGGCAGATAATCACCATAAACTAAAGAAATCAACGGCAAGACATTTTAACACCCCTCTAAGAAAAGGATAAATGATTTTTTTTCTCCATCCCTACTGGAAAATATGGCAGAAATCTTATACCATACCTAAGAACCAACAATCAATTTAAAAGAGAAAGAGTGGAGTCCCAATCCTCAGATTAGGAAAGGAAGAGAAAGCGAGTTAGCTTAGGAGATAAAAAGAAATTAATCATAGATTTCTAAAAAAGAGTACTTCAGGAAGAGGAAATAAGACATCTTTTTAAGGGAAAAATAATCTTTTGCTTTCAAATTTATGAAAATAATAAATTTTATCCACCATCTTAAGAAAGACTTGGAAGGTGAAAAGCCGGGGGTAAAGGCACAGTTGAAGATGATCACACGGCCTCGTCCGGGACATCGACCCTTCGAGGAAGCGGAAGGCAAGTCACTGAAAGCGGGGGTCCTGGTCCTCATTTATCCCTGGAAAAATAGACTTCATCTGGTGCTCACCAGACGCACAGAAAGGATGAGTTTCCATCAGGCTCAAATCTCGTTTCCCGGAGGTCGAAAGGAAAAAGCAGAGAGCATCGAGCAAGCTGCTCTCAGAGAGGCAAATGAAGAACTCAACATCTCTCCTGAATCATTGACAATACTCGGAAAATTAACCCCACTCTACATCCCTGCAAGTAACCACTGTATCTATCCCATCGTGGCTTTTACAAAAAAAAGGCCAAAATTCAGACCATCCCCGCAAGAAGTCGCTGAAGTCATAGAGATTCCTCTTGATCACCTCCTCGATTCTAAAAACAGAAAAGAAGAAATCTGGAAGATTAAGGATATGGAGGTAGTAGTTCCCTTTTATTCTTTTGAGGAGCATAAAATTTGGGGAGCCACGGCCATGGTAATTTCGGAGTTGATTGAACTTTTGGAAAAGAATAAGATTTTTTTAGTTTCCAAATGAAAAAAATCGATAGATGTAGATTAAACCCAAATTAAATCTAATCAATATGGAAAGGGAAAAATATAAAGATAGAGGATTCAATTCCCTAGAAAACTTGGAAAATTGCTTTTGGGCAAAAATATAAAAAAAGATTTCAGAAAAACTCTCGCTCCATAAATAATTTATTAGGTATTTTTGTTAGTGTAACATTTTTTGTGTGAAATTGGAGATAGCCAAAGAAAGAAAGTATTTCAACCCGAACTGGGTACTTTTGTAAATTTTTAATGTCCGGTTTTGCGTTCCCAAATGTTCGGTCTCATGTTACGCATCACGCGGCCTTGACGACTATCTTGAATTTCGCACATTTTTCCGGCTGACTTATGACCTTTTCGGTTCCGCATTCCAGGCGACGCTCATCCTCTTTTTTTTCGATTGATCATTCTCCCTTCCCCTATTATTCATTCACGTTATTTCCGGGTTGAGCAGCCGCATTCTTTTTTTTCTGGGTTTGAATTGCATCCTTTTCCCATTCCATGTACAAAAAATAAACGATAGTTTGATCGTTCTCGGGATAGCATTCCTGCCCTGACTGCATCAGAGGCTTATTCCCCTTTAGAGAGTGCTCTTTCTGGCCTTTCTCATAAACAAGGAGGGATGTAGATCTTCTCGGAAATGATGGGTCGTTTGGCCAAAGATAGGTGTCGGTGATGGCAATTGGCCTAACTTGACCCTCATCACCGAACCGAACTAAAACCAGCCGAGAAAGGTTATGGCTTGGATCAAGCACAGTTCTTCAGGCATCTTCCTTTTCCCTACTCAGCCCGGACGGGCGAAGGCTTATTCCCTTCAATTCTTGCAGATGGAGTGGTTGTGATTTTTAGTTGAGAGTGTTGAAGAACTTGACCATGATGGGGATTGTGAAGTCATCGCAAAAGGGAAAAGATATGACCCGACATCACCGGGTCGCATCGGCATTTACAAGTGGAATGGGCGAACTTATCGGCTCTGGTGGACATCACCGAGAAAAGGCGAGTATGTGGTTGATGCGAAAATTTATGACTTTGATGGCGATGGGAAGGAATAAATTGTGGCAGTTTTGGACTTTATTGGGCAAACTAGCTCAGATGCTCTAGTGGTTTGTCGGCTTGAGGCCAACCGCTATCGCAAAGTCGCTCAAGTTTCGGCTACATGCAATGTATGTCTGAGTTGCTAAAATGTTGGCTTTGTTGCGAAAAATACAAAGAGGGGCATCATTGCTCTTAGCCAACACACCGAGTTGCTTTTTTACCTTTATCGCCAGCGCCGGTTGAGACAGGTTGGGCAATTAAGGTATCTGCTCCGCCATCGCCTAACTCCCAATTTTTCGGTCACTGACAACAGATAAGGTTCGGATTTGTTCGTTTCAGGAGAGTGGGAATGGAAAGTTTTGACACCGATCAGTCAAAGGCTTCCCTTTAAGGTCACACACCTTCTGCAAAAACGCAGGAAAAGGTTCTTGGCAGGAGCCGTTCCCTCACCCAAATGGTCTCTTGAGAAGGGAAAAACTTTCGCTTTGGGAAGAGATGGAGAGGAGAGATTGAACCCGAATGCGTTGGCAGAGAACTAAGAGGCAAGTGGTTCGTCCTGCGTGTGCCAAGTCGTTGGAATGCAAAATTTCGCCATGGCATTAATCCGTCCCTTTACCGCTACCATTTGCTTATAGTTGCAGAAGGGCATTACCAAGCTGTTTGGATAACTGACATCCCTGTTGTGCCTTTAACTGACCAGTCGTTCTTAGATTGCTACCCAGCTGATTTGGACGGCGATGGTATGGACGGACTCATTTTGGTAGAAGCTTTCACGAACAAAGTCTAGATGTTCAAAATTCAGTGAATGCTTTGCGCCAACCTTTGCCTCAAGGCGTGACCAAGTAGGAGCTGAGAGGGCGAACCTACAGGTGAGTCCAATTTTTTCCGACCTGACGACTTGCCGACCTCACGATTTACTGAAAATTTGACTCGGCAGCAGCCTCGCCTTCCCATTTCGTTCCCGTCCCTTTTCCAACACCCTCGTTCCGTTCCAAGTCAGCGCTCAGCGAATGCGTCATCAACTACGGGCTGAAGGCCTTAACGTGAGTGAGTTTCGAGTAACTTTGGGCGTTTAGAACGCATTTGCCCCAGTCTTTGGCTCGGGGCGTGACCAAATTGTGCAGGGCCAGTATTTTTAACTGAGGCTTCGTTTCAGGGGACCACATTTCCAAATGTGCCGAATCTTTTCGACAACCCAGATTTTTCGCCTCCTTCTTATTGCACAGACACTTCTTTAATGCGGATTTTAGTCGGGACAGTGAATGACTTCACCCATGCAGGTTGTGGTGGTGCTTTGCGCTCTCCCAACATCTCCTGCCATTGCTCATCGGTTAGGCGCTTCTCGGCAGGTTGAAGGAATTCGTAGTAACTGAGCACCGAACCACGTGCCAAGATTAACTTGCCCTCAATGGGCAAGATGACGAAAATCTCGTGAGCATGACCAACGGCTTCCTCCAAAGCCACGTGACCAAGCCCACCAATCAGAACATAAGCAGTATGGACATCAACAACGCATGCCATGTTTCTATCAGCAGGGTGGGCAACTTCCTCCCAATAACTGGCTTTGCCGTCGCTGACAACATGAAGCGCAAGCCAATCCATCTCACCGCCGATGAATTGCAATCGCTCATACTCATCTTCTGTGAGCGGTTTGGTTTGAAGTTGCTTTTCAGCGCAACAGAGCAGGAAAGCGACCATGCTCTCAAAGTCATCAAGCTTTTCTGCGATGGTGCTCACCAACAGTCCTCTTGACTGAAGTAACTGGGTTGTTTGACGGACGAGGTGTAAAAGTCGTTGCCATGCTTCCAAATTGGGCTCTACATAGCCTTTGACCAACTCAGGAGTTTCTTCTCCCCCTTCTGCAGCTACAAGAGACTGCTTGGCATATAAAATCGTGTCATGGCGTAGTTGAGCCCAAGATGCCAATGCAGTTTGAAGCGATTTATCTTGCCAAGCCGCCGTGCGCATGAATGATGGATAGCCTTCACCAAATGGTTGGAGCAAACTTTGGAGCACCCAGAGCCAACTCCAATACAAGTTGCGTGTCCAATCGCTTTGAGTAAGCCGTGAGAAGCGTTCCGTTAACTTCTGGCGAATCTTAGGGTAATCGTCCCAAGCGCTCATACTAAAACTTTTTGGCAATCCGTGCACACGATAACCTGCATCATGAATTTGTTTTGCTCGCTCGCTGCCGATGACCGCCATTATATCCAAACCGCATAAAATAGGACGCTCTGTTGGATGGGACAACTCTTGCAAGATTTCGCTATCAGGCACATAGCGTTGACCGAGCAAACGCATTTGAGGTGTCTCTGGGTCTGGTAGCGGTGCAAGTTCACCAGCAATCCACTCAAACTTGGGCTTGATTTGTGGCATCCGCATCTTCGTAAACTGCTGCATGAACTCTTTAAACTCTGGCTCTTCAGTGAAAGCCCGTAAAGAGAGCCTGCTAAAAACTTTTTCAGCAAGCCCTTTGACTTCCGAAGGTGTCAGGTCATCAGCAAAGCCGACAAAGTAATTGATGGGCGTAAACAACTTTTCCCAAGTGTCCTCCAACTTCACAGCATAAAGATCATATGTGAGCAGCAATGCCTGACAAGTCGTCACAGACGACCAATGCAAATTACCCTTGTTGTCACGGTAGCGCGGTGTGAAGGGGAAAAGCCCATACCACATCACTGCCATAAAATAGCGCCTGAGTTTCTCTGTGCGTGTATAATGACCCCGTGGGATGAACTGTGTGTAATCAATGGCGTAAGGGAGAATTGCTCCAACTCTAAGCCTTGCTCTTGTTTGGATCAATTTCAACTCACTTGCGACCATCTGTTGGGCTTCCTTAGGTATGTTGGCTTTCAAGTTGAGCAAGTTTAAAGCAACAGCAACATAAGCGACATTACGCAACGCTGCTTCTTTCAAATCTTTTGACGACGCATCTTTGTAAGTTTGCAAACATTGAGTCAGCAATTTCGTCGTCAACTGTTCAGCCAAAGGAATCAGTTTCTCTTCTTCCAAGCGCCTCAATGCGAAGTTGAAAAACAAGTGGTAAAGATGAAGCATACTGTCAACCGTGACGAAGTTTGGGATGCGATAGTAGGCGTTCTCCTCGTAAACAAAGAAGGGCTGCTTCCAATCATCACCAGGGTAAACCACGAAGAGGTTTTTCGCCAACATCTCTTGGGCATCTTTTGGGATGACGAATTGGTGAAGGTTGACGACTTCCTTCAGCAAAGGTGAAACATGATAGGGTTTAACCTGTGGTTTAATTTGACCAAAGCCGAAAGTGGCGAAATTGAGAGTAACCAAAATTTTCAACCAGCGAGACATCACAATCCTCACCTCCTGCTTTCGGTTTCAACGGTAACGCTTAAGCGCCAGCTTGTTGTGGCTGCGAACGAGAATGAAACATTGTCCATCAGAAAATTTAACACCCACTTTTTGCCCTTGGTGGAATAAGCTGGCGTTAGCGAAAGGTTGACTTTGCCAAATCACGAGATAGCCAAACCCAATCCAGCGGTAAACGACAAGGCATTGGCGACCATCACGGGTAATTTCCAAACTTACCAATTCGGCACCCGCTTTGTCATCCAATTCCTCCGCTGTAAAATCAACTATTGGTTTGGACAGATGTGAACCGAGCCAACGGGCATATGCGAATTTACCGTTCCAACCCAATACGAAAACGCTTTTGTGCCGCTTAGGGAAATGGCGAGTGCGGATGTTAACGCCCACAAGGAATTCCTTTCTCCCATCTCTGTCCACATCACAAATCACCAATTTCCATGCTTCCCAGCGTGCAGGGACACCACACCAAATGACTTTTTCATTACGAAGTACAGTGATCGAGCCATTGACTTGTGGACGAAAAATGATTTGCTCCTTTCGTCCATCGCTGTCCAAGTCCACTTGCCAATTTGCAGAAATCGCGAGCAACAACACCATCGCTAGAACTAATACCGTGTTTTCACCATTAACCATTGTGACACAAAACTTTCGATCTCCCGTTCAGGTCTAAGGCTCATCTTTTAGGAAATATAGGAATTCGCTTTTCAGCTTCGCTGTCTGGGTGTGCATCTTAGTCCTCATTTTCCCGTTCAACCATCACAGGGAAATATAAATCCCTAAAAAAAGGATGTCAATGACCAATCAAAAAGCACATCTGGCGGGCGAAAGCGCCTCACTAGCCGGAGAGATATCGGCCAGAAAATGCTAAAAACCAGCCAGACGTCTGCCTTGTCAAGGAAAAGATCATGAAAAATAGTCGGCACAAGCCTCGGAATCCAAGAAGAATTTTTGCGAGACGGCGTGAGGCGGAGTAGGTCTCTCTGCCACGAAGGTCAGCTTGAGGTGATGGATAATCCTCTCCACCATGGCCTAGTCAGTGATGAAGGGGATGATCCGCATCTGGCTGCCACATTGCGGGCAGGTCAAAGGGTCGCCTTCAAAAACCTTGCAGATCATCTCGGCCCAGCCCCGCAGGGGACTCTTAGACCCTCCTCCTCCACGATGATTAAGGGATGTTTGTCGGGTTGTGCCTTTCGCACCTTTCCCCGATGGGCCTTGGCATACAACCCCTAATAACACACCGTAACCTGCCTTTTTCGGGAATATGGGAAGTCACTCGGGCGATGAACTTCAGATAATCCATCCTCTCCGCCTCTTCTTCGTTCTCCCCATATCGGTAGCAGACTTTCCCTTCCTTTTCATCGAGGAAGAGGCGTTCCAGGGACAAAAGAGGACGGCGCATGTACTTGCCCACTCGCTCGGCCTCTCTTTTTGTTTTAGCTCAGACGCAGCTGTGGACCGAGAATCCCGTACGGCGCCAGGAGAAAAGGCACGCAGCCCATTCGCCACTCAAGAGCTCCTTAGGGACAAGGTCGACCAGGACTTCTTTGGCGAAGAGAACCTCGAGCCGCGAATCATCGATGAGGGGGACCTTATGGAAAATACCTGCTTCATCCATTCCGCCCACGGTCACCAGGAAATGGAGGCGGGGATGGAAATTGATGTGCTCGCCAAAGGCCTGAATGACTGCGATGACTCCCGGCATGAGACTTCTTTGCGTGACAACCTCAAAAGAGCAAACCAGGGAGCGAAAAGCTGGCTGGCAGAGTGAGGCTAGGAGCTTGCGGTTGCAGCGAAATAAGAGCAGGAGCATCTTGGGGATGGTGAAGACGACGGGGCGGTGGGGGACATTAAGAAGGTGTGTCTCCCGCATCCACTCGCCCCATTCCTCCAGCCTCTTAGCGTGACACGATGGACAAAATCCTCTTGTGCGACATGAGAACATCAGCAGCTGTTCCCCATGGCAGTCCGGACAACGGATACGGCCAAACCTGCACTTTGGGTTGCCGCAGTCGAGATAACGCTCGATGACTTCTTTGATTATCGGCCGGAGAAAACCGTACTCCTTCGCAAACCGGCTCATAATGGAAGAACACCTTGTAGAGGACGGTGCGCTCTGGATGACGGGGTGGATAGACTCCTGGCACAGAAGAAACCATAAATCAAAAAATAGGCCAATCCCCTCCCCAAAAGACTAATCGCTGATAAGAGATAAGTTATTGTCGCCGCCCTCGCGGACTTGGAGTCTGAGGCGTCGACTAGGGTTGTCACTCAGCTTTAAACAATCCCCCTAAGAATGACTCCATCGGTTCACTTCCCTAAACGTCTCCGCTCATCTGCTCATCAGAATAGCTCATCCGCATTAGTCAAGGGTGGACACTAATCTTTGTCTGCCGTTTTATTCAAGCGCTCGGCACCAAACTCTTTTACTAAAATCATTCACTGGAACTCTTAACCGCACCGCTCACCACAGCCCGGGAAACAACTGGTACTTAACTTTTTGAGTATAGTCTCTGTATCCTTCGAGGTTTTCTATCAGTTCTTCTTCCTCATCCAGGATTCGGAAAACCAGAATTATCACGATAAAGATAGTGAAAATCATTCCCCAGTATGAGCCAAGCGCCAGGGGTGTGACGCCATAAAAGAAAATGGTCGCAATATACATCGGGTGTCTTAAGATAGAGTATGGTCCGGTTGTGATGACCTTCTGTCCTTTTTCGACCTCTACCACCAGGGAGGCATAGCTATTGGTTAAAAATACATAGAGGATGATAAGGTAGCCAAAAAGGACGATGGCCAGCCCGGCGATTGACAGTCCCTCAGGGACTTTTGACCAGCCAAAGCGCTTATCCAGGCCCGGCAGGATATAAATCAGAAGAAATGGTGCCAGTCCGACCAGTTGAATAATCTTTTGCTGTTTCCTTTTTTCTCGAGTTTTCATCCTGCGCTCGAGAAATTTCGGGTCGTGCTTGAACATGTAGAGCAAAAAGGTGAGCATCGGAATGAAAAGTATTACGATATAAGCCCAGGCCTGCCAATAATTAAAAGTCCCGGCTGTTAAGAAGAAAGCCAGCCCCAGGAAAACAAATACCAGGATAAACCGCGATATGAAGATAAATTTTAAGGCCTTAATTTCCATGTCTTGGTCTTGCCTCATTACTGCTCCTATCTATCATCTATGATTTAGTATCACCGGGGAAAAGGGCTGTCAATAACGATCAATTAGAGTCGGATCACGTGATGTCTTTGAATATTCCTAACTTAGTTTGGTTCTGCGGATTAAATAATGCCTTAAAACCGCTTTTGCTGGGGGTGAAAGCTTAAAAATTGGAGTAAGCCGTTCTATTATTATGGGAACAAAAGTCAGAGAATTTTCGTTAATTTTAAATTATTCAGAAATAATATGGCCGTATAGGAGAAGATAAGGTGACAAACATTAAATTTCTCAGAAATCGAGCCTTCATTCTGATCTTTATGGGAATAATTCTTATTGCCGGGCAGGCCGAACCATGTTCCACCTTCCTGCTCAAGAAAAACGGCATTCTGCTTATAGGGCATAACCTTGATGAGAGGGGTCACGTTCCCGGCCTGGTAATAATCAACAAGCGGGGGATCAGCAAAACCTCGGTATCATGGGGGTCGCTTATTTCGGGGAAAACTGAGGCTACACCTCCTTTGACGTGGAAATCACGGTATGCTTCGATCACTTTCAATGCCTTCGGCCGGGATTTCCCTGACAGCGGGATGAACGAAAAAGGACTGTATATAAGCGAAATGACTCTGAAGGAAAGCCAGTTTCCAGCCAACCCTGAGTTGCCCAGAATATTCATGTCGCTCTGGATGCAATATGCCCTTGACAGCTTGGACAGAATAGATCAGGTCATCGAAAGTGTCTCGCAGCTAACCATTGATGGCTGGGGATGGCATTTTTTTATAGCTGACAGCAGCGGCCAGACCGCAGCCCTGGAGTTCCTGGACGGTGGGGTGGTAATTCATCAGGGAGATAATATGCCTGTTCCAGTCCTATGCAACAGCAGATATGAAGAAGAACTGGAAGGCCTGAGACACTATCAGGGGTTTGGGGGTAATAGGCCTGTTTCTATGGACAAACGGGAAACACCTCGATTTGTTCAGGCAGCCCAGATGCTTAAGGATTATTCTCCGGGTAAAAAGGCGGCGGTCAGCTATGCTTTTGAAATCTTGAGCCAGCTTGAACGCGGCGGAACTCAATGGTCAATTGTCTGCGATATTAAAAACCTGAAGGTATGGTTTCGCTCCGCTATCTCGCCAAAAATCAAGGAAATCAGCCTCAAAACTTTCAACCTTGAATGTTCGGAGCCGGTAAAAATCATGGACCTTCATTCAGCCCTTGAAGGCGAAGTATCCATGAAAATGGAAGACTATTCTTATTCAGCCAATGAGAGCTTCTGTAAAAAGGCCATGGAGGCTCTGCTGAATATATCGCCGCAATTTGAAAAGATAGTTTTGATGCAAGGTGGGACAATGGATGCTCTTCTGGAACGCATTGCCTCTTTTCCTGAAAAGACAATTTGCAGGTAGGGATCAACCATCTCTATAAACGGGGAAAATATGCCTGTTTCTGATTTCCCTCATAATTTACCTGGATTCGAGGAAAATGGGGCAGAGGATTGTATCCCACTTCTTGAGTTACTTAGCCAGCTTTTTCCGACTGAGGATGACCAGGTTTTTTATAAGTTCTACTGCTGTCATCAAGGCGATAAAAAGCAGCAACACAGTAAGGCCCACCTTGATTTTGGGCAGCAGCCAATCTGGTATCCTAACGGCGAACAGGTTGTCAAACGGCTGACGCAGCAACAACCCGATCAACACCAGAGAGACGCACTTGGAAACAACATTAACCCAGCGCGAGGTAGTGAATAGCTTTATGAATAGACCGAGGGTGGTCGCGGCGAAGGCGGCGATGATGATAAGGGAAATCCGGCGGCCTGGCTCGGGCATGAAGATGGGTCGCGTTTCTACCAGTTTGAAATTTACAATGTTCACAAAAAATATGTTCTGAAACCTGGCATATAACCAGACGGCAAAACCGGTCAGAGCCAGCATAACCGTCATTCCAATCAGGATGCCAATCCGCCTGAGCAGAGCCGTTCCTTCAGGGGGCTTTATTTCCTCAAGGTTAACCGCAAACTTGGGCCAGGGAAGTCTGATGTCCTTTCCGCTCTGGGTGATGAGGTAAAGCACCAGGGCCACAATTCCCAGGTCGGTCAGGAAGGCAGTCGGCAGGTACAGGATGACCTCGGCCCCACCCAGTCTTGGTAAATATAAGAAGGGGAAGAAAACGAAGCTTTCTTTGAAAATGACCGCGACAATGGTGAAAAGAAAATGGATCGAGAAGAGAAGTCCTGTATACCGGAACAGGAACCGCCTGTAGGCCGGCGCGATTATCGGGCGTCCTTCCAGGTATTCCTCGGCCACCCGGCGGGCAGGGCCGTAGGCGGCTATGACTTTTTCCAGGGTCTCTTCGGTCACCTCGCCGAATTCCCGCTCGGTTTTTTCCAGGATGTGGCTTCTTATCTCGGCCAGAATTTCCTCGCGCTCTTTGCGGGCGGAAAGAAAATGGCTTATTTCCTCAAGATAAGCGTCAAGCTTTTCATACATGGCTTTTCTCCTTTAAGATGCGATTCAGAATTTGGTCCTGCTTTCTCCTAATGCCGATAAGCTGGTTGCGGAGCTTCAGGCCCGCAGCGGTGATGGCGTAAAATTTGCGGGGCCGGTCTTCACTAAGGTCCCATCTGCTCCTGACCCAGCCGTTTTTTTCCAGGCGACGAAGCAGGGGATAGAGGGTGTTTTCCTCAACCTCGTAGCCGAGGTCACGGATGGTCCTGACCATTGAGTAGCCGTACATTTCTTCTTCTAAAAGAGCCAGCACTAGAATTTGCAAAAATCCTCTGTTCATCTCCGTCTCAAAATTAGCAATTTCTGAGTTCATGACTGAAACTCCTTAGTTCCTCAGGTTGTATGCTGTTTAATATAAATAATCATATCATGCACTATATTATATGATACACAGCTTGTCAAGTCTTTTTTAATTTTTTTGGCCGGGAACTAATTTAGCGGTTAAATGTGCATTCTAGCAGGATCTGTAAAAGGCTGACTCACTCTTGAAAGGGGATCGGGAAAAGTGGACACCAATAGATTTCCCCTTTTCTGTTGCTTGACACCAACAAAATCTATGTTTTGCAATTGCTATCGCTTGGGTAAAGAGAGGGCCTTGTTCAAAAAGTTATCTCTACAACCAAGAATATCGCAATCCTTACCAGCAAGCTAACTGCTAATAGTTTTGGTAATAGCCTCATCAAAGGAGAATAAAATAAAAAGAATTAAAACCGGATTTGAAGGAATTATCTTGGTGGTTATCATAAGACGGTATCCGCAGGTGCTGTTCATTATCTCCTGAAAGTCAACCTGAAGAGTATAAAAACGAATTGACGGCAGGGGCGGAAGAAGAATATATTTGCCCTGTCCTCTGTCTTGCATAAAACAAAAAAGAGGGAAATAATGAGAAAAGCAAGGCTGGGTTTTCCGACTCTTGCCGTCTGTGCCGGACTGATGGCTTGCGCCTCGAGCGGACATAGGGCGGCCGTGCACTACCATCACGGGTCAACGATTCCGGATTCAATACATCTCAGTCCTGGGCTACACATCCACTGAGATTGAATTCAAGATCAGGGCTAAGTTTCCTCTCAAGCATGCCTACCATCTTGTTCTCGACGGAGATACCCCCCGGCCGAGAGCTGGTATTCCGGTGTCCCGGCCGGAACCGAATTTTTATACGGTCAAGCTAAAAGCGAAGAAGAGCGTCACTTTCCAAACCAGGAAGCCCTATCGCCTCTACGTTGGCGCGGAAAGCCCGTAATTTGTGGCCGTTCATTCGAGCAACTACCGCTGCATCCTCGATTATGAGTTCGTCCTCGGATTTATAAGAGTCTGGTTTTTGGCTGTGCTAAGCGAGAGTGCATTTTCGCTGCGATTTTCTCCTCAAACCACCCTTGGGAAATATAGGTGATTGTCGAAAAGATTTCAAGAACACGAAGGCTCTTCCGTAAAAAGTGTGGTGATTTTTAGATAGAAATGTGGTAGGAACTCCTTGAAAATAAAGGAAAAAAGAAAGGAGTTAACCTACCACAAATGACCCTTCAAAATTTTATGCTAATTTTTTTAGGCTTGCAAGG
>CAYSCS010000070.1:0-9432 GCA_964429695.1 uncultured Eubacteriales bacterium
TGAATGGTAGATTTAAAACATTTTAAGAAAATCTTATTTTCATGAACAAAGAGGAAGATAGAGTGAAGAGCGAAAAAACTCCATCTTTTAGGCCAGGGCTCGGAAAAGAAATAAAGCTACGTCATTTTTTCGTGCTTGGATTTGGCTGCATAGTTGGTGTGGGCTGGGTCATTGTCCTTGGCGAGTGGCTCAAGCAAGCTGGTCCCCTCGGAGCTTTGATAGGCTTTGCAGGAGGAGGCTCCTTAATGCTTATTGTGGGTCTTTGTTATGCAGAAATGAGCACCATGTTCCCTGTAGCAGGGGGGGAGATTGCTTATACCTATGAGATTTTTGGAGTAAAAGCCTCCTTTCTCAGCGGATGGTTGCTTGTACTCAATTTTACCGCCTTCATTTCTTTTGAGGCAATTTCAGCCGGTTGGGTGATGGAGACTTTACTCCCTTGCTTTAAAGGCACGAGGCTTTACACTATAAGAGGAGAGCCAGTGAATCTCGGGGGCCTCCTTTTGGCGCTAGTGGGAACTCTGTTTTTAGCTTTTCTCAATTATAGGGGAATAAAGTCAGCAGTAATCTTCCAAGAGATATTTACTTATGGGCTTATTTTATTTTCGCTTATCTTTATTTTTGCGGGAATTTTTTGGGGAAAGTTAAGCCATCTTCAACCTCTATTTTCACGGCATGAGTTCTTGCCACTTCTTGGAGGAGTAGTGGCTGTTTTTGTGACTGCACCAATTTTCCTTGCGGGTTTTAATGTAATCCCTCAGGTAATGGAAGAAAAGGCCGAGGGGACTCCGACCAGATTAGTAGGAAGGGTGATTATCCTTTCCCTTCTCGGTGCTCTTTTTTTCTATCTCCTCGTTATCCTCTCTTCATCGATGAGCATGCCCTGGAAGAAAATTATTAATTTTGAGCTTCCTGCAGCGGCTGCCTTTGAGGCTGCCTTTCATTCTCCTTTGATAGCAAAAATTGTCCTTTTTGCGGCTCTTTGTGGGATTGTGACTACCTGGAACACAGTTTTTATTGCTGCCTCGCGGGCATTATTCTCTCTGGGAAGGGGGAGAATAATACCTTCCATATTTGGGATTGTTCATCCCCGTTTTGGGTCTCCTTTTATCGCAGTGTTTTTTTCAGGAGCAGTGGCTTTTCTTGGCATTTTTCTGGGTAGGAAAGCAATTATTCCCATCGTCAATGTGGGAGCCACATGTGTAACCTTCGCCTATTTTCTCGTCTGCCTGGGAATCATCAAAATGAGACGTCTTCATCCTCAAAAACCCAGGCCATATCGGATGCCGGGAGGAGCATTTGTCGCTGCAATAGGGGGAGGAATTTCTCTTCTCACATTTTTTCTTACGCTTTACCAGCCCTATGCAAACTCTAAGGGTGAATTTCCCCTTGAATGGGCTTTCCTTCTCGGCTGGCTTGCTCTGGGTGCAATATTCTGGTCCCTTGCCCATAAGATAAGGACTCAAATTACAGAAAGAGAAAGACGTCTTTTAATCCTCGGAAAAGCTTGCCCTCCTGGTTTGAAGGAAGAAAGAGAAGAAGACTCTTGAAGTGGCAAGGAGAAATTATGATTACCATGTTTTAGAGGCAATTGAAGAAAAAAGAAAATTCCCGCTTTAATTTTAGAATGAAATAATTTTTTTCTCACTCAAAATAAGTGGATACTAAAAAGATTCTTTCACTGAAAAGGAGAAAAGGAGCGAAAAGGGGTTGATGCTCTCAGGTTAATAATTAAATATTTTTCTCAATTTTATGAAGAATTTCTCTTATGGCGAAGTATTTTTCCTGGCTTAGCTCCTGTATGAGTCTTTTCACGATAAACAATCTTCCCGTTGACGATTACTAATTCTATTCCTTCTGGGGTGCGATCTGGCTCTATGTAGTCTCCTTTCATCGAAATTCTTCCAAGGTCGAAGATTACAAGGTCTGCAAAGTAACCTGGCTTTAGTACACCTCTTTCAATTCCCAATCTCTGGGCTGGAAGAAGGGTGGCTTTCTTCACTGCTTCCTCTAAAGTGAGTAACTTTTTTTCCCTGACATAGGTTTGAATATAGTAAGGATAAGTGCCCCAGTGTGCGGCTCCAACAAGCCAGCGGTGTCCCTGGGGAAGTTTGGCGGGAGCAGAGGTGATATCAGTACAAGGTTCGCAGAGGGGATGCTGGATGATTGTGGCCACAGCAACTTCGTTATAGCGGCGGTCGAGTGCATGGAGCCATATGGCATCGGGGTCTTCAACCACTATCTCAAACACAGTTTCTAGGGGGTCAAGCTTTTTTTCGTTTGCAATTTCGCCAATTGTTTTTCCCATGTAAGCGTGGTTTTTGTGCCCCACAACCTTAAAACATTCAAACCAATAGGGATCAACCTTGGTATGGATCATCGAGAATTTAATCTTACACTTGTCGTAGAGTTCTTTTATTTTTTCTCTGAATTCCCTTGATTTTAGTCTTTCAACAAGCTCTTCCTTTTTGAGTTTTGCAAGCCATTCAGGGTAATTAAATTCAGAGTTCAGGAATTCTTGGACGATGACTTGAGTGAACTGAGGAAGGGGAGGGAGAACAACATCACAGGAAACTTTTACCCCCTCCTCAAGAGCCTTGTTGATAAGCTCCATCGTTGCTCTCGCAGCTGCTTCCTCAAGATAATCTGGATGGGGTAAAGGAAGGAGATAAGCATTTGGGATATGGGCGACATGGAGGGGGATTCTTGCTTGTTTTGAAATCTCGATTGCTTCCACAATTCCTCGATACCTGCCAACCCAGACATCTTCTGGGGGACCATAATAAAGAACATAGGAAAATTCATCCAAGTTGTCAGTCCACCAGTGACTTCGCTCATGCCTTGTATGGGGTGTATAGAAGCCCCCGTATTCAGCAGCAAGCTTGCAAAGTTCTACCATTTCATCGAAGGAAGCAAAAAAACCAGGCCAGGGAGGATCAATCCCGGCTGAGAGACCGAATGCGCCGCTTTGCATTGCTTCTTCAAGTAAGCTCCTCATCTCTTCCAATTCTTCTCTGGTTGCCTCTCTTTTAAAGTCTTCTCCCATGACAAGGCTTCGAATAGTGTTGTGTCCAACAAGGGGAGCCATGTTAACTGAAATGCCTTTCTCTTCAACCTTAGAAAGCCACTGGGAGAAGGTCAACTCTTTCTGAGGCGCTGGAGAGAGTCCACAATTTCCGCCAACAAAAGTCGTGATACCCTGCATGATGAGATTTTCAGCAAGCGGATACTCGAGGACGTTAAGGTCTGCGTGGCTATGGGGATCGATGAATCCCGGAGAGGCGAAAAGACCTTTTCCATCTATTATTGTCTCTGCATCTGCCTCAATCTCTCCCAAAGCTTCAATTTTCTCTCCTTTTATCGCTATTGAGCCTTTAAACCTCGGTTCTCCTGTTCCATCGATGATGGTAACATTTTTTATCAAAATATCGAATTCTTTTAGAGAGGAACTGAAAGATATAGAGAAAAAAGCGAAGACCAATAAAATGAGCCCCGTTTTAATCAAAAGATTTTTGAGACATTTAAAAAGTTGCATCTCTTTTCTCCTTGTTAAAATTGTCTTAGATTTACAAAATTAAAGACATGAAATCAAGCGAAAATGCGAATGTTGAGAATATATTATCTGTGATTGCGAATTTAAAATAAGATTCCACTGGATTTTGTGGAGGTAAAATTAAAGAATTCAGGATACAAGAAAGAGGGTAGAGAGGTTCAGAGGGGGCGTTTGAGAGTAAAATTGATATTGAATACCTCTTATGTTTTCGATATTAATCCAATTAGCACCTTAAATAATTAATTCGATGGAGCTTAATCCATTCTAATTTGCCTAAAAAACTCCTTTTTAACCCCAACAAAAGCGGATGAAAAAAAGTGCCTCATTCCTGGTTTAACAGCATTCCTTAGCTTTAAGGACAATGGATAACTTTTTCTATGGGTTAAATATACGTAAATTATGTATTTTGGTAATATAGTCTTAAACTCATGGAGGAGGAGAAGTGGAATGAGAAACTTAGGGGAAAAGTCTTTAGGATTTTTTTCGTTATTTATTAATCCACTCATCATTCTTTATTTTATTTTTTCTCTTTTTTCCTGCCACCCCTTGAGCCGTACTACCCTGGAGCCAAGAAAGCCTTCCCTGAAAAGAATCCGCTATGCGAGTGATGCTTCGCTTGAGAAGAGAATTAAGAAATTTCCAAAGGTAAGAATCGCCAACCTCCCCACCCCTCTGGAAAAAATGGACAACCTTTCAGAGGAGCTCAAAGGACCTATGTTATTCATCAAAAGAGATGATGAAACTGGGTTAGCACTGGGAGGAAACAAGGCCCGCAAACTGGAGTTTATCCTCGCCGATATGATGAGGAAAAAATGTAATATGGTCATAACTTCAGCTGGGGTACAATCGAACTGGTGCCGTCAGACAGCGGCTGCTGCTCGAAAGTTCGGGATAATACCTGTCTTAGTTCTTTTTAAACGAGGGAACACTCCTCATGATTTGGATGGGAATCTCCTTCTCGACCATATTCTTGGCGCTGAAATAAGAATAATCGAGGGAGAGGAAGGGAAGACACTCGATGCAGAGGAGATTATTAAAAATGTAGCCGAGGAGAAAAAGAGAGAAGGATACAATCCTTATCTTGCTCCCGTGGGAGGTTCTCTAGTGGGGGGCTCCATGAGAGACCCTCTGGGTGCCATCAGTTACACGAATGCATTTCTTGAAATTTACAGAGAGGCAAAAAAGAAAAAAATTAAAATAGATTATATAGTCTTGGCCACTGGTTCAGGAGGGACTCAGGCGGGTTTAATCGTTGGAGCTAAGGCGCTGGGCAATGAGATAAAAATCATCGGGATCAGTGTTTCCAGGGAAAAAGATTTTATTCAGAGGCTTGTTTCAAGCATCGCCAGCGATACAGCCAGAGCCCTTAAGCTTAAGATGAGCATTTCAGCAGAAGAAGTGATCGTTTTTGATGATTATGTGGGTGAGGGCTACGGCGTCCTGAATGAGGAAACTACAAAGGCCATTAGACTGGTTGCCGAGAAGGAAGGAATTATCCTCGACCCAGTCTACACGGGTAAGGCCATGGCAGGGCTAATTGACCTTATAAGAAAAGGATACTTCTTAAGAGAGGATAATGTAGTCTTTCTTCATACTGGAGGCACGCCGGCGCTTTTTGTTTATGACGAAGAGCTCATTAAATATCTTGAGCTTAAGAAAGACAATTTTCACTAAGTATTTGCTCTTTACGCTCGCTTGCAAAGGGAGGAAAGTTATTTACAAACCGACCTTAAAAAAAGCTAAATCTATAAAAAGAGTTTCTAAGAATTAATCAAGAATGATTAAGGACAATCGAGGATGACTTCCACCTCCAAACTTAGCGAAACAGTCCGCGAAGGATTTTATTTTAATTTAATGTTTTTCTTTAAGGTAGATGATTTTCTCCTTCAAAGTATTTTTTGTTCTCTAAGAGCCAAGAAAAAGGAGGGAGCACTCCCTTTTCTTTCAGCTTTAGTTTGGCATCGCGGGGAGTGCTCCCAAATTTTTCAGTAGGAGATTCTTACCGCAAGCTGGAGAACTCGTCCATGGAAATAAGAGAGGGCATCGCCAAAGTCAGGCGCTTTTCCGTCCCAGAGATTTTTTCCCTGTCGGTCAAAGTTCCCTTCTTTATCATACCAGTTGGCAAAGACTTGGTCGACGTTCTTTTTGTTGAGAAGATTGAAGGCCTCAACAAAAACATTTACATGCCCCTTAAGGAATGTTTTCCCCAGCCGCATGTCAACGCTTGCATAATATGGTCTTCTAAAGACATTTCTTTTTTCAGCCACGGGATCATCAGGCCTATCAGATCTCCCGTCTCTGTTTTTATCAAATAAGGACGCAGCGCTATAGGGGAGGCCACTTTGCACCGTAATGAGTGCACCGACGCTGAAACCAAGAGGCAGCTGCCCAAACCCACTAAAGATGAACTTATGAGGAATGTCATATTGAGCCGACCCGTAATCTTTGGAGATGTCGTTTGGGTCATCAGGAGTGTTGTTGAAATTGTCATTTAAGCAGTCTCTCCATTTTGACCAGGTATAGCTTGTCAGGAACTGGAACCCATGGCTCAGTTTTTTCTCGAGCGTAATGTGAAAAGCAGTGTAATCTGAGTAATTATCATACCCAATCGCACGGCGCTTGGGTCCCCCATCAGTTGTTCCAGTGTTATCCTTCTTCCAGTTGACCACCCTTTGGCTGTAGATGTCGCGACCATTTCGGTCAGTAAATTCCAGAGAAAGTGAAAGATTGCGAATGAGCTCGCGCTCGACTCCTATGCTCCAGGCATCTGTGTAAGGAGTCTTGAATGGCTTTTCAAGAAAACGTATTTCTGAGGGTGGAAGCTCGATTCCAGGAGAAGGCGGGCCACCTAGGAATGGAGCTAGGCCAGGATATATCTTTGTGACATAGCCGAATCCTCCATAGTTTTCGTCGAGCAGTAAGGCATTTCCTGTCTGGTGGTCGTAAAAACGTCCGATATGGGCTCGGATGACAGTCTTGTGGTCCTTAAAGGGATCCCAGGAAAGACCGAAACGTGGGGCAAACTGCTTGTGATTCCAGGGAGACATCGTGTCAAATCTGAGGCCAAAATTTATGACGAGGTTGGGAAGTATTTCCCAGCTATCCTGAATATATGCACCATAGCTCCTTAGAGTCACATCATAGGTAAAGCCCCTTCCTACAGGAACATAGGATATGGTAAAGAGCGGAATGGCTCTGCTATCAGTCGCATAGAGCACAGCGTTATGAATGAGGAGGTAGCCTGTCTGATGGTCGTTAATAAACCTGAAGCCCGTCTTGAAGGTATGGTTACCCGCTAAATTATCGACATAAAAGGTAAGGTCTTCTGACCACTGGAATTTCTGGTTATTGAATTCGCGGGGGTCTTCCATTGCCCTTCCTGAATTGAAGTTGGGAAAGAGTTCCCAAGGAGTTTCAGCTACATTGGGCTCATTTATGTCTTTCCTGTCCAAATAACCAAGGTTTGTCTCCAGAAAGAAGCTCTGGGAGAGAGTTGAGGAAAGATTGAATTTCAGCTGGACGCCTGGGATTTTTACTGTGTGGCCAGCAGAGGGAAGTGTGCTCCCTCCAATGGGACGACCTGACCTAAGGTCGCCTACCCAGTTCGTCTTCTTGTTGGGGAAATACATAGCGGAAGCCGTCATCCTGTTTGCCTTTCCCAGAGATGAGGTAAATTTTAGAAAGATAGTCTGGTCACTAGTCTTGGGAATTGCGTCGAAGTTTTCGGGACGTCCGTAGAAATCATAATGAAGCTCTTCGGGGATGAGTGAAAAATCGTATTCAACTCCTTCTTTCTGCTCTACGAATTGAGTGGCAGCAAAGAACCACACTCTATCTCTCACGATCGGACCACCAAGGGTAAATCCAAACTCATATCGTTTGAGCAGAGCCGCTTCTTTTCCTTCAATCGGTGAGGCATCCAGAGCATCGTTTCTATGGTAGAAAAAGAGGGAGCCACTAAAATTGTTTCCTCCCGATTTGGTTATCATGTTAATCACAGCGCCCGAAGCCTCTCCATATTCAGCGTTATAACCAGAGGTTATTACTTCAAACTCTTCGATTGAGTCCTGGATGTATTGGTCGACAAGAATCTGACCAAAATTAGCCACATTATCGTTGTTTGTGATTCCATCGATGATCACGTTCATCGACCTCATCCTTTCTCCACTTCCTGCTATTCTGCCTGAGGCTGGGTCTTTAGCTGTGCCTGCAGCAAGCGTGGCCAGGTCCATGAAGGATCGGTTGAGTAGAGGAAGCTGGTTGATGAAGTTGCTGTCGATTCTCTCACCCATGGATGATTTGGCTGTTTCCACAAGAGGTGCGTCAGCGGTCACAGTCACGGACTCTTCGAGAGTCGCCACAGTCAGAGTTATATCGACAATGGCTGTTTCACCCACATGGAGTTTAACCCCACTTCTAAGATAGGTGGCAAATCCTTGAAGCTCTGCCTTAATTTCGTATTCACCTGGAGTGAGCGAAGAAAAGTAATAGTAACCTTTTTCATTGGTGATGGTGGTTATGTCTTTAGCGATTTCCGCAGGGCTATTCACAGTGATGGTAACCCCTGGGAGAGGATTTCCCTCATTGTCAGTGACATAGCCCTTGATGGCTGCCTTATAAGTGGTCTGGCCAGCCCCCGAGATAAAGAGAATAAAAAAGAGAGTCGCAAAAAAAAGGTAATCTTTTTTCCATCTTTTGTTTTTCATTTTCCCCCTCTCAATTTTTCGTCTCCCTTAATTTTTGCTCGCAAGGGAGATAACTTTTTTCCCCTACGTTAGGAATTATAAATTCCTGCCTCTTGATTTTATTAATTTTAAGTAACCCCTTTTTCCCACCCCCTCTTTCTTAAATTTAATCTCCATTTTTTTCTCTTAATTTTTAGTTAAATTTTCCTTTCAAGAGGATAAAATTTTATTTCTTTTCCAAACCGCTTGGTGAAGATATGTAGGGGAAAAGGAAAAGAAATCGATATCCTCTTTTGATCAATTGGGATAAGATTAATAAAAACGTAAAAAAGAAACATTCCTTATTCTCTAGCTAATGTTTAGAATCTTAATCTCACGCTTAGAATAATGAATTATAATAATTGTTCCTTTGGCGCCTAATATTTTTTTCAATAATCGAAAAAAATTCAAATGTATTAATTTTTAAATCAAATTTAGTTCGTTAAATTTATAGCAAAATTTGTGCCAGTTTGTTCTAAAGATAGATAAATAAAACTAACTGCTTTTATTACAGATATTTAGAAATAATCTAACTTTTTTGATTTTCATGATAAATCCAAAAAAATGGATATAATCCAATTTATTGGATTTTTTACCATTTTGGGCTATGAGTTCTATTAATAGAAAAAGCCAGTAAACCCCAGACTTTAACCTTGGGATGAATGGCACCCGGAATGGAGCTAGGTCTGGCTGGCGAAGTAAAGGAAAATCCGGCATAATCTGGCTATGGTGAGATACACCAGAGGATCTCCTCCAAACACAGACTGCAATATCATCTGGTATGGACTCCAAAATATCGAAGACGGGATATCAAAGGCAAAATAGCCATCGGACTCAAAAGGTTCATCTCCGAGGCGTATAAAATGAACGGGTAGTGGATCGGCGGGATGAGTAGACAAAGTGCTCAAGTTCATGTTGTGGGGGAGTTACAACCGTATATAAGTGTGGTCGAGGTGGTGAGGATATTCAAGGGTGGCATAAGTCGGGTGCTGAGGAAAGAATTTCCGGTGAGGGAAGGATTCTTATGGGGGGAGAGCTTTAGGGGGATGGGTAATTTGACGAGAGGGTAGGAAAAGTAGAGGAAGAAGTAGGAAAGAAGTATATCTGCCAGTTGCGAGGCACCCCATAGTCAGAGTATGCCACAGGGCTGAGACC
>CAYSCS010000071.1:0-34554 GCA_964429695.1 uncultured Eubacteriales bacterium
GCAAAAGGGGAGGTCTCTTCAAAAATACAATCAGAATGAGACAGCGCTGCGTTTTGACCCCAAAGAGCACAATCTCAGGAGATCTTTGTTCTCTCTGCGCAAAATGGAAGGCTCTAAAAATCTCTAACGGCAATTTTGGGAATCAAAAGCGATAGACCTGTTTTTGAGCAAAATTTTATTTTTTGTGTTTTTTTGGGATCAGAAAAATATGGATTCTCCTTAGTCTGAACTTGAAAAACGAAGACGAGGGCTAAAATAACCCCTCCCGAAGTTCAATCTTAAATCTCTTTTGCTCCATAATGATTATTCGATCCTAATACCCACATAACCCACAACTTCGCTAAAATTGCCGCTCACTTCTCCAGAAGTCTGATATTTTATTAGAGTTGCCTTTTTTGCCCCTAATTCTTTGGAAGCAATAAGAGCCGCAGTAGTTGGCTTAAACCCACACATGCTTATATTTTCTTTATAAACAACATCATAGAGCCCTCTCGAATCAAGTTTTAATATTTTTTCAATAGCCATATTATCGTACTTTTGGGCAACCTCTTGAGAAACATAATGACTCATATCAGTGCTGGCGATAATCATCACTTGCTCTTCAGTCATCTTGATGGATATATGAATTGCCTTTCCCAGCTCTTCAAGCTCCTGGTAGGTAGCTTCAACTGAGACACAAACAGGAACAATGGAGAAATTTTTCTTGAAATATTGAATGAAAGGGAGCTGTACTTCGAGTGAATGCTCATGAAGATGGGCAGACTTATCTTCTTCTATGGAATCTGAATTTTCAAGGAGTAAGTCAGCAAGTTCTGAATCGACAGGAACATCTCCCAGAGGTGTTTCCCATATCCCTTCTCTCATAATTCCAAAGAGCGAGTGCATGGTTCTGTGATTAGGTCCGAGAAGGATGAATTTTTCGGGAAGAAGGACAGAAGAAAAAACTTCTCCTGCTACACTTCCGGAATAAATGAATCCGGCATGGGGAGAAATGACACAAATTGCTTTTACTCTTTCAGCCCCAGGATTGACCATTTTTTCAATCATTTCCTGAAGCTCTCTCTTTTTATTTGGATAGAAGTATCCAGCAACGGATGGTTTTCTTCTCAATTTATCCTCCTTTAAGGAAAGGATAAATTGATAGATTTTTTTTGTCAATTTTTAATAGGAGGTTTTAGTGATTTTCTCCTTGGACTTGGAACTAATACCTTTATTTTAAAAAAATTATAATGAAAAGAATAAAATGGCTTCTTTTTTACCCTTCTATTCTCTCTCTTTTCTCTTTGAAGACTATCCCTATCTTGTTTAGTTCATTTAGAATTGGAGTGTATATTTCTGGGACTACAGGGATATGAACTCCTTTGAGTTTAATTTTCCCTTCTAAAATGAGCTTGGCGCCTATGGCTGCCGGAAGACCTACTGTCCGAGACATTGAACTATCGCCATGAGGAATTCCAAAGTCTATTAAGGTAGAAATTATTTTCTCTCTTTTTCTATCAGGATAGGAGGCTTCAAAAGTATGCTGAAGGATTATCATATCCCTCTCCCCTTCTTCATATTGAAGTTTTTCAAGCATTCTCGAGGCAAGAATGTCCAGCGCCGAAGCTTTTTCAAGTGGGAGGGAATCATCACTCAACAAGCCAAGCCACTCCAACCTGTCTATTATTTCTGAATCTTCACTTATTTTCAGATAAGAAGCGAGGGCTTTTCTTATATCTTTTTCAGCTGGGTCTCCCATGAGCTTTCTGAGGAAACCATTATAGGTTAGCCCTGTCCAATCCTTCTGTGTTTCATCGAGCAGCCCAAGGTCCACAATCTTTTTCATCGTTGGGCACCAGCCAATGTTTCTCAAAGTGCCTCTCAGCATTGTCTTCGTGGACTTAATCCCGTAGAGCTCTATGTAAGGTAGCGAATTGCGATTTGGATATCCTTCAAAGTCTCCCAGGCCTTCGATGTGGATGAGTATGTAATTATTAAATAGCTCCTCTGAAGGAATAAAAACTTCCTTGCCATCCTTTAGGTACTGGGCTGAGTTTTTCCCAGCAAGAAGAACTCCAATAGGACTCCATGAAAATTTATAACCGAAAGGGTTTGTATTAGCCTCAGGAGCTGGTAATCCCCCACAATAGGAGGTGAAACTATCAATCTTTCCGCCTTCATTTTCCACTTCATGGATTATTCTCATCGCTTCCATGTGGTCAATTCCAGGGTCAAGTCCAAGCTCGTTAAGAATGATAATCCCTGCCTCTCTTGCTTCCCTATCTAAATCCTTCATAGCCTGGCTGACATAAGATGTAGTAACCATATCCTTCTTAAACTCAATACAATACTTAGCCACTGTGGGATGAAAAGAATAAGGAACCATACTGATGACAAGGTCAGCCTTAGAAATTTCATCTTTTAAGCCTTCCTCGTTCTTGAGGTTCAATTCTTTTGCCACTCCTTGAGGATGGTTTTCGATGAGCTTCATCGCTTTGCTTACCGTACGCGAAGCTACCTCAACCTGATATCCTGGCTGGTCAAGAAGATATCTAACCAGAGGCCTTGCCACAAGCCCTGCACCAAGAATTAAGACTTTTTTCATGATCATACTCCTTTAAAGATTTTTAATATAATTTTCCATATATCGATAATCAGGCGTGAATTCACCCCTGAAAAGAATGACAGCTCTTTTAATCTCCTCGGGGAGATTTAGGTCGCTGAAGCTACCGCTGAAGTTTGCTCTAGCAATTTTAGGTATTAAAGGCTTGAGAGCTGTGCTGAAAAACACAGACGACTCAAGTGGTAATTCTGCAGGTAAATTATCCACCGCCATAATTACTATTCCTCTTCCCTCCACTCCATCCTTGATTTCATCTTTTATGGGGTCATACACAAAAACCGGATGGTCAGGTTCGGTGGCTTTAAGCGTGCACTCAATGGACCCATTTATATCACAAGAGAGGTCTCCGATAACCTTTAGACGGGGGCTATGATTTCTCTCCCACATCGATTTCAAGAATCTTTTGGTGACAAATCTGGGATAGCGCTCATCCCAGTAAATACAGTTGACGAGGATATTAAGATAAGGCAAATACATCTCAAAGATAGGTTCATATTTATGCGGATTTTTATAGTAATCCTGGAGTTCAAAGCATTCCTCTTTGGAGCGGGTCTTTACCATGTGTTCTTCCTTAAAAACAACTTTATAAACTTTGTTTGAAGAATATTCTTTCCTCCTGGAGAGAGAGATTAAATCAGAGGGCAGGATTTCTTCTACGGGGAGAAGATTAAAAACTTCCTGTGCTCCCTGAGATACGTTTCCATAACCTGAAAAGCCACAAACAAAAGGCGTCAGAGAAGGAGGAAGTCCCTGTGTCCTGATTTCATTCCCTACTTCTTTAATTACTTCCTCAGCCTCAGCCAGGCTTCGATATTGAAATGTTTGCTTTATTTTTGAAAAGGGGTTATCTTGCTTTTCCCAAAGTAACCTTTGAGCGTAAGCCCAGAGGGTATCTATCATTCCTGCCTGCCCTGCTTGTTTCCCAAAAAACAGGACTCTCTGACCCTTCTCATTGACTATTTTTTCATAGTCAACCAGTGTGCACTTTAAATCAACCATCTTCCTTAACATGGGCATGTTATGAGGTTGACCTTTTATGGTATGTGAGAAGAAGAAATATGCTTTACCCTCTTTAAAAAAGGTGAGAGGAATTTCTTTAATAGCAAAAATTATTGAACAGGGAGAAAGATCTTCTTCAACTCTAATCCCTTCACGCATATAATCTGAATCTGTAAAGATTCGGATTTTGGAGGGTTGAACTAGAATCTCAATAGGGTTATTTTGGATGATTTCTTTTGCATGGATAGGTGTTATAGGTACTCGTCTTTCCCAGATATTTTTGTCTTCTCTCCTTATGCCAATTATTGTTTTCATAGCTAACCTTCATAATATTTTTTCTTGCAATAAATTACCAGACAAAAGAGATTTGGTCAAGAGAAACCAGGATTTTAAAGGGAGAAATGAGCTCAGCTCGTGAATCAAGAAAAAAGAGAATTTAAGGTAAAATTTAAGGTAATTTCAAGAGAGCGTTGGGTTGACGGGAGGGAATATTATTTTTAATAATATCTTCTCATGATTAAGTTTTTTAACACCTTAACAGGAAAAGTTGAGGAATTCAAGACGATTGAACCAGGGAAAGTAAAACTTTACACCTGCGGTCCTACTGTCTATGATTATGCTCATATCGGGAACTTTCGGGCATATGTTTTTGAAGACCTTCTTAAAAGATTCCTGAAATACATGGGGTATGAGGTTTTACATATCATGAACATCACTGACGTGGATGATAAGACGATTAAGGGAGCTAAGACAAGAGGTATGACTCTTAAGAAATACACAGAAATGTATATAGATGCCTTCTTCAAAGACATAGAGACGCTCAACATCTTGAAAGCCGATTGTTACCCGAGAGCAACAGAACATATTCCTGAAATGGTGGAAATGATCAAAGTCCTTCTTCAGAAAGGATATGCATATCAACGAAATGGTTCTATTTATTTCAACATCAAAAAATTCCCTGATTATGGCAAACTCTCCAAGATTGAGCTCAGCGAATTAAAGCCTGGCATAAGGATAGAAGCGGACGAGTATGAAAAAGATAGTGTTTATGATTTTGCCCTGTGGAAAGAGAAGAAGGAGGGAGAGCCTTTCTGGGCCACAGAACTGGGCGAAGGAAGGCCAGGTTGGCATATCGAGTGCTCGGCAATGAGCATCAAATATCTCGGACAAACTTTCGATATTCACTGTGGAGGAGTGGATAACATCTTTCCTCATCATGAGAATGAAATAGCGCAATCGGAAGCTTTCTCAGGGGTAAAATTTGTAAATTACTGGCTCCATTGTCACCATCTCATCGTTGAGGGCGAAAAGATGTCAAAGTCAAAGGGGAATCAGTTCACCCTAAGAGATATTTTGGAAAAAAACGCAGATGCGATGGCACTTCGCTTTCTCCTTCTTTCTACTCATTATCGGAAAACACTCAACTTCACCCTGAAAGCACTCGAACAGGCACATTCTTCGCTCAAGAGAATAAGAGATTTCATTTATGAGCTAAAAAACAGTTCCTTCAAAGAAGGGAAAAATAAGATAGTTTCAAAATTGATTGAAGAAACAAAAGAGAAATTCATCGCTGGTCTGAGCAATGACTTAAATATATCCCTGGCTCTCACATCCCTTTTCACAATGATTAAAAAAGCAAACAAATTAATCTCCAAAGAAAAGTTTTATGCCCAGGATGCAAAAGCTCTCCTCGGTTTCATTCAGAGTCTTGACAACATCTTAGGCTTAATTCCTTCATGGCCTAAGGAAGATGAGATATCTCAAGAAATAAAAGAGAAGATTGCCTTAAGAGAAAAGGCAAGGAAAGAAAAGGATTATGAACTCGCCGATAAAATCAGAGAGGAATTGAGAAAGGAAGGGATAATTCTTGAAGACACGAGGGAGGGTGTAAGATGGAAAATCTCCAAGAGATGATTCAAGCTGAAGCTCCTTTCATAAAAGGAGCGCCTCGAGAATAATTTAAGAGAGCAAGAATTGCCCACAAATAACCTCAGCCCCTATAAGCTTGGAAAAGAGGGAGAAGAGATTGCCCTTCGTTATCTCAAGAAGAAGAAATACAAGATAATAAAGAAAGGATTTCGTCTTTTAAAAGGCGAAATTGACATCATTGCTTATGATCAAAAGACCCTTGTTTTTATAGAAGTGAAAACCAGGAAAAACTTCGATTATGGACATCCTGAGGAATCTGTTACATATCTAAAGCAGAAACAAATCAAGAAAATAGCATCTGGCTTTATGAGTATGAATAACCTGACGAATGTTGAATGTCGTTTTGATGTCATCTCCATAATGCCTGAAAAACCTGGGAGCTATAAATTGTGTCATATAAAAAATGCCTTCTAATATTTTAATCAGGAGGTTCAAATGGGGCCTAAAATAAAAACAGGATTCATGCTTTATTTAATTCCTTTGCTCTTCTATCCCCTTTTCCTCCTTGCTGAATCAGTCCCTTCTCCAAAGGAAATATTCGGCTTTGAGATTGGTGCTGATTATCACCTGGCAACCTATACCGAGGCGCGGGAATATCTGCATCTTCTTCAAGAAAATTCAAAAAGGATTAAGGTTTTTGAGATGGGGAAGACTTCGATGGGACAGATAATGGAGTACGCAGTAATTTCTTCTGAGGATAATTTAAAAGACCTCGAAAAATTTAAAGCTATCATGAAAAAGCTTTCTCTGGTTGAAGGTCTCTCGCCTCAAGAAGCAATGGAGTTAGCGGAAGAAGGGAAAGCAGTTGTTTATATAGATGGTGGGCTTCATGCCTCAGAATGCGCTCCTGCCCAGCATCTCATTCAACTTGCTTATAATCTTGTAACTGCCAAAGAACCACGACTTCTTAAAATCCTGGATGAAGTAATTTTGATTCTCGTCTTTGCCAATCCTGACGGAATGAATCTTCTTGCGGAATGGTATCATCCTAACGTTGGAACTCCTTATGAAGTATCTCCTATGCCCTGGCTCTATCATCTCTACGCAGGACACGACAATAACAGAGATTCTTATATTGCAAACTTGATTGAGACTCAAAATATTTCTCGCCTTGTCCTGAAGGAATGGCACCCTCTCATCCTTTACAATCATCATCAGACTGCTCCTTTTCCGGCTCGGATTTGGATTCCTCCCAATTCTGAACCTACAAATCCAAATGTTCATCCCTTAATTATCCGCTGGCAAAATTTAATCGGCTCCGCAATGGGAGCTACCTTCGATGCTGAAGGGAAAGAAGGAGCTATCTCGAGAATAGTATTTGATACCTGGTTTCCCGGGTATGTGACCCAGGTCGTGGATTCCCATAACATCATTTCCATTCTCACAGAAACCGCGCTTTATAGATATGCTACTCCTCATTTCTACACCATCCGGGATTTCCCCGAAGAATATAAGGATTTGACCATGTCTGCATTTTACCCCAGTCCCTGGAAAGGAGGATGGTGGAGGCTTAAGGATGCTGTTGAGTATTGTTTAACTGCTTCGATGGCTGTTCTAGATGTGGCTTCCAAATACAGGAAAGAACTCCTCTTCAACAAATATAGAATGGGAAAAGACGTAATTGAAAAGTTTAAGAAGGAACCACCTTTCGCCTGGATAATCCCTGAATCTCAGAGGGACCCGAGTGCTATGAGCCTCCTCCTCAATCGGATGATTCTCTTAGGAATACATGCTTACAGCAGTAATGAATCCTTTAAATGCGATGGAATTCATTACCCCGCAGGAACCTACATCATACCCATGGCGCAACCCTTCGCTTTCTTCATCAAGAACATGTTCGAAGAACAACGTTATCCTGACCTTCGAAATTATCCCGACTTATGGCAAGGGATTATCAACCCCAAAAAATTTGAAGGAGCTCCATTTGAAGCTTATGACATGATGGGCTGGACTCTTCCTTATCAATTCGGAGTTGAAGTAACTTCAGCTCGTACTCCTCTCAATCCTAACATGACTCTTGTGGAAGAAATAAAACCAAGAGAAGGAAAGATAACTGGAAATCCTGGTTATGCTTATCTTTTGAATCATGAAGAAAATACATGTTTTTCTGCCATAAATAGAATTCTGAACCAAAAGGGGAAGATCCTCTGGGCAAAATCTCAATTTAAAGCCCTAAATAAAAGTTTCTCTCCAGGAACAATCATTGTCCTTTCTTCGAGTGTCCAAAGGTCCTTCATGGAAAAATTGGCAAAAGACCTCCACCTTGAAATTTTTGGTGTCGGAGAGCACCCTGAAGTAGGTTTTTATGAGTTAAAAAAGATAAGAACCGGGCTTTATAAATCATGGGTTCCCACTCCAGATGAAGGTTGGACTCGTTTTATTCTAGAAAAATTTGAGTTTCCCTATTTTGAGCTTGTTGACTCTTCTCTTCAAGCTGGAAGCCTCAAAAAAAATTATGATGTAATCATCATTCCCGACCACTATTCTCCCGAAGCAATCATCGAAGGGTATCCAAAGGGAACCATCCCACCCCAGTATTCAGGAGGAATGACAGCTAAGGGAGTAAGAAATTTAAAACAATTTGTAGAAGAAGGCGGAACCTTGATATTTCTAAATTCAAGCTCTAACCTTGCTATAGATTGTTTTGAGCTTCCAGTGCAAAATGTTTTAAAAAAGTTGGAAAGAGAAGAATTTGTCTGTGAGGGAAGTATCTTACGCATGCAATTTGATGTCTCTCATCCAATTGCTTCAGGAATGCCCGCAGTAGCTGGCACTATATTTTCAAGAAGCTGTGCCTTTGAAATCCTTCCCTCTTTCACAAAAGAAAGGTGTGCAGTAAGCATTGCCAAGTACCCTGATGACAACCTCTTGATGAGTGGCTGGATTCATGGAGAGCAAATTCTCCGTGAAAAATCTTCTCTCATAGAAGCCCGCTACGGCAAAGGAAAAATAATTCTTCTGGGATTCCCAGTGCAATTCAGGGCCCAACCTTATGGAACATTTAAGCTCCTTTTCAATTCAATTTTCTATGCAGGACTAGAATGATGGGAATTCAATTATTTTAAATGGAAGAAATTTCCACCCCGTGAATTTTAATTTTGAAGAGAAGCCAATTCCCTTAGCACAGGAAGCGCTAACATAAATTAAAACAGAAGTTAAATGAGCATTAGCCTCATTCGTTGAGCTGAGAAATTTTTTTTACCAAATTAACTTTTGAGGAATCTTTGGAGTGATTACAAAGGTATTCAATTTTTTTCCTCAAAATAGGATGAATTATGTTAGGAGATATCTCTTTCAAAGGGATAAGAACAAAATTTCTCTCTTCCAATCTTGGATGGGGTATTTTAAGCCCATGGGCGTCGATGATGCATCCTTCGGCAAGAAGGATATCTATATCAATCTTTCTGGGGCCCTTGAGACTACCCTTTTTTCTTCCCAATTCATTTTCGATTTTCTTTATGAGCTTTAGCAATGCAAAGGGGAAGAGGTTAGTTTCTATCTCTATTACTTGATTTAGAAACCATGGTTGTTCAAGGTAATCTCTGGGCTGAGTCTCATAAATAGATGAAGAGTGGATTATTTTTACCCCCCTTTTCCTTAAATATTCCCGGGCTAAGGCAAGATTTTCTTCTCTGTTACCAAGATTACTTCCGAGACTCAGGAAATATCTCACTTCATTTTTAAAAATTTAAATTTTAGCTTGAATGATACAACAAAAAAAATGAAATATTCAACCGAAAACTTTGTCAAATTTTCAAGAGAGCAAAAAGGAAAAAAATGGTTCATTTTTTATTGTGAGCAAAAAAGAGATATTTTCAGAAACCTAGGAAATGGATTCTGAACGATTGGGTTTATTATCTAGGAGGCTAATTGTTTGAATAACAATAAAATAAAATGTATTCGTTATCAATTTTGTTTTAAAATATATTATCTAAAGCCTCCATCTAGGCTTTTTGACACTCTGGATTCTCCAAGCGATCCTCACAAAATTCAGAAAAACTAAAAAATCTAGTCGATTTTTTCTGAAAAATATGTGATCATATATGTGAGATGCAAAAAATTGAAAAATGGAGAATAGAGGAACTCGCCTTAATACTCAAGGAGCTGGTATCACTCCTTAAAGCAGGGAGCAACGCTGAATGGGCTAGTGTTTTTTCTCATTATTATTTTGAATCGCAAAAAATTTTACATGAAGAAAGTTTGGATTCTGAATCTCTTTTAAAACTTGTTAAGAATATAAAAGCATGTTTTAAAGAGATAAGTTCATTAAGAAATCTTGTCCTCTGGCCTCAAGATTCAACCCAAGACAAAGATATTAATCAAGATTTTATCGCTTTGAGAAATCGCCTTTTGTTAATTTTGGAAGAGATGGAAAAGAGATCCAGAGAGTATATCAATTGATGATTTCTCTCTGGATTTAAATCTCAAGAAGCTTAAATCTTTTTAAAACTCTGAGGACCGCAAGTGTCACCCAGAGATGGTCAAAAAAGGTTGATTTTGGGAGTCCGGACTCCCAATAACCTTCTTTGTTCTGCTTCTTCAATAGCCATTCAAGAGCAATTTGAATTTTCGGGTGTTTCACATCGAAGCCTATTTTGGAAAGAGAGTCGAGGCTACTGAGGATATCGGTGGCCCAGAACGGGTAGATTATTTCCTCCCAATACGAAGGGAGACGTCTATCATCATATTTATCCTCTTGGAAAAAACGGCTCGCCACAAGCTCTCCTGCCACCCTTGTGACCTCATGCTTTCTCCATGTTGGTGAAGAGGCGAGAGCCCTGAGCACCATCCCTGTAACCAGATGGGAAAAAGGCTGTTTTCTATCTGGTTTTATGGGCTCAAGAGAGGCTTGAGCATTAAAATTGTAGCGGTTTCTCAATTCCTCTTTTTCGATTGTTCGATAAGGAATTACCCACCCTCCATCCTCTTGCCTGTTTTCAATGAGCCACTGAAATCCCTTTTGAGTTTTTTTATCACTATCCAGTCCGTACAAGCACAGCACTTCAAGGGTGAGAGCATGGTAAGTGGGAGCATATTCATTAAGATAAGCACCACGGAAATCTCCTTCTTCTGTCTGAGTCGAATATAAGAATTTAATCGCCTTCTGGATACCATCGTCGCGCAAAGTACACCCATAATCAAAAAGCCTGAATGCATTTTTCAGGGTATCAACTATATAAAAAGTCTTTTCCCATCGTGGCGGGCTTTGATGTGGCTTCTTGCACCACCCTCCGTTTTGTCTTTGTTCCTCGAGAATTCTTATTCTCTCTGCGAATTTCTGAAGGTTCTTGCTTTCACGTTCCACAGGTACCTCAAGGATATCTTTTTTTAACCAGTAAAGGATGGGAAGGTTTCCTCGAGCTAGGAGAAACTCGATCGCTTTATTGGTATTGAACTTCATTTTCAAAGAAAATAAACCTATTTACTTATCGGGGTTCTTTATGATACATAAAAATTCAAATGGCTCCTGGAAAGGATTTTTGAATTGATGTTTCTCATTCTTTCTGATGAATAAGCTCTGCCCTTCCTGAATATTTATTTCTTTTCCCTCACCATCAACCACTATCCCTCTTCCCTTTTCCACCTTGACTAAATGTTCATAATCATGCTGGTGAAAATAGGTATAGCCTCCTGGAAGAATTTTAAAAAGCCTCATGATGATTTCTTCTGAGCCATCTTCAAGACCGAGAAGAATCTTTCGGTAGACTCCCTTTATTCCTTCTTCCTCAAGATATTCTTCCTTAACCTTATCGTTATCTTTTAAAATCAAGTCTCCTCCCCGCTTATGTGCTAGATTTAATTTGAGATTCGCATTTATGGGAATTAAATTTTATTCTAAGACTTAAATATATGTCAACTTCTTCGATTCGATTAAAAAAGATTTTTCCTTACGGGTGAATATTAATATAAAAAAAAAGAGTTTGATTTTTGGTAAAAATTTAAGATAAATTTTCTTACTCAAGACAATTTCAAAATTAATTTTTTGAGTCAACCAGGCAAGGAGGAAAGAACGAGTATGAATAATCAATTCATTTATCTTGATAATGGCGCAACTTCCTTCCCTAAACCTGAAGAAGTATATACTTTTATGGATACCTTTTATAGAAATTTTGGTGTAAATCCCGGTCGGTCTGGCTATGACCTCTGTGTGCAAACTGGAGAACTTGTGGAAGAAACTAGAAAACTCTTGACAGATTTTTTTAACGGTAAAGACCCTAATCGTCTTTGTTTTTCATATAATTCTACCGATGCGCTCAACCTTGTCATTAACGGAATACTCAAACCAGGAGATCATGCCATAACCACGACAATCGAGCATAACTCCGTTCTCAGACCACTTTATCATCTTTATAAATATCAAGGAGTTGAGCTTGATTACATTCGTTTTGACAGCAAGGGATTTGTTGACCCCGATGATTTCCCAAAGAAATTTAAAAAGAATACTAGACTTGTCATCGTCAACCATGCTTCGAACGTAATTGGAACTATACAGCCGATAAAAGCAATCGGGAAGCATTGTCGAGAGAAGGGAGTTCCTTTTGTCATAGATGCCTCTCAATCAGCAGGAAAAATTCCCATAGACATAGAAGAGCAAAATGTAGATGTCGTAGTGTTCACCGGTCACAAGTCGCTCCTCGGACCTACCGGAATAGGCGGACTCTATGTCAGGGAGGGAATTGAGATTAGGCATACGCGTGCAGGAGGGACAGGAGTAAAATCTGCCATCCGCACTCATCTTGACGAATATCCTTACAGGCTTGAATATGGGACCCCGAATGTGCTTGGAATAGCTGGCTTAAACGCAGGACTTAAATGGATTCTCAAAAAAGGCTTAAAAAACATCTACAATTACGAAATGAATTTGACTACAATGCTCAGAGATGGTCTGAAAGATGTTGAAGGTGTCACCCTCTACTGTCAAGAGGATTTGAACAATCATATCAGCAATTTCCTTTTTAATGTCGATGGCATCGAAGCTTTGAACACAGGGACTATTCTGGATGTTGATTTCAACATCGCGTGTAGGACAGGCCTCCATTGTGCTCCTCTGGTTCATGAGCAACTAAAGACAATCGAACTTCATGGAGCGGTTAGATTCGGAATCGGTCCCTTCAACACAGAGGCCCAAATTAAGATTGCTATCGAAGCAGTGAAGGAAATCGCTAAATCTAGAAAAAGATAATAAAAATTTCTCAATAAACAGAATTTTTTTTTAATCCATCAAAGGTAGAAGAATTAAACTCTATTTCGGTTAAGTTTTAAGGCGGAGGCGACTACTTCTGCCACAGTAAGAACTTCAATTCTAAGATCATAATGTTTATTTAACTCCATGATTTGGTCGATGCAATTGTGGCAGGGAGCTACGACTACTTGTGCCCCAGTTTTTCGTATTTGTTCTGCTTTTATCTTTCCGGCCTTTATTCTTCTTTCAGCAAAGGGTGTCAGAGAAAGTTGCCCTCCTCCTCCACCACAGCAGAAATTTTTCTCTCGGTTTGGGTTCATTTCTTTAAAATTCAAGACGCTATTCTTCAAGATGTACCTTTGCTCTTCAATTACGCCTCCAAAGCGTACAAGGTTACAAGGGTCGTGGAGTGTATAAATCTTCTGGTTTTTTGCTGGATCAAGTTTGATTCTGCCCTGACGGAGATAGCTTGCAATTACTTCCAGAATACTCTTCACTTCAAAGTCATATCTCATCCTTAGCCATTCGGGCGCTTCCCAACGATTAGAGTTGAAGCCATGGCCGCACTCAGAAAGGACAAGTATCTCAATCTTCAATTTTTCCATCTCGCTTACAAGTCTCTTTGCGATGTGTGCGGCTGACTCATCGTCACCAGTGTAGAATCCGTAGTTCGTAACATCAAAATTTTTTGTGGAGAGGGTCCAGCTTTCTTTTGCAGCATAAAATATTTTCCCTGCAGCAAGCAATGAGAGAGGGAAAAACATCGGTTCTCTTGGATTAAGGACATAAAGAATCTTTGCCCCTTTCCTATCCAAGGGAAGAGAAGCAGCGGGGTCATTTACTTCTTTCCTCAATTCTTCCTCCAACCATTTTACTGTTTCTTTCCACTCTTCTTCATCAATACCCATGTTATTCCCTTTTTCCAAGGCAATATCGACTACTCGCTGAAGACTCTCAGGAACAAGCCCCAACCCAGAAAGCACTCCTCTGCCCAACCGAATAAGATAAGCAATGTTAATCCCCATTGGACAATTGAGACTGCACCTCCCACATAAGCTACATCTCCCAAAAAGAGAGTCTATCCAATTTTCGATTAAGTCTTCATTTAAATCCCTTGCTCCTATCCAGCGAGGAAAAATTTTTCCCAGAAAGATGTTTTCCCTGTTGAATAAATCTCTCAAAAGTCCAAGTTTGTAACCAGGGATGGAGTTACGATTTTTATCAGTAAGGAAATAATGGCATGAATCCGCACAAAGGCCGCAGTGAACACAAGCATTCAGGTAAGCAACATCTTCAGTTTTGATTTTTAATTTGAATAAACGTAAAGCTTTTTCTAATTTCTCTTTGTCTAGGTCTAGGCGAAAGGTTTTTTTATCCTTTTCAGCTGCGATGTTTTTAATCTCAGGTTTTTCATTCATGATACTCTTTTTTTCCAGGGGACTAAAACTGCTCTCCTTCCATAAAACAGACCAAAATGAATTCGGGCCAGGAAAAAGAAGAAGCAATGTCGGATTTTTCCAAGAGGTATGTAGATGAACATCAAAATAGAAGAGATGAAGAAAAACGCTCTCCATCCCTCAATTAAACTCTCAATAAGAGAGTTCAATAAGAAGAGGTCGACAAGGATATTAGAAGCAAAGTCATCGGCAACGCTCATCCACCTCAACTCAGGAATTATGATTCTTTTAAAAAGGAGGCCAAGACCACAAATAAACCCAGAGAAGAGAAGGATCCTTAGCAAAAAAATGAAATGGATATTTATTTTGAATGACAAAATCAAGGAGAAAAAATAGAGTAGTGCGGAAAAAATAGCCAAGTGATAAACAATCCCGGCCAGATAAGAAGGAAGATGATTTCGGGTGCTTTCTTTCTCCCAGGGAAGCATTCCTTTGCCAAAAGCATAGAAAAGACCATTTCTGAGTCTCCCTTGAGGTATTGAATACAGTGATTTTCGACCGTAATTTCTTGTCTTAAGAACCTGAATAAATAAAGACACAAAGGCAAAAATTGAAGAAATAATGGCTGCGATTCTCAAAAGGGAAAGCATTCTCTTATTGATTTAAACGCATCCATCAGGTTTGGGTAGACCTGCAATTTTACATGCCCCTTTTGCAGGTCCAGAAGGAAAGAGCTGATAGATATAACGTAGAGAAAAGCCTGTGTGCTGACAGAGCTTTCTGATCATTGGAGCCATCTTCTTTTCTTTATAATACTCGCGAATATAATTAATCACAGCCCAGTGGTCCTCAGTTAATTCTGCTATACCTTCTTCGGCTCTGGCTAAAATCTCTGCCACCTGCCTGTCCCATTCCTCAGGCTTGATAAGGAATCCTTCCTCATTAACCTCAATCCTTTTACATTCTTTATCTATGAATGGCATTTTTAACCTTTTTTTTAATGGCTAAAAATTATACCATACAAGGTCCAGATTTTCCTAAAGAATTTACATAATCTTGGCAAAAAATTTTAGTATGGGCAAAATTAAGAATAACCATAAAAGCCAAAAAGAAGATCAAATTTTGGTAGAATCAATGAATCGCAGAAAAACAATAGAATTTATTTAAGGCTTAAATTTTTATTGCTTTTAAATAAATACTGTTCCAACTTAAATTAAGAGCTCCTAAAAGGAGGCAGAAAATGAAAAAGTCTATATCTTGGACAGTCTCGATAACCATAATCCTCATCTTCGCTTCTAGTCTCACTTACACACTCCATTATTTAATATTCCGCGATTTGCATCATATCTTTATCTATATGATAGGAGATTTTGGGTTCCTTTTTCTCGATGTATTACTCGTCATTATTCTGATTGAACGCCTGCTGACCAAACGTGAAAAAGAGATGATTCTTAAAAAATTAAACATGGTAATTGGAGCCTTTTTCAGCGAGGTAGGGCTTGAGCTCCTGAAAAGACTTTCAGAATTCATGATAGGGACCGATGCTCTCAAGGAGAAAATGCTAATTGATACCCGATGGGGTAAAAAGGAATTCAGAGAGGCTCTTAAATCCGCTAAAAGCTTCTCTTATGAAATAAAGGTTGAGCCCCTTAAACTTGCTGAACTAAGAAATTTTCTTCATGAAAAGCAATCCTTCATGCTTCGGCTCCTTGAGAATCCGAACCTCCTCGAACACGAACACTTTACTGATTTTCTCTGGGCTGTTTTCCATCTTAGTGAAGAGCTTACTCTCAGGGGACGAGAGCTTGAGAACCTTCCCCAATCTGATTATGAACATTTAGCAGGTGACCTTAAAAGAGCCTGTTCATTGATAATAGAAGAATGGATTGCCTATACCTCTCACCTTAAAGAAAAATATCCTTTCCTCTATTCTCTTGCAGTGAGGATAAACCCTCTAAACCCAAGTGCCTCTCCCATTGTCCGCTAAAAGCTTTATCTAACGAAGTCAGGTGCAGATTTTATGCCTCTTCCTCTTGAATCTAAAGATTCCCCCACTCATGAAAAGACCTGCACCGAGAACAAAGCCAAAGTTATACCAGAAACCGGAGTTGTGAACCTCATAGATTCTTACTTTGTTGGTGAAAATTGAGATTATGAAAGTTATCGGAGCTATGAGGCCATGCCAGAGTCCCTTCCAGAATCCTGAAATCTTCCCCTCTTCGTTGGGTATTTTTTCCAGCTTGTTAGGTCCTGGAGCACAGCTACAAAGGAAAATTATCAGAAGAGCTGTTCCTATTAACCTTTCTTTCATTTTCAACCTCACTTCCTTACAAATAATTTTACATCTTAAACCCTTTCGAGATATCTCATGGTAAAGTATTCATCTTTCAAATCAGATTTCAATTGAATCTCATCAACCTTCAAAATAGATTGGCGGCCATTCTGTTTGTTGACCATGACCATGTGGACGGGTCTAAATTTATGATTCTGGGTATCGATTTCTTTTACTTCTTTTACCTCAAGCTCCTTGTGGAGTTCCCCATCTAAGTCATAATAAATGGCTTTTCTGATGATAAAGTCCTGTTTAGCAATGAAGACGATTCTTTTTGAAAATCCGTTTTCTTCGGCTATGTCTTCATTGAGAGGGGAGATTTCAATCTCCCAACAGGACACACCTCCAATTTCTTTCTCATCAAGAAGTCGATAATTAAAATCATCCAATCTCGAAGGAGTCATATCGGCATAAGAAAACTCACTTCCCATGAAGTTCTTGGCTTTTTCGCTGCTTACAATTCTCCTCGTCTTCCTTAAAGCTGGCATGAAGAGCCAGATATCATCTTCCTTATCTTCATAATCGTATGTCAGGAGTCCTGTCCCCTTAACGTCAGCTGGGGAAAGGAAGCGGATCAATCTTTTTTCCGTGCTTCCGTTATCATAAAGTTTAGAAAGAGCACTTATTTTTCTTACCCTTTCCCTCCCTTTCTCATCGATTATGGTCATTGTCGATAAAGATTCAGAACCTTCGAGTTTTGTGGCCTTAAAGGCTCGGTCGACTATCTGCTTAGCAGTTAGGTTTTCCTGGAAAGAAATTCCGCTCGAAGCAGAGAAGAGAACTGAAAAAAGAATAATTAATTTTCTTATTTTCATTAAACTCTCCTTAAGAGTATAGAATATTTTTCAAGTTCTACCTATAAATTTAAATAACATACACCCTATTTAATCTCAATCAGCCTTCACCGGCCTTTGGTTTTCTTCCCTGACGGTTCAAGAAATTTCGGGCGAAAGAGAAGACTGAGGGAAGGAACCAGAACTATCCCACCGCAAAGACAAGAAAAGATGGAAGCCACAACCAGGAACCCGAAAAAGCGAACAGGTAAGAAACTGGAAATGAACAAAATAACAAACCCTATAATAACCGAAAAGGCATTGAAAACAATCCCCCTCCCAGTAGTGCTCAGAGTTTTCTTGACCCCTTCTTCTGGAGAAAGACCGTTTTGCCTTTCCTCCCTGTATCTCCAGAGAAAATGAATGGTGTAGTCAACCCCCACCCCAATCATAATAGAAGAAAGCATGGCTGTGGAAATGTTTAGTTCGATACCGAAGATTCCCATAAGACCGAAAAGAATGCTCACGGAAAGGGCAAGAGGAAGAGATGAAATAAGGCCTGCGACAAAGGAACGAAATAGAAGAATGATTAAAATCCCGATAACTACAATTGCCATAAGTAATGAGATAAGCTGGCCGCTTACTATCTTTTTTGCAATCTGAGAAAGTATTGCTCCAAACCCACCTATGAGTTTAACATCCCGGTCGTTTTTTACCATGCTTTTTATTTCTTCTAAGACTTTGTTGATTTTATGGGTACTTCCTGTCTTAATTCGGGCAGTGATTAATGCATTTTGATAAGGGAAATCGACCAGTTTTTCGAAATCCTCCGGGTCCCCACTCATCGCATATAGTTCGAAATATTGAGCTATTGCATCTCGAGTGGTAGGAATCTTATCATAGCCTTCCTCTCCCCTATCATTTAAAGCACGGCTCATTTGGCGAAGAACGCGTGCGATCGAGTTTGTAAGGCCAACTTCAGGAATCTTCTCAATTCTCCTCTCAAGTTCATCTATCTTTCTCATCAGCCTTGGATCCTTAATATCACCTCCAATGACCACCGATACATTCTGAGCACCTCCGAGATTCCTGTTGATTATCTCAGAAGCGTACACTACAGGATGATCACGCGGAAAATATCTATTTGGGTCAGTATCTATGACCAGAAAAAATATTCCACAGGAGAGAAGAACCGTTAAAATGAGGAACATCACGACCATGACTCTTGGCTTGGAGACAATTGAATCGCCAATGAAGCTTAAAATCTTCTCTAGAGACCCGAAAGTAAAATTAGAAGAATTTTTCACCTTAAGTCTCTTTGGTTCAGGGATTAAGGAAATGAGAGCAGGAATCATGAAAAGACTGGCTGTTAGAGCAAAAAAGATGCCTGCAGAAGCAAGAATACCAAGCTGTCGGGCAGGGACAACAAAATGTCCCATGAGACAAAGCATCCCGCTGATTGTGGTCAGTCCTGTGAATAATACAGGTGCACTCATGGAAGAAAAGATCGTCTCTGCGAGCTCTTTCCTTGTATATTTAATCTTAAGGGATAGTAACTCCTGGTAGCGAGCAATAAGATGGATTCCATAATCATTGGCAATTGCAATCAACATCACAGGCAGGATTACGGTGATCACATGGATCTTCCAGCCCAGAAAATGGATCAACCCCATTGAAAACATTATTGACATGATGACGATTAAAAAGGGCAAAACCACGCCTCTTAATTGCTTAAAACAGAAAAGAAGAAAGATGAGCATGATAGAAACGCCAAGAGGAAGGAATCTCTTCAGGTCTTTTTGAATGCTTTTAGTCACCTGGACTCGAAGATGAGGAAGACCTCCGATAAGGACCTCTTCTTTACCTGGATTTCTGTGGATAATTCTGTTTATTTCGTCTAGGACTTCCCTATCAGAAACATTGGACTTAAGAAGGGCAATCACTCCTGTCAGAGTGAAATCTTTAGAAACCACACTTCCATAAACTAAGTCATTCTCTTCAATTTCTTTCCTCAAGCTTTCCTTTTCTTCGTTTGTTTGAGGAATGCTCTTTACCGCGGGATTTACGACCATTGTCCCATCTTCTCCTTTGATACTTTTCAACTCGAAAAGTGAAAGCACCTTATCCACACCGTTTACTCGTTTCATTTCTCTCGAGATTTTTTTTACCCTTTCTAGAGTTTCTCTCTTAAGGACATCTTCAGACTTAATCACAACCATGAGCATATCTGTGCCACCAAAAATTTCATCGATTTGTTCTGTATTCATCCTAGATTCCATATTTTTGGGAAGCATGGCTTTCATCTCGGGCTCTATCTTTACCTTGGGAATGTTTATTCCAAAAATAATAGAAAGAGCACTAAATAAGACAATAATCGTAAAACGATATTTTATGACCCAAGAAGCGAAGTTTTTCATCGTGATACCTTATCCTCTTAAAAACAATTTTCTAAGAGCCCTTTTGTCTCGAAGAAAAGGTGACTTTTTATTGTTTCTCAAAGCTTCTCATGCTCTTTATCATCGAATTCTTCTCTACAGAAAAGATTCAACGCGTGCCCTATCCTAAGGTGGCTGGTCATAACATACACAGGGACTGGAATAATCATATTTAAGAGCTGCAAACCTTCAGAATTGAAGCCCAGTTTCTGGATAATCGAGGCTTCCTTTTTAATGAGTACAGAGATTCGAGAGACTTTTAAGCCCGCAACCTCTAGAACTTTAAAAGAGAATTCATTGGAATTAACAAGGGCAAGCTTGATTTTTTCGCTTACCAATTTAATAAATCCTTTAAAGGGAGATTCATTCATTTTTCAGAGGAGTTATCCTCTTCCTTTAAAGTTTCATGAATTTTATCCATGTTATTGAAAAAATCATCCATTTTAGTTTTTAGAAGCCCTGCTCAATTTTCGAAGTAAGATTAAATCATGCCACATTTCCCCTTGTTTCACTTGGAATCTCCCTTATTCAAACTCCAGAATAACCTTTGAATCCAATGTTTTTTTCTAGTGCCTTTCATCCTGACATTCATTTTCCACTTCGCCCTAAAAATGAACTTTCAACTGGAAGAATATCGAATTCAGGGTTGAGTCTATGGTTCCAAAAAGAGTCTCATCCGGTCCAGAAAAAACCTCAATCCCAGTGGTAAAGTTTAAGTCATCAGTTATCTCGCAGGTAAATTCTGGTCTCATCATGGCTTCTTTGCTTGTTACATTAAACAGGCTTACAAATTCAATTTTCATCGTTTCATGAGCGAGAGCCTTCCCTACCCTGAAAAAGAGAGAATGGCTATGCCTGTGAAGCTGGGATGATATCATTCTGTTTTTGCTTTCGATTTCATAGACGGGAAGGAGAAAAAGCTCGGCTGGTCTCCTCAGTTCTTCAAATTTAAATACATACTTTCCCACATACTGAGCAATTAAGCTCAAGTCTTGAGGAAATTCCTTCTCTATTCCTAGAACAAGCTGAATTTCTGGGTTTGGAATATGAATTTCTGTTTTATGATCTCCATGAGGTATGCGGCAGGCGAATTCTCCTCTTAGACCATAGGTCTTTTGAATTGTTGTTTGAAAATCTAAACCGAAGACATGCATTCGATATGACTTGAGGAAGATTTCAAGAGATAAACCCTGAGGAGTGAAGATCGGAGTCCCTGATGCAATGCCTGGAAATGGATTATGTCCATTAAAATAAGAGAACGAACCGTCTATCCACGAAAATTCGAAATTTGCTCTCAAACCGAAAGCGCTATTCGCAAATGTTGCTTCTGGATACTGGGGTTTGCTCAAAGAAATTCCTTTTGGAAAAGAGATGAGTTCTGTAGGCACTACGGAGGCTCTGTATGATGGAATCCAGACAAGTTCGAGTCTCAAAGGAAGGAGGTTATAGAAAGAGCGAATAAGAAAATTTCCCTCCCTTCTATCATCCTCTTCAGGAGACCGGATGAGCATATTTTTTGGTGTTATATTATCTGTGGGATTAATTCCATCGGCTCTCCCCCACGCAACTATCTGATGTCCGATTCTAAAATCGAATTTTCCGGCATAAATGTTCACATATGCTTCACGAAGATTGAACTCTGTAATTTCACTCTTAAATTCATATCCTTCTCTGAAGCGGATTTCGGCGAAGGCATCTCCAAAGCCACTTTTTCTTGCCCGGAATTTAAGCGAGGCTTCTCCATAAGCACTCTTTATTTCGCCCGAATTTGAGAGAGGTCTTTTGCCTGCATAGCCCAGACTCCTTATATATCCATTTAAATCAAAATCCCTCTCTTCCTCGCTATCTTTCAGAAAGCCATGAGAGTAAGCTAGGTAAGCTAGAATAATAATCAAAAAAAATACGCTCAATATTTTTCTCATCAAGCCTCCACCTCAATTTTAAACAAAATTTTGATATATATTAAATTTACTTCTCTGTAAATACTTTTTTGGGGTGATAAAAAAGCTATGAAATTAAAAGATAAAGATACCCTTTTCCTGAACACGATAAGTATTTATTGAAGTAAAATAAAAAAGTAAGAATAATTAGATAAATAAAGCTATGATTTTTCCCGAAGCAATTTCCTCTGCACACAGCCTCTTTTTTTCTCGCTCTCTTCTTAAACTTCAGGCCTCATAAATCTATTGCATTCTTTATGGTCAGACTTGAGTGGTGATCCATCTTGGGGGTTATGACTCTATCTCAATCCTTCCCCTTGGATATTAAAAATTAATATGAAAAATTTGTTCCCTTGACATAGAATCTTTGCTGAAATAGAAATACTTAGAAGAGAGGCAAAAGAAAGGATAAATTGAGCAGGATTTATCTTCTGGCTATCGGCTGCGGCATGATTTATGCATTTTATTTGGCAAGCCAGGTTCAACAGGAAGGCGAAATCTCCGCCAAGCTCAAGAAACTCGAGAACTATGTTCGCCACATTTATTTAATTCCTGACGGACTCTATCAATATGTTCCTGTTAATCAATACCAAAAACTTGGCAAAATCGACATTCGCTTTTTTCTTTCAGAAGAAAGAGCCGATGAGATGTTCTATTTTGAATATTTGACTCTAAATGACGGTGCTTATGTCGTGCGCTATTATTACACACCTAGAAAAGTAACTCTCGAGAAGTTCGACCAGACGAAGGAGACACAGATTTCTGAAATTCAAGTAATAATCGAACAATTTTTAGGTAGTCAAAACAGAAATCTGGCCAAAGAACTCCTCATTGAAAATCATATCAAGACAAAAAGGGGAGATTTTATTTTTTTTATCCTTAATAAAATAGAAATAAATTCTAGAGACTTTATGCCCGAGGATCTGAATAAAGAGAGAATATTCTGGCAGAGTTTTATCTATATTCAAGGAGATAAAGTCCTAGGTCCAAGTGTCGAAATTAGCAAAGAAGACTCTGAGACAGGTGGATATAAGCGGACTTTGTGGGATGTATTCTCACTAAATAAAAAAGAATATATTCTAATTTATAAAGTTATTTATGAATCACATAACTTTGAGATATTTGAAAAAACGAATAAAGGCTTGAGGAAAGTTCACGAATTCTGTTTTGGTGGACTCTAAAGGTCAAAGAAATAATCTGGAGTGATAGAGCTAAAAGGTTAGAGTAACTTTTTTGCGATTCTGGTTTGTTGACTGATTAAATCATCTAGGTCTTTAGAACCTTTAAGTAAGAATGTATCTTGACCCACTAACCATTTCCTTAGAAACGCATCATGTTTTCTAAGCCAATCTAAAAAACTAGCGATTTTCACCATAAAAGACTTCTCTTGTGTATATTTTTTCCCTCCTTTCATGGATACTAGGATAATCTTAATATTTTTTCATTTATTTAAATTTTACCTCTACTCTAAATTAGGAAGAGAAATCACAAATTAAGCGCCAGCTAAAGAAAAAAGAAAAAATTTCCTACTTGAGATGGGAAGCTTTCAGGGTTTGAAGGTTTTTTCTCGAATTTGTGAAAGAGGCGAAGGGTAGATTTCCTAGTCTATTTGGTGGGGATAAGAGGTTGTTTAAAACATATTCAGAATTAGACATTTTCTCGGTTATAAGATGCGACTAAATCAAGATGTTGATAGCCGAAAATTCCTATGCCCAAGTAATCATCAACCTAGTTTTTCAGAGTTTATTCTTGTCTTTCTCTATGATTTTGATTATAAATATGGATAAATTTAAGAAGGATTAAGATATTGGCTGAGAAAGAGGAATTTAGAACAAGGTGGGGATTCATTGCCGCAACCATAGGAATGGCTGTGGGTACAGGAAACATCTGGCGTTTCCCCAGGATGGCTGCTCAATATGGAGGAGGAGCGTTCCTTCTTGCTTACACACTTGCCCTTTTTTTATGGTCAGCACCTCTTCTTATGAGTGAAATGGCAATGGGGAGAACGACTCGTTTTGCACCTCTGGGTGGATTCAGAGATTTCATGGGCAAAAAATTTACTTGGATGGGCGGCTGGATGACGGCAGTTTGTATGCTCATTGCCTTCTACTATTCGGTAGTGACTGGATGGTGTCTAAAATATTTTTTGCTCTCTCTCAAAGGGGCATTTAAAGAGGAAGTTGACACCTCTGCTCTCTGGAACTCATTCCTTAAATCACCTTGGCAGGTCCTTCTCTTCCATTTTATTTCTATCGTCATATGCGGAGTAATAATCCTCAAGGGAATCAAAGGGGGGGTAGAAAAAGTAATGAAAGTAATGATTCCTTCGCTTTTCGTTTTTCTCTTCATTGCCGCAGCAAGAGCCGTGATACTACCGGGGGCAAAAGAAGGTCTCATCTATCTTTTCATTCCGGAATGGGCTAAGCTCCTCCACCCTTCAACTTGGCTTCAGGCTTTCACTCAATCTGCCTGGTCGACGGGTGCTGCGTGGGGATTGATGTTTACCTACGCCACTTATGCCAGAAAAAAGGAAGATATTCCTCAAAATAGCCTGATAGTCGGGTTTGGAGACCAGTCAGTGGCGCTTCTTGCAGGACTTGCCGTTATCCCCACTGTATTCGCACTCTCTCCTACCTTAGAAGAGGCGCGTTCTATAATGGCAGGCGGAAACACCGGCTTAACCTTTATTTCCCTGGCCCATCTCTTTTCCAAGATGACGGGTGGCTCAATAATCGCTCCCTTTTTTTTCCTGGCAATGGCCCTTGCTGCTCTAAGCTCTTTAGTGGCCATGGCGGAATTGGGCACAAAGACTCTTATTGACGCAGGAGTTAAAAGAAAAAAAAGCGCTATCCTTACTGTCTTTACCTGTTTTATCCTCGGCCTTCCTTCTGCCCTTTTTCCATCTTTTCTTGACAATCAAGACTGGGTCTGGGGACTAGCATTGCTTCTCAGTGGTTTTTTTATCATCCTCGCCGTCTGGAAATATGGAGCAGAAAAACTGAGAAAGGAAATCATCAACCCAGAATCAGAGTTGAAAATGGGCAGGTGGTGGAGCTGTATTATAAGATACGTCTCTCCTTTAGTATTTATTGTCCTCCTCCTATGGTGGATGTATCAGGCAATAAAGTCGTATCCTCAAACCTGGTGGATGCCATTCAAAGTTTCCAATCTCGGCACGATAATTTTTCAATGGTCAATTTTAATCGCTATTCTGCTCATCTTCAGCGGTTCCCTCTCCCAGAGAATAAAGAGTAACCAGGAGGAGGGAGATTAAAATGAGACTCATCCTCTGGATATTAATCTTCCTGGGAATAAGCTGGGGCGGGTTTATTTACCTCCTCTACAGAGCCTTAAAAAAGGAAAAAAAAACTTTTAAATCCCCCAAAAGACTCATGAAAAGGAATCATCGATGAAAAAATCTCTAAAGAAAAAAGTACTTTTCCTCTGCACTCATAACGCCTCTCGTTCTCAGATGGCTGAAGCATTCTTGAATCATCTCTATGGAGAATCATATGAAGCCTTCAGTGCAGGAACCCATCCTACACAAGTTCATCCTTTGGCAAAGGTAGTGATGCAGGAATCAGGAATAGACCTTTCCTCACACTCTTCAAAACCCATTGAAACCTTTAAAGGAGAGGAATTTGATTATGTCATCACCCTCTGTGATAAGGCAAAAGAGGAGTGTCCTTTCTTCCCTGGAGGGAAAAGAGTAATGCACAGAAATTTTAAGAGTCCTATCGCCAAAGAAGCTCATCAAGAAGAAGCCATTGAAGATTTCAGAAGAGTTAGGGATGAGATAAGGAACTGGATCGAAGCTCATTTTAAGCCGTCTTCCCCGAAGAATGAGACCTAAACGGTTTTAAATAATTCTGAACTCGTTATCTCTTATCATAGTGGTGCTTGATGGTTTTCCCCTTTAAATAATAAATTACGTCCTCACTTATGTTGGTAGCATGGTCTGCGACTCTCTCAAGATGGCGCCCGACAAGGATTAGACCCACGGCTCTCTCAATATTCTTGGGATCTTGCATCATGTAAGTCAGAAGTTCACGGAAGACCTGGTCGTTGAGGTTGTCCACTTCATCATCTCTCTCGCAGACATTCCTAGCCAGGTTTTCATCCTTGTTGACAAAGGCATTTATAGAGTCTTTTACCATCTGTTGAGAAAGAGCTGCCATACGAGGGATGTCGATGAGAGGCTTTAGGATCGGAAGCTTCAGAAGTTCAAGCGTTCTTTCGGCTATATTCACCGCTTGGTCTCCTATTCTTTCAAGCTCGCTACCTATTTTCATGGCTGAAGAGATGAAGCGAAGGTCTGTAGCCATGGGTTGCCTGAGGGCGAGGAGTTTCATGCATTCTTCGTCAATCTGGATATCAAGTAAATTAATCATTTCCTCACCCTCAAATACCCTACGAGCCAATTCCTCTTTTCTCTCTTTAAGGCTTGAAACCGCGAGCGAAATCGCTTCCTCAGCCAGGGTAGCCATTTTCAAAAGCTTCTCTTTAAGATCTTTTAATTCCTCATCAAAATGTCTTTCCATTTACTTTCCCCTATCCAAATCTTCCTGTAATATAGTCTTCGGTCAATTTATTTTCTGGGTTAGTGAATATTTTCTCAGTTACATCAAATTCTATTAATTCTCCAAGCATCATGAAGGCAGTATAATCAGAAACTCTTGCTGCCTGTTGCATGTTATGAGTGACAATAACCACAGTGTAATTCAATTTTAGTTTATGGATTAGGTCTTCGATTCGTCCTGTGGCAATGGGGTCGATAGCAGAACAGGGTTCATCGAATAAAATCACATCTGGTCTTACAGCAAGGGCACGAGCAATACAGAGTCTTTGCTGCTGACCCCCAGAAAGAAGGAGGGCGTTTTCGTTCAATCTATCTTTCACTTCGTTCCACAGAGCTGCTTCCCTGAGGCTCCATTCAACTATTTCTTCGAGCCTTCTTCTTTTTTTTAAGCCATTAATTCTGAGTCCATAAGCAACATTATCGAAGATTGATTTTGGGAATGGATTAGGTTTTTGAAACACCATCCCCACCCTCCTTCTTAATTCGGCCACATCTACCGCTGGAGAATAGATATCCTCTCCATCGATTAAAATTTTCCCCTCGACTTTTGTCCCTGGTATTACATCATTCATTCTGTTCAGGGTCCGAATGAAGGTTGACTTTCCGCATCCTGAAGGGCCGATGATAGCAGTCACCTTGTGCTCAGGGCAAATTAGATTTATATTTTTTAATACTTTACAGTTACCATAATAAAAACTAAGATTAAGAGTCTCAATCTTTACTTTAGTCTCAATTTTCACCATCTCCGCTTCCTCCGCATCCGGTAACGAATGATAATAGAGGCTGTATTTATTCCCAGTACCAAGACTAACAAAACTAATGCTGTTCCGTAGGCAAGTGGTCTTACTTGCTGAATTGCATGATGCTGGGTAGCCAGGATGTAAAGATGATAGGGCAATGCCATAAACTGATCAGACAAAGATTTTGGCAAATAAGGAAGATAAAAGGCTGCTCCGGTAAACATAATTGGCGCTGTTTCGCCGGCTGCTCTTGCCAGGCCGAGCACAGCACCTGTGAGCATACCTGGAATAGCATAGGGAAGGACATTGGTCCGGATTGTCTGCCATTTGCTCGCCCCAAGTGCCAGGGCTCCTTCACGATAAGAATTGGGGATTGTTTTTAGAGCTTCTTCACTGGCTGTAATAGTCCAAGGAAGGGTAAGGAGTCCAAGTGTCAGCCCTGCCGAAAGAATTGAAGTCCCAAAACGAAGCACATTGACAAAAAGAATGACTCCAAAAAGACCAAAGACAATAGAAGGCACTCCTGAAAGGTTTCGAATCGAGAGGCGGATTATACGCGTTAATCTTGTTTGCTTAGCGTATTCATTGAGATATATAGCAGCAAACATTCCAAGCGGTATAGCCAGCGCTGCAGTGACCATAGTAACTAAAAAAGTTCCCATTATAGCTGGAAAAATCCCCCCCTCGGTCATTCCTCTTCGTGGAGGCTGAGTAAGAAACTCTAGGCTTATGACTCCCCCTCCTTTTTTACCTATGTCATAAATAAAGAGGAGTAGGACAGCCAGAACAAAATAAAGACAGGCACGTAACAGCAAAAACCCGAGAAACTGAGTAAATTTTTTTTTCTTCATTGTTCTCTCTGTTGGTATTTGTGAAGAATAACATCAGCAATAAGATTGATTATGAATGTCAAGATGAAAAGAATCAGGGCAATGGCAAAAAGAGCATAATAGTGCGTGGTAAAGTAAGGGACTTCGCCAAGCTCAATGGCGATATTTGCTGTCATGGTACGGATCGAATCGAGAAACCCATGGGGGAAAGAACGTGCATTTCCAGTGGCCATCAGAACCGTCATAGTCTCTCCTATCGCTCTTCCCATGCCGAGCATGAAGGAGGCTATTATTCCCGAGAGCGCAGCTGGTATTTTAACTCGCACAAGAGTCTGCCATCTCGTTGCTCCAAGGGCAAATGAGGCTTCAGAATATGATTGAGGGACTGAATTCAAAGAATCCTCAGAGATGCTGATGATAGTGGGAAGAGCCATAATAGCCAGAAGAAAACATCCATTAGCGGCATTCAAGCCATGCCCAGTCTTAAATATCCTGGCAATTATAGGTCCAAAAAGCACTATGCCTAAAAATCCCACCACCACTGAGGGTATACCTGCCAGAATCTCGATGATTGGTTTCACAACTTCCCTTACCCTCCAGCTTGCTACTTCAGAAAGATAGGCTGCAACACCAAGACCTATGGGAATGGCTAAGACGAGGGCTCCTGAAGTTACCATTAAAGTGCTCACCATCATGGAAAGAATTCCGTATTGCTCTTTTTCCGGGGAAGTCGGATCCCACATTTTCCCAGTGAAGAACTCACCCACTGGAATTTCCTTGAAGGCGGGAATGGCTGTGGCAAGAAGGAGAGTAAAAATTCCAAAAAGGATGGCTACCGCAAGTATCCCATTAGCAAAGAAAAAAGACTTAATTGCTTCCTCTTTCCAGCGCTTTAAGATTGTCTTTTTCTTCAAGAAATGGGGTTTCTCTTTATCACCTTTTAGAACTGCATTCTTTTCTGAATCACTCAAGAGCTTTTCAATAAGACTCAAGTAAGGGAGCAAATACCCTGGTTTTTTACCCAACCATTTCATCTCCAACTCCGCTCAAAATAAAAGCTCTTTCATTCTCACGTTCTTCTTAAAATTAAAAGGAGGGGGGAGAAGCCTCTCCCCCTATTTAAAATTTTTCATAGCTGGCTTCACCTCGCTCCTCAGGTAGGGGTTTTACTTCAGGTTTTTTTCATTCTCTTCTCTGTGTTTCACACCTATGGTGAAAAACCCTTCTCTTTCGACTATCTTCTGGCCTTCAGGACCTATTTCAAAGGCAATGAAGTCAGCAACATCTCTACTTGGTTTGCCGTTTGTGGCTTGATAAAGTGGCCTTGCCACAGGATAATCTCCCCTATCTACGGCTTCTTTATCCAGAGGTGAAAAAGCAGGAGAATTGTGATCTTTGGCTATATTTAAGACCTTAATTCCCTTGCGTATCTTCCCATCTCTATCAAAGAGGTAACCAACACCGACATAGCCAATCCCATCCTCATCCTGGAGAATTCCTTCTATGATTTGTGCATTTCCATTCATCTCTTTCATCTCAGGGGAATAATTCTTATTCCCGAGCACATGCTCCTGAATGAACACATAAGTCCCAGAATTAGATTGACGACCATAGAGGGAGATGGTTTTATCCGGACCACCAAAGGCTTTCCAGTTTTTTATCTCTCCGCGGTAAATGGCTCCAAGCTCTTCCATGGTAAGCTTTTCGATGGGGTTCTTCTCATTGACAATGATACTCAACCCGTCAACAGCGATGATAAAGAAGCGAGGCTTGATGCCTTTTTCCCAGGCAAGGTCAATCTCTTTCTGTTTCCATTCTCGGGAATGATTTGCAATATCGCAAGTTCTGTTAATGAGCGCCGAAATTCCTGTACCCGACCCACCTCCTAAGACCGCGATGGCTGCTCCCGGATTTAGAGTCATGTATTTCTCGGCAAGAATCTGAACAATATTCACCATGGTATCAGAGCCTTTTATCTGAATCATTTTTTTCCCGACAGAAGACGGTTCAGAAGCCATACTCAAAGCCATGAGGCTTAAAGTTAGAATTGTAATCAATCTTTTCATTTAAAACCTCCTTTTTCTTGAGTTTTTCATTTTTGCTTTCCATAAATTCCTCCCTTAAAAGGAGAGGAAGAAAGTGATGTTAAAAATAACATCGTCTTTTTTTGCCTTATCAGCATAGGCACGGTACCAGATGTTTGGCTGAATCTTCATGCTTTTATCCCAGGGTGAGAAGTCGAAGCCAGCGATGATAAGATTCATTTCATCAGATTTTGAAGAACTATTTGGCTCATATAGGTCGAATCTTGCAAATAAAGAGAGGGATCCCTCAATTACTGTATAGCGGCTAAAGATTGAAAATCCTAAGACATCAAATCTTTCCATCTCAGCGGTGAGGTTTTTGTCATTTTTATAGATAAAATATTCTGCCCCTATGGTTAATTTTCGGACCATCTCCATGTAACCATCTACCTTATAAGTCATGGCTGAGTTTTCTGCATCCTGCTTTTCGTAATCGATATAGCCAACAAACGACAGACCTGCTATTGGGATAAAATGAAGATTGGCAGCAAATTTTTTATATTTATCCTTTTCGGCATGTGAATAGCCTTCACCGTTACTTACCATAAATGTGAAACGTAACTGCTTGGCAATGTTTTTGTTAAAACTTATTCCTAGGTCGGCTGAAGGTGCATCCACATCCACACCAGTCATGTCCTTGTAATTATCCATCAATGTTTTAGCCACACTTCGATAGCCCCAGCGGTCTTCAGCAATCTTGTATTGAATCGTCTCAGTCATACCAACCCTGAGGTTTGAGTTTGGAAGAAGTCCGGCGTACTCAAAATAAAGGTGTTTGATGAAGGGACGCAACTTGTCATCTTTCTTTGTCAAACCCTTAGTAAAGTCTATAGAAGTAATATTTGCCGTATTATCTGCATCATAGCGAAAGCGAAATTTTAAATTATCGTTAATTTTATTCTCATAGGTGAAGTAGGCTCTGCGGAAAGCAAGATAATTGCTTTTTGGATTCGAAGTGAGCGGACCTCTTTTAGTAAGAAACATGCCATAATCGAAGTAAATGGTGGTGTTGAATGTCTGTTGGGCTTTGGCAAAGCAAGGAATGAAAAGTAAGAAAAAAGCGAAAATCCTAATCATTTTGAATTTCTGGGTTTTTTCTTCATTCATTTTTTCCTCCTTAATTCCTGAATTTTGTTCTGGTTTTAAGGCTCTTTTCGTTCCGGCGCGCCTTTTTTTCCTTCAATCCATGAAGGGAATGAATTTGAGGCTCTATAAAACCAGATTTGAGGATAAGGATTAATTGTTAAGTTTTAATTAAGGAAGGGTAAAATGTTAGTTAAATTTTTAAATTTCCGATCACAGCGTTTTAGCTCTTTTGGAATTTTTACTCATAATCCCGAAAAATTAAATTGATCAGAGCAAATATGCAGGATGCCTTTTGACGAAGATTCTTTGATTCAAATTGATAATGAAGCCTTTCGAATCCCCTTAATATTAATTCCATCATCTCTTAAACAATGAAATCTCTTTGGTTGATTAGCTGAACAAATTATAGAACATCTCAAAACTTAACGTTTTTAACCACAAAAAAGTTTGATGAAAAAAATTTTATAAGGTTAAAGTGAGAAAAAGAATTTAATTTTAGAAAAAAGCATGGCTCTCTACATTTCGTTTTCCTTGATTGGACTGTTTTAAAAGAATTAAGCAAATTAAACCAAAGGCCAGGCTTTTGTCGTCGACATTTTTAATAAGGTAGAAGAACGGTGAATCTACTTCCCTTACCTTCAACGCTCTCTACGTTTACCTTCCCTCCATGAAGAAGGGCTATATGCTTGACAATAGAAAGTCCGAGTCCTGTTCCTCCAGCACTTCTTGCCCGAGATTTACTTACTACATAAAATCTTTCAAAAATCCGGGAAAGGTGCTCTTCTGCGATTCCTATTCCTGTGTCCTCTATCATCACTGATAGATATGGGTCGCTTTTCTTGACCTCTACGGTAATTTTACCTTTTTCAGTGTATTTTATGGCATTATCTATCAAATTTAAAAAGAGCTGTTCAAGTTTGAATCGATCCCCTCTAAGGAAAGGAAGCTCAGGCTCTGCTTTAAACTCAAGTTCAAGATTTTTCTCTCTTAATTTTCCCTCAAATATCTCAAGAAGTTCCTTTAATAATTCTATAAGGTTAATATCTTCTATCTCCATTAGGTGCGCCTCTTCAACCTCATGAAGAAACAGCAAATCATTGACGATATTGATGAGTCTCTCTGTATGCCTCCTTATTATCTCCAGGTATCTTCTGTTCTCGTCTTCAAGTCTTCCTTCCAGGGTCTCGGCAAAACCCTTGATGGCTGTTAGCGGAGTCTTCAATTCGTGGGAAACATTGGAGATAAAATCTTTTTTCATTTTTTCTACTTCCTTCTCTTTTGAGATGTCATGAAAAGTAATCACTGCCTCTTCCTTCTCATGGACAAAAATTAGTTTGCAAAGCATGGTTTTGCCGTCAATCTCAATTTCCCTTGAATCATTTTTCTTTTCCCTGAGCACTCTCTCAGCCCATTCGAGAAATTGTGGCTTTCTTATGACCTCCCAGTAGAATTTACCTTCAAGGTTGCAGTTTTTAACAATCTTCGCCATGCTCTCGTTGGAGTAAAGAACCCTTCCCTGCCCATCAAGAGCCATGATCCCTTCCTCAATTGAAGAAAGGATTCCATTTAGCTCTTCCTTCTGACATGTGATTTTTTCAATGAGGTCTTTGATTTTTTCTATCATGAAGTTGAAAGCTCTGACCAAGTCTCGAAACTCATCCTTTCTCTTTGTGTCGACATGGACCAAAAAGTCTCCAGAGGCAACTTTATCTGATGCGGTTTTTAATTCTTTGAGTGGGGAGGTAAGGGAACGAGAAAAGATGAGTGCGCTGACGAGAGCAATCGCTATCAGAAGAAGAGAAATTCTCAGCAATGAAGTTTTTAAGGCTGAGAAAAGACGGTCTATTTGCTTCACATAGAGGCTCAAGCGAAGCACATAGGAAATTCTTTCTCTTCCTTCAATCGGTATGCCTACATAAAGCATTTTCTCTTTAACTGTATAACTGTATCTAATTGATCTTCCTACACCTCCCTCAAGAGCATTCAATATCTCTGGCCTGTATCTGTGATTCTCCATTGTTTCAGGTTCCTTTTCAGAATCAGCAAGAACCTTACCCCCACTGTCTACTACAGTTATCCTCGTTTGAATGTCTGTGGCGAACTTTTTCACGAAAGAATCGAGCCCTTTGAAATCTTTTCCTTCAAGATAAGGAATAATCTTATGCTTCAATGTGCGTCCCACATCTTCAAGATGACGACTTAAAGTTTCAAGATAGAAATTTTTCGTCATGTTGAATGAGATGAAAAGGAAAAAAACTGAGACAAAAGCAATTATCAGTAAGAAGCCAGCAAATGCTTTTAAGAAAAGAGAACTTTTCATTCTTCTAATTTATACCCTATCCCCCTAACATTTTTGACAAAGCAAGAAGCTCTGCCAAGTTTTTCCCTCAGATGTCTAATGTGAACATCAACGGTTCTATCTATGACAGCCTTTTCTTTTCCCCAGAGAAAGTCGAGGATCTGATCCCTTGTGAAGACCCACCCTTTTTTGGAGGCAAGAAAGTTGAGGATTTTGAATTCAGTCGATGTCAACTGAATTTTTTCTTCTTCTACATAAACTTCATGTTTTTCAGGAATTATCTTTAGAATGCCTCCAATCTCAATCATGCTTTCTTCCTGAGGATGTCCTCTTCTCAAAACAGCTTTCACCCTGGCCACTAACTCCTTGGGAGAAAATGGCTTAGTCACATAATCATCTGCTCCAAGCTCTAGACCTAAGACTTTATCTACTTCTTCCTGTTTGGCGGTAAGGATTATGATGGGAATAGAAGAAAATTCCTTCTCTCTCTTAAGATATTTACATATTTCAAGCCCATCTGCATCGGGGAGCATCAAATCCAGAATGATGAGCTCAAATCTAGTTGAGCCGAGCTCTCCTAAAAATGAGTCAGCATCGTAGAAACCTTTTACTTTAAACCCGGATTTTTCAAGATTCACCTTCACTAGCTCAACAATGTCTGGTTCATCGTCGATTACAGCAATCAGTGAGCTCAAAATTATTTCCTCAGGCCGTCTAATATTTTCTGTATTTATTTTTATTATAATCTTTAACACATTTCAAACTCTACCTTAATTAAAATTGATTATAAAATAATATCCTAAACCCGAATATTCTAAGCACCTAGAATAAGTAAAAGTCAAAGAGGATTTCTCTGAAGAAGTTGATTTTAAATTTTTAGCAAAATTTCCAATTTAGAAGCCTCTGGTTCAAAGATATCCATTCATCCTCAAAAATGCACTGCTTTTTATCTTTTAAGTTTAGAGAAAAATTAGTTAACTATTCGATTTTTCTTTTAATTTTCCTTTAAATGTTGTGCATCAGTTGCATCAATGACAACTGAAGGTCTTTAGACAAATCTTTGTTTAGAATATCTCTTCTTGTAAGATAATTTGTGGATTACCGGTAATGACTGTTTTTTTTGATCTTTCAGAAAAATTATAAAAAAAATTTTCTTGTCTTTAACTCTAAGGCAAAATTCTCACCAATTTCCTTACCCATACAACCCCTGATTTGCCGATAGAAAATTTGATTGAAACGAAAAGCCCCCTGGTATAAGGTTATTTTTGATGAAAAAAATAAATCACCCGCTGGGTGATACCCTAACCAGGAGGTATTTTTATGATACAGCAAGGGATTTTGCCTTT